>NZ_JBIAMW010000003.1:0-703881 GCF_042874315.1 Nocardia sp. NPDC004068
TCGAGCGAATGTGTGAGTTGGCGCTTCACATCCTGCCGCCGAAGACCCGCCCTCTTCTCAACCACCCACCGTCATCAACGTCACGACCCACAACAGCTAGGGCTCGAGCAGGGCGTGCCGGTCGGTCCAGGCGGCGACGGCCTTGCCTATGGCGTCGGGTTGGTCCTCGGGGGCGTGGTGGCCCGCGGGGCCGATCGAGACGGTTTCGGCGGACGCGAAGGTGGTCGCCGCCCAGTCGATGATCGTGCCCGCGCCGAGGCCGACGCCGTTGTCCACAGCCATGATCAGCTTGGGGACGGCCGGGGTGGCGGCCATGGCGCGGCCGTAGTCCTCGACGACGGCGACCACGTCGGCCGGTTCGCCGCTGAGCGGGAACTCGCGGGACCACGCGAGCATCGGGCGGCGGGATTCGGGGGTCGGGTACGGGCGGCGGTACGCGTCGAGGTCGGCGTCGGTGAGGGATTTGGCGCCGAAGGGAAGGTTGAACTCGATGAACATGTTCTCCTCGAGGATCATGCGTTCCCCCTCGGGCGAGCGGAACCGGCGGAACAGCTCCGCGCCCTGCGGCGGCATCTCCGACCAGTCCATCGGGCGCAGGAAGGTCTCGAGCACCGCGATCCCCGCGACCCGTTCGGGATATCTTGCCGCCCAATGCATTCCGAGCGCACCACCCCAGTCGTGGCCGACGAGCACGACGCGGTCCAGGCCCAGCCCGTCGAACCAGGCGTCGAGATAGCGGGCGTGATCGGCGAAGCGATAGGCGATATCGGGCTTCCCGGACTCGCCCATGCCGACGAGATCCGGCGCGAGGACGCGGGTGCGGTCGGCGACGTGCGGAATCACCTTGCGCCACAGGTACGACGAGGTGGGGTTGCCGTGCAGGAACACGATCGGGATCGCGCCGCTGCCGGTGTCGGTGTAGTGCAGGTAGGAATCGAGAACGTCGAGGGTGGGCATCGGAGGGTCCTTCCGTGAGGTGATGACATTCGGTTGGACACGGCCGATGCGCGGCCCGTGACCGGCCCGGGAAGTGACCTCCGTCACCCGGCCGTCGGGGTACGGTGCCCGTATGAAGGCCGTGGTCTGTTCCGAGGGCAAGCTGGACGTCGCCGATATCGAGACCCCGAGGCCCGGGCCCGGACAGTTGCTCATCACCGTCGAGCGGTGCGGGATCTGCGGTTCGGATCTGCACGCGCGGGTGCACTGCGACGAACTCGCCGAGCTGGCGCGGGCGACCGGGTACGAGCACTTCATGCGCTCGCATCAGCGCGTCGTCCTGGGGCACGAATTCGTCGGGCGGGTGGCCGAATACGGGCCCGGCTGCCGGAAGCGCTGGAAGTCCGGCACGTGGGTGGTGGCCCTGCCGATCCTGCGCACCGATGGGGAACCCCAGCTGACCGGGTTGTCCGAGCAGGCGCCCGGCGGTTACGCCGAACAGGTCGTGGTGCAGGAATCCATGACCTTCCCCGTACCCAACGGCCTGTCCGCCGACCACGCCGCGCTCACCGAGCCGATGGCGGTGGCCTGGCACGCGGTGCGGCGCGGGCGGGTCGGCGCCCGGCAGACCGCGTTCGTCATCGGCTGCGGTCCGATCGGCCTCGCGGTGATCACCATGTTGAAGGCCGCCGGGGTGAAAACCGTTGTGGCGAGCGATCTCTCACCGCGCCGTCGCGAACTCGCCACCCGCTGCGGGGCCGACGTCGTGGTCGATCCCGCCGTCGAGGAGCCCTGGACCGCCACCCCGCGCAAGCCCCGCATCACCGGCGCGGCCGACATCTTGAATCTCGGCTTCGACGCCATGGACCGCCTGCGCGCCGTGCCGAAACTGCCCTGGTGGCTGGCCTTCCGCCTGGCCCACACCCTCGACGCGGGCCCCACCGGCCCCGCCGTCTTCGAATGTGTCGGCGTCCCCGGCATTCTCGACCGGATCCTCACGGCCGCTCCCCCACGCTCCCGCGTCATCGTCGTCGGCGTCTGCATGCAACCCGACACCATCCGCCCCGCCATGGCCATCAACAAGGAACTGGACCTCCGCTTCGTCTTCGGCTACGACCCGGGCGAATTCCGCGACACCCTCCACATGCTCGCCTCCGGCAAGATCGACCCCACCCCCCTCATCACCGGCACGGTCGGCCTCCCCGGCGTCCCCACCGCCTTCACCACCCTCGCCACCCCCGACCACCACGCCAAAATCCTCATAGACCCCACCAGCCCCACCACCACCCTCTAACCCCAGGCACGGCAACCCAGCCGCACCCTTTATTCGAATCCGCACCCTGTACAGGGCCATGAAACGGGTGCGGATCCGAATAAGGGGTGCGGCTGTGCTGCCGTACCTGGGGGTGCCCGGCTATTTGGGTCGCCGGGGGTCAGGGGTGGAGGTGGGTGAGGGGGGTGGTCGGGGGGTCGTGGAGGAGGTCGAGGATGCCTTCGGCGCTGCGGGCGGCGGTGCGGCAGGCGGTGGCGGTGAAGCGGTCGGCGAGGGGGTGGGTGGCGCGGGAGCGCCATTTGCGGACGGCGGCGAGGGCGTGGTCGCGGAGGGTGGTGGGGTCGGTGTGCGGGGGGAGGGCCAGGCGGAGGTGGGGGGCGACGCCGGAGCCGCCGATGAGGCGGTGGAGTTCGGCGAGGTCCTCGGGGGGGAGGGGGAGTTCGTCGGTGCGGAGGCGGCCGAGGAGGCGGAGTTCGGCGAAACCGTGGACGTCGGCGAGGAGGGTGCGCACGCGCGGGAGGAGCTGGTCGGCGGTCGGGCCCGGGTGGGCGGTGAGGGTGCGCGCGAGGGCGGTGAGGGCGGAATGGGCCTTCAATTGGTCGGCGCGCTGGGCGAATTGGACGTCGAGGACGGTGCGCAGCTCGTCGAGTCCGCTGCGCTCGGTCAATTCGGCGGCGAGCGTGGCGGAGTCGCGGACACCGAGGCGAATCAGCGTGACCGCCATGCGAATTCCGAACAGGCCGAAGCGGGCCGCGAGGTGGGCGCGCAGCTCGGGGGACACCGGCAACGGCAGATCTGACCGGGCGAACCGGTCGGCCGAGAGCAGGGCGACGCTCAGATCCTCCGCCGGAACCCCCGCCAGCGCCTCGAACGCGTCGTATTCGCGCTGCCGCAGGGTCGCCGCGGCGAACGCGAGCAACCCCGCCACCGGAATCACGGCCTGGCACAGGCCCGTTCGCTCGAGTTCCCCGGCGAACCGCGCGGCCACGTCCCGCGCCGAGTGCAGCGCGTCGATCCGCCCCGCCCCGATCTCGTCGGCCCGCGACACCACGCCGATCACACCGAGCGGCCCGGACTGCCCCGCCGCCGCACCGATCCGCTCCAGGAAACCGACATCGGCGGCGTCGAGACGACGCAGCAGATACACGATGGCATCCGCCCCCGGCAGCGCACCGGCGGCCGGATCGTCGGGCGTCAACAGCCGGGTCGTCCGCATCGACACCTCCCGCGACAGCGACGAGGTGCCGGGCGTATCGATGATCGTGGTGCGCGCCAACGTCTCCGCGGGCCATTCCACCTCGAGATGCGCGACCTCCCGCGGCGCCCCCGCGTTCCAGCGCAACCCGGACAGATCGAAGGTCAACCCGTGCGCGCCCGGCAAACCGTCGGCCCCGGGCTGCCGCCGCACCACCACGTCCGCCCGCGCCCCGTCCCCGGCGACGGCCCGCACGCGCGGCGCGGAACCGTTGCGATACCAGGTGACCACGCGCGTGCACTCGGTCGCGTCGGTGGGCGCGATGTCCTGCCCCACCAAAGCGTTCAGCAATGTCGACTTACCGGCCTTCAGCTGACCCGCGAGCGCGACCCGCAACGGCTGGTCGAGCCGTCGCGCGCAATCGTCGAGCAACGCCGCCGGGCGCGACCGCGGCGCGAACCCCCGCCGGGCCGCCGCAACCAGCCGGCGCGCCTCGGGAACGATGCCCTGGCCTGCGCCGGTGACCTCGAAACTCACGCGGTCACCGTACCGGAGCGCGCTGGGAGCTTCCTGGCACTACCCGGGCGGCAGCAGTGCGTCGGCGTGCCGCCGCAATTCGGCCACCACGCGCAGCTGACGTTCGAGTTCGGCGCCGCGCTCGGCGCGCCGGGCGCTCTCCACCCCGGCCGCGTCCTGGGCGGCCTGCAACGAGTCGTTGATCGAGCGCAGGCTGCGATCGGCGATGCCGGTGAAGTGGTCGCGCAGCACGCGGTGCACCCGATGCAGCCGATCCCGGGACTCCTTGCTCGCCTCGAAGCTGACATCGTCGAGGTAGCGCCGCACCGCCATCTTCGCCTCGTTCCGGCGGCGCGTCAGGCGTTCCCGCTTGTCGTCGCGGAAGGCCTTGCCGCCCAACAGCAGTCCCGCGCCGAGCGAGATCGGATTGACCAGCGCCAGCCCCGCGACGGTGCTCGCCAGGCCGATCATCACCATGCCGCCGTAGGAACCGCGCATGCCGACGAGCAGTTTGTGCCCGAGGCCCAGATCCGGTTCCAGATCGGTGAGCGACACCGACTCGACGCGCGAACCGCCCGGATCGAGCCGGGAACCGACATTGGGCAGGTCGACCGCGCCGAATTCGAGGAAGTGCTCGGAGACGCGTTCGGCCAGATTCAGCGCGCGGGCATGGGTCCACAGCAGGTTGTCGCCCACCGCGCTGTCGACGGTCGCGGTGAGCCATTCCGCCATGGTGTCCCACAGCCGCCCGGGATCGTTGTCGTCGATCCACTCCTCGGCGGTACGGCCGATGGCGCGCAGGCGATCTCGCAGATCGTGGTCGATGTCGGCGACCAGATCGGTGATGCCGTCGCCGAGGGTCTGCTGCCAGGCGGCGGTGCGGCGGTGCAGATCCTCGGCCTGCGTCTTGGCGGTGCGCAGTTCGCGGATCGCGGCCGCGCCGCGTTCGGGATCGCGCAGGGCGACGAGTTCGCTGCCCAGGGCCAGCGCGAGATGTTCGGCGGCGGAGGAGATGTCGAGGGCGACGGCGCGGCGGGTGGCGGCCTGATCGCGGGCCACGACCTGTTCGCGCAGGAAGTCGAACAGCGGGCCGAAGCCGGATTCGCGGCCGAGTTGTTCGTCGCGCAGGCGCATGGCGTGGGCGCGCAACAGGGCCGAGACCGGGATGATGGGGAGTTGAATGTCGTTGCGCCGCAGATGGTTCGCGTCGGCCTCGTGCACCTGACGCCAGTGCGGATACAGGTCGATCTTGGTGAGCAGCAGGGCGACGACCGGGCAGAGCTGACGCACCTGCCGGAGGAAGTCCACCTCGGGTTCGGTGAGTTCGGTGGAGGCGTCCGAGAGCACCAGCACCGCGTCGGCGGCGGGCGCGAGACCGAGCACCGCGGTGGCGCCCGGGTTGCCGTGGCCGCCGAGGGCGGGGGTGTCGACGAGCACGATGCCGTCGGCGAGCAGCGGGTTGGGCGCCTGGATGTCCAGCCGCAGGACGTGACCGTGCGGGGAATGCGTTGTCACCGAACCGATCTCGTCGACCGGAATCGGGACGCGGCGGCCGTCGGTCTCGTTTCCGGTGGGACCGGCGAGGACGAGTTCGGCCGCGGGTTCCGGGCCGTGGGCGAGGAGGACGGGCACCGTGGTGGTCGCGTCGTCGCCGACCGGGCAGACGTCGAGATTCAGCAGGGCGTTGACGAATTGGCTCTTGCCCTGATTTCCCAAGCCCGCCACCACGATTCGCCGCCGCGGATCGCGGACCCGGTCGGCCAGTCGTTCCAGCCGGCCGACCAGGTCCCCGCGTTGCGCGGTGCGCGCGGCGGTGATGGTCTCCGCGAGCACCGTCTGCAAGGGCACAGCCGGTGCGTCGGTCGCGGTCGTGGCAACCACGGTTCCCATACCCGTCCTCACCCGTCCTCACTCGCCTTCCCGATCAGTGCAGCAGGCCGCCGGTGATATCGCCGCCCGCGTGCGTGTCCAGCGCACCGGAGGCGGTGCCGCTCGCATCCCCGAACAGCCCCGTCGACCCGTGCCCCGCCGACTCGAGCCCGCCACCCAGCGATCCGCCGCCACTCGCGCCGAGCGTGGAATCGATCCCACCCGACGCCCCCGTATCGAGCGAACTCCCGAACGCGTGCGAAACATCCACACTGGACCAGGTATTCGCCGCACCTCCCAGCGCCCCGTCCACATGCGACGACAGCCCGCTCTCGACCCCGGTCCCCGCGTGCGCGGCCCCGTCGATCCCCGAGGAGACACCCGTCCCCAGACCGGCACCGGCCTGCGCGGCACCCCCGATACCGGAGGAAAGCCCGGTCCCCAGATCGGCTCCGGCGTGCGCGGCACCACCGATACCGGAGGAGAGTCCGGTCCCGAGATCCGCCCCGGTATGCGCGGCACCACCGAGCGAACCGTCGATACCGGACGAAATGCCCGTTCCCAGACCGGCACCCGCCTGCGCGGCACCACCGAGTCCCGAGGAGATACCCGACTCCAAACCGGCACCGGCGTGCGCGGCACCACCCAGCGAACCGTCGATACCCGACGAAATGCCCGACCCCAGACCGGCGCCCGCCTGCGCGGCACCGCCAAGTCCCGAGGAGATACCCGACTCCAAACCGGCACCGGCGTGCGCGGCACCACCCAGCGAACCGTCGATACCCGACGAAATGCCCGTTCCCAGACCAGCACCTGCCTGTGCGGCACCGCCGAGCCCGGACGAGATGCCCGTCTCCAAACCGGCGCCCGCCTGCGCGGCACCGCCCAGGGAGCCATCGATCCCCGACGACAGCCCGGTCCCCAGATCGGCCCCGGCGTGCGCGGCACCACCGAGCGCGCTATCGATGCCGGTGGAGATACCGGTACCCAGCCCGGCCCCGGCCTGGGCCGCGCCGCCGAGTCCCGCGCCGAGATCGGCGGCGGTCTGCGCGGCGCCGCCCACGGAGCCGTTGAGGCTCGTGGAAAGGCCGGTGCCCAGATCGGTTCCGAGCTGGCCCGCTCCGGTGAGGCCCGCGCCCAGGTCCGCACCGGCCTGGGCGGCTCCGCCGAGGCCCGTGGAAATGCCTGTGCCCAGCTGACTTCCGACCTGACCGGCACCGTTCAGGGCGCCGCCGAGGTTGGACGAGAGTCCGGCCCCCGCGCCCAGCGAGGCGTCCAGGCCCGAGGAGATTCCGGTCTCCAGACCGCTGCCGACCTGGGCCGCGCCGCCGAGGGCACCGCTCAGATCCGAGGACACGCCGGCCCCGAGATTCCCGGCGGCCTGCGCTCCCCCGGCGAGCGCCCCGCCGAGACCCGCCGCGGCCGAACCCGCGCCCTCGATACCGCCGTTCAGCGAACCACCCAGCGCCGCACCGAGATCCGAGCCCAGTTCGGCCGCCCCACCGAGGGCGCCCCCGAGCTCGGTCCCCGCCTCGAGGCCAGTGTTCAGCGCCCCACCGAGATTCGCGCCGAGGTCGCCCGCCGCGCCCAGAGAACCGTTGAGGGCGGCCCCGAGGTCACCGACGGAACCATTGAGGGCCGCACCGAGATCGCCGACCGCACCATTCAAGGCCGCACCCAGGTCACCGACCGCACCCACGGAACCATTCAGGGCCGCGCCCAGATCCGTGCCGAGGTGGGTGGTGGCGTCGGCGAGGCCGCCGACCGTGGCCTGCGTGGCGGCGTTCACCGCGCCGGTGATATCGGCCGTGGCCTCGGTGAATGCCGATGCGGCCGTCGAGATTCCGGCCTCCAGGCCGGTCGTCACATCCGCGCCGATCTCCGTGCCGAGGGTGCCCTCGAGCCCGGTGCCGAGCGCGCCTTCCAGGCCCGTGCCGATCTCCGCGCCGAGGTCACCACTGATGTCGGTGGTGGCGCCGAGCGAACCGCCGAGGCCGCCCGCGACACCCGCGAGGGCGCCGATTCCGGCCGCGAGGCCCGCCTCGAGTCCGGCGACCGCGCCGGTTCCCACCGCGGCGGCCGCGCCGAGTCCGGCGGACAGCCCGGCGCCCAGACCGGCCGCGGTCTGCAGGCCGGTCGCCAGCCCCGCGCCCAGATCGAGGCCCGTCGCACCGGTCAGGCCGAGGTCCAGACCCGTCCCGGCCTGCACGCCGGTGTCTACCCCAGCCGCGACACCGGCGCCCAGGCCCGCCTCGGTGACCGCGCCCGCGGTCGCGCCGAGTCCCCCGGCCGCGGCGGCACCGGCGCCCGCGCCCGCCGCCACGATCGCCGAGAGCTGGGAACCGCCACTGATCAGGGCCGATTCGGCCACCATGGGCGCCACGGCGGCGATATCCTCCGGGGTCACCGCCTCGAGACCCGCGGCGCACAGCGCCTGGGTCGGGTTCGCGCAGTAGCCGACCGCGGCCTCGTGGTCACGCAGCAGGCTGAGGATGAACTCGAGAATCGCGTTGGGGCTCATCGCCATCGTCTCCTGGTTCGGCGGACCATCGGCGATCCGCAGTTGTCGAATTGCCTTTCACGCTAGGAAGCCCTTGCGTTACGCGAAACGGGGTGAAGCCCCCTCCTCGCCCACTCCGGGGGCATTGGGGGCCGTCGGCGTATTAGGGGAATTTCCCCGTATTAATCGACCCCGAGTAACGAGGAACCCCCAGCAACCGACAGGCCCGTTAGGTCGAGACGACCGCACCGCGCTAACGACAGGGGATTCCCGAATGACTCAGGGCCTCGCGCTCGGCATCACCGTCGGGTCGTCGAACACCGTCGCCGTCACGATTCCGGAGCGAGACGACGACCTGCACGCCGCCGCGATCGATGTCCGGCCGAGCGCGCCGGTGTCGGAGGACGTGCTGGCGCGGGTCGGCGATCCGGTCGCCATCCGCACCGACGACGGCGACTCGATCGCCGCGGCCGACCTCGTGGCCGAACTGGTCGGTTGTCTCAGCGACGACACCGGGCCGGTCGCGACGGTGCTCGGCTACCCCGCGTGGTGGTCCGGGCACGCCGTCACCGCCCTGCGCGCCGCGCTGGATCACGCCCGCCTGACCGATCTCACCCTGATCCCCGAACCGGTCGCCGCCGTGCGCGGTCTCGCCGCCACCCACGACGACGTCTCCGGCGGCGCACCGGTCGTCGTCTACGACCTGGGCGCGTCCGGGATCACGGTCTCGGTCGTGGGCGCCGAGCCGGGCGCCGGGCTGCTCGCGCAACCGCTGCGGTCCACCGAGACCGGCGGCGCCGAATTCGATCTGTTGACAATGCGTTACGTACTGGCAAACGCTCAGGGCGAAAACTCCTTCGACCCCTTCGACCCGATGGTCGAAAGGGAATTGGCGGCCCTGCGCCGTCGCTGCGAAAAAGCGAAAGAGGAGCTTTCCGCTATTACCGCGACCGTCGTACCGGTCCGGCTGCCGGACAGCGCCCGCGACGTCCGCCTGGTCCGCGACGAACTCGAGGATCTGCTGCGCGAATCCCTGCTCGCCTCACTGGATCTGATCCACCGGGCCGCGCGCCTGGCCGGACTGGACCGGATCGAGCGCGTCCTGCTGACCGGCGGCGGCAGCGGCATCCCGCTGCTGACCGAACTGGTCTCCACCGAATTCGGCGTCACCCCGATCACCGTCGAGAATCCCGCGCACACCGCGGCGTGCGGCGCGGCCCTGCTGGCCGCCGACATCGCGGCACAGGCGGTCGACACCGCCCCCGCACCCGAGGTGGCCGCGACCACCGAAGCCCTTGCGGTGCAACGACTTCCGGAACCCGAGCGGGCCGCCCTGCTACCGCCCCTCCCGCAGGCGCGTCCCACCCCGCGCTTCGGCACCTGGCGGCGCGCGGCCTTCGTCGCCGGCGCCGCGGTGGCCGTTGCCGCGCTCGCGACCGGCACCCTCGCGGTGGGCACGGCCCTGCAATCCACGCCGACCTCGAATTCGTCGTCGACCTCCACGGGCACCAGCGCCACCAGTACGGCGACCACCGCGAACGGCGCCACCGCCTCCGCCGGTTCGGTCGCGCCGGTCGCGAATACCGCTCCCGGCCAATCGGATCGGGCCCCGGGCGCCGCCGCACCGGTCGCCTCCCGCAACTCGACCGATCCCGCCGCCCCCGCCGCCGCGGGCAACCCCGGCACACCCGGCACCCCGGGCACCGCGTCGGGCGCTCCGCAGGCCGCGGCACCGGCCCCGGACGCCAATACCCCGGCCCCCCAGGCGAATTCACCCGCCCCACAACCGGCCCCGGCCCCCGCTCCGGCACCCTCCGCGCCGACCGCGCAGCCGCCGGTCGTGCAGCCACCCACCGCGCCGTCCCCACCCACCCGGCCGTCCGTGCCGGATCTGGGCAGCACGCTGAACAACGGACTGGATCAGACCGGCAACACCCTCGGTCAGGTGCTCGACACACCGGGCCAGGTGCTCGGACATACGGGTGGCTGAGGTCGAAACGTGGTCACCGACAACACAGTCGCGCTCGAATCGCTCCCGGGTGCGCGCGATATCCTCCGCGAACTCGACGCCCAGGACGGGGAGCACCGGGTCTACCTGATCCGCGGCCGCTCCGGCACCGGCAAGTCCACCCTGCTCGCCGCCATCCGAAAACGGTTGCGGGGCAGGGATTCCGCCACCGTCCTCATCGTCGACGACGCGCACACGCTCGCGCGCGCCGACCTTGCCGAACTCACCGCCACGGTGACCGCCGGTACCCGCACGGTCGTCGTCGCGACCCGGCCGCGGCCGCACGACGCCGGACTGCGCGCGCTCACCGACGCCGTCTCCCGGCGCGGTCGCGTCCTGGACCTGCGCGCCCTGGGCGCGGCCGAGATCGCCCCGTTCGCACGGGAATTGGGCATGATGGTGCCCCGCCCGGTCGCCCAGCACATCCATCGCCGGACCGGAGGCATCCACGGCGGTGTCGTCGCGGCCCTCACCGCCGCGTGCGCCACCCGCCTCGACGCCGGGATCGCCGCGGTCGACGAGGCCGTGGCGGGCTGGGCCCGCTCGCTGCTCGACGGCACCGATCCGGGCCTGCTCGACGTGTTCGTGGTGGCCACCACCGGCGCCGGACTCGACCCCGGCGAACTGGGCGAGGTGCTCGACATCGAGCACGAGACCGCCCTCGACCTCATCGACCGCGCCCGCGCGAGCGCCCTGATCACCGACGCGGATCTGTTGCTCGCCCCCGCGATCGCGCCGCTGCGCACCCTGGTCGGCGACCGCCGCTTCCTGGCCGTGCAGCGCCGACTGCTGGAGGCGCGCTGGGCCGCGGGCCTGCTGCGCGACCACACCGCGCTGCTGCTGGCCGAATCGGGCCTACGCGATCCCCGCTTGGCCGAATTCCTTTGCGCCGCGGCCGAAAAGGCGGGCGAGGAGGCGGTGCGCTACTACGCCGCGGCGGCCGCCGCCGGGGCCGACCGGCAGGCGGTCGCGGTGCGCTGGGCCGAGGCCGCCGCCCGCGCGGGCGACGACGAGACGGCGCTGCGCCTGGCCGAACCCGTCTTGTCCGGAACCACCGCTCCCCCAGCAGAACTCGCCGCGGCCGTGCGGATCTGCGCGAGCGTGTGGACCCGCCGCGGCCTGGCCGCCCGTGCGGCGCAACTGTATTCGTGGCTCGGCCCGCAGCGCGTCGGCCCGGACTGGGCCGTCGGCGCCACCGTCCAATATCTGGCGGGCGAGGTCGAGGCGGCGACCATGCTGTCGGCCTCGGCCGCGCACTGGCCGCCCACCGAGGCCACCGCCCGCGCGGGCCTGATCGCCACCGCACTGGCCTACACCCTGCCCGAACCCCTTCCGCCCGGCGGCGCGCCGCGTCCCGGCGAAAGCGTCCGCGCGGCAGCGGTTTCCGCCGCGTCGACCCTGATCCAGGCCGCCCGCGCCGCGACCACCCCGGCCGCCGACCGCTTCCTGCCCTGCACCGCGGTGTCCATCGCGACCCTGCTGTGCCTGAGCATGGGCGAGCCGCGCCGCGCGGCCGACGCCCTGCGCGGCGGCTCCGAACGCGATCCGCATCTGCTGGTGTTGAGCGCCTGGACCGCCATGCTCGGCGGCGACGAACAGGCCGCGGCCGGATTCCTCGCCGCACTGGATCTCCCGGCCCTGTCGCGCCGCGATCAGTTGCTGGCGCACGGCGTCGCGATCGGACTGGCCCGCCGCGGCGGCGATCACGCCGCGCTCACCCGGGCCTGGGAGTCGGCGTATCCGCTGTTCGACGATGTCGCCGCCGACCTGCTGGCGCTGTTGCCGATCGGCGAGCTGTGGCTGGCGGCGATCCGCCTGCGCGACGAACGCCGGGTGAGCGCACTGGTGGACGCCGCGCGAGAGTTGTTGCACCGCTTGGGCAATCCGCCCGCCTGGGCGAACGCCTTCAGCTGGTACGAGATCCAGGCCGCGATCGCCCACGAACGTCCCGACGAACTGCTGCCGCCCGCCCACCGGCTCAAGGCCGCCGCCCGCACCGGCGACCCGCACGCCGCGGTGCTCGCCGACGCGGGCCGCACCTGGGTGCTCGTGCTGCGCGGGGAGGTCGCCCACGACGAGGTCGCCGCCGCCGTGCGCCGCCTCGCCGAGATCGGCATGAGCTGGGACGCCGCCCGGCTGGCCAGCGAGGCCGCCCTGGCGACGGGCGACTCCGCCACCGCCACCGCGCTGCTCAAACTGGCCCGCTCGGTGCGCGCCGAGGCCCGCCCGCCGCAGCGGCCCGCCCCCGCGCCCGATCCGGCCCCGCGGGCCCGGCCCGAACAGGCGGCCGCGCCCACCGACGCCCTGCTCAGCGACCGCGAACGCGAGGTCGCCGAATTGGTGCTGCTCGGCCTGACCTATCGCGAGATCGGCGCCCGGCTGTACATCTCGGCGAAGACGGTGGAGCATCATGTGGCGCGGATCCGGCGTCGGATCGGAGCGGGCTCCCGTTCCGAGTTATTGTCGATGCTCCGCGCCATGGGACACGGTTCGCTGCTCGTGTGATGCTCGGCGCGGACGGCGCCGCCCCGGGGGCGCACGAGACGCGAAGCGAGGTAACGAGGATGGCCACAGGGGTGGGCCTACGGATCGCCGAGGACGAGTGCATCGCGGCGATCCTCACCAGCGGCACCGAGGACGCCCCCGAACCGGTCTACATCGTGCGCGAACCCGTGCTGCACATGTCCGACGACGGCGACGCGGCGCTCGGCGGCGAACCACCTGTGGGACACAGCCATTCGATCACCGGATTCTTCGCCGCGGTCGGCGATCCGGCGGGCATCCCGGTCGACGACGGCGAGGCGTACCGGGCCGAGGATCTGGTCGCCACCGCGCTGTTCTGCCTGATCAATCTGGCCGCCGACCATCTCGAGGGTCCGGCCGAGTTCTACGCCACCCATCCCTCGGACTGGCCCGAACAGCAGGTCGCCGCCCTGCGCGACGCGCTGGACTATCTGGGTCTGCGGGCGGTCGTGCTGGTCAGCGAGGCCGATCTGCCCGAAACCGACGGCGGCGGACGGGCTTACGCGCGCGACGCGGCCCGCGCCGCCCTCGCCGCCGTGCTCGCCACCCCGGCCGGGACCACCCCGCCCGACCCCACGCACGCCGAGAACGCGCTCGACGTCACCGACATCCTGCCCGCGTTGCAGACCCCGCAACCGGTCGCGCAGGCGTACTCCGCCGCCTTCCCGGCCGCCGAATCCGTCGAGACCACGGCCGCCGAACGGCCGCCCACCACCGCCGAACCCCCCGCGTCCCGACAGCGCCGCCGCATACCGCTGCTGATCGCCGCGGCCGCACTGGTCGGACTCATGCTGGGCGGTCTGGTCGTGGCCCTGCTGCTCCGCGACCACGACGCCCCGGCGTCCCCACCTCCGGACGCGCGCTCCTCGATCTCGACCACCACGCCGCCCCCGCCGCCGCCCGCCCCGACGCCCGAACCGGTCACCGAGGTCCCCGAACCCGCGCCGATCGAGACCCCCGAGGTCACCGAGACCACCCCACCACCGCCCCCGCCGACGACCACACCGCCGCCGACCAGCGCGCCCTCGTCGACCACGACGCCCGCCCGGCCCACCCGGACCACGCCGCGACGCTCCACACCCACGGTTCCGAACCCCTGGGATCCCATTCCGGGCCTGCCGCTGCCGCCCGCGCTGGAGGTCCCGAATCCGTGATCGTTTTGTAGCGAACTTTGCCCGTTCGTGCCCTAAAGTGAAGCGCTGACCGGTGTTACCGCACAACGGCTTACCGCCCCCGGATCTGCCGGCACACACCGGTGCCTGACGAAGGGACTCCATGCGCAACCTGCCGGCGCGTCGCGCCACGGTCAAAGCCGCCGCCGTCGCATTCGCCTCCACCGTACTCCTCGCCCCGGTGTTCACCGCGCCCGCGCAGGCCGCGCCCGGGGTGGAGCAATCCACCGCGGACGAGTTGTCACCCGAACTGGCACAAGCGATTTCGCGTGATCTGAAGATGACGCCCGCCGAATACCTGGACCGGGCGGCCCGGGCGCAGCAACTGGGCGACTACGCGCGCGAGTTCCGCTCCGAGCGGCCCGAGGACTTCGCCGGGGCGTGGCTGGGCGCCGACGGCAAGCCGATCGTGGCGGTCACCTCGCTCGACGCGGCCCGGATCGCGGCCTCCGACGGGTATCAGACGCGGCTGGCGCCGATCTCGGCCGACGGGCTGGAGAGTTCCCTGGATCAGTTGGCGCAGTGGATCGGCGGGCTGCCGCGCGAGATCTCCTCGGCGATCAACTCGGTGGCCATCGACTTCCTCAACAGCCAACTGGTCGTCAATGTCGCCAACACCCCGGCCGGACATCTGCTGAACCTGCCCACGCTGATCGCCAACGTCAAGGTGGTGCTCTCCCCAGGCGGCGGCGGGCCGGTCGAGCGGCGGCCGATGGGCGGGGACACCTACATCAGCGCGCCGACCTCGCTGGCCGACGAGGCGCTCAGGACGGTCGACGTGTGCTCGTTCGGCTTCAACAGTTTCGACGCCTCGGGCAACGCGCTGAACATCAGTGCGGGACACTGCGATCCGAACATCGACAAGGGCGATCAGCACGCCGAGGTCTACGTGCCCGACGTCCGCGACCTCAAGGCCAGCCCGCAGGTCGGCTCGTTCGTGCGGGCCCAGCTGGGCGGGCGCAGCGGCCTGGACTACTCGGTGATCAAACTGAACGACCGCGCGGTGCGGGCGGGCATGGATCAGCCCTCGGTGCGCGGCGCGAACGGGACCACCCTGACCGTCACCGGCGTCGCCGATCCGATCGTCGGCGCGCCGGTCTGCAAGTCGGGCCAATCGTCCACGTTCACTTGCGGTTTCGTGGTCGCCGACCGGGTCGAGACCCAGCTCTACACCACCGACGGCGAATCGAAGACCGTACGCGGTTTCGCCAGTTCGGCCTGCACCCTCGGCGGTGACAGCGGCGGCGCGATCGTCTCCGGCACGCTCGCCCTGGGCATCACCAGCGGCTCCAACGCCGCCGACGCCCCGGACTGCGGGGAGGCCAACATCGGTCTCGCGCAGTACGGGGGAACCGCCTCGCTGGGCATTCCGATTCGCGCGATTCTCGCCGATATCGAAGCCAATCCCGCAGGTGGGGTGGGTTCCGGAATTACGGTTCGCACGCGTAACAACGCGGGCTGAACCCGAACGCGAGATGAATTTTCCCCGCTCCTTCGAGACGAGTAGGCATAACGATCAGAACCCCATATAGTCGCCTCATGCTCCTGCCACGCATCCGTCTGTCCGCCGCGGGATCGAGCCCGCGGAACCCTCTCCGCAGAGCAGCGGTCGCCGCGTCGGCCGCCGCGCTGGTCCTCGGACCGATGGCGGGGTCGGCGTCCGCGGAACCCGCGCCGGCGCCGAATCTCCCGGCCGAGCTCGTCGCGGCGGTCCAGCGCGACCTGAAGATCTCCCCCGAGGAGTACCTGCACCGCGCGGACGTCGCGCAGAAGCTGGCCGGTTTCGCGACCAACGCCCAGCGGCAGTATCCGCAGTCCTACGCGGGCGCGTGGCTGGACAACGCCGGCCAGGCCGTGGTCGCGCTGGCGCAGGGACAGGGCCTCGACGACGCCCGCAAGGCCGCGCAGGACGCCGGTTTCACCGTCAAGGATGTCGCCAAGACCGAGACCGTGCTGCGCAGCGAGAAAAACGCCTTCCAGCAATGGCTTTCGAATCAGCCCGAGGCCGTGGCCAAGGCCGTGCGCGGCGTCGCGATCGACACCGTGAACAACAGCATCGCGGTGCGCGTCGACAAGGCCGGTCTGCCGATGCCCGGATTCGTCGATCCGGCGCGCGTCATCGTCATGCCCGCCCCGCCGGTCGGCCCCGAGGAGGCGGAGATCCCGCAGGCCCAGCCCGTCGCGGGCGAGGGCAACGGCGCGTACTCCGCCGGCACCGGATACGCCTCGGTCGCCGGACGCATGCAGCTGATCTGCTCGGCCGGGTTCAACGGCCTCGACCGCAACAACAACGTCGTGAACATCACCGCGGGCCACTGCGATCCGAACATCCCCGCCGCGGGCACCGCCAACGCGCCGGGCATGTTCGAACTGCTGCCGGGCAACCGCCTCGGCAACCAGCTGGGTTCGTTCCAGAAGTCGGTGCTGGGCAACCAGGACTACTCGATCATCGCGATCAACGACGGCAGCCGGGATCGCTTCAGCAACAACCTGGTTCGCGCGGCCGCGGGCCCGATCGCCATCACCGGCGTGGCCGACCCCGTCGTCGGCGCCCCCGTCTGCAAGTCGGGCTCGCGCACCGGCTTCAGCTGCGGCGTCGTCAACGCCGTCGACCAGACCGTCCAGGTCGGCGATCGTGAACTGACCCAGTCGTTCTCGGCCAACATCTGCGCCCTCCCCGGCGACAGCGGCGGCCCGATCGTCACCGGCACCCTGGCCCTCGGCATCTCCAGCGCCTCCTCGGTAGCCGACTACCCCGTCTGCGCCATCCCCGAGTTCCTCGGCCTCCTCACCGGCGACGCCCCCCAACTCTTCGCCCAGCCGGTCAACGTGGTCCTCTCGGACAACCCCGGCCTCCGGGTCCGCACCAACTGACCCTGACGCCGAAAAGGCCGACAGCCCTTGGGCTGTCGGCCTTTTTTTGTCGTTGATCAGGGGTTCCGCCCCTCAGGCACGGCATCGCTCAGGCACGACACTCCTCAGGCACGGCACCCCTCGAGCAAAGCACCCCCTCCGAAGGCTCACCGATCCGAAGGCCCCGCATGAGTACTGCCTCCGGAGGGTGAGTACTGCCCCCCCAGAGGGCACGCTTTCAATGGCAAGGCAACCCCAGTCGCACCCCTTATTCAAATCCGCACCCGTTTCAGGGCCTTACAAGGGGTGCGGATCCGAATAAAGGGTGCGGCTGGGTTGCCTTGCCTGGGGATGCCAAACTTGTGGGAGGCAGTGCCTTTGAAGGTGCGGCAACCCCAGTCGCACCCTTTATTCGGATCCGCACCCGTTTCTGGGCTCTGGAAGGGGTGCGGATTCGAATAAGGGGTGCGGCTGGGGTTGCCGTTACCACGTAGAGGTACAGGTTTTTTGGGGTGTAGACGGAAGCGGCCCGTGCTCTGGGAGCACGGGCCGCTTCGGGGCTTGCGGGGGTTACTTCTGGGCGGGCTGTTGGTTTTGGGCGGCCTGTTGCTTGGCCATGTTCTCGTCGCTCCACTGGGTGGTGCCCGCGTCGGCGATCATGGTGTTGACGAGTTCGATGCCCGTGGCGATCAGGGTGGGGCCGCCGACGGCGACCGTGCCCAGGATGCCGCCGATGCCGGCGCCGAGGGGGAGGCCGGCGAGGCAGCCCACGCCGAACAGCGGCAGGCCGAAGACGCAGCCGACGACCGCGCCGATGGCGGTGCCGACGAAGCCGCCGACGGCCGTCGCGATGCCGAACTTGCTCGCGAAGTCGTTCATCGCGCGCTGGTTCTCGATCGGCGAGGCGACATCCTTGAGGGCCACCCGGCTGCCGTCGCGGCCGACCGTCTGCACCTCGACCTGGTGCTGGTCGGCGACGGGGGCGATGGTCTTGTCGGGGGTCAGCTGGAGTTCCTTGCCCTCACCCTTGATCTCCGGCTTCACCTGCACCTGCTGGCCCGCGAAGCTGTAGGTGAGCGGCAGCGTCACCAGGGTCTTGCCCTCGGCGTCCTTGACGTCGACCGTGTCCACCGTCGCCGCCGGCTCGTCGGCCTTGGCCGCGACCTCGGTCTTCGAGAGCTGGAACGTTCCCCCTTGCAGTCGCGTCACCACCGACTTCGGCGCTCCGGGCTGCTGCGCGTCCACGAGCTGGACGGAGTAGTTGACTCCCTCGGCCGGAGCGGCCGGCTCGGCATGGGCAGTTCCCAACCCGATGGCCATAGCGCCGATGACCAGGGTGCCCACCGCAGGGTAGCTGCGGAGCTTCATTCGGTTATCCAATCCATCATCAAGTTTCGCCTTGCACGTGTCGTCATCCCCGCGAGAGCCCACGCATCCCTCAGGTCGTACCTGTGGAACCCTCCCCGAGCGGGGAGATGACACACACAGCTAGCAGGACGACTGGAGCTTAGTCCAATAGCTGGCGAGAAGCGAGATCCCTTTTCCGCCAAACGAACTAAGCTGTCCCGGGTTTGGGACGGCATTTGCCGGGTTTTACCGTGATAGCGATCCGCGCTCGCACATAACCGCAGGACGATGGGTGAGCGCGGTCACATCACCGGTCCGGTCAAGCCCCTGCAAGCTGGGGCCTTCCGAGCCGTGAGGATATGATGGACGGATAAGTTACCGGTGGGTAACTTACTGCCCGTTAGGATAACGAGCAATAAGGGTGGCACATCAGCCCTGCCGCCCGGACAGCTCGTTGAACCGAAGGAAGGTCGCGACATGAATGCCCTGACAGTGACGCTGGGCACGATAGGGGCGCTGCTCAGTCTGGTGTGCTGGGCAGCGTTCTTCGGCGGCGTGTGGAAGATCGTCTCCGCCATCATGATCGGACAGCCCGCCCCGGACCGCTGGCGTCCGTTCTTCCCGCGTTTCGGGCAGATGCTGATCGAGTTCATCGCGCACACGCGCATGAACAAGTTCCGCACGGTCGGCTGGGCGCACTGGCTGGTGATGGTCGGCTTCATCACCGGTGCCATCCTCTGGTTCGAGGCCTACGGGCAGACCTTCGATCCCGAATTCCACTGGCCGATCATCGGCAACTGGGGCTTCTACCACTTCTGGGACGAGCTGATGGGCATCGGCACGGTCGTCGGCATTCTGGTGCTGATCACCATCCGCCAGCTCAACCACCCCCGCGTGCCCGAACGGATGTCGCGCTTCAGCGGTTCGAAGTTCGCCCCGGCCTACGTGATCGAGGCGATCGTCCTGCTCGAGGGTCTGGGCATGATCTTCGTGAAGGCGGGCAAGATCGCGCTGAACGGCGAGGGCAACCCCGCCACCGACTTCTTCACCATGCAGGTGGCCAAGCTGCTGCCCGCCAGCCCGACCATGGTGTCGATCTTCGCGTTCATCAAGCTGATGTCGGGCATGGCCTTCCTCTACTTCGTGGGCCGCAGCATCACCTGGGGCGTGGCCTGGCACCGGTTCGCGGCCTTCTTCAACATCTACTTCAAGCGTGAGGACGACGGCGGCGTCGCGCTGGGCGCGGCCAAGCCGATGATGTCCAAGGGCAAGGCGATCGATATGGAGACCGCCGACCCCGACAACGACACCTTCGGCGCGGGCCGCATCGAGGACTTCTCCTGGAAGGGCTGGCTGGACTTCACCACCTGCACCGAGTGCGGCCGCTGCCAGAGCCAGTGCCCGGCGTGGAACACCGGAAAGCCGTTGTCGCCCAAGCTGTTGATCATGTCGCTGCGCGATCACGGCGCGGCCAAGGCCCCCTACCTACTGGCGGGTGGCCGCAAGGATATGGGCGGCGACGAGGTCGGTCTGGTCGACGCCGAGGGCAAGCCGAACGAGGCCGCGCTGGCGAAGATCTCCGAGGCCGCCCGCGCCGAGGCCGAGCGCCCGCTGGTCGGCCCCGAGGACGCGAACGGCGTCATCGATCCCGAGGTGCTGTGGAGCTGCACGACCTGCGGCGCGTGTGTGGAGCAGTGCCCGGTCGACATCGAGCACGTGGACCACATCCTCGACATGCGCCGCTACCAGGTTTTGATCGAGTCGGAGTTCCCGACCGAGCTCGCGGGCCTGTTCAAGAATCTGGAGAACAAGGGCAACCCCTGGGGCCAGAACGCCAAGGACCGGCTCAATTGGATCTCCGAGGTGGACTTCGAGGTTCCGGTGTTCGGGCAGGACGCCGAGACGTTCGAGGGCTACGAGTACCTGTTCTGGGTCGGCTGCGCGGGCGCGTACGAGGACCGCGCGAAGCGGACCACGAAGGCCGTCGCCGAACTACTCGCCACCGCGGGCGTGAAGTACATGGTGCTCGGCCAGGAGGAGACCTGCACCGGTGACTCGGCCCGCCGCGCGGGCAACGAGTTCCTGTTCCAGCAGTTGGCGATGCAGAACATCGAGACGCTGAACTCGGTGTTCGAGGGCGTCGAGGACAACAAGAAGAAGATCGTCGTCACCTGCGCGCACTGCTTCAACGCGCTCAACAACGAGTACCCGCAGATCGGCGGCGTCTACGAGGTCGTGCACCACACCCAGCTGCTGAACCGCCTGGTGCGGCAGAAGAAGCTGGTGCCGGTGTCGTCGGTGTCGGAGAAGGTCACCTACCACGACCCCTGCTACCTGGGGCGGCACAACAAGATCTACAACGCGCCGCGCGAGCTGATGGCCGCCTCCGGTGCCCGCGTGGCCGAAATGCCGCGCCACGGCGAGCGTTCCATGTGCTGTGGCGCGGGCGGTGCGCGCATGTGGATGGAGGAGCAGCTCGGCAAGCGCGTCAACCTGGACCGGACCGACGAGGCGCTGGCGACCCTGGACGGCGGTAACGAGCCCTCCCGCATCGCGACCGGGTGCCCGTTCTGCCGCGTGATGCTCACCGACGGCGTCACCGCGCGCAAGGATTCGGGCGAGGTCGGCCAGGGCGTCGAGGTCATCGACGTCGCGCAGCTCATGCTCGACGCCATCGAGCGGGTCGAACCGACCACGCTGACCGAGAACCTGAAGGTGGTCCAGCAGCCCAAGCGGGTCGAGGCCGAGCCGGAACCGGAGCCGGAACCCGTTGCGGCCGAGGCCGATACGGAGACCGCCGAGCCGAAGGCCGCGCCCGCCGAGGGCAAGGGCCTCGCCATGAAGGGCCCCGCGAAGGCGCCCGGCGGCAAAGGTCTGGCCATGAAGGGCCCGGCGAAGGCACCGGGCGGCAAGGGTCTCGCGATGAAGGGCGCCGCCAAGGCTCCCGGCGCGAACCAGGACGCCCCCGCCGCCGAGACCGGTGACGACGAGTCGGTGATCCCGTCGGCCAAGCCCGGCGGCCTGGCCATGAAGGGTCCGGCGAAAGCGCCTGGCGGTAAGGGCCTTTCGATGAAGGGCGCCGCGAAGGCGCCGGGGGCCAAGGCACCCGACCAGGAGACTCCGGCCGCCGAGAAGGCCGAGGATTCGGGCAGCGCGTCCGCTCCCGCCGCCAAGCCCGGCGGCCTCGCGATGAAGGGCGCGGCCAAGGCGCCGGGCGGCAAGAGCCCGGCGAAGGCCGCGGAAACCCCGGCGGCACAGCCCGAATCGGCCCCCGCCGAGGAGGCGCCGCAGGCGTCGGCCCAGCCCACGGAGACCGAGCCCACGGAGACCAAGCCCACGGTCGCCCCCAAGGGCCTCGCCATGAAGTCGGGCTTCAAGCGTCCGGGCGCCAAGGCCCCGGGTGCGCCGAAGCCCGCGGCGGAAACCCCTGCCGCCGAGCAGGCTTCGGCCCCCGCGGAAACCCCGGCGGCCGAGGAGTCGTCCGACGCCCCGGAAACCGCTGCCCCCTCGGCCTCTAACGAACCCGCGGCGGAGGACCCGAAGCCCACGGAGGCCAACGGCACCCCGAAGCCCCCGACCGCCAAGCCGGGCGGACTCGGCTTCAAGTCGGGCGCGAAGGCCCCGGGCCGAAAGAACTGATCGGCCCGTTATGACCGCGAGGGCGGTGTTGCCGGAAAGTGGCAGCACCGCCCTCGTCGCGTGAGGACACTCTCGAACGGACATAGCCGAGAGTTAGCCTCCACGTGGAAAACTCGACCCGAAACACCCCCTCAAACAAGCATCGCCCCCGCCGAGAAACGGCGGGGGCGATCTCCTGCAGGGGAGGTCGGACATTCGATTCCTATCACGGGAAGCGAATGGGGTTCCAGTGTCGGACAGTTCGACGGACACACTGACGGTAGCCGGTTGATAACGTCGATTCACCAGTAGAAATTGGCGATTCAACACTGGCAAGGCTCTCACCTCGCGCTCCAGCGACACCGCGCGCCGCTGGGCACAGCCGATCTCGACCAGGAAAACCGTCAAGCTACCTCAAGGCTATTGGGAGATTTAAATCACCGACATTCGGTGTAACATCCGCGCATTCGAACGCGACCATCTCTAATGGGCTTTTCCCCTGAGACGACGCGCCAGGCCTTGCGCCCATCGGCCATGCCGAGGCCGAGGGCCCGCAGTGCGGCGGGGTCGGCGATATCGCCTGCCGGTTCCAGGGCCACGCGGGCGCGCCGTCGGGGCCGACCGGTCCGACCGGGCCCTCGCGCAGTTCGACGAGTACGTCGCGGGTCCACGAGTTCGACCGGGTTCACCGTGTGTGGCAAGCCGATCGGGTCCGCGACACCGCGCATCACGTCGTTGTCGTAAGACGATGGGTGTGTCGGTCATCGATTGGGCCCGACGGCCTAGGGCGCGAGGAGCAGGCCGACGGGCCGCGCCCAGCAGACGATCTGCGCACCGGCCAGCGAATAGTTGTAGTTGGCCGATCCGGCGTTGCGCCGGATCACCACGACGAGCACGGCGTGCCTGTCCTGCCGAAACGACGCCGGCGGTACTGCTCGGGGGGGACCCGGCCGCCGTAGTACTCCTGGAAGCGGCAGTGCGCGTAGATGGTTCGCAAGCCAGGGCCAACGGTATCGGTACGCCAAGTAGCACACGATATCGCCGCTACTCGGGCATTGGCCGGCTCAAGCGCCCATCGGACGGCCGCCTCGACCTCGTCGTCCCGGTCCGTCGCGTCGATTGCCCGGGTCGGGCGAACGAGTGCGGTATCCAGGTCCAAGGTCCGGTCCCGCCCTTCGAAAACCTTCGGGACGCTTCGAAACTCGTCGATCAAGTCGACCGCGTCCACTCTGGATTCGATCCGAACGGCGGGGTTACCTCGCCAGTTCGGTGGCGATGCGCGCGCGTCCGGCGGAAGTGACCATTCCGGGGTCACCGAGTCGATCCTGTTCTCTGGGTACCGAGCCATACATCAAGCTGAGAATTCAGCTTCGGCCCGTCGTCCGCTCGCGCGTATTCGGGGGAAGGGGGCGAGCGGCGATTCTGTCAAGGCCGATGGCGGTCGTCTTCCTCGTGGGTCGCGCGCAACGACGGATAGAACTCGATGTCTTCCCAGGCGTCGTCGAACGCCTCGAGCATCCACTCGTACCATCGGATGCCGCGCAGATCATCGTGTTTCACGCACTCCATGAGATTGCGGTGCAGGTCGTCCGCAAGCCAGGACCACCGGTATCTGAAGGCCAGGTATCTGACGATATCGCCGCCGCTCGGGCAGTTGTCCGACTCGAGCACCCATCTGACTACCTCCTCGATCTCGTCCGCTCGGTCCGTCGCGTCGATCGCCCGGGTCAGGCGAACGAGCGCGGTATCCGAGTCCAGGGTCATGTCCCGACCTTCGAAAACGTCTGCTACAGCGCGAAATCCGTCGACCAGCTCGAGGTAGGCGGAGCCATGCTCCATCGTCGCTCTCTTCCGTACGCGGCTCGATGGATGTTATGTCACAGGGCCGCGGGCGCGTAGGACAGAACGCGGAGTTTCTCGGCTCCGAGCTTCTGCGCGATCGGTCTCACCCGCGGGCTGACAAGTGAGCGATAAACAGCCCCGTGGAATCGTAGGTCACTCAGGTTTCGGATCCTGCGTGTGGCCCCTCTTGTTGTAACCGTCCGATCGCATGATGGAGAGCAGCACCTCCTCGATCGCCGGCCCTTCGGCACCGACCCGCCGCAGCGCCTGGGTTGGCACCGCCCAAGGATCCCGAACGATAGCCAGGAACAGATGTTCCACCCCGACATAGTCGTGACCCATGTCGTTCGCGGCCGCTGTGGCGGCGGCGATGATCTGCTGGTATCGCGGAGTCGGTTTCGGTGCGTCTGTCACGTAATGACTTTATCCAATCGATCGGTTCAGCGCGTAATGGCCGCGAGCTGGCGGTATCCGATCCCATTGGTTGTTTCCGCGCTTCCCGAAATATTCCCGGACGAACCACGAGCACCGGGTAATGCAGCTTGTATTGCTGACCGTCATCGGGGTTGGTCCAGATAATGATCTCTTCGTCGCCGTCAACCTTCCTGGCCGCACGGAAAGTCGGGATGTAGGTGCGTTTTCGGCGCGTTCGAACTGAGCTACCTTTCACCGTCCGTTATGCCCAGCCGCACAATGAATTTCGGACATACCCGACCGCCGGAGTATACACAGAAACATCGGGTTTTCATCAGATACGCACGTGGACAAGGCATCTGATCCAGGGGGTCGATTCCGGGATTCCGGGTCCGCCTCGTCGACTGCCAAAGGAGGCGGAACCGGAATCGGGGCGCGAGGGTTATACCTCGCCGCCGCCCACCGCCAGGGCCGTGGTGATCACGACCGAAAGGGGTGGGAGTTCGAGATCGGGCGCGGGCGGGACGATCCAGGTGCAGCCCTCGCGCGTCCAGCGGCCGAGGCCGGTGGGGAGCATGACCGCGCTGCCGATGCCCGGAATGCCGATATCGAGACGATTGAGAACGTCGAGAACCTGTGTGCCGGGCCGAGAGTCGGGGACGACCAGGAAACTCCAGCGAATCTGGCGCGCCAGGACCGGGCCGATCATATCCTGGTCGGTGAGGGCGTCGCGGACTCGTTCGGCGCGCATCGTCGGCAGGTGCACCACACCGGTCCGGCCGGTGATCGGCAGCATGACGAAACCGCCGCGTTCGGTGACCGGCAGCCCGAATTCGTCCCGGTAGTGCGCGACCCAATCCGCTGTGGTCCTGGGCTTTTCCACGTTCACGACGCGCTCCTCGATCCTCCCCATCAGCTTCGCTTCGGATGCTTCCGACCGGAACGCCCGCTCGCCCTCCTTGCGCTGCCCTTGCGCTGCCTTTGGCGCTCACCTGCGAACTCGCTGATACCAGCTCGGTTTCGGCTGTGGTCATGATCACCATCCGCTCGTACTCTGGACTGTGAGTTCGTCGCGGAAGGGATGACATCGTGGTCCGGCAGTGGTCAGGCAGAGAAGCCCGCGCCCTCCGCGATGCGAAGCGGATGAGTATCCGAGAGTTCGCGGCGCATTTGGGTGTTCACGAACGACTGGTCTCCAAATGGGAGGCGGGCGGCTCGCGGGTGCATCCGCGTCCGGTCAATCAGGCCGCCCTCGACACCTCCCTCGCCAGGTCCGACGATGTGGTGCGGGCACGGTTCGCGGCGTTGATCGATCAGCCCCTTATCGATCGGCCCGCACCGGAATTCGAGGCGCGCGGTGAGGGTTCCGCGCCCACCAGGTATTCGAGCGACGCGGAACTGTTGGCACTCGTCGATTCCGGTGCGATGAGAGGCGATGCGTTAGCAGCGATTTCGGAGAGGGATCTGATCATGGCGGCTGCCCACGAAGCGAGCGAGCACGCCGGACGGGCCGAGGCCACCAACGTCGGCGCTTCCACGCTGGAGCAACTCGACGCCGACGTCACGCGCATCGCCAACGACTACGTCCACGTCCCGCCGGTTCCGATGATGGTGGAGATGCTGCGCGTGCGCCGCCGGGTGTACCGGCTGCTCGAGGGTCATCAACGGCCCGCGGACACCGGGCATCTGTACATGCTGGCCGGGACGCTGTCGGGCCTGTTGGCCAACGCCAGCACCGATCTCGGCTACCACGACGCCGCGGGCGAGCAGGCCCGCGCGGCGTGGGCGTACGCGGAACTGTGCGCGCACAACGGTTTACGCGCGTGGACCCGCGGCATGCAGGCGCTGATCGAATACAAGTCCGAACGCCCGCGCCGCGGCATCATGCTCGCCCAGAGCGGGCAGCAGTACGCCGAATCGGCGACGGCCCGGGTGCGGCTGCACAACATCGAGGCCCGCATCTGGTCCAAACTGGGCAGCGTCGCCGACACCGAGCGCTGCATCCGCGCCGCCGACGCCGCGCGCGGCAGCGGCGAGACCGATTCGCTGCACGACGAGGTGGGCGGGGTGTTCGGCTTCAACGAACCCAAGAGCCACTACTACGCCGGGGCCACCTACATCCATCTCGACCGCGCCGAGCCCGCGCTCGCCGCGACCCAGCGCGCGATCGAGCTGTACGCGGCCGGTCCGGAGGAGCAACGCTCCTACGGCGCCGAATCGCTGGCCCGCATCGACAACGCGGCCGCGCATCTGCTCAACGGCAGCCTCGACGGCGCGGCCGAGGCGCTGGCCCCGGTGCTCGAACTCGCCGAGGAGAAGCGCATCGCGCAGTTGGAGGAGCGGCTGAGCGGATTGCGCCGCCGCATCGCGGCACCCCAGTTCCGCGATGCCGCCGAGGCCCGCAACCTGGACGAACGCATCGAGGAGTTCTGCGGTTCGACCTCCGCGGTGCGGATGATTCCGGTCCATTTGTCGGCCTAGGGCACTCCGCGCGGGCGCGACCCGCAGTGGCACCATGGGACGGGTGAGTCCTACCAGCCAGTCACCTCATCTGCCGCCGCGCGTGCTGGAGCAGTCGACCAAGCTCCAGAACGTCGTCTACGAGATCCGGGGACCGGTACACGCGCACGCGGCGCGGCTCGAGGGCGAGGGCCACCGCATCCTCAAGCTGAACATCGGCAATCCGGCGCCGTTCGGTTTCGAGGCGCCCGACGTGATCATGCGCGACATCATCGCCGCGCTGCCCTACGCGCAGGGCTACTCCGAGTCCAAGGGCATCCTGCCCGCCCGCCGCGCGATCGTGACCCGCTACGAGCTGGTGCCGGGCTTCCCGGAGTTCGACGTCGACGACGTCTACCTGGGCAACGGCGTCTCCGAGCTGATCACCATCACCATGCAGGCGCTGCTGGACAACGGTGACGAGGTCCTCATCCCCGCGCCCGACTATCCGCTCTGGACGGCCATGACCAGCCTGGCCGGGGGCACGCCCGTGCACTACCTGTGCGACGAGTCCAACGGCTGGCAGCCCGATATCGCCGATATCGAAGCGAAGATCACCGATCGCACCAAAGCGCTGCTGGTCATCAATCCGAACAACCCGACCGGCGCGGTGTACTCGACCGAGGTGCTGCAACAGCTGGTGGACCTGGCCCGCAAGCACCGGCTGCTGCTGCTGGCCGACGAGATCTACGACAAGATCCTCTACGACGACGCCAAGCACATCTCGCTGGCCACGCTCGCGCCGGATCTGCTGTGCCTGACCTTCAACGGGCTGTCCAAGGCGTACCGGGTCGCCGGATACCGCTCGGGCTGGCTGGTCATCACGGGTCCGAAGGAGCACGCGGCGGGATTCCTCGAGGGCATCGATCTGCTGGCCTCGTCGCGGCTGTGCCCGAATGTGCCCGCGCAGCACGCGATTCAGGTCGCGCTCGGCGGCCATCAGAGCATCGACGATCTGGTGCTGCCGGGCGGGCGGCTGCTCGAACAGCGCGATGTGGCGTGGGAGAAGCTCAATATGATCCCCGGCGTCTCCTGCGTGAAGCCGCGCGGCGCGCTGTACGCCTTCCCGCGGCTGGATCCCGAGGTCTACGAGATCCACGACGATTCGAAGCTGATCCTGGATCTGCTGTTGCAGGAGAAGATCCTGATGGTCCAGGGCACCGGCTTCAACTGGCCGCATCACGATCACCTCCGCATCGTCACGCTGCCGTGGGCGCGCGATCTCGCGGTGGCGATCGAGCGGTTCGGCAACTTCCTGGCCAGCTACCGGCAGTGACGGTCGCCCCGGGTTCACTCCCAGGCGAAACCAACCGTGAGTCTGAAAAATCGAGGTTTTTGAAGACTTAGCTGGCGCTAAGAACGCCGATTTGTGTACAGTAGTCCTCGGCACCGAAAGTGCCCGGCCGAGCCGCCTACCCCCCCTGGGCCGCTCGGCCCTGGATTCGACCGCCTACCCCCCTGGGCGTCGAGTCCCTGGGCGGCGGAGACATCCCCCTGCTCTCCGCCGCCCCTCCCCCCTCTTCAGCTGCGTATTCGCCGCGATCCCGGCATCGGCGTACATGCGTCGCCACGGTGAAGCCGAAAATCGAATCCTTTAAGCTCGCTCCGGTCAGGCACGCAACGGACAGGTAGGGACCGGTGAGCGACCACCATCACCACCACGATCACTCGGGGCCGATCGCGATCGGTACCTCCGCCGCCCGGGTGGTGGTCGGGCTACTCGTCGGCATCGGTGTCCTCGTCGTCGGCGGGGTGATCTGGCTGTGGCCCAGCCACCAGCACGTGGACATCCCGCTGCCGATGCAGACCGCGGGCGGCGGCGCGATGCGGACCGAATCGGGTCTGGTGGTCATGCAGGACATCGGCCCGTGCGGCAGTCAGTCCAACGGCCGGGTGTTCGACGACACCCCGACCCCGCCCGCCACCAGCGCCTACACCTGTCAGCGCAGCCTGGTCTCGATCGACTCCGGCCCGCATCAGGGCAAGCACACCCTGCTCGAAATCGCCCCGGGCCCAGGGCAACCCGATCTGCACGCGGGCGACAAGATCCGGCTGGTCCGGCAGAACGATCCCAGCGGCACCCCCGTCTACGCCTTCGACGACTATTCGCGCGCCCTGCCCCTGGCGGTGATCGCGCTGGTGTTCGCGGCGGTGATCGTCGCGGTGGCGCGCTGGCGCGGATTGCGCGCGGTGCTGGGGCTGGTGTTCGCGTTCGGGGTGCTGGTGGTGTTCCTGCTGCCCGCGCTGCTGGACGGACAGCCCGCGCTGCCGGTGGCGCTGGTGTCGGGGGCGCTGATCCTCTACGCGGTGCTGTATCTGGCGCACGGGGTGAATCTGCGGACCAGTTCGGCGCTGCTGGGCACACTGAGCGCGATGGTGCTGGCGGCGGTGCTGTCCTGGCTGACATTGAAGATGACCCACGTGACGGGGTTGTCCCAGGAGGACAACACCAATGTGGCCACCTACCTCCAACACGTCAGCATCACCGGACTGCTGTTGGCGGGCTTCATCATCGGCTCGCTCGGTGTGCTCAACGATGTCACCATCACCCAGGCGTCGGCGGCCTTCGAACTCGCCGCGCTCGACGAACAGGCCACGCGCCGTGAGGTTTTCGCCGCCGCCATGCGGGTCGGGCGCGACCACATCGCCAGCACGGTGTACACGCTGGTGCTCGCCTACGCGGGCGGGGCGCTGCCGTTGCTGTTGCTGTTCTCCGTGGCGGGACGGTCGATCGGGGACGTGCTGACCGGGGACGCGGTCGCGATCGAGATCACGCGGTCGGCGGTGGGCGGTATCTGTTTGGCGTTGTCGGTGCCGTTGACGACGGCGATCGCGGTTCTGCTGGCGCGGCCGTTCACCCTGCGGTCGGAGCCCGCGGCTCCGGTGCGTTCCGGGGGACCGAGGCGTTCGCCCGGGTCGGGGGGCGCGACTCGAAGGTCCGAGCGTGCCGGGGGACGAGTTCCGGTGGGCGGCAAGGACTCCGGGCCGCCGAGCGGTGAGGCGCGCGGGCGTGGACATGCGGGCGGGGAAGCGCGGCCCCCGGCCGGGCGCAGCGGGGAAGCGCGGGGCCGCCGCGCCGCGCCCGGGCCGCCGCGCGGCGAATTCCGAGTGCGCGACAACGGATCCGGGCCGCCCAGCGTGGAATTCCGGGTGCCCGGTAACGCGTCCGATCAGCCGGGCGCGGAGCACCGAGGGCACGGCAGCGAACCGAACCGCTGGGGCGGCAACGATTTCGGCCGGACGGGCCGCGAATCCTCCACTCCCGGAAGCGATTTCGGATATCCGAACGAATCCGACCACAACACGGGCACTTTCGACGGCTTCACCGACCACGGGCACGAGGAGCAGCCGGACCCTCGGCAGTCCTGGCCCACGCGACGCCCCGAACCGCGGCGGCACCGCTACCGCGACGACTGACCGACTACCGTCCCGGCCCCGGCAGCTGGATCGGCGGCAGCAGCGGCGGAATCGTCGGCACCACGATCGGCGGCAGGCCCGGCACGACGATGGTGTTCTGATTGGGCGGCGGCGGGGCCGCGGTCTGGGTGGTCGTCTGCTGCTGCCACTCCGGCGGCGGGGCGGCCAGCGACTCGTTGGTGGTGTCGGGTCCCGGCGGGGCCGAGGTGGGGGCGGCCGAGGTCGTCGGCGCCTTGGTCGCGCTGGATTCGCCCTCGGACTTGCTGCTCTGCGAATTGCCTTGCAGCACTTGGGGAGCCCAGCCCAGACCCAGTCCGACGGCGGCCACGACGACGAGCGCGCCGACGGCCACACCCGCCACGCTCAACTCCCGGCGACGGCCGCGCGGACGCTCGATGTCGAGGTCGTCGACGGGATCGCGGCGCGGACGCGGCGCGGGCTCCTCGACCAGCCACGCCGGCTGGAGCTGCTCGGTCTCCTCGATCACCAGCGGCGGGGGCTGCGGCGCGCCGATCGGCCGGGCCGGGCGGGCCAGCAGCGCGGCGCCGCGCGCCACCACCGCCTCGGGACGGTCGGGCACCACGACGGGCATGCCGAGCCAGCGTCCGAGTACCTTGGGCACCAACGGGATTCGCGCGCAACCACCCAGGGCGACGACCGCCTGCACGGCCTGCTCGGACCGCATGATCACATCGCGGGTCATGCGCGCCGACGATTCCACGGCGAGGGTGATCAGCGCCTCGAAGTTCTCCTGCGAGATCAACACCAGCCCGTGCTCGCTCGGCAGCGCGACCGCGGTGTTGATCGACAGCTGCTCCTTGGCCTGGCGGCACAGCGAATCCAGCACGGCCAGCCCCGCCGGATCGGCCGGATGGGCGATGCGGCCGGAGGCGATCTGCTGTTCGCGGATGAGCGAATCCAGGTAGTCGCCGCTGATGTCGCTGGTGCGCTCGCTGTGCACGACGCGGCGGCTCGCGACGTCGACCACGGTGACCGACAGGCCGGAGCTGCCCAGGTCGTACAGCGCGATCGTGCGGTAGCCGTGCGTCTCCCCGGAGGACTGGAGGAATTGCAGGGCTGCGACGGCCTCGGGCACGAGTTCGTAATTGGTCAGTTGCCGCCGGGCGAGGGCCGCGCGCAGGGCACGGGCGTGCTGCTCGTTGCGGAAACCGATGGCGGTGGCCGAGATGTCGAGGGTGAGGGCGGCGGCGAGACCGTCGGCGGCGACCTCGGCCATCGGATGGTCGTCGACGGACAGGGCGTGCAGATCGAACAGGTCGGGTGCGAACCGCTCGGCGGAGTTTCCGGAGCGTGGCCGCGCGATGCGGATCGCGCCCGCTCCCACGGAAACTCCCAGTACCGAACTCATCTGCTGCCCATCTCGTTCGCATTCCACGACGCGCGGCGGGCGCCGCCTGCGGATGGCCAGCGTCGCCACACAGTGGGAGCCACTGTACCCGTCCGGAATACCCTACGACGTGCCGAGCCCGGCGTACACCCATCCGGCCGACCGCCAGCTGGCGCGATCGAGACAGTTCCGGCCGTCGATGATGGACCGCGAGCGGACGACCGGGTCCAGGTCGGCGGGCGTGAGCGCGGTGAACTCGCGCCATTCGGTCAGCACCAGAACGACATCCGCGCGTTCGCACGCCTCCGCGACGGAGGTGGCGTAGTTCAGCGTGGGGAAGACCTTACGCGAATTCTCCAGCGCCTTCGGGTCGTACACGGTGACGACCGCGCCGTGCAGCTGGATCATTCCGGCGACATTGAGCGCGGGCGAGTCACGCACATCGTCGGATTCGGGTTTGAACGCCGCGCCGAGCACGGCCACGTTCGCGCCCAACAGCGAACCGCCGCACGCCTGCGCGGCCATGTCGACGACCTTGGTGCGGCGGCGCATGTTGATGTTGTCGACCTCGCGCAGGAACGCCACCGCGTGGTCGGCGCCCAGCTCACCCGCGCGGGCCATGAACGCGCGAATGTCCTTGGGCAGACAGCCGCCCCCGAAGCCGAGCCCGGCGTTGAGGAACCGGCGGCCGATGCGGGCGTCGTAACCCAGCGCGTCGGCGAGCACGGTGACGTCCGCCCCGGTGGCCTCGCAGACCTCGGAGACCGCGTTGATGAACGAGATCTTGGTCGCCAGAAAGGCATTGGCGGAGACCTTCACCAATTCGGCCGTCGCCAAATCGGTTACGAGGTAGGGCACCTCGGCGGCGATCAGATCCGCGTAGATCTCCCGCACCAGTTCCTCGACCCAGGCCGAGTTCGGCCGGTCCCGATCGATCCCCAGCACCAGCCGATCCGGCCGCAGCGTGTCCCGCACCGCGAACCCCTCCCGCAGGAACTCCGGATTCCACGCCACCTCCACCTCGGTCGAGGCGCCCGCCCGCGCCCGCGCCCCCAGCGCCGCCGCGGTCCCGACCGGCACGGTCGACTTCCCCACGATCACGCTGGGCCGCTCCAACATCGGCGCGAGCGTGTCCACCACCGCGTGCACATACCTCAGATCCGCCGCGTACTCCCCCTTCTTCTGCGGCGTCCCCACCCCCAGGAAGTGCACATCCGCATGCCCCGCCGCCTCCTCGTAGGACGTGCTGAACCGCAACCGCTTCCGCTCCAGATTGCGCCGCAACACCTCCTCGAGCCCCGGCTCGTAGAACGGCACCACCCCATCCGAGAGCTTCGCGACCTTCCCCGGATCGACATCCACCCCCACCACGTCATGCCCGAGCTCGGCCATGCACGCGGCATGGGTCGCTCCCAGATACCCAGTCCCGAATACGGTGACACGCATGATCGATTGGTAAGGGGTGGGGGTGGCGGGGTGGGGTCGGTGGGGGAAGGCTGGGGGTAATTGTGGGTGTACAGGGGGAAACTGGGTGGTCAGGGGGTGTGGGGATGATCAGGGGAGGGCTTCGGCCCGGTCGTCCAAGAGCTCCCTGCGGATCAGTGAAGCCTGTAACACCTTGGAACAAGCCGACCTCGTGCACGACGCTGTGCTGCCCGCCGTCGCGCTGGTTGCCCAGCAGCCGCAGGAAACGCTTTGCGAGCGAGGCGAATTGATTGTCCCCCCTGCTGCCGACATAACTCAGCTTTTGCCGGACCAATGCAATTCGAGCAGCGGCCCTAGCTCCACCTGCAACCGATCGGAGATGAGGACGGTCAGCAGGCCCACTGCGAATACGTCTCCCGAGCCAGTCGCATCCTGGGTCTCGTCTTCGCCAACGAGAGTTGGGCCGTAAAAATCCCGAAAATCCTTCTGTCTGTTTCGCTGAAAGTGCCAGATTCCGGTCCGCCTTCGAGCACGACAACAGCGTGAGAACTGCCAATCGACATCAGGATACAGCTCGCCATGTCTTCGTTCGACTCTCCGCAACGATATAGGCCGGTCTAGTGGAATCCGGTCTGATTGACCAGCAGACAACCACCGAGTTGCATTATTACCGGATAAGCGACGGCCTTATCGAAACGACGATCCATAAGTTCGTCATGTCCCGGTCGACCCGGAGTGCGTATGCATCAGGTGGATGTCCTTCAAGAACGCCATGGATTGGGCCGAGTCGCCCTCCTGGTCGAGTACGGCTGGGGCCTGTGCGCGAGTCTGCTCGCCCGAGCTGTCCAGGAACATCCTCGCGTCGCGGCGGTTGAGGTCGAAATCCACGGTCCACGGGGGAGAGCGCTGGTCGTGGTCAGCCAGTTGCCCGCCGACTCCTCGCGCGAAGTCGAGAAGGTCGTCGGCCTCCCTGGCTGAATCGAACCCTAGGCGGTCTGTTATGACTCGGACGGCGCGGGCGAGGCCTGCACGCATGAGCATCGACTGCACTTTCTCTCCAGCGCACAACCTTCCGCCGCATTAGAGTGACCTCGAGCCTGATCCTTGGACAGCTGGGTGCAAGTCCGGGGTGAATGTGCGCGGTGGACTGGATGCAATGCACCCCACAGCACATCGCGATGGTGCCATACTCGGTTAAGCATGAGATAGCTATCCTATGGAGAGGTGACCGTGATGAGCTATCAAAACCCCGAGAATAACGTGCATGGTTACAGTAGATCCAGCGGAACAATTCCAGGTTTAGCGTGGGCAATACTAACACTGGCGATATTTCCAGTACTGGCAATTATTGTTGTGTGGATTCTTCTTACACTGGTGGGAGTTGACACTAGCGATAGCGGTGGACTATTCAAGGTTTTCGTAGCCCTCGTCACTCTCACCGCCTACTACAGCGTGCTCGCAATCACACGTTATAGCGGAAGAAAACCAGCACAAAGAACAAACTCCGGTCCTCCGCCACCCGGATTTTATCCGGATCCGACGGGCTTGCTCCGCTGGTGGGACGGTGCGAAATGGACTGAGCACGTGCAACCGCCGCGAATGTAGCGCTGGAATTGAAAACCGAAAATCTGGAGCCGGTGACGGGAATCGAACCCGCGCCATCTGCTTGGGAAGCAGAGATTCTACCATTGAACTACACCGGCGGTTCACATGATGTGTGACAGTGACTTTAGCAGACGCTCGGGCGTGCAAGTCAACTTGGCAGGTCGCGCACCCACCCTCGGGTTCGGAGGGGTGGATAAGTGCCTGACCGCCCGGTCCACTACGTCGACACCCCTCCGGACGGCGTGGTGGAGCCGGGCGGGTCGGCCCGCTGGGGGTCAGGGCGTTCGGGGTTGCCGGGATGCCTTGGGGGCCAACGGGTTCGGGGTGCGCGGGTGGGGGTTGCCCGGGTGGCGCGGGGGGATGGGGGGAGATGATTCGTGCACGCCTCGGCCTCGTCAGTGGTCGGCTCGCGGAGCGCGGGCCTGGGTCACCATTGAGCGCGGGCGGCGTCCCCTGGGGACAGACCACACAACCTCCGGGGAGGTGCGCGTGTCACAGCGGACCTGGAGAGTGGCCGAACGGGCCAGGTCTCGAAGCGGACCCTGTGCAGGGCCGATGGTAGTCGATCTCGGGGCGGGCTTCCAGGGGAGTCAGGCGGGGTCGTCGGCGATGGTGACCAGGGACAGGGCGAGCGTGGGAGAGACCTCGGGGTCGAGGAGTTGGGCGACGAAATCGGCGGTCATCCACCCGCCGCCGAATTTGCGGACGCGGACGCTGTCGCGGACCACGCCTTCGGTGCGCGCCTTCTCGACAAGCCCTGGGACGCGGACGATGTCGTCGGGATGCATGCCGGGGGTCTGGCCGGTGGCGACGCCGTGGCCCAGGTTCGGGGCCCAGCCGGTCAGCCATTGCAGCGGGCAGGTGGTGGGCCAGCGGGTCTCGAGGACCACGCCGTAGGTGCCGCTCGCGGCGATCGCGGCGCGGGAAACGGCCAGATCCAGCATGTCGACACGCAGTTGGAGCCGATCGAATCCGGCCATGTTCTGGCACAGCACGCGCAGGCGGGGGCCGACGTCGGTCGGGACGTATCGCTGGGCGTAGAGCAGCATTTCGAGATTCTCCGCGCCCGTGCGCACGGGGACGGTGCCCGTTTCGGCGTAACCGGGTGCGGCCCCGAGGATCGCGTGCCACATGCGGACCAGATCCGGAATGCGCGCGACCCGGCCGAAGAAATCCAGCGGGCCGTAGACGCTGCGATCCAAATGCTGGTCCGCGATTTCCAGCAGATCGATGAATTCGGGGGTGACGTGCAGCCTCGGCGGCCCGCCCGTCACGTCGAGTTCCTATTGGAACGCCGCGGCGTGCGCGCTCGGCGTCCCGATACCGTTCCCGTACACGACCTGTACCCCGGAGACGATATTGTCCGGACCGGACACGGGATATCCGGCGTAATGCCGTTCGGTCGTCCCGCCCGGGGCATCGGGGACGTCCGCGGTGCGCACCACGGGCTCGGCGGACTTCACCACCTCACCGACGAGCCGGGTGACCGTGCGCGCGTCGACCGGGCGCAGCACGCTGGAAATCTTGCGAAAATCGCGCACCCGGCCGTTCTCCGCGATGACGCGCGGTTCGCGGCCCAATGTCTCGATCAGAAGTTCGCTGCGGCTCGGCACATGTCGATCCTGCATGGGGACGATCCTGCCCCTTCGAGGAAATCGTTGCACCCCTGTGGTTCCCGGCGGGCCGCCGGAATACGCTTCGATAGCATCGGTCCGGTCGTCCGCGCGCCGAAACGGGAAGGGCCTGGCATGTCGAAGGATTGGCCGTCCGAGGCCCGAATGCTCGTCGCGGAGGTGCTCGACGGGGCCGCGGCCGAGGTCGATCGGTCGGCCCGCGTTCCGCCCGCGCATCTCGACGAACTGGCCCGGCGCGGGTTCTACGGCTTCGTGCTGTCGGAGGGGATGACGCCCGACGTCCTGATCGATACCGCGGCCACGATCCTCGGCGGCTGCCTGTCCACCGGCTTCGTCTGGGCCCAGCATCTGGGCGCCCTGCGCGCGGTGGCCGCCGGAAATCCGGCTCTGCGCGAACGGTTCCTGGGGCCGATGGCCGCGGGTGAGTACCGGTGCGGGGTCTCCTACGCGGGCGCGCGGACCGAACCCACGCTGTTCGCCGAACGGACCGACGCCGGTTTCGTCGTCGACGGCACGGCCCCGTTCGTCACCGGCTGGGGTCAGCTCGACGCCCTGGCCACCTCGGTCCGATTGCGTTCGGCCGCAACCGAATCGGTGGCGACGCTGCTGATCCCGGTCGCCGAGGTCGAGGGGTTGACCGCCGATCCGCTCACCCTGGTGGCCGCGAACGCCAGCGCCACGGTCCGGCTGCGTTTCGACCGGGTCCTTGTCGGCGAGGACCGGCTCGTCGGCGACGCGCCCGTGACCGCGTTCCGCGCCGGGCGGGCGGGCATCGCGGACTGGATCAACGGCGCGCTGCCGCTGGGCGTCCTGTCCGCCTGTCTGCGGGAGCTGCGGACCCTCGCGGTGGACGACACCCCCTACGCGGCCCGATATGCCGCGCTGCGTGGCCGTTTCGCGGCCGCGCTGGGCGATCCCGAGGCCACCTACGCCCTGCGCGCGGATATCGCGCACGCGGCGGTCGAGGCGGCCGCGGCGGTGGTGGTCGCGGCGGGCAGCCGCGCGGCGCTCGCGGGCTCGACGCCCGAACGGCTGGCGCGGCAGGCCACCTTCGCGCTGGTCTGCACGACCCGCGACCCGATCCGGTCCGCGCTGCTCACCCGGCTGGCGCCGAATCGGACTCCCGCACCGGACTGAGCATCCACAGCCACCAGCCCGAGCGCGGGAACTGCACCGCGAACGACGTGATGTACATCTCCCGCTCGACCCCGGTCTCGGGATGGATGTGGATGAGCGTGTCGAACGGCCGCGGATCGACCGGACGGGTGTTCCACATCCGTTCCCATTCCGGCGCGCGGCGGCAGGTCTCGATGATCGGCCCGCTGATCTCCGGTTCCATCGCCCCGAGGGCCAGGACCTTCAGCGAGTAGACGAAGCCGTGGGCCGCCTTCTCCCAATCGCCGACCACGCGACGCGAGCGCGGATCCGTCATCAGCCATTCCACCAGGCTGGTCCCGGGCGCCAGGCCCGGAAGCGCCACGCGCGCGGCCGCATTGGCCGCCACGATCCGGTAGGTGTGGATGTCCTGATAACAGGCCGGGGTGGCGATGGCCTCCAGCGCCGAGAGCTCCTGCGGGTTCGGGGTGACCTGCGCGGGCACCGGAACCCCGGCGTGCAGGCCGGTCATGGCCTGGATCTTCTCCGGTTCCACGCCGAGCGCGGTGAACAGCGGCGTGAGCACGCTCCGGGAAATGGGACGTTTGTTGCGTTCGATGGCCGAGAGCGTCTCCTCGGAGATGCCGACCATTTTGGCGAGTTCGCTCTGGGTGAGATTCGCGACATTTCTCTGCTCGCGCACGAACGAGCCCAGATTTCGAATGGACGGCGACATCGAAACGTTCCTAACTCGGAGCCCGGACAAGATGTACGGGTCGCAGGTGTTGACTCCGACGCGCCCACTATCCAATGCTGATAGTCGGACAGGCAAGCGGGCCTGGTCCGATTCCGGGGGTCGGGGTGGGCGACCGACTCGTCGGAGGGGAGAGCCGGACGCCCGCCCCCGCGTCCGACGCACTACGCTCTGTCGGCGTGCTGCTTTCCGATCGCGACATTCGTGCCGAGCTCACGGCCGGCCGGCTCGGGGTGGATCCGTTCGACGAGAAACTGGTTCAGCCGTCGAGTATCGATGTGCGGTTGGATCGAATGTTCCGGGTGTTCAACAACACTCGCTATACCCACATCGATCCCGCGCAGCGGCAGGACGAGCTGACCACCCTCGTCGAACCCGCCGAGGGCGAGCCGTTCGTGCTGCATCCGGGCGAATTCGTGCTGGGTTCCACGCTCGAGGTGTGCACGCTGCCCACCGATCTGGCCGGGCGGCTGGAGGGGAAATCGAGCCTCGGCCGGTTGGGCCTGCTCACCCATTCGACGGCCGGATTCATCGATCCGGGTTTCAGCGGGCACATCACCCTCGAACTGTCGAATGTCGCGAATCTGCCCATCACGCTGTGGCCCGGGATGAAGATCGGGCAGCTGTGCCTGTTCCGGCTGTCCAGCCCCGCCGAGAATCCCTACGGCAGCGCGGCGGCGGGATCGAAGTACCAGGGGCAGCGCGGTCCCACGCCGTCCAAGGCGTATTTGAATTTCCCTCTACCGCACAGTATTTGACAATTCTCGACGGGATTCAGCAGTCCTCGATCGCCGCCTTCGCATATCCGGCCGACTGGTAGAGATATTGATAGGCCCAGCGCGCCGGGGTGATGCGCGGGTGGGCGACCACCACGAGAATCTCACCGCCCCAACACTTTCGGAGAATGTAGCGGGCCCGGGAGACGTGCGGGGTGAAGGTCACCACGAGCACCCGGCGCCAGCCGCCCGCGCGGGCCCGCGCCGCCAATTCGCGGCCCTCGCCCCGGGTGGTGCGCGGATCCGGATCGAAGCAGTCCACCTCGAAGCGGTAACCGCCGTGACAGACGCGGTTCAGCAGCGCGCTGTGCTCGTAGGGATTCGAGAACAGCACCCGGGGCGCGTAGCCGTCGTGGGCCAGCCGCAGCGCCAGTTCCTCGCGCCCGTCGTGCGCGCCGCCGAGGACCACGATGGCGTCGGCCGGGGCCGGGGCGTCGACGCGCGGTCGCACGTACACCGGCCACAGCGCGGCCACGGCCACGGCGAGGACGAGCACCGGCGCCGCGACCGCTCGGACGATCCGCCGCCCGGTCAGGGGATCAGTTGGGGGCGGTGAAGCACTCGGTCGCGATCTTCTGCGCCGCGGTGCGGGCCTTGTCGGCGTCCTCCTTGCTCATGCCCGCGCCCGGGTCGGCGGTGGGGGCCGTCGAGGGGGACTTGGTCATGGCGCGCAGGCCGTCCTGCGAAATACCCGCGTCCACAAAGTGTTTCGCGGCGCAGTCGGCCAGGTTGGCCTGCAGGCCGCCGGATTGCAGGGACTTGGAGACGTCGGCCTGGGTCACCTGGGGCTGGGAGTCCTTGTGGTCGGAGCCGCACGCCGCCAGCAGCGGCAGGGCGACGAATGCGGCGGCGATCAGCGAATTCCTCAACTGTTCCTCGATTCTCGCGAATAAGTCGGCAGCGGCGGCGCGGGCACCGCCGTGGTGATCCTGCCGTATCACGCGGCGCGGCAACAGACGTGGGTCACAGATCCGTCACAGATCCATGGCCGCGCGTAGGGCGGTATCGAGACGTTCCACAATCTCGGCGTCGATCTCGTCGATCCGATGGGCGAGCCAACCGCGGTAGATGCGACCCAGATTCCCGGCGTGCACCCAGCCGTGGCCGGGGATCGAGACGGCGAGGATGTCGTCGGGATCGGTGTCCTGCACCTCGGCCGCGATCAGCCAGGGGCGCGGCGACTCGTTGATGCCGTCACTCGAGATCAGGACGACGGTGCGTTGCCGCGGGGAACCGTGCGGGTTGTAGAGCCAGAGTTCACCCCTGCGCACGCAGTTCCTTCTCCGCGGCCAGCAACTCCGCCTCGTCGGCGGCCGCCAGCGCGGCCGCGTCCGGCACCGGACCACACCCTGTCCGCACGGCCTCGCGCCGCGCGGCCCGGGATATCCACGCCGAGGGCGACATTCCCGCGCGAGCGGCGGCCTGCTCGGCGTAGGACCAGGCCGCTTCGTCCAGGGAGAGAGTTACCTTACGGGTTGCCATACTTTTTATCGTACCCTCGCCCCTCCGCTTCGCTCCGGGGCGAGGGACAGGGGATGTGGTTCTGGGGCAAGGGACACGAGGCGCGGCCCCGAGTCCGGGACAAGGTGCGGCCCCGAGTCCGGGGCGAGGGACAAGAGGTGCGGCTCTTGGGCCGGGGGAAGGGACATGAGGCCCAAGGCCCTGGGAAGGGAAGAGAACACGGGATCTCGGGCGAGGGAAGTCGGGGTCATGGGGACGCGTCAAGTCTGTTGGCGGGGTGTCAATGGTTGTTAGGGTGGGCGCGCGAACGTGAGGTTGGGAGTGGAGATGTTGAATCACCATCGGGTGGGGCGTGGGGAGCCGTTGGTGTTGGTGCACGGGGTGGGGAGTCGGTGGCAGGTGTGGGAGCCGATGATCGAGGCGTTGGCGGGGCGGTTCGAGGTGGTGGCGGTGGATCTGCCGGGGTTCGGGGGGTCGGCGGCGATTCCGGGGGCGGGGGTGGACGAGCTGACCGACGCGTTGGCGGCGTTTCTGGTGGAGGCGGGGATCGAGCGGCCGCATCTGGCGGGGAATTCGATGGGCGGGCTGATCGTGCTGAATCTGGCGGCGCGCGGACTGGCCCGGAGCGTGACCGCGTATTCGCCGATCGGATTCTGGTCGACCAGCGGGCGGGTGTGGTGTCAGCAGTCGCTGGGGCGTTCGAAGGATCTCGGAGTGCGGATGCGGGGGGCGTTGCCCGCGATCATGCGGACGGCGGCGGGGCGGACGGCGTTCCTCGGGCTGGTCTTCGGCAAGCCGTGGCGGGTGGACGCGCGGGTGGCCCGCGACACCGCGACGGGCGCGCTGGATTCGCCCGGATTCGATTGCGCCCTGGCCTCTTTCACGCACGCGCGATTGCAGAACGGCGGCCGGCTCGACCGTATTCCGGTGACGATCGCGTGGGGCCACCGCGACATCCTGCTCACCTACGCCACCCAGAGCCGCCGCGCCCGCGCCTGGCTGCCGCGAGCCCGGCACCTCACCCTGCGCGGCAGCGGCCACACCCCCTTCTACGACGACCCCGCCGGATGCGCGAGGATCCTGCTGGAACAGCCGACAGAAAGTTCGCAATGAGCCACGTATCGCTGCGCTTCGACGGGGACCGCGCCCGCGTCGCCCTGGACCGCCCGGACAAGCACAACGGCCTGACCATCCCGATGCTGCGCGACCTGGTCGGCGTCGCCCGAGAGATCCGCGGCCGCAACGACATTCGCGCGGTGATCCTGTCCGGCAACGGCCCCAGCTTCTCCTCCGGCCTCGACATCGCGAAGGCCGTCGGCGATCCGCTCACGATCGTGCGCAATTTCGTCCCGCTGCCCGGCCGCGGCACCAACACCTTCCAGGAGGCGTGCTGGGCGTGGCGGCGGCTGCCGCAACCGGTCATCGCCGCGGTGCACGGGCACTGCTACGGCGGCGGCCTGCAACTGGCCCTGGCCGCCGACTTCCGCCTCGCCACGCCCGACGCCGACTTCTCGGTGATGGAGGCCAAGCACGGCCTCATCCCGGATATGACCGGGGCCGTGACACTTTCGCGCCTGATCGGCATGGACAAGGCCCTGCTGCTGACCATGACCGCCGACCCGGTCGACGCCGCCTACGCCGAGCGGATCGGACTGATCACCGAGGTCACCGCCGATCCGGTCACGGCCGCCGACGAACTCGCCACGCGCATCGCCGCCCGGCCCCCGCGCGCGATCGCCGCCGCCAAGCGGATGTTCGACCGCAGCTGGCACAGCGGCGTCCGGCGAACTCTCGGCATCGAACGCGCGACCCAGCTTCCGCTGCTGCTCGGACAGGCCCTCGGCCGCCGCTGACCTCGCGAAACAATTTCCAGCCGAAAAATTTCATTGATACCCAGATCTCCGGTGCGTGAAACCCATACGATCATGGCAAGCTGTTAGCATTCGCAGACCTTGCCAGCCAAGTCGATGATCGTGTGCGGAGTCACAGATCTTCCGGTGGGCCGCACCGCTCGGCAATGACCCGGAAGGCCCACCGACCTTGATCAAGACCGCATCCATCCTGTCCGTGCTGACGGGAGTCTCGGCCTTGCTCCTCACCGTCACCCCGCCTGCCGTCGCCAACCCCAACGCCATCAATCCGATTCCGGTCCTCAACGGCACCAGCGGCCTCCCCCAACTGGTCGGGCGCAGCCGCGCCGTCTTCCAGGTGACCGGCATGGCCAGCCCCAACCACACCGAGAACAACAATGTGCTCGGCACCGACCTGGGCATCATGTGGGACAACGGCGCGGGCCAGATGCTCACCGCCTTCGGCGACACCGCCGGTGTCGGCCTGCCGAATCTGCTCGCGGGCAGCGTCTGGGCGTGGCGCTCGAATGTGTTGCTGCGCAGCCACACCCAGGATCCGAGCAACGGCATCTACTTCGACAGCGTCGTGCGCGACGGCCTCGGCCAGGCCCGCGATCTGATCCCCAGCCCGAAGATCCCGTTCATCGAGATCAGCCGCATCCCCACCGCCGGGATCGCCGTCGACGGCGTGCAGTACATGAGCCTGATGTCGGTGCAGAGCTGGGACGAGGTCGGCCAGTGGACGACCAACTACTCCGGCCTGGCCGCCTCCGCCGACAACGGCGAGACCTGGGCGGATCTGTCGTTCACCCGTCGCCCGAACGAGGGCGGCGACGCCAACTTCCAGATGAACGCCTTCGTGAAGTCCGGCGGATACGTCTACGAGTACGGAACCCCTTCGGGCCGAAACCATTTCGCCTACGTCGCCCGCGTCCACGAGCACGACATCCAGAACCTCGACGAGTACGAGTACTGGGACGGCGGCGGCTGGCGCAAGGGCGATGTGAACGCGGCGGCCCCGATCACCGGCGGCGTCGGCGAGCTGTCGGTGATGTGGAACCAGTACCTCGGCCAGTACGTCATGCTCACCACCGACCCGTGGAATTCGGTGGTCATGCGCCGGGCGCCGTCGCCGGAGGGGCCGTGGAGTCCGCCGGAGGTGCTGATCGACACGCGCGAACTGCCCACCGCCTACGCCCCGTCGATCTTCCCGTACCAGACCGGGCGTGACCTGTACTTCCTCACCACCGTGCACAGTCAGTACAACGTCCTGCTCATGCGCACGACCCTGTAATCCCGCCCTTTACACTCGGCCACATGGATGCGGCGGAGTGGGATGCCCGGTATTCGCGCAGCGAACTGGTCTGGGGCGCACCGCCCAACGCGACCGTCGTCGAGCACGTCTACGGGCTGGAGAAGCGGGTGCGGCTGGTGCCCGACGCCCCCGGTGAGGAGCCGCCCGCCCTGCCCCGCGCGTTGGATCTGGCGTGCGGGGAGGGGCGCAACGCGCTGTGGCTGGCCACGCACGGCTGGCAGGTGCGCGCGGTGGACTTCTCCCAGGTCGCCATCGATAAGGGCCGCACGGTCGCCTCGCGCCTGTCGCGGTCGGTGCGCGCCCGCGTCGACTGGCAGTGCGCCGATGTCACCGAACCGGACGCCGCGGGCATCACCGGGCCGTTCGAGCTGATCCTCATGGTCTTCCTGCATCTGCCCGCCGACCAGCGCCGCGCGCTGCTGGCCCGGGCGGCCGAGTGGCTCTCCCCCGGCGGCACCCTGCTCGTGCTCGGGCACGACAGCCGCAATCTCACCGACGGCTTCGGGGGTCCGCAGGATCCGTCGATCCTGTTCACCCCCGACGACGTGTCCCGCGAACTGGCCGACCTCCCGGTGCGTGTTCACGTCGCCGATCGCGTGCTGCGTGCCACCGAGGGCCGCGACGCCATCGACGCGCTCGTGGTCGCCACCCGGATCGTGCCCGATCTCGACGAGCAGGCGACCGCGGGCTGAGCGGGATCACTCCCGTCCGGACCAGCGCCGCAGCCACGGCTCGACGGTCTCGGCGATCTCGTCGAATCCGGCGCGGAACGAATGTGCTTGTCCCGCGATGACTTTCACCTCGGCGGCGTCGGCCGGATCCGGAACGCCGAACGGATCGCGCGCGCCGTTGATCACCAACACCTCGATCGCCGCCGAGGCCGCCGAAAGCTCGGCGCGCCTGGACTTTTCGGGTTTCCCCGGCGGATGCAGCGGAAACGACAGCGCCACAACGCCTTTCGCACCGAGCGGCACGGCGGTCCGGCAGGCCACGCGCGCGCCGTTGCTGCGCCCGCCCTGGATCAGCGGAACACGCCGCACCTTCTTGCGCAGGGCCGCGACGATCTCGGCCCACGCCGCGTCCTGCGCGACCGCCGAGCCGGGCGCGCGCCGACCGGCGACCCGATAGGGCTGGGTCACCCGGGCCACGGCCACGCCGAGTTCGACCGCGCGATCGCGGACGACGAGCAGATCCTTCGCGTCGACGCCGCCGCCGGAGCCGTGGGTCAGCACCAGCAGCGCGCCGGCCCGCCGGGGACGGTCGAGTTCGATCTCCGCGGGGCCCGCACTCGTCTCGATGCGCACGAGCCCACGGTAGCGGGCCTGTTCTTCGCGTCACATTCGGGCGTCGACCTCTTGGACTGCCCATTACCCACCGGTAATATACAGTGTAAGTTACCCGCGAGTAGTAGGCGGTACTCCGACGACTACCCCGGTGGAGACACAAGGGCGGGAACGGGACACAGACCGACCGCACCGACTCAACGGAGAGTGAGCAACAGAGATGGGTCACTACAAGAGCAACGTCCGCGACCTGGAGTTCAACCTCTTCGAGGTGCTCGGCCTCGGTCCGATCCTCGACTCCGGCGCCTTCGGTGATCTCGACACCGACACCGTCAAGGAGATGCTCAACGAGGTTCGCCGACTGGCCGAGGGTCCGCTCGGGGAGTCCTTCGCCGACGCCGACCGCAACCCGCCGGTCTTCGATCCGAACACCCACAGCGTGACGCTGCCGGAGTCGTTCAAGAAGAGCTACCGCGCGTTGCAGGAGGGCGGCTGGGACAAGCTGGGCGTCGCCGAGGACCTGGGCGGCATCCCCTTCCCGCGGTCGGCCTACTGGGCCATCGCCGAGCTGATCCTGGGCGCGCAGCCCGCCGCGTTCATGTACGCCGCGGGCGCGGGCTTCGCGAACATCTTCTACAACAACGCCACCGAGGAGCAGAAGGGCTGGGCGAAGATCGCCGCCGAGCAGGGCTGGGGCGCCACCATGGTGCTCACCGAGCCCGACGCCGGGTCCGATGTGGGCGCGGGCCGCACCAAGGCGATCCAGCAGGAGGACGGCTCCTGGCACATCGAGGGCGTCAAGCGGTTCATCACCTCCGCCGACTCCGACGATCTGTTCCCGAACATCATGCATCTGGTGCTGGCTCGCCCCGAGGGCGCCGGGCCGGGCACCAAGGGTCTGTCGCTGTTCTTCGTGCCGAAGTTCCACTTCGACCACGAGACCGGTGAGCTGGGCGAGCGCAACGGCGTGTTCGTCACCAACGTCGAGCACAAGATGGGCCTGAAGGTCTCGGCCACCTGTGAGGTCACCTTCGGCGGCCACGGCGTTCCGGCCAAGGGCTGGCTCGTCGGCGAGGTGCACAACGGCATCGCGCAGATGTTCGAGGTCATCGAGCACGCGCGAATGATGGTGGGCACCAAGGCCATTTCGACGCTGTCGACCGGCTACCTGAACGCGCTGGACTACGCCAAGCAGCGCGTGCAGGGCGCGGACCTGACCAAGATGACCGACAAGACGGCCCCGCGCGTCACCATCACCCACCACCCCGACGTCCGCCGCAGCCTGGCGACCCAGAAGGCGTACGCCGAGGGTCTGCGGGCGATCTACCTGTACACGGCCGCCCATCAGGATCCCGTTGTGGCCGAGCGGGTTTCGGGTGCGGACGCGGATCTGGCGGCGCGGGTGAACGATCTGCTGCTGCCGATCGTGAAGGGCGTGGGTTCGGAGCGGGCCTACCAGTACCTGACCGAGTCGTTGCAGACCCTGGGCGGGTCGGGATTCCTGCAGGATTACCCGATCGAGCAGTACATCCGGGATTCGAAGATCGACTCGCTGTACGAGGGCACGACCGCGATCCAGGCGCAGGACTTCTTCTTCCGCAAGATCGCTCGCGATCGTGGTGTGGCGTTGGGTCATGTGGCGGGGCAGATCCAGACGTTCATCGACTCCGAGGCGGGCAACGGCCGGTTGAAGGGGGAGCGCAAGCTGCTGGCGACCGCGCTCGAGGATGTGCAGGCGATGGCGGCGACGCTGACCGGGCATCTGATGGGCGCGCAGGAGAATCCGGCCGAGTTGTACAAGGTCGGTCTGGGCTCGGTGCGGTTCCTGCTGGCCGTGGGTGATCTGCTGATCGGCTGGCAGCTGCTGCGGCAGGCCGAGGTCGCCCTGGCCGCGCTGGACGGCGGCTCGACCGAGCCGTTCTATCAGGGCAAGGTCGCCACCGCGCAGTTCTTCGCCCGCAACGTGCTGCCGGAGCTGACCGCCGTGCGGACCGTGCTGTCGAACCTGGACAACGACATCATGGAGCTGGACGAAGCGGCCTTCTGATCCGAGGGTTCCACTCAGGCCCCGTCACCCCGCGGTGACGGGGCCTGACCCGTTTTCCGGAGCCTCCACGATGACGACGGTGTTGCCGCCCGCGTTCTTGGCCCGATACATCGCGACATCCGAGGCGCGCAGCAGGCGGCGGCCGGTCTCCTCGGCGTCCTCGGCGGCCCCGGGCTCGCCGAGTGCGACGCCCACGCTGGCGGTGAGGCGAATGGGAAGATCCCGGATCGAGGCGATGGATCTCCGCAGCCGTTCGGCGATCTCGGTGACGTCCTCGGCGGGTCGCAGCGCGCCGACCACCACGAACTCCTCGCCGCCGTTGCGGGCCACGACCGCGTCCGGGGCGGCCGCGATCCGCAGCCGTTCGGCGGTCTCGACGAGGGCGTCGTCGCCGGAGGAATGGCCGAAGGTGTCGTTGACGGATTTGAACCGGTCCAGGTCGAGGGTGATCACATAGGCCCGGCGACCCACCCGGGCGGCGTGCGAGTCGACGTAGCGGGACAGGTAGTAGTCGAGCCCCCGCCGGTTCAGCAGCATGGTCAGCGGATCCGACAGCGCGTCGCGGCGCAGCAGCCAGGTGCAGAAGTGCAACTGCGGCAACGCGATCAGCATCGCCGCCGCGATGATCAGCACGATCGACCCGGCCAGGGCGTAGTCCCCGCCGAACTCCTGATCGCCCAGCACCAGCCGCGCGGACAGCGCCACCACCACGAGCAGCGACCAGCCGACGTGCAGCGCGAGCAGCCGCGGCCCGTGGAAGATCGTCACGTATCCGCCGATCACCACCGACAGCACCGTCGCGACCGCGCCGAAGAGCCGGTTCTGCTGGGCCAGGCAATTGCCGAGCACGGCGAGATCGGCCAGGCTCACCCAGATCAGCGATTCGGTCCGGCTCGGCCAGGGCAACAGCCACCACCGCAGCGCCCACGCCGCCGACAACACCGCCACCAGCGTGCTGACGGTCAGTCCGGCGACACCCCGGGGACCGGCCGCGGACAGCGCGCTGAGCACGGTGATGGCCAGCAGCAGCGCGCCGCCGGAACCGACCATCCAGCGCATCGGCCGCAGCGCGTGGTGGGATGCGAAAGTGTCCACCAGCCAGCGATAATCGACCCGATCTCGCCACCACGCACGCACCATGGAACGGCTGCCGCTCATCGGTACCGCCTTGTATCGGAGGACAAGGGGTTTACTGACCCGAGCGTGCCACATACCCTCGGCGTGACTCACGGAAGGGACCGCAGAGAATGAAAAGATCGCTGTCCGCGCTTGCCGGAGCCTGCGCCGCTGCCGCCGTCCTGGCGGTGGCGGCAGCGCCCGCGGGTGCGGATCCCAACAACATCAACCCGTTCCCGGTGCTCAACGGCACCAACGGGTTGCCCACCCTGCCCGGGCCGACGCAGGCCGTCTTCCAGCTCACCGGCATGGCCAGCCCGAACCACACCGACGGCAACAACGTCCTCGGCACGGATCTGGGCATCATGTGGGACGACGGCCACGGCCAGATGCTCAGCGCCTACGGCGACACCGCCGGGATCGGCGCGCCGAATCTGCTCGCGGGCAGCCTGTGGGCGTGGCGGTCGAACGTACTGTATCGCAGCCCCGCCGGGATCTCCCCCGCCGACGGCATCCGCTACACCAGCTTCGTCGACAATCCGCTGCCCAGCCCGAAGATCCCGGGCATCGAGATCAGCTTCATCCCGACCGCGGGCGTATCCGTCGGCGGGGTGCAGTACATGAGCATGATGTCGGTGCGCGAGTGGGGCGCGGACGGCAAGTGGGAGACCAACTTCTCCACGCTGGCGGTCTCCGGCGACGACGGCCAGACCTGGGCGCAGCTGCCGACCACGCGCCGCTCCAACGACGACGGCTTCGACAAGTTCCAGCAGGCCGCCTTCACCAAGGCCGACGGCTACGTCTACCGCTACGGCACGGCCGCGGGCCGCGACAATCTCGGCTTCATCGCGCGCGTCAAGGAACCCGACATCGCCAACTGGGACGCCTACGAGTTCTGGGACGGCCACGGCTGGAAGCCCAAGGACGCCAACGCGGCCCAGCCCATCGTCGGCGGCGTCGGCGAGCTGTCGGTCGGCTGGAACGACCACCTCGGCCGCTACGTCATGCTGACCACCGACCCGGCCAACTCCGTCGTCATGCGCACCGCGCCCGCCCCCGAGGGCCCGTGGACCGACCCGCAGGTCCTGATCGACGCCCGCGACCTGCCCAGCGCCTACGCGCCGATGATCTACCCGTATCAGACGGGCCGTGACCTGTACTTCGCGCTGGGTATCCACAACCAGTACAACGTGGTGCTCATGCGGACGCCGCTGTAGCGGGACGGAAAGGCCCCGTGCGACGGAAAAGGCCCCGTGCGGTTGCCGGGTCGGGGGTCTGGCAACTGCACGGAGCCGATCTGTTTATCGGTGGCCCGCTCGGGGCGTTACACGTGTTCGCGAGAGAATCGACCACGGGCACTGCGACCTGAGAGCTCGGACCCGCCGGAGCTCGGACGACTCGAGGAGATGAGTATGCAGCTGGGAATGATCGGGCTCGGCCGGATGGGCGCCAACATCGTGCGCCGCATCGTCCGCGACGGCCACACCGCGGTCGGCTATTCGCGGCACGAGGACCAGATCAAGGAGTTCAGCGCCGAACTGGGCGAGAACTTCTCGGGCGCCACCGACTACCCCGCGTTCGTCGCGCTGCTCGAGAAGCCCCGCGTGGTGTGGGTGATGATCCCCGCGGGCGCCACCGGCGCCGTCATCGACCAGGTCGCCGACCTGCTCGAACCCGGCGACATCATCATCGACGGCGGCAACAGCCGCTACCACGAGGACATCAAGCGCGCGGAAGCCTTGCGCCCCAAGGGCATCCACTACCTCGACATCGGCACCTCCGGCGGCGTCTGGGGCCTCGAGCGCGGCTACTGCCTGATGATCGGCGGCGAGGCCGAACAGGTCGCCCACCTCGAACCCCTCCTGAAGTCCATCGCCCCCGGCGTCGAGGCGGCCGAACGCACCCCCGGCCGCACCGGCGACCCCTCCCCCGCCGAACAGGGCTGGCTGCACTGCGGCCCCGCCGGCGCGGGCCACTTCGTCAAGATGGTCCACAACGGCATCGAATACGGCGCCATGGCCGCCTACGCCGAGGGCATGAACATCCTCGCCAAGGCCAATATCGGCAAGATCCTCACCGAGGAGCACTCGGCGGAGGAAACCCCCATGGAGAACCCCGAGCACTACCGCTACGACATCAATGTCCCCGAGGTGACCGAGGTTTGGCGCCGAGGCTCGGTCGTGGCCTCCTGGCTGCTGGACCTCACGGCCGCGGCCCTGTACGCCGACCCGGAACTGTCCTCGTTCGGCGGCCGCGTCTCCGACTCCGGCGAGGGCCGCTGGACCATCCACGCCGCCATCGACGAGGGCGTCCCCGCCCCCGTCCTCTCCGCCGCTCTGTACCAACGGTTCTCGTCGCGTGGCGAGGCGCTGTACGCGGACAAGGTGCTCTCGGCCATGCGCAAGGCGTTCGGCGGGCACAACGAGTTGCCGGGGAAGTGATTCGGCAGCCTCGCGCGGCCCTTTCGAGGGCCGCGCGAGGCTCCGCTCATTCGATCATCGATATCTCGACAAGCCTGTACGAAAATTCGCCGACCGTCGCCCACCCGCCGACCGGCTCGGCACCCCACCATTCCCGACCCTCCGGGTCGACCCATCGCACATCGTCCGGATCCGGTGGGCCACCGGCCATTTGGACGTCGAGCAGATTCGACGCCTGCTTGATCGCGAATCCTGACACCCGATCCTCGACGCCGGAATGCAGCGCGCCACTGATCGGGGAAATCTCGGGCTGAGCACGAAAGCCGAAGCGGCCCAACGAAGTTGAACCCTCGCCATAGGCGCTCGGCCTGTTCGAGTAATGCACGCAGATGCCCAATTCGGTATCAACCCAACACGAATCAATCCCGTGCAGCGCGGACGGCTGAGCCGCCAGCCACACCAGATTCTCTGCCACAGCGATCGCCCATCGGCGGTGTGCATCACCGACCAATTCGGTATAGGAGGGGTTCGGTGGACGCGGACCTACGGCAGCGGAGGGGAGCGAAGGAACCGAGCCTTCACTCGTCCCGCCGACATAGTGCTTGAAGTGCTGTGTCTCACTCATTCGGCCTGCACACGACGACCCGTTTCCGAGAACCCGCCATACTGACACAGTAGGTGCTGGTAGCGAGCCGCCTCCATGCAACTCGACCGATTTCAGGCAAAGGACACAACCACGTCCCATCGCACGATCATCTCGGAACAACCGCCACCTTCAAGGTCCGTGTGGCGTGGACCTGGAGGCGACAGTGGAACTTAACACCACGTTAAATGCCCGGGGGAGAACATGATCGGGAAAGGCATGGGCTGAATGCTCGTACGGCCCGTTGATCCACGAGATACGAGCTGGGAGACTGAAAATCCCATGTTTCGCGTCTACCTGTGGGATACCGCCGCGCTGTGCTCACACGAATACGAGATCATCGGGGCGGACGTGGCGGAGGTGTTGGATTGGGCCGAGGCGCATACGGCGGAAGGGTGGGCCAACACGGTGTACGTCGTGGTGAAGGATGGCGGGCGCGGTCCTGTTCGGGGCTTCGTGGCCACTCATGAGTTCGATGCCCCAATCGAAGCGATCACCTCGTCGCGAATACCCGCCATCGTATCGCGGTCGGGCGCTTCGACATTCAGTCGCAGGAGTGGCTCGGTGTTGGAGGGACGGAGATTGAACCAGGCGTTACCGTCGAGGCGCACGGTGAGGCCCTCGAGGCGATCGATTTCGGCGCCGTCGTACTTCGCCTCGATTGCGGCGAGAGTGCTTGGCACATCGTGGACCTGGAAGCTGATCTCGCCGGAGGCGGCGTAGCGGGTGTACTCGCTGACGAGGGTGGACAGCGGTTTGTCGGTGGTGCCGAGGGCGGCCAGGATGTGCAGGGCGGCGAGCATGCCGGTGTCGGCGCGCCAGAAGTCGCGGAAGTAGTAGTGGCCGGAGTGTTCGCCGCCGAACACCGCGTCTCGTTCGGCCATGAGGGCTTTCACGAAGGTGTGGCCGACGCGGGCGCGGACCGGGACGCCGCCGTGTTCGGTGATGATCTCCGGGACCGCGCGGGAGGTGATCGCGTTGTAGACGATCGCGGATCCGGGGGTTTTGGCCAGTTCACGGGTAGCGATCAGCGCGACGATGGCCGAGGGCGGGACCGGGGCGCCGGTTTCGTCGACGACGAAGCAGCGGTCGGCGTCACCGTCGAAGGCCAGGCCGATATCGGCGCCGACTTCGCGGACCTTGTTCTGGAGGTCGACAAGATTCGCCGAAACCAGGGGATTCGCTTCGTGATTGGGGAATGTGCCGTCCAATTCGAAGTACATGGGCACGATTTCGACGGGCAGCCCCCGGAACACGATCGGCACCATGTGCCCGGCCATTCCATTGGCCGCGTCCACCGCGACTTTCAACGGTCGAATCCCGTTGAGATCCACCAGCTTTCGCAGGTACTCGGCGTAATCGGAGGTGAGGTCGCGGTGTGCGACCGTGCCGGGCGCACCCGTGTGGACGGGAATGCCGTCCTCGAGCATGGCGCGAATCTCGGCGAGCCCGCTGTCCTGGCCGACTGGAGTAGCACCGGGACGACACAACTTGATGCCGTTGTAGCGCGCGGGATTATGGCTCGCGGTAATCATGGCCCCCGCGATATCGAGCCGTCCGGCCGCGAAGTACACCAGATCGGTACTCCCGAGACCGACGTGCACAACATCCTGCCCCTGGCTGATCACGCCTTCGGCGAACGCCTCCGCGAAAGGTTCCGACGACGGCCGCATATCGTGCACAACCGCGACCGAGGTACCCACGAGACGCGCGAACGCCGCCCCTACCTCCCGCACGATATCCGCATCGATCTCCTCACCGACGACTCCCCGAACGTCATACGCCTTGACCAGCTTGGACAGATCCCGCATACGCTGGTGTCCCTTCGTCGGACCGGTGCCTTCGTCGAGCATAAGCCGCGCAGGATTCCAACCTCGGTAAGCGGACTCGGCGTCCGAACGGCGTCGGCCAATCCGGCGAGTAGCCGGTGGAGTTCTCCTCGAGCGTGAAGTCGGCTCAGGTGTACAGCAGTTGCCGAACATCCTGGAGGCGGCGCTCGACGCGATCGGAGCCGATGTCACCGGCGATCAGCGCGAGTGTGTCTGCGGCGGCGTCGAATTGGCCGGACTTGGCGAATGCCTCGGCCAGCCATGTTCGGTAGAGCGCTACCTCGCGTTGGTGCTCGGCGGGATAGGCGTCGATCGCGCGGGTCAGGAGGGGTTGGGCCGTGGAGCCGTCGCCGAGTTCGACGAAACAACGTGCTGCCATGATGTCGATTTCGTCGCGATTCAGCCAGTAGACCCAATCCGGTTCGGGGACTTCGGCTTTCCTGTCGTCGTAGGCGTCGTCGACCGTGTCGAGGGCTCGGCGGGCGCTGTCGGTATCGCGGGCACGAGCGCTGGCCCAGGCGACACGCTCCCACAGGAGAGCTCGGGTGACCGGCGTGGCATCGCGGGCTCCGGCGACCGCCGAGCGAGCGAGCAGGAGAGCGTCGGCCGCATCGCCCGTATTGGCCTGCTGATAGGCGAGAGTCGAGAGCAACTGGGCGGCCAAGGCCCGATTGCCCGCCGCGGCCGATGCGCGATGCCCATCCAAATAGATACGTCGCGCCTCGGCGAAGTGCCCGGCGTCGGACGCCACCCATCCCCCGAGCTGGGACAGTTCGCCGACGACAGTGAGCAGACGCCGTTCGATCCGCGCGCTGTAGCTCCCGTCACGGACCACGCTCTCGACATCGCGCAATTCCTTGGAGACGACCGGAAACAGATCGCGTCCCCCAATCGAATCATCCAGCCGCCGAATGTCTTTGACGCGCTGCTCGAGCTCCCCGGCGAGGCTCTCGCCCACCCTGTGCCCAGCTCTGCTGTGCACGACCGCCGGAGTCTCGTTCACGAGCCACTCATGAGCGACCCGCAGAGGATCGTCCGGCGCTGACGTGAGCGTCTGCACACTGACGCCGAGCGCCCGTGAATACGCGCTCACGTGCTCCGGCCGAATCTGCCGCTGCCCGGTTTCCAGCAGCCCGAGAAGCGCTTTCGAGTAGTGCGTGCGCGCTGCCAGCGCGGAAAGGCTGAGCCCTACCGATTCTCGCGCGGCACGAAGACGACTGCCGGTGACAGGATCCACCCTTCGAGTTTAAGCCCGCTGTCGACGCGTGTAGACCCCGAAAGCCTGCATTCCGCCGCGGATAGCGGCCACTCTTGCGGGGCAGCGTTGTCTCAGCAGAGGGGAAGACATGCGGCGGTACTTGGTTCGGGTTCATTGTTGCGGTTCGCGCTGGCTCGTTCATGTGCCGACGCACGAAATCTGGACGCTGGTGGATGACAAGAAGGAGATCAAACGAGTTGCCGCGGCCATGATTTCCGGATCGTCCGGATTATCGGGCGAGACTTTCGCCATGGATCTCGAAGAAGGCCGCGTCCTCGCGAGTCCGGACGAATTCGTACTCGCCTTCATCTTCGCTCAGCACTGGAACGGAGTCAGCGCTGCCTCCCATGAAATGCCCCGCCGAGAAAAGGATGCGTGATATGCCAGCATTAGGATCGACACTCGCCCGCCGCGCGCTCGGACGGCAGCTCAACGCCTTTCGGAAGAAGGCGGAGATCAGTCAGGCGCAAGCGGCGAAATTCCTGGGGATTTCGCCACAGACCATGGGCCGAATGGAAGATGGCGTATCCATGCGGTCGGCTACCGATCTTCACGTCAACGAGTTGTGCAATCGCTACGGCGTGGGGGACGACAAGCGACGGCTGGTCTTGGCTCTGGCTCGGGAGGCTCGAATCGTGGCAAAGCACGGGGGTGGTTGGTGGCGGGCGGATGCGGACCAGGGTGATGGTTTCGATCATTATCCGGTCCTGCTGAATTCCGCTCAGCGGATGACGGCCTGGCGGGTTGTCTTGTTGCCGGAGATCGTGCAGACGAGGGACTACCAGCGTGCGGTCGCGTGGGCGAAGTACCCGAGTCTGCCCTCCGACGAGATCGACAAACACATCGAGTCGTCCGCGAAACGGCAACGGCCGCTGGACGACTCGGCATTCACCGTCGAGATTCTGTTGTCGGAGGCGGCGATACGCGAGGAGTGGGGCGGACCGGCCGTCATGGCAGAGCAGCGTCGGCACCTTGCCGATATCGGGCGGCGGTCCAATGTGTCGATTCGCGTGGTTCCGTTCCAGGCTCGCAGCCATATCGGAGCGCTGGCAGGTTCGTTCTCGCTCCTGGAGTTTCCGGTCTTGCCGCACTCGAAGCTCGTCGAGCCGCCGGTTGTCCATGTCGAGGAGTACACCGGTGACCTCTATCTGGAGCGAGCGGAGGAAATCTCTCGCTACCGAGACGCGATCGCTGAGTTGCGGCGCGTGGCGCTGAGCGAGAGCGATTCCAGCGCACTGATTCTGGGGATATGAGTCCGGGGCGGTGGAATACCACCGCCCCGGCTCGTCAATCGACACTCACTCGAACGACCGATCCAGCCAATCGATCGTCTGCATACCGAAAAGATCCGTCCCCCAACCGTAAAGATTGGTGATCATCCGAATCATGCTGCAATCCGTAGGCTGGTAACTGACATCCACTCCCTGCGACCGATATGTCTCAGCCAGCTCCCGCGAATCCCGAGCCGGAACCAAAGACATGAACGAATCATCCGCCGCACACGAGGCGATGAGGACCTTCGCCTTCGGCGTCCCCGCCTTGCCCAGTTCGTTATCATCGAACACCGCCTGGAAGTCGGGCTCGTCGGCGGGATTACGGTTCGTGTTGAACAACGTATTCAGCGGCAAAAACGGAAGACCGAAGTACGCCGGAGTCTGGCATTGCGTCCGGAAGAAGTTGGCGATGCCCTGCCCGGCGGGGGTCAGCTTCGAATCCAGCTTCATCTCCGGATACCAGGGATCGAGCCCCAGCAGCGTCGCGAAGGCGAAGCCCGAGCCGACCGAGCCGTTCGCCACGCGCATGAAGTTGCGCTGGTTGACGACCATGCCCTCCAGGACCGCCGACTTCACATTCAGCTCCGGCGCGTACTCGGGCTGCAATTCCGCCGAAAAGCCCGCTCCCACACCGCCTCCCGCGATGCCGAACAGAGCCACGGGGGCGTTCGGATCCAGGCCCGCTTCGCCATAGCCCAAAGCCGCGCGCACGCCGTCCAATTGAGCGTGCCCGGCGAACTTCCCCGCGAACACTCCGTGCGGCCGCCGATCGGCGTCGTTGCCGACATCGGAGATCATGACCGCGTACCCCTTGCCGAACATCAACGCCAACGGCCCCAGCGCAGACCACGACGCCCCGTCGAGCGGATCACCGCCCGTCCATTGGGTGCTCGGGTGGCAACCCCACCCCACGCTGTCGTTGGCCTCCTGATACGAGGCCACCCGCCGCTCCGAATTCGGCCGTCCGTCACGCGGAATCATGAGGATGCCCGTGCTGACGACCGGGGTGACGCCATCGACGCCCGTGGTCACGTACATCAGTTTGTACGCGTCCAGATTCGCGGGCTTCACGCCGGTGAACAGGACGTCCACCCGCTTCGCCTTCAACAGCGTGCCGGGCTTCTCGTCGCCGGTCAGCGGGGGCTCCTGATAGAACGGGTCGTCCGCGCGCAGGGCCTCGAACGCCTCCTGGGGTGAGGCCAGGGTCGCGCCGCGCAGCGTGCCCACGACGTAGCCGTTGAACACCTCGTCCAGGCCGGGGGTGCGGCTGGGCGTATCCGATTGCGCGCCAGCGGTTCCCGCGACGCCGAGCGCCAACGCCACGACCACCACGACCAGAGTCCGTACCCGCATGTCAGTCCCCTTGCCCCGCGGGCTCCACCCGCAACTCGTTCGCCGCCGACAGCAGCAACTGCGGAATGTTCAACAACGGCCGATGCGATTCCAGCTGCACCTCGTACGGCGTCCGCAGCGTGGCTTCCAATGCGGGCCAATTGTTCTCGACCTGCCACTTGTACTTGGGCAACAGTTCGCCGGTGATGTAGTCCCAGCGATCGTCGAGCACCGACCAGTTCCAGCTCGGCAGCGGCAGAACCAGGCGCAGCGGTTCGCCGTTCGCGCCGGTGAAAGGCACTCGGACGGGCCGGAATTCGCGCGGCGGGATGACGCCCGCCACCGACGGCGATCCGGCCGCGCCGCTGAGGTAGGTGATGGCCTCGCCGACGCTGCCCTTGTAGGCGCGGGTCTGATCCCACTGCCCGCCGATGGCCCAATCCTGTTCGCGGCGCAGCAGGGTGGCGTTGCCCGTCGCCACGCGGTTCTCGTCGCCGGAGGCGATATCGCGCCACGCGCCCATGATGTCGTCGCCGAACAGGCCCGCCGCCTCGAATTCGCTCAGCGCGGGCAGGCCGCCGGTCACGTAGGCGTCGTGCATGGGCATCAGATCGGAGAAGATGTTCTTCTGCATCACCAGGATCATCCCCAGGATCCAGCGCAGATCCTCGGGCGTGATCCGGGTTCCGGCGTCGGCCAGCGCCCGCAACCCCGCCGGCAGCAGCGCGAGCGCCTGCGGGCCCGCGGTCTGCACGACCGTGTTCACGACGGTGCGGGCCGCGTCCGCGATTCCGGGCAGGTCGTAGATATCGCTCATCAATTCGAAATCGATGAGCCCGCCGCCGAAATCGGCCCCGACCTGACCGCCCATTCCGGCCCACTGCAATTCGCGATGGGCCAGTTGCAGGTCCTCGTAGTAGCGGTAGGAGCGAATCAGGTTCTCGCGGTTGGCCTGCACGCCCGCGCGCGGATTCCAGGAGGCCAGATCGATCCCGGCCTTGGTGGTCGCGTCGACCAGCCAGTACTGGTACAGCAGCGCGGCGTATCGGGTCGGCGGCACGCCCCGCGAGCGCGCCTCGTCCAGCAGACCCGCGAGTTCGCCCTCGTCATAGGGCAATTCGGGGTTGACCCCGCCCGGCCCCTGAGCCGCGTCGCGGTTGACCAGCGGCAGGTCCAGATAGTGGTCGAGGTCGTCGGCCGCGACCGCGGTGCCCGCGGTCCCGAGTCCGAGCGTCAGCACTGCCGCGAGAGTCAATCCCGCGCCACGCACGAGCGCGCCGATGCGCATGGTGTTCAGCCTTCCGAGTTGGGATTACCGAGCGAACGAGTCAGACACGCCGATCAGCCGTCGAATAGCCGATTTCCGCCCAGACGATAATTCACGATCGACCGAACTCCTTTACCGACGTGCCGAGAGTCACCGAGCGACTCCTGGGTTACGGGCAGGTTACCAACCGGTGATCACGGCTGGCGGCGCGGGTCGCGAAGGCACCGGAAGATCCTGTCCGGAAATCGAATTGGGTAATCACGTTTCGATAACACGCGCCACGCGCCACCCGAACGACCGCGTGCCGCCGCGCCGATTCTGGTTTTCCGGCGCTCCCACGCGGTACGGTCGGAACCCATGCGCATCGTTCCGGGGATCCTCCTCGCCGTGGCCGCGGTCGCCCTGTCGGCCTGTTCGAGTGGCGGCGGCGACACCACCGCGTCGTCGAGCCCGTCGACGCCCACCCCCGCACCCACCACCACGACGGAGACCACGACGACCGGCCGAACCGATTGCGGCGCGGGCTATCTCGCCCAGTTCTCCACCCGGCAGAAGCTGGCCCAGCTGCTCACGGTGGGTGTGGCGAGCGCCGCGGACGCGGAGAACGTGGTGCGCGCCGAGCAGATCGGCGGCATCTTCGTCGGCAGCTGGACCGATCCGGCGCTGTTGGCGGACAAGCAGATCGACCGCGTCAAGGCCACCGCCCGCACCCCGCTGATGGTCACCATCGACGAGGAGGGCGGGCGAGTCTCGCGGCTGGCCAACCAGATCGGGGCCGCGCCCTCGGCCCGGGTCACCGCGCAGACGGTCTCCGCCGACGACTTCTACACCCAGAGCCTCGCGCGCGGGCGGGCCATGAAGGACCTCGGCGTCACCGTCGATTTCGCGCCCGACGTGGATGTCAGTGCGCAACCGGATGATTCGGTGATCGGCGACCGGTCCTTCTCCACCGATCCCGCGGTGGTCACCGAGTACGCGGGCGCGTTCATCCGGGCCATGCACGACGCCGGGGTGGGCGCGGTCATGAAGCATTTCCCCGGCCACGGTTCCGGTTCGGGCGATTCGCACACCGGCGCGGTCCGCACGCCGCCGCTGGACCAGTTGCAGCAGGTCGACCTCGTGCCGTTCCGCAATCTGGTGGGTTCCGGCGCGGCGGTCATGGTCGGCCACCTCGACGTGCCCGGCCTGACCACGCCGGACACCCCGGCCAGCATCAGCCCGCAGGTCATGTCGCTGCTGCGGCAGGGCAGCGGGTACGGCGCGGCGCCCTTCGACGGGCCGATCTTCACCGACGACCTGAGCGGTATGGCCGCCATCACCAGCCGCCTGGGCATCGCCGACGCGGTGGCCGCCGCGCTCGAGGCGGGCGCGGACAACGCCCTGTGGATCAGCACCGACGCGGTCACCCAGGTGCTGAACCGGTTGGAGCAGGAGGTCCGCGAGGGCCGCCTGCCGCTGAAGCAGGTCGACGACTCCGTGTTGCGCATGGCCCGGTTCAAGGGCATCCCGCTGACCTGCTGATCACCGGCGAATCGTCGGCAATTGCGCCCGGTGGAACTTACCTTGGAGTAAGATAGGGGCTTCGACATGGGCTAGGGAGAGACGGATGGCAGGCGGAACGAAGCGGCTCCCTCGGGCGGTTCGTGAGCAGCAGATGCTGGACGCCGCCGTCGAGGTGTTCTCGCGCAAGGGTTATCACGACACCTCGATGGACGCCATCGCCGCCGAAGCCAAGATCTCCAAGCCCATGCTGTACCTGTACTACGGGTCCAAGGACGAGTTGTTCCGGGCGTGCATCCAGCGCGAGAGCATCCGGTTCATCGAGGCCGTCGCCGTCGCGGGCAACCCGAAGCTGACCCCGCACGAGCAGTTGCGCGCGGGGCTCGAGGCGTTCCTGTCGTATGTGGACAACAACCGGTTGTCTTGGCAGGTGCTCTACCGGCAGGCCCTCGGGCAGCAGCCGTTCGCCTCGGAGATCGCCAACAGCCGTGAGCGGGTGATCGAGCTGACCGCGAAGCTGCTCGAGTCCAGTGCCAAATACGCCGAGCCGGGGACGAATTTCGACATCGTGTCGGTCGCGGTGATCGGGGCGGGCGAGGCCATCGCCGACCGGATCGCCAGCGGTGAGGTGGATGTGGCCGAGGCGGTCGACCTGCTCGACAATCTGGCCTGGCGTGGTCTGGCGGGCAAGAAGAAGGCCGAATAGAGTTCATGATCGAGTGACGGGACGGCCGCATCCGGCCGCTGAGCTTCGGGACGGATGTGTTCGGACTTCTCACCCCCTGCGCGCACCACGCGGGCGACCACGGCATCGACGCGCGCGAATGGCATTCCCAGCTCTGCGGCCTGTGCCTCGGCCTGCGCGACGCCCACGGCCAAACCGCCCGCGCCGCAACCAATACCGACGCCGTCGTGCTGAGCATCCTCACCGAGGCCCAGTCCCCCGCGCCCACGGCCCGCACGACCACCGGCCCCTGCGCCCTGCGCGGCCTGCGCCGCACCAGCGTCGCCCCCGCCGACTCCCCCGGCGTCCGGCTGGCCGCCACCGCGTCCCTGCTGCTGGGCGCGGCCAAGATCCGCGACCGCGTGGACGACGGCGAGGCCGGATGGGCCGGACGCCCGATGACCCTGGTCGCCGACCGCTGGTTCGACCGCGCCCGCACGAGCGCGGCCCCCCTCGACCTCGATATCGAACCACTCATCGCCGCCATCCGCGCCCAGGCTGCGACCGAGCGCGCGCTCACCGGAAACACTTGCGGCGCTGACGATTCCGCTCCCCACCTCAGTGCGAAGACCGCAGCCGAGCCCAATCATCTGCTTCGCGACGCCCTCGACGACCAAGGCGCGAGCGCCGAACACCTGCACCGGAAAGCGGCCCTCGACGGCCGGGTAAGCCACGAGCGCGGGTTGGCGGCGCTGACCGCCGCGACCCAGTTGTGCGCGGCCGAATTGTTCGCGCATACAGCCGTTCTGGCGGGGCGGACCGAGAATCGGGGCGCGTTGTGGGAGGCCGGGTGGCATTTCGGGCGGATCGCGCATCTGGCCGACGCGATCGAGGATCTGGACGAGGACGCGCGGCGGGGGCGGTTCAATCCGTTGACGGCGACCGGGACCTCCCGGGAGCGGGCGTACGAGCTTGTGCGGGAATCGGATTCGCGGATCCGGGCGGCCCTCGACCGGGCGGGGTTGGGCGAGGCGGGGCTGGTGCGGTGGTGGTTGCTCGATCCGTTGCGCGGGGTGGTGCGGACCCTGCGGCGGGCGGCGGGGCTGGCGTGCGGATGTGCTCGGGGAGCGGCCTGTTCGGTCGGGGCGGCGGCGGGGACGGTCGCGCTGCTGGGACAGCCGATGATGCACGCGTCGGGGAAATCGGTGCGCCCGGAGCAGCCCGGCCTGCTGGAGGGCATCGGGATCATCTGCACGCAGTACTGCACCGGATACGCCTGCTGCGCCGAGCACACCCGCCCGTGCAGCGGCGAACGGCGGCGGGCGTGGTCGGATCGCTGCGATTGCGACTGCGATCCGGGGTGCGGCGACTGCGGTGAGTGCTGCAACTGCTGCGACTGCGGGTGCGACTGCGGCTGCTGAAATCCGCTGGGCCACAGCGCGTCCGCGGGCGGATCGGATCCCCCGTGCGATCCGATCCGCCCGCGGCCCGGCTCAGCGCAGTGTCGCGGTGAGGTGCGGGTACCCCTTCTTCGGGTGCTTGAGCGACAGATCCCAGCCGCCCTCGACCTGATCGGCGTACACGTTCACCGTCGACGGCAGCAGGATGGGCTTGCCGAACTTCACCGCGTAGGTGGTGTGCGCGGGGATCCGGCCCTCGATCGCGCCGAGAACCGCGGCGCAGGACCACATTCCGTGCGCGATCGCGCGCGGGAAGCCGAACGCCTTGGCGCTCAACGCCGACATGTGGATGGGATTGCGGTCGCCCGCGGCCGCGGCGTAGCGGTGGATCAACGGCTGATCGACCTTCAGCGTGCGCAATGGCGGCGGGGGCACCTCCTCCGGCTTGGGCTCGGGCTTCGGGCCGCCCGACAGCGACGTCCGCTGCTGGTGCAGGAAGGTGGTCACCTGCCGCCACACCAATTCCCGGCCCACCTTGACCTCGCTGATCGCGTCGACCAGCAGACCGCGCGGATGCTCACGCAGATTCTCCACGTGCGCGTGGATGTCCAGCGGCTCGCTGACCGAGATCTCGCGGGTGCGCTCGATCAGATTCTCCGCGTGCACCGCGCCGACCGCGATGAACGGGAAGTCCCGCGCGGCCACCAGCTGGGTGACCACCGGGAAGGTGAGCACGAACGGATAGGTCAGCGGCAGCGCGTCCCCGAACCGCAGCCCGGTCGCGTGGCAGTAGGCGGCCAGATTGTCCGGATCGACGCGGAAGTTCCGCAATTCGACCGCGCGATCGGGGATTTCGGGCTTGCGCGCCGAGACCAGCGGCAGCGGCAGGGCGCCCAGCGCCGCCTTGAGGTAGAGGCCGCCGAGCTTGGGTGGCTCGGACAGCGAGATGGTCTCGGTCATCTCAGGCTCCGATCATGGCCTGGCCGCACACGCGAACCACGTTGCCGCTCACCGCGTTCGAGGCCGGGCTGGCGAAGTAGGCGATGGTCTCGGCGACGTCGACGGTCTGCCCGCCCTGCAGCAGCGAGCTGAGCAGGCGGCCCGCCTCGCGGGTGCCCACCGGGATGGCCGCGGTCATGGCGGTCTCGATGAAGCCCGGGGCGACGGCGTTGATGGTGATGCCCTTCTCGGCCAGCTTCGGGGCCTCGGCGTTCACCATGCCGATGACGCCCGCCTTGGACGCGCCGTAGTTGGTCTGGCCGCGGTTGCCCGCGATGCCCGCGATCGAGGAGACGTCGATCACCCGGCCGCCCTCCTTCAGCGCGCCCTTGGCCACCAGACCCTCCGTAATGCGGTGCGGCGCGGCCAGATTCACGTTCAGCACCGAGTTCCAGCGCGCGTCGTCCATGTTGGCGAGCAGCTTGTCGCGGGTGATGCCGGCGTTGTGCACGATGATGTCGATGCCGCCGAAGCGCTCGGTCGCGAACGCGGCCAGCTTGTCCGCGGCGTCGGGGGCGGTGACGTCGACCGCGATGGATACGCCGCCGACCTTGTTGGCGGTCTCGGCGAGGGCCTCCCCGGCGGCCGGGATGTCGGCCACGATGACCTTCGCGCCGTCGCGGGCGAAGACCTCGGCGATGGTCGCGCCGATGCCGCGCGCGGCGCCGGTGACCACGGCGACCTTGCCGTCCAGCGGCTTGGCCCAGTCGATTCCGGCGGCGGCGTTGTCGTCCTTGCCGACGCGGAAGACCTGGCCGTCGACGAAGGCCGACTTGGCCGAGAGGACGAAGCGCAGGGTGGACTCCAGGCCCGTCGCGGCCGCGGCGGCCTCGGGGTGCAGGTACACCAGGTTCGAGGTGGCGCCGCGCAGCAGCTCCTTGCCCACGCTGCGGGTGAAGCCCTCGAGCGCGCGCTGGGCGATCTGGCCCTCGACGCTGCCCGCGAGTTCGGGGGTGGTGCCGATGACGAGCACGCGCCCGGACGGGGCGATGCTGCGCATGGCGGGCTGGAAGAACTGGAACAGCTGCTCGAGCTCCTCGACCGAGTTGAGTCCGGTGGCGTCGAAGACGAGCGCGCCGAACTTCACGCCGGGGCTGACCGAGTCGACGAACGTGTAGTCCGACAACAGGTTCCGCACGGCGTCGGCGACGCGGCCCTTGCCGCCGAGCAGCACCGGACCCGGCAGGGCCGGTTCGCCCGGGGTGTAGCGGCGCAGCTTCTCCGGCTGCGGCAACCCCAGCTTGCTCGCCAGGAAGTGACCGGGGGCCGAGTTGACGAACGATCCGTACAGGTTGGGAGCGCCCTTGTTCTTGCTGGCTGCCACTTTTCCTACCTTTTCCTTCGTGTCGGATGAGGTCCGGTGTCGACAATTAACTTACTCCAGAGTAAGTTTAATGTAAACCGACGTCGAGACATGTGGAGACTCGAGTGACCAGCAAAGCCCGTTCGACGAAGGCCGCGTCCGCGAGCGGCGGGGCCAAGTCCACCAAGCAGACCCGTCCCGTCGCCGTTCTGGGCGGTAATCGCATCCCGTTCGCGCGGTCGGACGGCCGCTACGCCCACGCCTCCAACCAGGACATGTTCACCGCCGCGCTGAACGGTCTGGTGAGCCGCTTCGGCCTGCAGGGCGAGCGCCTCGGCATGGTCGTCGGCGGCGCGGTGCTCAAGCGCGTCGGCGAGCACGGCATGATCCGCGAGAGCGTGCTCGGCAGCGAGCTGTCGCCCTACACCCCCGCCCACGATCTGCAGCTGGCCTGCGGCACCGGGTTGCAGTCGATCGTCACGGTCGGCGACGCGATCGCGCTGGGCCGTATCGAGGCCGGCGTCGGCGGCGGCACCGACACCACCTCCGACGCGCCGATCGGGGTGAGCGAGCCGATGCGCGAGTGGATGCTCGACGCCAATCGGGCCAAGAAGAACTCCGACTACGTCAAGCTGGTCGGCCGGTTGCGGCCGAGCATGGTCGGCATCGAGATCCCGCGCAACGCCGAGCCGCGCACGGGTCTGTCGATGGGCGAGCACGCGGCCATCACGGCCAAGGAGTTCGGCATCGCCCGCGAGGCGCAGGACGAGCTGGCCTACCTGTCGCACAAGAACATGGCCGCCGCCTACGACCGCGGCTTCTTCGACGATCTGGTCACCCCGTTCCTGGGCCTGACCCGCGACGACAACCTGCGGCCGAACTCCTCGCTGGAGAAGCTGGCCACGCTCAAGCCGGTGTTCGGCACCAAGCTGGGCGACGCGACCATGACCGCGGGCAACTCCACCCCGCTCACCGACGGCGCGTCGGCGGCGCTGCTGTCGAGCGAGGAGTGGGCCGCCGAGCGCAACCTGACGCCGCTGGCCTATCTGGTCGACAGCGAGGTCGCCGCGGTCGACTACGTGTGGGGTCCGGACGGGCTGCTGATGGCCCCGACCTACGCGGTGCCGCGGCTGCTGGCGCGCAACGGACTCACGTTGCAGGACTTCGACTTCTACGAGATCCACGAGGCGTTCGCCTCGGTGGTCCTCGCGACGTTGCAGGCCTGGGAGTCCGACCAGTACTGCAAGGAGCGCCTGGGCCTGGACGGCGCGCTGGGTCCGATCGACCGCAGCAAGCTCAATGTCAACGGCTCCTCGCTGGCCGCCGGTCACCCGTTCGCGGCCACCGGCGGCCGCATCATCGCCCAGGCCGCCAAGCAGCTGGCGGAGAAGGGCTCCGGCCGCGCGCTGATCTCCATCTGTGCCGCGGGCGGCCAAGGTGTGGTGGCCATCCTGGAACGCTGATTCGGAATGCCCTGCCCTGCGCCCTGGCGGGCACAGGGCAGGGACAGAAATGAGCGCGGCCTGAGGCGAGGGCGGGCGGGGACAGAAAACGAGCGCTCCCCGAAGCCGGGGCAGAAAAACGAGCCCGCCCGAGGCCGGGGCGGGGACAGAAAATGAGGGCGTCCCGAGGAGAGCCCGGCACGTCGCGTGAGGCGCGAATGAGCCCGGGCGCGGCCTGATTCGGTGGCACGGCCTCATCCGACCGGGCGTGGGTAGTGGTCGGTGACGTGGCGGCGGGACAGGTCGAAGGTGCGGCGGGCGAGGGCGGTGATGCTGGCGCCGTCGTAGCCGGAGACGGCGGTGTGGAGGGTGTCGTGCAGGGGGGCGGTCCAGTGGTCGGGGATGCCGCTCGCGCCCGCGAGGACGCCCGCGACGGATCCGGCCGTGGCGCCGTTGGAGTCGGTGTCCCAGCCGCCCTGCACGGTCAGGCCGATGGTGGTGGTGAAATCGCCCGCGCCCCAGAGTAATCCGGCGGTGATGACGCAGGCGTTGCCGATCGCGTGCACCCAGTTGTAGTGCCCGTGGCGGGCATGGATCGCGGCGAGGGCTGTGTCCCAACCCATTCCGCGCCGGTGGTCGTCGAGGACGTCCGAGATCGCCCGCGCGAGACGGGAATTCGCGGGGATCACGCGCTGGGCGACGTCGAGCGCGGCGGCCGCCGATCCGGCCGTGAACGCGGCGGCCACCAGGGCCGCGCCCCAGCTCGCCGCCCAGACGCCGTTGCCGGTGTGCGAGACCGCCGCGTCGCGGGCGGCGAGTTCGGCGGCGCGGACCGGATCGCCGGGGCACACGTAGCCGTAGACGTCGGCCCGGATGAGCGCGCCGATCCATTCGCGATAGGGGTTGCGGTGGCGGGCCGTATCGGGCGGGGCGAAGCCGTCGATGAGGTTGCGGTAGGCCACCCGCTCGGCGGTGTAGGTCTGCAGGAACGGCAGCAGTTCCAGCCACTGGCCCGCCACGTCGGCGGCGGTGAAACCCCAGCCCTGCTGTTCGAGCAGGTGCAGGCCGAGCACCGTGTAGTCCAGATCGTCGTCGCGCGGGCAGCCGTCGACGCGGTCGCGGGTGGACTCGGGCCAATTGCCCTGGAGCCGAGGGCCTTCCGGCATCGGGGACAGGACGGGCACGTAGTCGGTCAGCGGGTAGGCGTCGGCGCGCTCGAGGTAGGCGCGGATGCGCCCGGGGGACCACAGCACCCCGTTCTCGAGCGGTTTGCCCAGGGTGCAGCCCACGCAGCGGCCGAGCCAGCCGCCGAGGACGCGGTCGTAGAGCCGGGTCGGCACGGGCGGGTCGCCCGGCGCGGGCGGGTCCTCGACCGGATCGCCGTCCTCGGCGTAGGGCCACGACGGATCGCGCGGCGCGGATTCGACGCGGTCGAGCAGTCGCCAGCAGGCCCCGTCGTCGGCGATCGGGGCCCCGGCGAGATCGTGCACCTCCTCGCCGAAATCGTCCACGCGGAAACCGGATTCACGGCGCTGCGACCATTCGAAGTACAGCAGGGCGCGCGGGTCCCCTTCCGGGTGCCGGAAGTGGGCCGTATCGATGAATTCCATGACCTTCACAGGATGGTGATGACCGCCGCGACGAGCTCGGACAGCAAGGGCAGCGATTCGTCACGCTGCGGGGGCCGAGCCCACCAGCGCCCCTCGTGGGTGTGCCGGCCGAAACCGGTGGGCAGGATGACGTTGCTGCGATGCGGGCCGATATCCACGCCGTGACGCTCCAGTTGGACAGTGCATTCCAGGGGAGGGTACCCATCGAAGACCGCGAGGAACGTCCGTCGCGCCGGTCGATCCCGCACCAGCACCGGACCCGCGGTGCCGCGCCGGATCATCTCGTCGAGTATCAACGCGCCCAACGGTTCCGGCGTGTTCACCGCCGCGATGGAATCCACCAGCGGTAACACGACGAATCCAGGGGAGGTGACGTGCACCCGCGGGAAGCCGAACACATACCGATACACCGCAGCCCAATCCTGCGGGGTGACAAGCTCTTCCAACCGCACGACAACCTCGCTCGGCGCTCTCCGTACCGACATCCCTGCCCCGACGTCGGTGATGGTGCTGACAGTCAATCCCGAAACGTCCGGTGTGGCAGCGATTTCGGTGAATCGTTAGCGAATTGTCGAAGACCGCTCCGTGCCGGAGGCGTACGGACCGGACGTCCCGCACTTCCGGATGGATACGACAATGATTCGATCACCTTTTCCCATCGCGATCGGAAAATGCCGATGCGATACCCCGGGATGACCGTTTTCCGGCGGCTCCCCGGGTACGCTCGGGCACGTAGCCGACCGCTGAACCTGGGAGGTTCGTCATGGCGTGCGATCTGATGCTCATCGCCTACGACGGTTCCGAGAATGCGAAACGAGCCGTCGAGTACGCGGGCCGATTCCTGTCGGCGACCAAGGCGATCGTGCTGACCGCCTGGGAGCCGATGGTGCGCCAGGCCGCGCGCATCTCCGGCCTGTCGGGTGTCACGCAACCGGAATGGATCGGCGACGAGGAGATCGAGGACGTGGCCTACGTCGACGCCAAACAGGTCAATACCGAGGGCGTGCGGCTGGCCAAACTCGCCGGATTGAATGCCGAGGCGCGCACGGTGGAATGCACCTCGACGATCTGGAATGCGATCGTCGACGTCGCCGACGAACTCGATGTGGACATCATCGTCGCGGGGACGCGGGGGGCCACCGGAATTCGCGCGTTACTGCACTCCAGCGTGGCCGAGGCGGTCCTCAAACACTGCCACCGTCCCATTCTGCTGGTGCCGCCGGGCCGAAATCCGGTCGGGCACGAGCATTGACGGGCGGATTGAGATATTGATCGCTGTCCGGCCGTTCGGGCGGAATGCGGGGGCTATGGTCGGGTCATGGACGGCTTTCTCCTCGCGCAACCCGGAGGTGTGATCCGGACGTCGGGAATCCGGCGCACCTTCGACGACGCCGGGCGGGCCGCCGCGGCATTGCGCGCGGGAGCCGGGCTCGTGGTCGGGGCGCTGGCGTTCGACCCCCGCGAACGCGCCGCGCTGTGCGAGCCCGAGCGCGCCGAACGCACCGCCGGGCCGTGGCGTCCGGCCGCGCCGCCGGAGCCGCCGCCGGTGCGAGTGGTCACCGAAATGCCCAGTCCCGCCGAACATGTCGCGCGCGTGACGAAACTCGTGGAGCAGCTCTCCGATCCCGGGCAGCCGCTGCGCAAGGTGGTCGCGGCCCGCTCGCTGCTGCTCGCCGCGGACGCCCCGCTCGATCCGGTGGTCGTGGCGGCGCGGTTGCTGACGCGGCATCCGCGGGCCAATGTCTTCGCCGTCGATCTCGGTCCGGCGGGGCGGCCCGGCGCGACCCTGGTCGGCGCGACGCCGGAGGTGCTGGTCGCGCGGCACGGCGATACCGTCACCCTGCGTCCGCTCGCGGGCACCGCGCCCCGGCATCCGGATCCGGGTATCGATGCCGAACGTTCGCGAGAGTTGTTGGCCAGCACCAAGAATCGCGCCGAGCACGCCTTCGTCATCGACTGGATCCGCGAGCGCCTCACCCCGGTCTGCGCCGAACTCGACGTGCCCGCCGAGCCCGAGTTGATCAGCACGGCCGAGGTGTGGCATCTGGCCACCCCGATCCGCGGCCGCCTGCGCGATCCGGAGGTGACCGCGCTCGAGCTGGCGGTGCTGTTGCATCCCACCCCCGCGGTCTGCGGCACGCCGACCGAGCTGGCCCTCGAGACGATCACCGGGCTGGAGGAGGATCGCGGCTTCTACGGCGGCGCGGTCGGCTGGTGCGACGGCCGCGGTGACGGCGAGTGGGTGGTGGCGATCCGGTGCGCCGAACTGTCCGCCGACGGCCGCACGGTCCGCGCGTTCGGCGGCGGCGGCATCGTCGCCGACTCCGACCCCCGGGCCGAACTCGACGAGACCACGGCCAAATTGCGCACCCTGCTCGGCGGACTGCGCTGCGAACTGCCGCCCGCCTGACCCGCCCGACTGCCCGGTCCGTACGCCATGTTGTAGGTTGGCTCGGAATACGACTGTGTCGACCATGTGGGAGTGCCGCGATGAAGTTTGCCGTTCCTGGGGTAGCGAGCGCCGTCGCCGGGGCTGTGCTCGGTGCCGTCGCGGTGTTCGTCATCACGCTGGCGGCGCAGCAGAATTCGCGGCCCGAGGTGGATCGCAGCGGCAACGCCTCCTCGTCGCTGCTCAACAACGTTGAGTACGGCGCACGCTGATTCGCCCTCTCGCGTCGATCCGGCAGCACCGCTAGGGGCGCGCTGGGTCGCCGGTACGGTCGTCGCGGCGTTCCTGCTCACCTTCGCGCAGGCGCCCGGAAACACCGTCGCCGACACGAAATACGATCTCGCCCAGAACCCGCTGGGCTTTCTGGCCCGCGCGGCGCACCTGTGGAGCAGTCAGGCCCCGATGGGGCAGGTGCAGAATCAGGCGTACGGCTATTTCTTCCCGCACGGCGCGTTCTTCTCTCTCGGCCATGTGCTCGGATTGCCCGCGTGGGTGACCCAGCGGATCTGGTGGGCGCTGCTGATCCTGGCGGGCTTCTGGGGGATCGTCCGGTTGTGCGAGGCGCTGGGCATCGGCTCGCGCGGATCGCGGGTGGTCGCGGCGGTGGCGTTCGCGCTGTCGCCGCGCGTGCTGACCACCATCGGATCGATTTCCTCGGAGACGCTGCCGATGATGCTCGCGCCCTGGGTGTTGCTGGCCCCGGCCGCGCTGGGCCGCATGCGGTTGCCGCGCCGGGGCGCGGCCTCACCCGCGGGCAGCGCGCTCGCGCTCGCGTTGATGGGCGCGGTGAACGCGGTGGCGACCGCGGCCGCGTTCCTGCCCGCCGCGCTGTGGTGGATCTCGTATCGGCCGGACCGGAATTGGTGGCGCTTCACCCGGGTGTGGCTTCCGCTGCTGGTGCTCGCGACGTGCTGGTGGGTGGTGCCGCTGCTGGTGCTCGGCAAGGTGAGTCCGCCGTTCCTGGACTACATCGAATCCTCCGGGGTGACCACCCAGTGGGCGTCGCTGGGTGAGGTGTTGCGCGGCACCGACAGTTGGACGCCGTTCGTCTCGCCGGAGCGGATCGCGGGGGCGGTGCTGGTCACCCAGCCCGCGGCGGTGCTGGCGACCGGACTGCTGGCGGCGGCCGGAATGGCCGGGCTCGCCCTGCGGTCCATGCCGTGCCGCGGCCGGTTCACCCTCGTCCTGATCGTGGGACTGGTCGGGATCTGCGCCGGATACGCCGGGCAATTGGGCGGGCCGTTCGCCGAATCGGTGCGGATGTTCCTGGACTCCGGCGGCGCGCCGCTGCGCAATGTGCACAAGCTCGAACCGTTGATCCGGATTCCGCTGGTGGTCGGGCTGGCGCATCTGCTGCGCCGGGTGCCGCTGCCCGCGTCGGTCCGAATGCCGGTGTGGCGCAACGCCTTCGCCCACCCCGAGCGGGACCGGATGGTCGCGGTCACCGCGCTGATCCTGGCCGCGCTGACGCTGGCGACCTCGCTGGCGTGGACCAGCCGACTCGCCCCGCGCGGCGCGTACGACGCGGTGCCCGGCTACTGGCGGCAGACCGCGCAATGGCTGGCGCACAACGCCGCCGACACCCGCGCGCTGGTGGTGCCGGGCGCGCCGTTCGGCAGTCAGATCTGGGGACTGACCCGCGACGAACCGTTGCAGGCGCTGGCCACGACCCCGTGGGCGGTGCGCGACGCGGTGCCGCTGACCCCGCCGGGCGCGATCCGGGCCATGGATTCGGTGCAGCGGCTCATCGCCGACGGGCGGGCCTCGACCGCGCTCGCGCCGACCCTGATCGATCAGGGCATCGGAATCCTGGTGCTGCGCAACGATCTCGACCCCGACACCTCGCGCTCGACCCGGCCGATGCTGGCGCACGCAGCGATCGAGGGTTCGCCGGGGCTGACGAAGGTCGCCGAATTCGGCAACGACATCGAGGTCGGGCACGGCGACGGGCTGGTCACCGACGGTGATCTGCGGCCGACGTATCCGGCGATCGAGATCTACCGGGTGACCACCCCGCGGCCCGGCACGCCCGTCGAACCGCGCAGCGGGACAGGCGCTCCCGGATCGTTCCCCGGCGCCTACACGGTGCCGCTCGGTTCGGTGCCCGTCGTACAGGGCGGACCCGAGGCGCTGGAACGGCTGCGCCGCACGGCCGCCGCGCCGAACGGTCCCGCCCTGCTGGCCGCCGACGCGCGGCAGGCGGGGCTGGCGAACCCGTCGGTGACGGTCACCGACACCCCGATGGATCGCGAAACCGATTTCGGGAAGGTGGACAACCACAACTCGGCCCTGCGCGCGCCGACCGACGCCCGCCGGACCCACAACCTCGTGCCGGACTACGCGGTGCCGGGCGAACGGCTCGTCGAGGGCGAATGGTCGGGGGCCGTGGTGACAGCGTCGAGTTCGGCCGCCGACGCCACCCAGCTCGGCGGGTCCGCGCCGGGCAGTTCCACCGCCGCCGCGGTCGACGGCGATCCGACCACGGCGTGGCTGAGCAACAGCGCGGAAACCGCTGTGGGGCAATGGCTTCGGCTTCAGCTGGAACAGCCGGTCCGGGTCGGGGTGCTGCACGTGACGACCAGTCCGGCCGCCATCGGCGATCCCGTGAAGTGGATCGAGGTGCGCACCGCGGGCGGTACGGTCGCCGCGCGTATCACCGAACCCGGTGCGCCCGTGACGGTTTCGCTGCCCCCGGGCAACACCGACTGGCTCACCGTCACCGCGACCCGCACCGAGAACGGCACGGGCGGTGGACAGTTCGGGATCAGCGAGATCTCTCTCGAGGACTACGCCGATCGGGAGAATCCGCGGGCGGTGGAGATCCGGCATCGCACGGTGCTGCCGCCGGTGGCGGCGGACACACGGGTGCGGGGGTGGAGCCTGGGGCAGGAGTTCCCCGGGCGCGCAGGCTGTTTCGACGCGCCCGACCGGGTGCGGTGCAGTAAGGGGCTGGGCCTGCCCGCCGAGGAACCGGGGGCGTTCGAGCGGACGCTCCAGGTGCCCGAACCCATGACCGTCACACCGGGGCTGACCGTCCGCGCGCGGCAGGGGCCCGCGCTCGAGGCGCTGCTCACCGATCCCGACCGGCCCGTCGCCCGCGGCAAGGCCGACGTCGCGGATCTGCGCGGATCGGCGTTCGCGGCGACCGACGGCGATCCACGCACGAGCTGGATCGCGCCCGAGGAGGATGTGCGCGCTCCGGCCGGGGCCAAACCGACGCTGACCCTGTGGCTGCCCCGGGCGGAGCTGGTGACCGGATTGGACGTGACGCCGTCACCGGGGGCGCTGCCCGCGCGGCCCACCTCCGTCGCGGTGAATCTCGGCGACGGGCCGCAGGTGCGCGAGATCGATCCGGACGCCGAGCCCGGGACGCCGGTGCGGGTGCCGCTGGAGCCGCGGGTCACCGATCGGATCGAGCTGAGCATCGACAGCTGGAAGCCCGTATTGGACCGCAACGCACTGGGTTTCACGCAGGAGCAGCCGCCGGGACTGGCGGAGGTCGCGGTGCTGGGGCCGGATCTGCCGCCGTCCGATGGGCCGGACCGGCCCGTCACCGTCGACTGCGAGCACGGGCCGACGCTCATGGTGGCCGGGCGCGTCGTGCACACGTCGGTGACCGCGACGATGGACCAATTGCGTTCCGGGGCACCGGTTCCCGCGCGGGTCTGCGCCGCGGACGGCGATCCGGTGGAGCTGCCCGTGGGCCGGGTCGACACCGCGGTCTCCCCCGGCGACCTGTTCTCCGTCGACGAACTGCGCCTGGACCGCACCTCCGACGTCACCCAGCCCGTCGCCGCTCCGCCCGGCACCCGGCTGCTGGTCCTGCCGTTGAGCACGAATGTCGGCTGGCGGGCGCGGACCGGCGACGGGCACGTCCTCACCTCGATCGTCGTGGACGGCTGGGAACAGGGCTGGCTGCTGCCCGCCGACGCCGCCGGGCCGGTGACCATCGACTTTCCCGTGGATCGCTGGTATCGGTGGGCGATTTTCGGGGGGTTGGTGTTGTTGATTCCGTTGTTGGCGTTGGCGGTTCCGTGGCGGCGGCGGAGAAGCACCGCTCGTCCGCCGGAGGCAATGAGTAGGACTGCGGACACCGTCGCCACGGAAGAACCACTGCCGCAGGGGGATTCGTCGACGTCCAGTTGGACGACGGCTGGCGACGGCTTCCCGCCTCGGGCTGATCGGGCACCGGCGTCAGCACGGACGGCGGAAGACGAACTGCCGCATCATGATTCGCGGCCTGGGACAGTCGCAGGCGAGCCGCCCCGGCCGTGGCGGGCTCGGGTCGTGGGCGCGGTGGGGTTGGTCGCGGCAGCGGGAGTGATCTCCGGCCCGGTGGGGGTCGGGTTGGCGGGGGCCGGGCTGGTCGCGGCGTGGCTCTTCCCGGCGGTGGTGCCCCGGGTGTGGGTGGCGCTGGCCGGGGCGGGGACCGCGGTGTCGGCGGCGGCCTTGTCGACGGGCCCGTGGCGTGCGCCCGGAGGGTATATGGGCGGGTCGTTGTGGGTGCAGTTCCCGGCCCTGGTGGCGGTGGTGGCAGTGGGGCTGGCGGCGCTCAGCCGAAACGGCGGCGAACCCAGTGGCGGACGGGTTCTTCCACGAGTGCGTAGCTGGCGGCGGCGAGGGGGACGGTGAACGCGATGGTCAGGACGAGGACATGCAGGAAGCCGCCCGCGAACGGGATCATGCCGAACACCGGGAAGATGATGGCCAGCACCGCCAGATGCCAGATGAAGATGCCGTAGGACCAGCGGCCCAGCGTCGCGGCCACGCGGCTCTCCAGCCAGCGATGCCGCCCGTCGCCCAGGACCAGCGGGGCGAGCAGGCCGAACCCGATCAGCGCGCCGAGCCCCATCTTCATGACGTACTGCCACGGCTCGCCGCGCGTCAGTCCGACCGGTCCCGCCAGTTCGGTCGCGGCCAGCGCGAACGCGACCACCGCGAGAGACCACATGGCCCAACGATTTCCGAGGATCCGCCACGCGCGCGGCGACTCGTCCTCGACCAGTTCGGCGAGCACCATGCCCGCCGCGAACCACGGCAGATAGCCGGGCAGCCAGTTGTCGGCGTGGATCGCGTCGGGCGTCGGCACCGGCACCAGATTCCAGCCGAGGCCGACGATCCCCAACCCCGCGACCGTCGCCACCCGCCAGCGCGGCGAGCGCAGCCGCACCAGCGCCCACGCCAGCACCGGCAATACGAGGTAGAAGGCCACCTCGACCGACAGGCTCCACATCTGGGTGAGCCCATCGGTCAGCGTCAACGGCACGAACACCTGCACCAGAGCCAGATTCGCGAACCAGACCCGCCAACCCGCCGACGCCGCCGCCGACGGCAGCAGGATCAGCACCGCGCACACCACCACCCAGTAGGCGGGCAGGATGCGCGCCGCGCGATGCAGCAGATAGCGGCCCGCCGACGGCGCGGCGCCCCGGCCCCGCGCGGCGGCCGCGTGCGGACGCCACAACAGAAAGCCCGACAGTCCGAAGAACACGGCCACCGCCATATCGAAGCGCTCCCACACCCGGCCCAGCACCGGCATGGAGGTCGCGCCGGTCTGAAACGCCGCGTGGGTCAACAACACTCCCAGCGCCGCCAGCGCGCGCATCCCCTCCAACGCGGGCACGAACGCGCGCGGCGCCACCCGCGCGGGCGCGGGGGAAATCGGTGCGGCGGGATCGGTCACGGTGGCGGTCATCGCGCTCCAGTGTGCCCGGTAACAGCGGGCGCGCGAATTCCCACTCGGATTCGGGAACTTTCGGCACTCGGCTCGCCACTGTAGGGTGCGCGGCTGTTAGTGTCGGGGCTCACGGCGGCAGTGACCGCCCGGTAACGGCCTGTTCGACGACGAGGAGAGTTTGCATGGCACTCGGTGCCGGTACCAAGAGGACGGTGGCCTGCGTGCTCGTAGGGCTCGGCACGCTGCTGATCGTCGCGGCAGTGCTGACCCCCACGTATGCGGTCTCACAGCTGGCCAAGACTCCCCTCGATCTCGAGATCACGACCATCGCCACCAACAATCCGAACGCACCCAGCGAGGTGCTGGACTCGAAGTCGCTGACCTCGGGCACGGATCCGGCGAAGGTCGACAAGAACGTCTCGCTGATCTCGCAGCGCTTCCTCACCGTCGAGGATCCGTCGGACAAGAAGAATATGACCATTCAGGCCGGTCAAACGCTCCGACGCATCGACAAGCAGGGCGACACGGGCCTGCTCACCGCGACCATCGACCGGGTGACCATCGACCGCAAGACCGGGATGCCGATCGATTCGGACCCCAACGGTTCCATCGCGGTCACGGTGAACAGCAAGGGTGAGAGCGTCGCGGATCCGGTGCAGCACACCGGTTTGCAGTACCGCTTCCCGATCGGCACGGAGAAGAAGGACTACCCCTACTTCGATCTGAACGTGCGCAAGACCTTCGACATCAAGTTCCTGGAGGAGACCGAGATCAACGATCTGAAGGTCTACCACTTCCAGCAGCAGGTCCCCGTCACCGATCTGGCCAAGGTGGTCAACTCGCCCACCAACCGGCTCACCCTGCCCGCCGCCAAGTGGGGCGTCGAGGGCGACGGGGATGTGACCATGGACCGCTTCTACTCCAACACCCGGGACGTGTGGGTCGAGCCCAAGACCGGCACGGTCATCAAGGGCGGCGAGCAGCTCAATATCTTCTACGCGCGTTCGGGTGACAAGCCCGAGGTCACCGCGCTGAAGTCGAATGTGGTGTTCGACGACAAGACGATCGACTCGCAGATCGCGGAGGCGAAGAAGTACAGCGACGAGATCTCGCTGTACAGCCGGGTGTTGCCGATCGTGCTCGGGGTGATCGGGGCGGTGCTGTTGATCGCGGGGCTCGTGCTCGGGTTGCTCGGGGGCGGGGATGACAAGCCGGGGCGGGTGGTGCGGAAGCGGCCGGCCGGTGGGGCTACGGTCGCTGATGACAATCCGACGCAGCAGATTGATATGGGGCGGCGGCTTTAGGGGTTTGGGTGGTGGCCCCTCGGAGAGTGTCTCCGGGGGGCCATTGTTGTTTCGGGTTCCGTGCTCCGGCTGCGGCACGTGGATTGCTGTCGCGGCGGCTTCTCGCGGCGTTTGGTCGAGGGTGCGTCCCGAGCGTAGGGCTGTTCGGATGGGCGTTCGGCAACTCGAATCTCGGGGGCGCAATCCGAGCGCGGGCCCGTTCGGGTAGGTGTTCGGCAACTCGAATCTCGGGGGCGCAATCCGAGCGCAGGGCCGTTCGGATAGGCACTCGGCAACCCGAATCTCAAGGGCGTAAACCGAGCGCAGGCCGTTCGGATAGTCGCTCAGCAACCCGATTCTCAAGGGCGCAATCCGAGCGCAGGGCCGTTCGGATAGGCACTCGGCAACCCGATTCCCGAGGGCGTAAACCGAGCGCAGGGCCGTTCGCGTAGGCGCTCGGCAACTCGAATTTCAAGGGCGTGACCCGAGCGCAGGCACGTTCGGTCACGGGTACGTCAACTCAACTCTGTTGAATTGCAAGGGTTTTCGGCTGGGTGGACAGGACGAAGGCGATGAGGGCGGCGGTGACCGTGGCGGTGACGGCGGTCGTGAGCGCGATCAAGGCGGGGAGGGAGTGAATCACGGTGAGCGCCAAGGCGATTTCGATCCCCAGGCCCACCCAGGTGAGGACGGCAGGAGCCGTCCGGTCGACCGCGATGGCCGACAGCAACGCCCCCTGGAGCAACGCGAGCAGGGCCCCGTCGAGGGCGAACAACCACAGCAAGCCCTCGATCGGCGCGTAATCCCGCCCCGCGAACAACGGAGCCAACGGCGCCAATACGGCCGCCCCCACCACCGCCAACACCCCGATCCCCGCCAACACCCCCAACGCGTCCCGCACGGCCCGAGCCGAATGCCCCGGCCGAGCCATCCGCGGATACAACACCACCCCCACGGCCTGCGGCAACCAGAACGCGATCTTGGTAGCGATCGCCCCCAACGCATACCGACTCGCATCCACCTCCCCCAGAACCACCCGCGCCACAATCAAATCCACCGACGACAACGCCATCAACGCCGCCTGCACCTGCGCCGCCCGCACCACCGCCCCCACCCCAGCCCGCCCCCGACGGCCACCCCCCCTAATGCCGGGCAACCCAGCCGCACCCTTTATTCGCATCCGCACCCCTTGCAGGGCTCTGAAGGGGGTGCGGATTCGAATAAAGGGTGCGGCGGGAGTTGCCTCAGCCTGGTGGGGGTGCTCCTGGGGTGGGGCGGGGTCCGGGGTTGGGGTGGGCTTCGCCGCACTCTTTATTGGGATTCGCACCCCTTGTGGGGCCTTGAAGGGGGTGCGGATTCGGATAGGGGGTGCGGATTGGGTTGGTGGGTTTTGGGTGTGGGCATAGAGGGCGGCGAGCGTGAGGCCCAGGGCGGCGGCGGTGAGGGTGGGGGTGGTGGTGGCGCCGAGGGCGAGGGTGAGGAGGGCGGGGGTTACTCGGGCTGTGCCGGTCAGGGCTAGGACCTTGGCCAGGGGGCGGAAGCGATGGGTGCCTTGGAGGATGCCCTGATCGGCGGAGATGAGGACGAGGATGGGGGCGGAGACGAGGGCCGCGGCGGCGGCGGTGACGGGGACGTGGAGGGCTAGGGCGGCGGCGGGGGTGAGGGCGGCGGCGAGGAGGGCGACCAGGGCGGCGCAGCGGTAGCCGAGGGCTCGGGCCTCGGAAACGGGGATGCCCCGGACGATTTCGCGGGCGATCACGTTCTGCAGGGCCAGGGCGGGGACGGCGCACAGGAGCTGGACGGCCAGCAGGCTGGCGAATTCGCTGTACCCGGCCACGCCGAGCCAGCGGCCCGCCAGCAGTTGCAGCAGGTAACCCGCCACATTGGCGACCATGGCCCCCGCCGTCACCAGGGTCATGTCCGCGACCATGGGCAGACGACGCGAGGCAGGCACCCCGCCATGCTGCCACCCCACACCGGGCGGCACGTAGGGTGGCTGAGCGTGACGGCGGGTGATCGGGACGACGGCGGCCCTCGGCGGCAGTGGCTCCCGGCCGCCTGGAGCCTGGCCCTCGCCCTGCTCGTCGTCGGCCCCCTACTCGCGCCCGGCTACCTCTTGCTGCGCGACGCCGTGAGCACCCCCCGCTCCTACCCCACCGACGCGGCCCTCGGACTGGGCGACGCCGCCCCCCGAGCGGTCCCCCAGGACGGACTGCTGGCCGCCCTGTCGACCGTCGTGGACGGCGGTCTCGTCGTCAAGGCCGTTCTCGTCGCCGCCCTCTGGGCCGCGGGCTGGGGAGCCGCGGTCCTCACCCGCCGCACCCTGTGCGCCGCCCTCGGCCCGCAACTGGTCGCCGCCACACTGGCCATCTGGAATCCCTATGTCGCCGAACGACTTCTACAGGGCCATTGGAGCCTGCTCACCGGCTACGCCGCACTGCCGTGGACCGCCCTAGCGGCCCAGCGAATTCGCGCGCACACGGGCACCACCGGCAGATTCCGCCGCCCCTCCCGCCAGCACCCCGAACGCCATTACGGCTCCAGCGAATTCAGCGGCCCGAATCACCAAACCCAGCAGGCCGATTCGATATCCGGGACGGGACGGGCCTGGGCGGGGCTGGCGGGGTGGTTCGCTGTCGCGGGGTTGACGCCGACGGGATCATTGTTGGCGGGGATTGTCGCGGTGGTTGTGGTGGGGCGGCGGAATGTGCTCGGGGTGGTGGGGTTGTGGGTGGTGGCTGCCGCGCCCTGGTTGGTGGGGGCGGGGTTGTCGGGGGGTGGGGCCGAACCGTCGGATCCGGCGGGGGTTGTGGCCTTCGCGGCGCGGGCCGAGCCGGGGCTCGGGACGTTGGGGAGTCTTGTCGGGCTCGGGGGGATTTGGAACGGCGATGCCGTACCTGCTTCGCGCACAACGGGTTTCGCGCTGGTCGCCACGGTCGTGTTGGTGTTGCTCGTGGCGAGCGGGGTGCGGGCGGTGGCCGCCGCGGGTGATCCCGGGACCCGGCGGCTGCGGCGGGCGCTGCTCGTGATCGCGGCGGTGGCGGTGGTGATGCCTGCGCTGGGAGCCACGGGGTGGGGGGTGGCGGTCGGGGAATGGCTGGTGACGCGGGTGCCGGGGGCCGGGCTGTTGCGGGATACCCAGAAGTACGTGGCCTTGGCCGTGCCCGCCTATACCGTGTGCGCGGCGGCGGGCTGTCGTGCGGTCGCGGTCGCCGTGCGGAACCGGGCCCCGGCGGTCGAGGCGGTGCCCTTGGTCGCGGCAGTGTTCGTCGCCGTACCGCTTGTCACCCTGCCGGATCTGGCTTGGGGAGTGGGCGGGGCGCTGCGGCCCGTGCATTATCCGGCGGGATGGCAGCGAGTGGCGGCGGCGATCGACGGGCCGGGGGATGTGGCGGTGTTGCCCGCGGGCATGTTCCGCCGATTCCCCTTCAGCGGCCGGGTCGCGGTGCTCGATCCCGCGCCGCGCCTGCTGCCGCGCGATGTGCTGCAAACAGGCGAACTTCCCGTGCGCGGCCGCGTCGTCGCGGGCGAGGGTGGCCGGGCCCGGGACGTCGAGCGACTGCTGGCGAACGGGGCCGCGCCGGGCGAACTGGCCGCCCGCGGCGTCGGCTGGGTGCTGGTCGAGAAGACCACCCCGGGTCCGCTCGGTGCCTCGGAAACCACACTGGCCCAATTGGATTCACGCTATGCGGACGCCGACCTCGCGCTCTATCGGGTGCCGGGGCCGATCGATCCGCACGGCCCGTCCGACGCCACCCACCGCGCCCTCGCCATCGCCGCCCACCTCGTCTGGGCGCTGTGTCTGCTCGGCGGCGCGGTGTGGTCGACGGCCCGGCGCGCGAGAACGTCGCCTGTTCGGCGGTGACCAGCCGGGCCGCGAACGCCTCGGCGGCGTCGGCGTACGGGATCGCCTTCTCGCCAGCCTGGGGTCGGCTCGGGTCGATCCGAGAGAATACCCCCATGACCAGCTACCCCACGCTCCGATCGATAGTCCTCGACACCACCGACGCGCGCGGGCTCGCCGAGTTCTATCGAAGGCTGCTCGGCTACGAATACCGGGCGGGCGACGAACCGCCCGACACCGTGGAACGGGACTGGCTCGTGCTGCGCGATCCGGCTGGCACGGCGCGCCTCGCGTTCCAGCGGGTCCCGGACCTGCCCGCGTCGACCTGGCCGGAACCCGAAGTGCCGCAACAACTTCACCTCGATCTGACCGTCACGAGCACCGACGAGCTTGTCGCGCAACGTGATCGGGCCCTCGAACTCGACGCGACACTGCTCTTGGACCGTTTCGACGATCCGGCCGAGCCGCTCTACGTCTTCGCCGACCCCGCGGGCCATCCGTTCTGCGTCTTCGTCGCCGACCCGAACGAGGAATAGGTCAGGCCGCGCGGTCGCTGTCCGAGCGCGCGGTGACCAGGCCGGAGGCGAACTCGCCCCGCACGGCGGCCGCGAGCACCTCGTACACGCCGTTCGCCGTTTGCTCCCAGGAGAATTCGCGGGAGCGGGCACGGGCCTTCTCGCCCATCACCGTGCGCTCCTGGGAATCGACGAGGAGGTCGCCGACCGCGGTGGTGAGATGGGTGACGTCGTCGACCAGCAGGCCGGTGACGCCGTCGACGATCGAATCGGTCAGCCCGCGGGAGCCGCGGTAGCCGACGGTCGGGACACCGTGCTGGGCGGCCTCGATCACGGCCAGGCCCCAGCCCTCCTTGCGGGAGGGCAGGACGTGCACCCAGGCGCGGGCGAGCAGTTCGTGTTTGCGGCACTCGTCCACGTGGCCGTGGAAGGTGACCGCGTCATCGATATCCAGTTCGCGCGCACGGGTTTTCAGGTTGTCGGCCCACCAGCCGTCGCCGATCACGTCCAGCCGCAGCCCGGGAACACGCTGGCGGAGCCCGGCGACCACCGCGAGGGCGTCCTCGATCTGCTTGTGCGGCACCAGCCGGGACAGCACGACGATGCTCGGATGGCCGGTGCGGGTCGTGCCCGCACCGGTCGGGGCGAGCGCCGGAACGGGCTCGGCGCCGTTGCGCACCACCGCGATTCGGGCGCGGTTCACCCCGAGCGTCGCCAACTCCTCCGCCGAGGGCAGCGACACCGTCAGGTACTGGTTGTGCCGATGCACCCGGGGCGAGAGCCGCGACTCGATCCACCAGCCGATCCGCCCGACGAGCCGACCGGCGACCGGCCACTGCTCGCGATGACCGTGGTGCACCAGCACCACCGCGGGCGCGAGCGTGGCCAGACGGGCGAAGAACGGAATGCCGTTCTGGGTGTCGATCACCACGTCGGGGCGCAGCCCGCGCAGCGGACCCAGACCGGCCCGGCCGAACAGCATGGCCGCGAGCGCGCGGGGATAGACGCTGAAACGGCCACCCGCCCTGCTGATCTCGATGCCGTCGCGGCGTTCGCGCCGGGGCGCGCCCGGATAGCGCGCGGTCCGCAGCGTCACCTTGATCCCGCGCGCGGCCAGATGCGCGCCGACCTGCTCCAGATAGCGCTCACTGCCCCCGCCCTGGGGATGGCCGGTATCGCGCCAGCAGAGCAACAGCACCTCACGCACTCTGCCGGGATCGGACACGGCACAACTCCAGATGATCTAGGGACAAGTGGCTCCACCCTACAGCTTGGGCGCGGGCGGTCTCATCGAGCCGCTGTGCGAAACTGGTTCGCCATGCTCACCGACCTTCGCTTCGGGCGCCGCGCCACGCTGCGCCGATCGCTGCGGCTGCTGAGCAGTTTCCGGTTCGAGCAGACCGACCCGGGCCTGTTCTACGGCGGCATCGCCGCAGACACCGTGGATCTGGTCGACGACTTCCATCGCGATCTCACCGGCCGCGACCTGTCCGGCACCATCGTGCTGGATGTGGGCGGCGGGCCCGGCTACTTCGCCGATCGGTTCGCCGCGGCGGGCGCGCGCTACCTGCCGGTGGAACCGGATCCGGCCGAGATGCACGCGGCCGGGCTGCGGGTGCCGGGTTCGGTGCGCGGTTCCGGGACGGCGCTGCCGTTCCGCGACGACGCGGTCGACATCTGCGTCTCCTCCAATGTGGCCGAGCACGTCGCGGATCCGTGGCGGATGGCCGAGGAGATGCTGCGGGTCACCAAACCCGGTGGGCTGGTGGTGTTCTCGTACACGGTGTGGCTCGGTCCGTTCGGCGGGCACGAGACCGGGCCCTGGCATTATCTGGGCGGGGAGTTCGCGGCGCGGCGGTATCGGCGCAAGCACGGCCGCGAACCCAAGAATCGTTTCGGCACATCGCTGTTCGCGGTCACCGCGGCCGCGGGGCTGCGCTGGGCGGACGGACTCGGGGGGCGGGGCGAGGTGCTCGCGGCGTTCCCGCGCTATCACCCGCGCTGGGCGTGGTGGCTGGTGCGGGTGCCGGGACTGCGAGAGTTGTTGGTCAGCAACCTCGTTCTGGTGATCGCGAAACGCTGAACCCGGGCGGGATCAGCGATCCTGGCGACCGCGCAGCCACGTCCGGCGCGTGCCGTGCACGGCGGGTTCGCTCCAGGGTGGCTCCTGCATGGCCAGGCCGACGGTCTCGAGCGGGGTGAGCCCGACCCGGTCGGCCAGCGCGCGCACCGCGGCCACCGCCTCGGCGGCCTGCAACGCCGCCGCGGCCTGCTCGAGGGTGAGGGTTCGGCCGGGCAGGAAGGACACCACCCAGCCGCCCATGCCGACACACCTCGCCTGATGTGGGGTCTGATCGCTGGTCATCAAGGACCGGCCGACCACTTGCACCGCCATGACTCGGACTCCCCTGCGATTGCATCTGAAAAATCGAGCGGCTGAGAGCGAATAGCTACAAGCATGCTCCGACCGCTCGCGGAACGCAATAGTGCGTTTTCGCGAAATGCCAACCGGCAGGTAGGGTTTGGGGCTTTCGTTCAGTTCTCGGGCATGCGCACCCGAAGCACGGGCTGCCCGGCATGATCGGCGCGGAACGGATCGACGATGTCGACCTCCCAGCCGGGCGGCAGCACGGCCTCGAGGCGGCGCGCGACCCGGCGCAGCGGAGTGCTGGCGGCCGGATCGAACGCCTCCGGTACCAGGGGTGCGTCGAACTGTAGATCGGTCATCCCAATCACCCATCTCTCACACGCTCGGCCCGACCGGTCGCGGAGGAGACGAACCCGCGAGCAACGGTGTGGCAATCAGTCCACTCGAATGGCTAACTACCTGCAATCGAACTGGTCAGTCATGAGATGTAGAACACACCCAGAACTCGGGCAACCGCCTCGAATGCATCTTTACACAGCGCGCGCGGCCCGGGAAAGGAAACGCCCGCACACCTGGGGAATACCCAGATGCGCGGGCGTTAGGCCGGGGACTATCCCAACCGCTGCTTCAGGGCCTCGAACTCGTCCCGGACGCCGGAGGGGAGCTTGTCGCCGATGAACTCGAACCACTCCTCGATCAGCGGGATCTCCTTGCGCCACTCGTCGAGGTCGACGCCCAGGGCCTCGTCCACATCGGCGGGGTTGACGTTCAGGTTGTCCAGGTCGAGGTGCGCGGCGGTGGGGACGTTGCCGATCGCGGTGGCCTCGGCCTCGGCCCGGCCCTCGATGCGGTTGACGATCCACTCCAGCACGCGGGAGTTCTCGCCGAAGCCGGGCCACAGGAAGCGGCCGTCGTCACCGCGACGGAACCAGTTGACGTAGTAGATCTTCGGGAGCTTGGTGGCGTCGGCGTTCTTGCCCAGGTTGATCCAGTGGCCCAGGTAGTCGCCGACGTGGTAGCCCAGGAACGGCAGCATGGCCATCGGGTCGCGGCGCACGGTGCCGACCTTGCCCTCGGCGGCGGCGGTCTGCTCCGAGGACAGCGTCGCGCCCATGAACACGCCGTGCTGCCAGTCGAAGGACTCGGTCACCAGCGGGACGGTGGTCTTGCGGCGGCCGCCGAACAGGATCGCCGAGATCGGCACGCCCTGCGGGTCGTCCCACTCGGGGGCCAGCGTCGGGCACTGCGACATGGGCGTGCAGTACCGCGAGTTGGGATGGGCGGCAAGCGTTTCGGTCTCCCGCAGGAACCAGTCGTGGCCCTTCCAGTCGATCAGGTGGTCGGGCTCGTTCTCCAGGCCCTCCCACCACACGTCGTTGTCGTCGGTCAGCGCGACGTTGGTGAAGACGGTGTTGCCCGCGTCGATGGTGGCCATCGCGTTGGGGTTGGACTTGTGGTTGGTGCCCGGCGCGACCCCGAAGAATCCGAACTCGGGGTTGACAGCGTAGAGACGGCCGTCCTTGCCGAATCGCATCCAGGCGATGTCGTCGCCCAGGGTCTCCGCGCGCCAGCCCGGCACGGTCGGCTGGATCATCGCGAGGTTGGTCTTGCCGCAGGCGCTGGGGAACGCGGCCGCGATGTAGTAGTTCTTGTTCTCCGGGGAGATCAGCTTGAGGATCAGCATGTGCTCGGCCAGCCAGCCCTCGTCGTGGGCCATGGCCGAGGCGATGCGCAGCGAGTAGCACTTCTTGCCCAGCAGCGCGTTGCCGCCGTAACCCGAGCCGTAGCTCCAGATCTCGCGATCCTCGGGGAAGTGGGTGATGTACTTGGTGTCGTTGCACGGCCACGGCACGTCGGCCTGGCCCGGCTCGAGCGGCGCGCCGACCGAGTGCAGACACTTCACGAACGGCTTGTCGGTGCCGAGCTTCTCCAGCGCGGCCTTGCCCATGCGGGTCATCACGCGCATCGAGACGACCACGTACTCCGAATCGGTCAGCTCGACGCCCAGCTTGGGGTCCTCGGCGCCCAGCGGACCCATGCAGAAGGGGACCACGTAGAGCGTGCGGCCCTTCATCGAACCGCGGTACAGCTCGGTCATGGTCTTGCGCATCTCGTCCGGGGCGACCCAGTTGTTGGTCGGTCCGGCGCCGGACTCCTCGCGCGAGCAGATGAACGTCCGCGATTCGACGCGGGCCACGTCGGAGGGGTCCGACAGGGCCAGGAACGAGTTGGGCTTCTTGCTCGGGTTGAGCCGCTTGAACGTGCCCGCGGCGACGAGTTCGCCGGTCAGCCGGTCCCACTCCTCGTCGGAGCCGTCCGCCCAGACGACGCGCTCCGGCTGGGTGAGTTCTGCGACCTCCTGTACCCAGGCGAGCAGTCCCGCGTGCTCGGTCGGTGCGGTGCCATCGGATCCGTGAAGACCGGGAATGGTCACTGAGGTCATCGAAAACTCTCCTGAGTGGGGCGGCGACTCCCGGCAGCTCGCGACGCCGGAGAGCCACCGTTGGCGGGTGGGTACCCGCTCCGGCTCGACGGCACGCCCCGGGTCGGACGGCGTACAGGACGAAGCGGACGCCCAGGTTCCTTGTGTAAAGAGGTTAACGCGATGTGACCGCCGGTACGGAATGGGGTTCCTCACTCGATATCCGGCTGAAATTTGCCGGGCGCGTGCGGTGAACGTGTTATCGCGCGTCGAGAACGGCCAGGTCGCGTTCGCATGCGGCCAATTGCGCCGGACGATTCGAGTGCAGTTGGCGCAATTGCGCCTCGAGTTCGGCGATCCGCTGGTCGGTGGCGACGACCCGCGCGGTGCTCGCCCGGACCACCTGGTCGGTGAGCTCCGACTCGGCCTCCATGAGCGCGGTGGACATCCGCCGCTCGAGTTCGGACTTGACGTTGCCGAGGGCCTCGGCGATCCATTCGCGCAGGTGCGCCCGGTCGGCCACGTGCCCGCGGGCCCGGACCACCCAGTAGGCCACGCCCGCGCCGAGCGCGAGTGCGATCGGCCACGTCGCGTAGTCCAGCGCGGGCACCAGCGACAGCGGAGCGACCACGAGCCGGCCGATGCCGAAACCGGCCGAGGCGCCGACGGCAACCATCAGGCGATCCTCCACGCCGCGGCGGCGCGGGGCGAAGTCCGGGCGCAGGCGCGGGGGCGGATCGGTGCGCGGGACGGGCGCGGTGACCGGACCGGTGAGGGCCTCGAGCTGGCGGGTGATCTCGGCGAGCCGACGGGTGAGCATGGCGTCGAGTTCGGCGGTCAGCTCGTGCACGGCCTGTTGCAGCCGGTCCTGGAAGGCGGCGGCGTCGCGGCGGCGGAGCCGTTCCAGATCGGCGCGGGCGGCGGTGTTCAGGGTGCGGACGCGGGCGCTGGCCTCGTGCACGAGATCGAGCCGGGCCAGATTCGCGCGGTTGCGCAGGGCGCCCAGCGCCTGGGCGCGGCCGCCGTCGCGCCCGGCCAGCAGGGTCGCGCGCTCCTCGCGGACCTGTCGCGCGAGTTCGCCCGAGCGCAGCGCCTCGGCCTGGTCGAGGATGCGGCGGCGGGTGTCGGCGAGGACCCGCTCGACGACGACCCCGTTGCTCCCGGCGGGCGCGCCGACCGCCGCGGTGAGCCGGGCGTGCAGCGCGCCGACGCCGGACCGATCGAGCAGGGCGGCGTCGCCGCGGTCGCGGGCGGTGGCCGCCATGCGCGCGGACACCGGCAGCACCTCCGGCTCCGCGCCGAGCGCTCGGCCCAGCAGGGTCCGATCCCGTTCGTGGATCGCCCGCCATTCGGCATGGGCGTGAAATCCGTTGAGCGCGAAGATCATTGGCGAGCCAGCCGCGTGCAGGCGGGCGGCCAGATCGAGGGTCGCGGCGCCGAGGGCGGCGCCCGCGTCGAGCAGGATCAGCGCCACGGCGGGCGGGGCGGCCGGATCCGGTCCGGGCTCGGCGAGTTCGACGCGGGGCTCGAATCGGCCCAGTTCCCAGCGCAATTGGGCCGTGGTGGCGTCGTCGGGTCCGATCACCGTGACCGGGACGCCGCCCGCGCCGCCCGCCGGGGGAACCGCGCGCAGCAGCGCGTCGCCCTGGGGATTCCAGCGCGCGACGACGGCCGCGACCGCCGGGGACAGCGGTTCAGAGTCCGACACTGCTCATCCGCCCCCAGATCCGGACGTACCCGTTGTGCACGCGAACCGCGGCCCGGCGCGCGTCGGCGGGCAGATCGCTCGCGATCACCGCGCGCCAGCGCTCGGCCCGGGCCAGGGCGTCGTCGGCGTCGGCGGGCCGCGCGGGACCCGAGGCGAGATGTCGCACCTGCGGGCAGGCCAGCCCGGCTCGCACGCCCAGCCACAGCGCCTCGTCCCCGGCCAGGTAGTCCTCGATGAGATCGCTTGCGCGCGAATCGGATTCGGGCAGCGCACGGGCGGCGAGGCGGGCGAGTTCGTCGAGCAGTTCGCCGCCACGCCGCGCGACGATTCCCCCATATTGCACATGGACGCGGGTGTGCACGGCGTCGATGCCGCTGACCGCGTGCAGCAGCCGCAGCAGCGGTTGCGGGCCCAGCCCCGGTTCGTGGCGCAGCGCGACGAGCGCGCAGGCCACCCCGTAGAGCCCCCAGCGATCCAGCAGCGCCTGCCGATCGGCGGTGTCCGGGCCCGCGTCGGCGGCGGTGAACAGCTCCGGGGAGAGGGTGAAGGCCGGATCGTCGCGGCCCGCGTGGCGGCGCAGCGTGCGCAGATCGTCCTCGCTCGGCGTGCCCGCGCGGGTGTGGGCGGCCAGCGCGGACACCACCGGCAGCACGGGCAGGCCGAGTTCGCGGGCGTAGCGGTCGGCGGCGGTGACGGCGTCGGCCCAGCGCGAGCCGATCGCGTCGGCCTTGTTCAACACGACCACGACCCGATCCGGCGGCAGCGCGGCGAGCACGCGGCGATCGGCGGGTTGCAGCGCGGCCGCGAGGACGTAGACGATCAGATCGCCGTCGAGGTCCGGTTCCGGTTCGCCCGGTTCGTCCACCGGCGCGGTCTCCTCCGCCGAGATCAGCGCGAGGGCGCGCAGCAGGGCGCTCTTTCCCGAGCGGGCCCGGCCGGTGACCTGGATGCGCAAGGGCCGCCGCCATTTTCCGGCCGCCGCGGCCAGTCCCTCGGCCGCACCCGGATCGCCCGCCCGCCGCAGCGTCGCGAGCAGCTGATCGAGACCCGGTGTGTGCCCGCCGTAGTCGCCGACCAGGCCGGACGCCGTGACACCTGCTGACAACGGAGCGCACCCCCTTCCGGCGAAGGATTCTGTCAGAAGTGGGCCGAATTGTCGGCAGGGCGACCGGTTTTCCTGTGTCCGCGCTCACAACCAGTGGGCGAGTAGTATGGACGGTCTGGGGAAATCGTCACGATATGTTATGGCTTGTCCTGTGGGACAGCACAATTGGCACCGAACTGTCTTCCTGCGTAAACAGCCGGTCACCTATCGTGAACGGATCGGCGCTTCGCCGATGCGCGGCTTCGGCACCGCGGTCCCCGGGCAGATCCGGCGCCTGCGCGCCGCCGGATCGGCGGCGAACCGGAGGAGGTTGGGGATGAGCGTCATCGGTGACGTCATCGAGGAGATCGGCGCGGGCCGCCCGCTGCCGCCGTCACAAGACCCGTTCCTGCGCCCGCCTGTCGACCTGGCCGGATACGCCCCGGGCACGATCCTGCGCACCCGCGCGGTCCGGGTCGCGCTGCTGGGCCTCGTTCCGCAGCAGGTCTCGGCCTGGCAGCTGCTGTATCGCAGCAACGATCTGCACGACCGGCCCGAGGCCGCCATCACCACCGTGCTGCTGCCCGCGGACGCGGATCCCAGCCAGCCGCGACCGCTGCTGGCCTTCCAATCCGCCATCGACGCCGTCTCCGAACGCTGCGCGCCGTCCTACGCGCTGCGGTTGGGTTCGGCCGCGCTCGGCTCGATCACCCAGCTGGAGTGGATGCTGGTCGCGGGCGCGCTGCGGCGCGGCTGGGCGGTGAGCATCGCCGACCACGAGGGACCCGACGGCAACTTCGGCGCCCCGCGCGAACCGGGCTATCGGGCCCTCGACGGCATTCGCGCGGCGCTGCGCTTCCCGCCGCTGGGCCTGCACGCCGACACCCCGGTCGCGGTCTGGGGGTATTCGGGCGGCGGCATGGCCAGTTCCTGGCTGGTGGAGATGGCGCCCACCTACGCGCCCGAGATCGATCTGGTCGGGGCCGTGCTCGGCGCGCCCGTCGGCGATCCGGGCCAGGTGTTCCTGCGGCTCAACGGCGGCCGGTACGCCGCGCTCCCGGCCATCGTGATCGCGGCCATGCACCGCATCTATCCCGCGCTGGGCAGGGTCATCGACGAGGATCTGACCGAGACCGGGATGAAACTGGTCCAGCGGGCCGCGCGGCTGACCCCGGCCGCGGCGATCTTCCGGCTCGCCAACCAGAACGTGGAGGATCATCTGCGCCGCCCGCTGGCCGAGGTGCTCGACGAGCCCGAGATGCGACTCATGCTCGACGACATGCGCCTGGGCGGCCACGCGCCGCGCTGCCCGATCCTGGTCGTGCAGCCCGTGCACGACCAGATCATCCACGTCGAGGGCATCGACGGACAGGTCGACCGGTACCGCCGCGCGGGCTCGGTGGTGACCTATCTGCGCGACCGCCTCAGCGACCATCTCACCCTGTTGCCGTTGAGCACGCCGCTGAGCCTGGAGTGGCTCGCCGACCGGATCGCCGGGCGGCCCGTGATCGATACCACGACGCGAACCGTCTGGTCGGTCACCACGGCACCGGAGAGTCGCCGCGGCCTGCTCGAAATGCTCGGCACCGCAATACGAGTCGCGCTCGGCCGCCCGTTGCGGCAGGAGAGCGCACCGGAACTGCGCCCGGCCCACACCCTCGCCGCCTGAGCCCGGCACGACGCCCCGGGGATGCGGTCGATTGCTGCGCCGATGATCGAACCTGGACAATGGACGAGTGAACGACGCCGCGAACCACACTGCCGAGACAGTCCCGGGGCCGCGGTCCACAGCCACCGGCTCTCGCCTGTATCCCCGCGTGACCAGTTTCCGGTCCCGCCGAGGCGCGCTCACCCCGAGCCAACAGCAGGCGTGGCAGCGGACCTGGCCGCGGATCGGACGCGAGGTGGGCGACGAATTGCTCGACACCGCCGCCTGGTTCGGCCGCGAGGCGCCGCTGATCGTCGAGATAGGCTGTGGCACCGGCACCGCGACCGCGGCGATGGCCCAGGCCGAACCGCAGTTCGACCTGCTCGGCATCGAGGTGTACAAGCCGGGCCTGGCCCAGCTCGTGCACCGCATCGAGCGGGAGGGCATCGAGAACATCCGGCTGTTGCGCGGTGATGCCGTGGACGTCCTCGAAAACATGATTGCCGACAATTCGCTGACGGGCGTTCGCGTCTTCTTCCCGGACCCCTGGCCGAAGGCCCGCCACCACAAGCGGCGATTGCTGCAACCGGCCACCATGACCCTCATCGCGAATCGGCTGCGGCCCGGCGGCGTGTTGCACGTGGCCACCGACCACCCCGGTTACGCCGAGCACATCGCCGCCGTCGGCGCGGAAGAACCCCAGCTCATCGGGCTGAACACGGCCGCCGGAGGCGACGACGAGACCTTCCGCGCGACCGCCCCGATCGGCTTCGATCGGCCCGTCACCAAGTTCGAAGGCAAGGCGCATCGGGCCGGTAGCGCCATTACGGAGCTCATCTGGGGGAAGATCGAGGCATGAGCGTCAGTGAGATGGCCCACGAGGTCATGGATGTTGCCGAAATAATGCACGGCAGTGTCTCCGAGGGCCCGAGCACCTCGTCGGCGCTGCCGCCGGGCGGAGATCTGCGCCGGGTGCTGCTGGTGTGGGACGCCCCCAATCTGGATATGGGCCTGGGCGCGATCCTCGGCGGCAGACCCACGGCCGCCTACCGCCCGCGCTTCGACGCGCTGGGCCGCTGGCTGCTCGCGCGCACGGCGGAACTGTCGGCGGGCAGTCCGCATCGGGTGGAGGCGGAGGCGACCGTGTTCACCAATATCGCCCCGGGCACGGCCGATGTGGTGCGGCCCTGGGTGGAGGCGCTGCGCAATGTCGGCTACGCGGTGTTCGCCAAGCCCAAGATCGACGAGGACTCCGATGTCGACAGCGATATGCTGGCGCACATCGAATTACGCCGCCGCGGCGCCGGGCTCGCCGGGATCATGGTGGCCTCGGCCGACGGACAGGCCTTCCGCGAACCGCTCGAGGCGCTCGCGACCAGCGGAATTCCGGTGCAGGTACTGGGATTCCGCGAGCACGCGAGTTGGGCGGTGACGTCCGATATCCTCGAGTTCATCGACCTCGAGGACATCCCGGGCGTGTTCCGCGAACCGCTGCCCCGGGTCAGCCTCGACTCGCTGCCCGAAGAGGGAGCCTGGCTGCAGCCCTTCCGACCGCTGTCGGCCCTGCTCACCTCCCGCCCCGCACAAGGAGTCGCTTAGTGTTCACCCGCTGGGGCGACCTGGTCTTCAAGTTCCGCTTCGCCGTGCTCGCCGCGGTGGTCGCCGCGCTGCTCGGAATGGGCGGATACGGCTTCGGGGTGGAGAAGCACCTCAGCTCCAGCGGGTGGTTCGATCCCAATGCCGAGTCGTCGCAGGCGGCCCGGCTGGTCGACGAGGCGTACGGGCGCGACCACACCGGCGACGTGCTGCTGCTGTACACCGCGCCGGACGGGAAGACGGTCGACGATCCCGACTTCAGCGCGCGGATCACCGACTCGCTCAACGCGCTGCCGCAGCAGCATCCCGACCAGATCACCGGCGTCAACGCCTCGTACTGGCGGCTCGCGAATTCGAAGACGCAGTACTCGTCGATCCTGGCGACCCAGGACAAGAAGGTGGCCTTCGCGTCCGTCGCCATCAAGGGCGACGACGACACCACCACGATGAACAACTACCGGGATGTCAAGGACGCGTTCCTGATTCCCGGGGTGAACGTGCAGATCGCGGGCCTGCAAGCGGTTTCGGGCACCCTCCAGGACACCATCGCCAACGATCAGCACCGCATGGAGGTGCTGGCGATCCCGGCGGTCGGCGTGCTGCTGTTCTTCATCTTCGGCGGCGTGGTGGCCGCGGCCCTGCCGTTGATCCTCGGCGGGCTGACCATCTGGGGCGCCAACGGCATCGTCCGGTTCATCACCAACTTCACCGAGGTCAACTCGTTCGTCGGCGCGGTCGTGTCGATGATCGGCCTGGGTCTGGCCATCGATTACGGCCTGTTCATCGTGAGCCGCTTCCGGGAGGAACTGGCCGAGGGTTACGACACCCGTGCGGCCGTGCGCCGCACAGTGATGACCGCGGGCCGGACCGTCACGTTCTCCGCGATCATGATCATCGCGGCGAGCGCGGGCATGCTGCTGTTCCCGCAGGGCTTCCTGAAGTCGCTGGCCTACGGCACGATCGCGACCGTGCTGCTGGCCGCGGTCTCCTCGATCACCATCCTCCCGGCCATCCTGAGCATCCTCGGCCCGCGCGTGGACCTGCTGGGCCTGAAGTGGATGCGCAAGACCAAGACCGCCGAAGAGGTGGAGAACGGGCTGTGGGGCCGCAGCACCCAGTGGGTGATGAAGCATCCGCTGAAGGTGGCCATCCCGCTGTGCATCGCCCTGCTGCTGCTGATCATTCCGGTGAAGAACCTGCAGTTCGGCGGGATCAGCGAAAGCTATCTGCCGCCGGACAATCCGACCCGCGTGGCGCAGGAGGAGTTCGACCGCCTCTTCCCGTCCTTCCGCACCGAGAAGATCCAGCTGGTCGTCGTCGGCACCGACACCAATGCCGTGGGCTCGGTCATCAAGCAGGCGAGCAAGGCGCCCGGCCTGATCCAGAGCTTCCCCACACCGGGTTTCCCGCCCAAGGGTTCGGACGTGTGGAAGACCGACGCCCAGCCCAAGGATCCGGACCACTCCGAGGAGACCGTGGACTATCTGCGGTCGATGGATGTGCCCGATTCGGTGAAGGTGTACGTCGGCGGGCAGCCGGTGCTGATGAAGGACAGCCTCGACGCGCTCATGCAGCGGATGCCGATCATGATCGCGCTGGTGCTGTTCGCGACGACGCTGCTGATGTTCCTGACGTTCGGTTCGCTGGTGCTGCCGATCAAGGCCGCGCTCATGAGCGCGCTCGGATTGGGTTCCACGCTGGGCATTCTCACGTGGATCTTCGTCGACGGGCACGGCGCGGGACTGCTGAACTTCACGCCGCAGCCGATCATGGCGCCGGTGCTGGTGTTGATCATCGCGATCATCTACGGCCTGTCGATCGACTACGAGGTGTTCCTGTTGTCGCGCATGGTGGAGGCGCGCGCCCAGGGCGCGTCCACCACCGAGGCGGTGCGCATCGGCACCGCGCAGACCGGGCGCATCATCACCGCGGCCGCGCTCATCCTGCTCGTGGTGACCGGGGCGTTCGCGTTCTCGGATCTGGTGATGATGCAGTACATCGCCTACGGCATGGTGTCGGCGCTGCTGATCGACGCGACCGTGCTGCGCATGTTGCTGGTGCCCGCGACGATGAAGCTGCTCGGCGACGACTGCTGGTGGGCGCCCGCGTGGATGAAGCGCATCCAGCAGCGGGTGGGCCTCGGCGAGCCGATGCTGCACAGCGAGCGGCCCGGCGACGAGGACGTCGTGGACCTGGTCAAGACCACGCCGGTCACCGATCCGGTGACCATGCAGATCCCCATGCTGCCCGACGGCACCCCGGCCAAACCGGCCCGGAAACCCAAGCGCGCCAGATTCGTTCGCGACGCCGATCCCGACGCGCCGACCGAACGTTTCGGCCGGGTGCCCAAGAAGGGCGCGGCCCGGGTGACGCCGCCGCCGGTCGTTCCGCTCGCGCCGCCCGAACCGGACGCCGGATCGACGGCTCGGTCGGAAACCATTGCGCCGCACGGTGATTCGCGGCCGCCGACGCCGCCGCAACTGCCCAGTGTGTCCACCCCCCAGGTCTCCCGGCCCGCCGCGCCGCCGCGTCTGGCCCCGCCCGTCCGAGGCGTCGACCCGGCCGCGCCGACGGCCCCCGTCGGGGCCACCCCGCGCGTCCTCCCGCCCCAACCGCAGCCGCACCCGGCGAGCCGGGCCCAGCACTACGCGCGGCCCGAACCCGAACAGGGCGGCGCGGAGAGTGCGGAGCGGGACTACCCGCGGCCCGAGCAGCAGGGCACGGAGAGTGCGCAACAGCACTACCCACGGCCCGAGCAGCAGGGCACGGAACAGCACTACCCACAGTCTGAGCGGGAGAGTGCGCAACAGCACTTCCCGCGGCCCCAACAGCAGGGCGCGGACAGTGCGGAACGGTACTACCCACGGCCCGAGCAGCGGGATGTGGAGAGCGCGCCGGAACGTCGCGCGCCCGAGGGCGCGGAGCAGCGGGGCGTGGAAACGCCCGCGCCCGAGGCGGATTCGGCGCCGGAACCCGATCCGGCCGATCGCAGCAGCATCGAACGGTGGATGTCCGATCTGCGCGCCTCCCGTCGCCGCCCGAATGCCGGTGACGCCGACGGTCCCAAGCAGCCCGGCAACCCGAGCCGCACGGTCAGCGTGAACGAACTGCTCCGCCGCCAGAACCGCGACTGATCGGCGGACTCAGAACCCCGACATCATGCGCCGCCACTGCGCGGCGAAGGGGTGTTTGGCGGTGACCGAACCGAACCGGGTGCGGCCGTGCACGACCAGGTGCAGCGGACCCATCGGCGGCCCGGTGCGCACCTTGTTGTTGGCGCTGGACCCGATCAGCTCCACGCCGTTGAGGTCGGCGGTCGCCTCGGCGGGCAGGATGAGCGTCAGCGAGCTGCAGAAATCGTCGAGCCGCACCTCCACCACCTGGGTGCTCATGACGGCCTGGGTGAAGTCGAGCGTGACGCCGGACAGGTAGTTGTTCAGATACAGCGTCGGCGGCACCTGCCACGGACCCTTGCGGGTCACCCCGGACATGCGGGCGCGGATCACATTGCCCGCGGATCCGGGCGCGCTCGGCGGCGGCGCGTATTGCGGCCGAGGCGTCGAATTCGGCTGTCCCGCAAGGCGAATCCCGGGTAGATCGATCAGCACCGCGTTCAGTTCGCCGCGCGTCTTGGCGGCCAGCGCGGTGTCCATCCGCTCGGTGAACTCGCCCAGCGACAGCATCCCGAGCCCGACCGCCCGTTGCAGCAACATCCCCACGTGTTCCCGCTCGGCATCCGACACCCGCAGATCCCGATCGCCCACGGCGGGAGAAACCGTCTCGCCCATGCGATCGAGGCTACCGACGCGACGGCTCCCGCACATCAGGGCAATCCCTGATCCGCTGGGCCTGGGGCCTGATCAGGTGCACAGGCAATCCCTGATCCGCTGGGCCTCGGGGCCTGATCAGGTGCGCAGGCAATCCCTGGTGCGCTGGGCCTAGGGGGCCTCATCAGGTGCGCAGGCAACCCCTGATCCGCTGGGCCAGGTGCCGCGCGTGTTCGGGTGGCCCGATCAGGTGGCGGGGGCGGGTGGGTCGTAGCGGCCGGGGGTGGGCTCGTCGGGTTCGGCGTGGAACAGGCGGGGCTCGTCGTCGCCGGTGTTCAGCTCGTACAGCTCCTCGGGGCTGTCGGCGAGCAGGGAGCGGATGGCGGTGTTGAGGACCGCGACGAACGGGACGGCCAGCAGGCCGCCGGGGATTCCGGCCAGCACCACGCCGGTGGTGATCGCCAGCACCACCGCCAGCGGATGGATGTCGACCGCGCGGCCCAGCAGGAGTGGTTGCAGCACATGGCCTTCCAGCTGCATGACCGCCACCGTGATGCCGAGCACGATCACCGCCGTCACCCAGCCCTTGGTCATCAGCGCCAGGAACACCGCGATGGAACCGGCCAGCACCGAACCGACGATGGGGATGAACGCGCCGATGAACACCAGCGACGCCAGCGGCAGCGCGAGCGGCACCCCGAGGATCGCCAGGCCCGCGCCGATGCCGATCGCGTCCACCGCCGCGACCATGACCGTGCCGCGCACGAACCCGATCAGCGTGCCGAAGCCCAGCCGCCCGGCGGTGCGGACCCGTTCGCGCTGCGGGGTCGGCACGATCCGGGTCAGGAAGTCCCAGATGTGGTCGCCGCCGTAGAGGAAGAAGATCAGGATGAACAGCGTCAGGAACGCGCCGGTGAAGAATTCGCCGATCGCCGCCGCCGTGGTCAGCGCGCCGTTGGTGAGCGAATCCTGGTTGGACTCAACGGTTTTGATGATCGTATTGCCCGCGTCGCGGATCTGGTCGTTGCTCAGGTGCAGCGGCCCGTTGATCAGCCAGTCCTGGATCTGATGGATGCTGGTCTTGAATTCGTCGGTCAGCTGCGGCACACCGGTGACGGCCTGTTCGATCACGAACGTGAAGATGCCCGCCACCAGCCCGAGCGACCCGATCAGCGCCACGAACACCGCGAGCCCGCGCGGCACCCCGACCCGCTGCATCCAGTCCACCGCCGGCGAGAGCAGCGCCGCCGCCAGCAGCCCGATCGCCAGCGGGATCACCACCGTCGTCAACTTGTGCGCCAGCCACGCGACGGCCAGCACCGCGACCAGGATGATCAGCAGCCGCCAACACCACTCGGCGGCCTCGCGCACCAGCGGATGCACGGCGTCGGCCGCCGGCTTGCGCGCCCGCTCCGCCCCCGATCTCCGCGCCGAACCGGCGGTCGCCTGGATCTCCGTGCCCTCGTTCACGTCGCGAGCCTATCCGCCCCGGCCCGCGCGGGCACGCGCGTAATACCTTGTCGCCCGGCCCCGCCCGCTTCGATATCCGCTGTCGAGGGCGAATACGGCCGCGCGGACGCGGCCCGGCGACTGCCACGCCCCCGGCGTGGGCACGTGTGTGCGAGGGGCTGGCGCTAGATTGGTGATCGTGTCGGCGCCCACCCTCGAAGCGGTCAAACAGACCATGCGAACGCGCTGGCCGCTGTACCTCGCATCGATGCTGGCGGCCAACGCCTTCGGTGCGATTCTGGTGTACGCGTTCATCCAGTACGGCCTGCCCGCGCCCGAGGGCAGCCCCAACGGGATTCGCCGGACCGGGGTGCTGGTGCCGGGGCTGGTCTTCCTCGTGGGCGGGGCGCTGAGCGTGACCGCGTCGGCGCTCATGCTGCGGCCGGTGATGCGCTGGCAGATGCGCGGCGGGCCGCCGAGCCGGCAGGAGCAGATGGCCGCGCTGCACGCGCCGCTGCGGCAGGCCATCGTGCATCTGGCGCTGTGGCTGGTCGGCGGGGCTGTGCTGGCGTGGTCGATCATCGCCGACACGCCGCGGCTCGCGGGCGCGGTGATCGTCACCGAATGTATGGCCGCCACCATCGTGTTCGGCTTCACCTACATGCTGGGCGAGCGCATCCTGCGCCCGGTGGCCGCGCACGCCTTGCAGACCGGCACCTTCGACCACACCCTCACCCCGGGCGTCGGCACCCGCATGGCGATGACCTGGGGCATGGGCACTTTCGCGCCGACCATCGCGATCGTGCTGCTGTGCGTCACCCAGATCACCTCGCAGGTGCAGTTCTCCGCTCGTTCGCTGGCGGTGTCGATCCTGCTGCTGTGCGGGGTGGTGATCCTGCAGGCGCTGGCGCTGTCCATGCTGACCGGCTCGAGCATCTCCGATCCGGTGCGGCAGCTCTCGCGCGCGATCGACCGGGTCCAGGAGGGCGCGCGGGATGTGCAGGTCGAGGTGTTCGACGGCAGCGAGATCGGGCTGCTCCAGGTCGGATTCAACCGGATGATGGAGGAGGCCGCGCAGCGCCGCGAACTCCAGGAGCTGTTCGGTCAGCACGTGGGCGAGGAGGTCGCCCGCCGCGCGCTCGAGTACGGCACCGAACTCGGCGGCGAGACCCGGTTCGTGGCGGTGTTGTTCGTGGACATGGTCGGTTCGACGGCCACCGCGGCCGAGCGCCCGCCGACCGAGGTGGTGAGCCTGCTCAACGAGTTCTTCCGGATCGTGGTCGATGTGGTCGACCGGCACAGCGGCCTGATCAACAAATTCGTCGGCGACGCCGCGCTGGCCATCTTCGGCGCGCCCCTGGATCGTCCCGACGCGCCCACCGCCGCGCTCGCCGCCGCCCGCGAACTGCGCGAGGCCCTGCGCGAGGTGCCCGGTCTGGACATCGGCATCGGCGTGTCGGCCGGGCTGGCGGTCGCGGGAAACATCGGCGCCGCCAACCGTTTCGAGTACACCGTCATCGGCGATCCGGTGAACGAGGCGTCCCGGCTGACCGAACTGGCCAAGGAACATCCCGGCCGCGTCCTCGCCTCGGGCAGCGCGCTGTATTTCGCCGACGGGTTCGAGCAGCAATTCTGGAATACCGGCGAAGAGGTCCAATTGCGCGGCCGCCGCCGCAAGACCCAATTGGCCTGGCCGAAGGAGGGTTCGGCGCTGTTAGGCTGACCTCGTGACGGCCGATGGTGACTCCGCCGACGGCCCCCCGTCCGCGGTGCGGCCCCGTCGTCGGGGGCGTTTGCGCTGGGTGAAGCGGATACTCGTGGTAGCCGTGGCCGCCCTGCTGGTGGTCGAGGGCGTGTATCTGTGGCCGCGGCTGCACGAATCCTGGCGGACCCTGACCGAGATCCATTGGGGCTGGGTCGCGGTCTGCGTGCTGATGCAGGCCGTCTCCATGGACGGCTACGGCCGCATCCAGAAACAGCTCCTGCACGCCGGTGGCGTGAATGTGAACCAGAGCAGATCGGTCGCGGTGGTCTACGGCGCGACCGCGATGTCGGTGACCCTGCCCGCCGGGCAGGTGTTCTCCACCGCGTTCACCTATCGGCAGACCCGGCGCTGGGGCGCGAGCCCGGTGCTGGCGTCCTGGCAGCTGGCGATGTCCGGGGTGGTGGCCGCGGCCGGGATGGTGCTGCTCGGGGTGGGCGGCGCGGTGCTGGCCGGGGATCGGATCGGGCCGGGCAAGCTGATCCCGACGCTGGGCGGGGTGGTGCTGCTGGTGTGGGCGGGGAACTACGCCTCGCGTCATCCGGGTTCGGTGCGGGCACTCGGCCGTCGAATCCTGCACCTGGTCAACCGGATTCGCGGGCACCGGCCCGACGACGGCAGCGACAAACTCGCCGAGACGCTGCGGCAGCTGGAATCGGTGGAGCTGGGCCGCCGCGACGGGGCCCTGGTCACCCTGTGGGCCCTGATGCACCGCCTCGGCGATGTGGCCTGCCTGGCGGCGGCCTGTTACGCGGTCGGGGCCGAACCCCGCGTCGCCGGGCTGATGATCGCGTTCAGCGTGGGCAAGGCGGTGGGCACGATCCCGCTGGCCCCCGGCGGCCTGGTCTACGTCGAACTCACCCTGGTCTACAGCCTGTCCGCGGCCGCGGGACTGCCCGCCGCCCAGGCGGTCTCGGCCGCGTTCGTCTACCGCCTGATCAGCTTCATCCTGGTGGCGATCGTGGGCTGGATCGTGTTCGCCTTCCTGTTCCGCAAGCCGCACGCCGACGACGCGGCCCTGGAGCGCGAATTCGAGAGCCGGTACTAGCCGATTACCCTGGCGGCGTGACGAAACTGGTGCCGCTCGCGCTCGACGCCCTGCTGGTGCTCGTGTTCTGCGCCATCGGCAGGCGCAGCCACGACGAGGCCGTCCTGCCCGGCCTGCTCCGCACGTTCTGGCCCTTCGCGAGCGGGCTGCTGTTGGGCTGGCTGCTGGCCCTGTGGTTGTTCGCGCGCGCCGAATCGTCCACGGCCGCGCGCGGTTTCGAGGACCGGGGGCGGTTGCCCACGGCCGTGCTCACGGGGTTCGACGCCCGGCGGCTCTGGCCCACGGGCGTGGTCGTCTGGCTGGGCACCCTGATCGGGGGCATGGTCCTGCGCGCGGTCAGCGGGCAGGGCGTCGCGGTGAGTTTCGTGATCGTCGCGGCCGTGGTGCTCGGATTCTTCCTGCTGGGGTGGCGCGGGGCCTGGAAGGCGTTGAGCTGAGCCGCTATTTGTCGTCCGGGGCCGCGAGCGATTGCAGCAGGCGGGCGGCCATGCGGGCGGTGGCGTCGCCGGAGTCGACATCGTCGATGTGGATGGCGAAGGCCAGATCGCCCATCGTGGCCACCAGCCAGCCGTTGGTGCCCGCGGTGGCGGCGTAGGCGCCCACATCGGCGTAGCGGCGCAGGCTGGCCAGTTCGGGGGCGGCGAGTCCGTCGCGCAGCATGCCGCGCAGCCGGTCCACGACCTCGGGCGGGAGCGGGGCGAGGTCGGCCTCCGTCGTTGCGGGACGGCCGATTTCGATCATGGGTGGGGCCACGCCGCCGCGCGCGATCGCGGCCGCCGCGACGGCCAGCCCCAGCGGGCTGGCGAGAATCGGATCGTTGCCGCCCTGGCGGACCTGTTCCACCCCGCGCCCGCCGATGGGCAGGCGGCCGGTGGTCTGGTCCAGGCCGGGCACCTTGAAGCCGATGCCCACGCCGACGGCGGCCGCGGCCTCGGCCATGTCCTGCGTCGAAACGTCCTGCGGCGCTTTCTTCTTGACGATCGCGGCCACCGCGCGGAACAACTCGTTCATCCCGCCCGTCGGGTACACCCCGGTGAAGGCCACCGAACCCTGCGCGCTGGCGTAGGTGTTCTGCGCGGCGGCGACCACCGCCCCCGTGGACGGCTGGATGGCCACGATCGAGGCCGCGGTGCCCGCGCTGACCACGGCGTCCTCGGCCGCCCGCTGCAACCGCTGATCCATGGTCGAGGCGATGTCCGGGCCGGGCGGTCCCTGTTGCCCGGCGAGCTGGGTGACCAGTTTGCCGTCCGGCTCGAACAGCTGAACGCCCCAGCCCGCGTGCTGATCCCGGTTCTCCTGCCAGACCTTGCGCAGCCCGTCCAGCAACGGTGACCACACGCGCCGGTCCGCGGCGATCAGCTGCGGCTGCTTCTCCATCACCACACCGGGAATCGGCGCCATTCGCGGTTCCAGGATGGCGAAGTCGTCCTCGCGCAGGTTCACCGCGACGATCGGCTTGCCCTGGGAGGCGGCGAGCTGCTGCATCAACGACGGTCCGGTGATCAAAGGAGCCACCGGCGCAATGGCGTCGGCGAGGGCGTTGGTGGTCCCGACCGGGTCGCCGGTGCGGCTCGGATCGACCTTGATCACGTTGATGATCTGCTCGGTCATCAGGGGTGCGCCCGCGTTGTCGTTCACCTTCGGCGACGGGGTGGCGTCGGTCTTGACCAGTTTGACCGTGCGCTTGTAGTCGAGCTGCGGCATCACCACGTTCGGCTCCCACGAGATTCGCCAGCCGATCGCCAGTTTGCGGATGCTGCCCTGGAGGTCGTAGGTCCAATCCTTACCGGGCCCGAAGTTCCAGTCCGCCTTCAGGTTGAACATGGCCGCGTCGGCGTCCAGGCCGATGTACTGCTCGACCTCGTAATCGGGTTTGCCGGGATTGAGCCCGGCGAAGATCTGCTGCAACGTCGCCTCGGCCCCGCCGGGGTAGGAGGTCAGCTGCGCGGCACCGGTGGCGTCCTGTTTGTCCAACAGCTGGGTGAAGCGTTCGACGATGGATCTGGGGTCGCTCGGGGTGTCGTGAAACCCGCACGCTCCCAGCGCGATCGCCAGGGCGGCAGCCGTCCCGGCGGCCACTGCGCCCCGAACGCGAAAGCGGCGGGATCCCCACACATCCATATCGCCCACTCTTCACTCTTGACACTTCAGCAACAAGACCAACGGTAAATTCACCATGCTCAGCGACCACAATAGTGCCCGATTCGACGCAGCCCGGGCACCGGTCGCCGAATCGTCGGCCACCGTTGCCGAATCGCCACCCGACCTCGTTCTCCCAGAGCGCAACCCGCGCGTCGCATTTCGCCGTAATCTTGTAATCACTGAAACACTTCTTGCACAGACAAGCGAGGCATTACTCATGCGACACGGACACAGAGGACGCGGATTCGGTCGTCCCGGCGGTTGGCAGCAGGCCGACCTCCCCGACGCCGCGGACGCCCCCGATTGGTTCGCGGGAAGATTGCCCGCGGACTGGTTCGTCAGTACGCCGACGGTGGAGATCGATCGCGACGAGATCGTCGTCATCGGCGAACTCCCCCTGCCCACCCCCGATTCCGGCCCGACCGACGCCGAACAGCCCGCCGACGCCGAACCGCCCGCCGGCTCGGTCCCCCGGGCCACCCGCGACGGCGCGGTCGCCCGCTTCCGCGAATCCACCCGGCCCGCGCGGATGCAGATCGCCCAGGAGGCGCAGGCTCGCTACGGCCGCAGCGTGGCCTGGGGCGTCTCGGTCGAGGGCGAGCGAATCATGTTCACCCACCTGGCCGTTCCGGTCATGACCCGGCTGCGTCAGCCCGAGCGCAAGGTGCTCGACACCCTGGTGGACGCGGGCGTGGCCCGATCCCGCGCCGACGCCCTGGCGTGGACGGTGAAGCTGGCGGGCAAACATGCCGAGGAGTGGCTCGAGGAGTTGCGCTCGGCCATGCGCAAGGTCGACGGCCTGCGCGCCGAGGGGCCGCGCGGCCTCTGAGCCGGACCCGACCGGCTAGATTCGGGGCATGGCCCCGATCCTCGTGCTCAACGGCCCCAACCTGAACATGCTCGGCGTCCGCCAACCGGAGGTCTACGGCGCGCAGACCCTCGACGACGTGGTCGAACTGTGCCGCCGCACGGCCGCGCGGTTCGACCGGGAGATCGTGGCCTTCCAGTCGAATCACGAAGGGGCACTGATCGATCGGATCCACGCCGCCCGTGGGGCCGAGTCCGCCATCGTGATCAACCCCGGCGGGCTCACCCACACCTCGGTCGCCCTGCGCGACGCGCTGGTGATCCCCGAGGTGCCGATCGTCGAGGTACACATCTCGAATGTCCATGCGCGCGAGGCATTCCGGCACCACTCCTACATCTCGCCCATCGCCACGGCCGTGATCGCGGGGATGGGCGTGCAGGGGTACGCCGCCGCCATCGAATTCCTCTGCGCGCCAGCCTGATTCCCGATCGCCCCCGCCGCACCCTTGCCCGCCCGTCCATGTAGTAGATATGCTACATACCATCCTGGTATTACTACGGAGGGCAGGATGACGGTAGGCGACCGGATCGCGCTCGACGTCCGCGGTCTGCGGATGCGCTACGGCGACCGAGACGTATTGCAGGACGTGACATTCCGCGCGCACAGCGGCGAGGTGCTGGTGCTGCTCGGCCCCAACGGCGCGGGCAAGACCACCACCATCGAGGTGCTCGAGGGGTTCCGGATGCGGTCCGCGGGCGAGGTCACGGTGCTCGGCACCGATCCCGCGCACGGGCGCGAGGACTGGCGCGCGCGCATCGGCGTCGTGCTCCAGTCCTGGCGCGACCACGGCCGCTGGCGGGTGCGGGAACTGCTCGCCCACCTGGGCACCTATTACGCGCCCTATACGACCCCCGCCATCCGAAGGCCCTGGGATCCGGACGAACTCGTCGCCGCCGTCGGCCTGACCGAACAGGCGGACAAGAAGATCGCCACGCTCTCGGGCGGCCAGCGCCGCCGCCTGGACGTGGCGATCGGCATCGTCGGGCGGCCCGAACTGCTGTTCCTCGACGAGCCGACCGCCGGATTCGATCCGCGGGCGCGACGCGAGTTCCACGATCTGATCCACCGGCTCGCCGACGACGAGCGGACCACGATCCTGCTCACCACCCACGATCTCGACGAGGCCGAGAAGCTCGCCGACCGCATCCTGGTCCTGGCGGGCGGGCGGATCATCGCCGACGGCTCGGCCGACGAACTGTCGCGCCGCATCCAGGGCGAGGCGGAGATCCGCTGGACCCGCGACGGGCAGCGGTTCGTCCACACCACCACCGAATCCACCAAATTCGTCCACGAGCTGTTCAAGCAGTACGGCGAGGGGATCGACGAGCTCGAGGTCCGCCGGGCCTCGCTCGAGGACACCTATATGACGCTGGTCCAGCGCTTCGAGTCCGGACAGTTCGACACCGCGACGCACACGCTCGAGGAGGTGACCCGATGATCTCGCTCGGCGTGGCCACGCGGTCCGGGCTGACCCGCGGGCTGATCGAACTGCGACAGAACCTGACCAACGGTATGGATCTGTTCACCCAGTTCCTGTGGCCCGTCATTCTTCTGGTAGCACTGTTCTTCATGCGCAACGGGCACTTCGGCGGGACGGGCTTCGGGCTCGGCGCGCTGGCGTTGCCCGGCGTCATGGGCATGCTGATCGCCTCCAACGGCATCTTCGGCATCGGGCAGTACCTGGCGCTGGACCGCGAGGACGGCACCCTGTTGCGGGCCAAGGCGATTCCGAACGGGATGGTCGGCTATCTCATCGGCAAGCTGGTCACCGTGTCCGGCATCGTGCTGATCCAGGTCGCGGTGGTGCTGATCTTCGGGCTCACCGTGCTGGGCGGGCTGCGGCTGGACGGTCCGCGCGGGTGGGCGCTGTTTATCGGGGTGCTGCTGCTGGGCCTGTTGGCGACGCTGCCGCTGGGCGCGATCGTGGGCTCGGTGTTCGAGAGCCCGCGGTCGATCGGGTTCGTCTCCTTCCCGGTGATGGGTCTGGTGGCCGTTTCGGGCGTCTTCTATCCGATCACCTCGATGCCGGGGTGGGTGCAGGGCCTGGCCCAGGTGTTCCCGATCTACTGGCTGGGGCTCGGGATGCGGTCGGCCCTGCTGCCGCCGGAGGCCGCGGTCGTCGAACTCGGGCAGTCGTGGCGGCACTGGGAGACGTTCGGGGTGCTCGGCGTGTGGGCGGCGTTCGGGCTGACGGTGGCCCCGATCGTGTTGCGGCGCATGGCCCGTCGCGAATCGGGTTCCCATGTCGCGGCCCGGCGCGAGAAGGCGATGGCGCGTGCCTACTGAGGTCATCTACAACCGCATCGCGATGCTGCGCGCCGAGCGCGGCATCTCACGGCGGCAGCTGGCCGAGGCGCTCGGGGTGCACTATCAGACCGTCGGATATCTGGAACGCGGCGAGTACAGCCCGAGCTTGCATCTGGCGCTGCGCATCTCGGAGTACTTCGAGGTGCCGGTGGAGGTGGTGTTCTCCACCCGGCCGTTCCCGCGGCTGGGGTCGTCCACCGAGACCGCTTGAGCGTCAGGCGGTTTCGCCGCGCATGAGCCGGTACAGCGGGATCGGTTCGCCCGCACTGGAATTGGCCTCGATGCCCTTGCGCCACAAGCGGTGTGCCGCGTGCGAGAGCGACGCGTCCACGCCGACCTCCTCGCTGGCGTCGATGATGTGCTGCGCACCGGCCACCATCATGGTGTAGCTCGCGAGATCGCCCCAGCCGCCGGCCTTCGCGCTGGCGGCGTACTCGGTCATGAAGAACGGGAACGCCTCGTGGGAGCGCAGCGCGTAGGGCAGGAAGCGGGCGACGTCGTGCCCGGAGTTCTCGATCAGCGCCAGGGCCTGGTGATAGCCCAGCGTCCAGGGATGGAACACGGTCAGCAGCGCCTGGTAGAAGACCTGGGCGAGACCGTCGTCGTCGCCCAGGTACTCCTGCGGGCTCAACGGCCGCAGCAGGTCGGCGTGCGCCTCGAAGTCCACCCGCGGCCCGCTGTAGAACAGGTACGAGGCGGGGTGGGTGATGTTGTCTCCCGCCGACATGAAGCCGCCCGAGAGGAACCGCGCGCCGTGCTCGCGGACCCAGGCCCCGCCCCTGCGGGCGTTCTCGGGCGAGTCCGAGGACAGGTTCGCGATCACCTTGCCCGGCAGGTGATCCGGGGCCTGCCCGAGGACGTCGTACATGGCGGCGTAGTGGGTGAGGCTGAGCACGATCACCTCGTTGGCGTCGAGCGCCTCGGCCACGGTGGCCGCGCGCGTCGCCCCGAGTTCGGCCATGGCCGCGGCCTTCTCGGGGCTGCGGTTCCACACCGTCACCGCCACCCCGGCGTCCAGGAAGGCCCGCACCATGGCCCGGCCCATGGGTCCGAGACCGATGACGGTGACCGATCGTTGTGGCTGCATGTATTCCTCCGATTCCGTAATGTCCCTGGTGGGAATGGTTGTGCCGAGCGGAGGATCGGGCAATAACGCACGTGCGGATGCGGTTGCTTACCGAGACGTACGCAATACGGTCAGGAGGACGCGGTGACGACTGCGAGTGATACGGATCACCAGGTGTGCGGCATGTCGATAGCCATCGACGTGGTCGGCGGCAAGTGGCGCATGCACCTGATGTGGGTACTGGGCGAGGGTCCACAGCGCTTCGGGCGGATCCGCGCGCTCCTGCCCGGCGTGAGCGAGAAGGTGCTCACCGAGAATCTGCGCCACCTCGAGTCCGCCGGTGTCGTCCACCGCGAGATCTACCCGGAAATCCCACCCCGCGTGGAATATTCGCTCACCCCCCTGGGCGAGGACCTGGCCCAAGCCCTGAAACCCCTCGAGGACTGGGGCGACCGCCACCGCCACCGCCTCGCACCCCCGGCCTGACCCCAGGCCCGGCAACCCAGCCGCACCCCTTATTCGAATCCGCACCCGTTGTGGGGCTCTGAAAGGGGTGCGGATTCGAATAAAGGGTGCGGCTGGGTTGGTCAGGCAGGGGGAAGGTAGGTGAGGGCTAGGTGGGTGGCTAGTTGGGTCAGGAGGGGGGCGGCGGCGGGGATGGAGCGGGTGGGGTCGGGTTCGAGGTCGGAGAGGGGGTGGCAGGCGGTGAAACCGGCTCGGCGCCATTGGGGTTCGGTGAGGAGGCAGCGGCCGGCTACGGCTATCACCGGGATTCCGGCGGCGCGGGCGGCCTCGCTCACGCCCAGGGGGGCCTTGCCGTGGAGGGTTTGTTCGTCGAGAGAGCCCTCGCCGGTGATCACGAGGTCGGCGTCGGCTATGCGGGATTGGAAGTCGATCAGGTCGAGGACGACTCGGATGCCGGGGCGGGCGACGGCGTCGAGGACCGCCATGGCTCCGAAGCCGGTGCCTCCGGCGGCGCCCGCGCCGGGGCGGTCGGCGGTCTCGGGGGCGACGACGCGGGCCCAGTTCGCCAGGGCCGCGTCGAGGATCGCGCGTTGCTCGGCGTCCGCGCCCTTCTGTGCGCCGAAAACCATTGCGGCCCCGCGTTTTCCGAGAAGAGGATTGTCCACGTCACTGGCAAGGACGAACCGCGTCTCGCGCAGGGCCGGGTGCAGTCCGGCGCGATCGATGCGGTCCGCGTTCGCGAGAGCCGCTCCCCCCTCGGGCAATTCGCGGCCCGCAGCGTCGAGTACGCGCAGCCCGAGCGCCCGCAACATGCCCGCTCCCCCATCGGTGGACGCGCTGCCGCCCAGCCCCAGCACGATCTCGCGCGCCCCACGATCGAGGGTGTGCGCGACGACCTGACCGAGCCCGAAGGTGCTGGCGCGCAATGGATCCGGAATCCCGTCGGGTAGCCGCTCCTGACCCACCACCGCCGCGAGTTCGATGACAGCGGTCTGGTCACGCACAGCGTAGACCGCCTCGCCCGGCTCCCCGGTGGGCCCGCCCGCCGTCACCGTCACCCGATCCCATCCGGCCGCGAGGAACGCGTCCACCGTCCCATCCCCACCATCGGCCACCGGCAAACAGCGCAACTCCGCATCGGGCCGCACCCGCGCGATCCCGACCGCCAGCGCCGCCGCCACCTCGGGCCCGCTCAACGAACCCTTGAACTTGTCCGGCGCGAGGACAACCCGAACCCGCTTCTCCCGCATCCCGACATTCTGCTGCCCGCCCACCATCACCGCATCAGCTGATCCCCCGCCGGGCCACCACCGCCGCGTCAGCCGAGGGGAGCCTGGTCGGCGTGGTCTATGGTCACCGCACCGGTGTGCAGGTAGGTCAGGACCGCCTCATCGAGGATGGTGTTGCCGCGGCCGAAGGTGCCGTGGTCGCCGCCGTCGACTGTGATCAGGTGGCCGTTCAGGGCGGCGGTTGTTGCCGGGCCGCCCTCGTATTGGGTGAGGGCGTCGTGGCGGCTCTGCAAGACCAGCGGTGGGGTGTGTAAACCGTTGTCGGCGATGGGTACCGGGGTGGTGACGGCGGGCCAGTCGTCGCAGGCGATGCCGGAGCGGATGAGGTCGGCGCGGGCGTCGAGGGCGTTGCCGCCCGAGGCGACGGTGGCGGCCGCCGTGCCGATCAGCTCCGGCCTGCCCTCGATCGCGTTCTCGTTGCAGGTGATCGCGGCGAAGACGGCTCGGCCCGTCGGGTCGGTCGAGGTCACGCCCTCCAGCGCGCGCATGATCCGGGTGTCGTCGGGGTTGGTGTCGGTGTCGGCCATGGCCCGGGCGAAACTCGGCCAGAAGCCGCGGGTGTAGGTGGCCACCGAGGTGGCCGCCAGCAGCGGGACCTGCGCGGAGGCGCCGCCGGAGGCCAGCGTGCGGGCCAGATTCTGGGCCTGGCCGATCTGGTCGCGGCTGCCGTTGAAACCGTCGCGGGCGATGTCGGCCAGCGGCGGCGGTACGGTCGCGGGCACGTCGGCGGTGGTCGCGGGCGGCGGGGTGAGATTGGCGTACCAGCCGCCGCCCTGCGCGACCACCAGCCGCACCCAGTTCTGATACACCCGCAGCGGGGTGTCACCGAGGTGGTACTCGGCGTCGTGCGCGGCGATCCACGCGAACAGATCGTCCAACCGCTGCTTGCCCGCCACCTGCTGCTGGGCGAACTGCTCGGTCCACACCCAGTGCGGATTCACATTGGAGTCCAACACCATTCGGTCCACGCGCCCCGGGAACAGCGCCGCGTACACCGCGCCCAGGTAGGTGCCGTAGGAGATGCCGAGGAAGTCGATGCGGTCCACGCCGAGCGCGGACCGCACGGCGTCGAGATCGCGCGCGGTGTTCTCGGTGGTGATGGTGTCGACGTAGCCGGGCTGGGCGGCCTCGCACGCGGCCCGGGTGGGCGGGCGGTCCCTGCCGTCGGGCGACCGGCAGTCCAACGGAGTGGACCAGCGCATGCCGCGCGGCTGCACCGCGATCCGGTCGTAGTGGGCGCCGAGTTCGGCCGGGAGTTCCCGCACCCGCCGCGACCAGTAGTCGAGCGCGTCCGCGCCGGGGCCGCCGGGATTGGCGAAGATCGTCCCCCAGCGTTCGCCGGTGGCGCGAATCCGGCTCACGGTCAACTCGATTCGAGGTCCCGCGGGGGAGGTGTAGTCGCGCGGAACCGTGATCACCGCGCACTGCGCCCCGTTGCCGGGCGTCACCGCGCCCGCCGGGCAGGCGCCGAACACCGGCGCGGCCTCGGCGCCGGCCACCCCGCCGACCAGGTGTGCCGCCAGCACCGCCGCGAACATCCCGACCGTCGCGCGGGTCACCGTTCGTGTCGCCATCTGCGTCAATCTCTCCGGTCGTGCCGCCCGCGCACGGGGCCGCCTCACCCTCGACCCGAACATTCTGGGCAGCCGAACCCCCGCCGACAACTCGAACGCGACAAGCCGGGCCATCCGCGCACACTCGGCAACCCTCGGGTTCTAGGCTCGACGAGTGACAGCAGCGCTGACAGTCAGCAACAACACCGAGCAAGCGCGCTTCGAACTGCGGGTGGACGGCAATCTCGCCGGAATCGCGCAATATCAGGACACGGCCGGGGAACGCGCCTTCGTGCACACCGAGATCTATCCGCGCTACGAGGGCCAGGGCTACGGCCGCAAACTCGTGCAGGCGGCCCTGGACGACACCCGCGACGAGGGTTTCGGGATTCTGCCGCTGTGCCCGATGGTCCATCATTTCGTGGAATCGCGGCCGCAATATGTCGCATTGGTCCCCCATTGGGCGCGCGAACGATTCGGCCTGCCGGACAACTTGCCGGGATAAGCGGTAAACGGACACAACTCGAGCGGGCGTACGGGTTGATCCGGTGCGATGATGACCTAGTGGCACGCGCAGAGGAACACGGCGATCGCTCGCGACGCGAATTCCGGCACGAAGAACAGACGGTGCGGCCCGGCACGCTGCTGATCTCGGCGACCGATCTGGTCGAGCCGTCGTTCCGCCGAACCGTGGTGTACATCGTCGAGCACAACGACGCGGGCAGTCTGGGCGTGGTGCTGAACCGCCCCAGCGACACCGCCATTCACGACGTGCTGCCCCGCTGGGCCGAACTGGCCGCCCCGCCGCGCGCGCTGTATCTGGGCGGTCCGGTCAAACGCGACGCGGCCCTGTGCCTGGCCACCGTCCGGGTCGGCGCGTCGATCGATCGGGTGGCGGGCCTGCGCCGGGTGGACGGCCGGGTCGCCCTGCTGGATCTGGACTCGGATCCGGATCTGGTCGCGCCGCTGATCGAGGGCATCCGCGTCTTCGCCGGATACGCGGGCTGGACCTTCGGTCAGCTCGAGGGCGAACTGGAACGCGGCGACTGGATCGTGCTCTCGGCGCTGCCGTCGGACCCGATCGCCGGGCGCACCGATCTGTGGGCGCAGGTGCTGCGCCGCCAGCCGTTACCGCTGTCGCTGCTCGCCACACATCCGATCGAACCAGAACGCAACTGAGATACGTATTCACCCAGTGTGGGCATTTTCTCGCGATCGTCACATCGACTGACTCGGTGAGCTCGTGGCGGGCTCATCCTGGACGCCCCGCGACGGGGCCGACACGCAGCCGTCCCGCGTCGGTCCGCCGATTCCCGACGGGACCGACGGGGATTCCTCGCAGGCGCGACTGCTGCGGGTGCTCTACGACGAGCACGCGACCGCGCTGTGGCGCTACACCTACAGCCTCGTCGGGGATTCGGGACGGGCCGAGGACATCGTGCAGGAGACGCTGCTGCGGGCGTGGCAGCGACCGCACGTCCTCGATCAGTCGACCGCGTCGGCGCGGGCCTGGTTGTTCACCGTGGCCCGCAACATGGCCGTCGACGAACATCGCAGCGCCCGGCGCCGGCGCGAGTACCGCACCGACAATCCGCCCGAACAGGCCAGCCCCGATCAGGCCGATCGCGCCCTGGACGGCTGGCTCATCGCCGACGCGCTCGCCCGGTTGAGCACCGACCATCGCGAGGTGATCGTACGGGCCTACTACCGCGGCCTGTCCACCCACCAGATCGCGACCGAACTGGCCATTCCCGAAGGCACCGTGAAATCCCGAATGCACTACGGCATGCGAGCGCTGCGCTCGGCACTACAGGAGATGGGGGTGACGAAGTGACCGACGACGAGTACGCGACGTGGGACGCGCCGTACGTACTCGGCGCGCTCGATCGGGCCGAACGGCTGGAATACGAGGAGCATCTGGCCACCTGCCGCCCCTGCCGGGCCGCGGTGGCCGAGCTGGCCGGGCTGCCGAGTCTGCTCGGCCGCGTGGAACCGGCCGTGGCCCTGTCGCTGGTGGATCCGCAGCCCGAACCGCTGCACGAGCGGACCAATCATCGTCCCGAACCCGTTGCGCCGCAACCCGATTCGACGCCGGAACTGCTGCCCCGGCTGGTGCGCCGGACCGACGCGAGTCGCCGGAGGGGACGGCTCGCGGCGGCGGGCGCGGCGGTGCTGGCGGCGGCCGCGGCGGTCGCCGTCGCGGTCCCGATCACCGTGGGCGTGACCCATCGGGACACCCCGTCCGTGGCCGCGACCGGGCAGGTGGTGGCCGAGCGGCAACTGGAACCGCTGGCGGCGACGGCCGTCTCGGCCACCGTCAGGATCATCGACGCGGGCGGGCGGGCCACGGTGGAGATGTCGTGCCGCTACGCGCCCGGCTCCTCCCCGTACCAGGAGAACTTCGAACTCTGGCTGACCTCGCGAACCGGGTTGACCGCCGAGCTGGTCGGCTGGACGGCGGGGCCCGGCGACGATCTGACCCTGACGCGCACGACGGACGTGCCGCCGGATCAGATCGCCGCGGTCGAGATCCGCGCCAAGGGCGCGACGATCCTGCGCTCGGCGATCTGACGCCTAGCGGCGCAGGCTCTCCTCGTCCGGCGTGGCCCGCACGGTCAGCGACCACAGATTGGTGTCGTCGCGCCGCAGCGAGCGCCGGATGCCGTCGCCCGCGGGATGATTCAGCGCGTGCCGCACCGCGGCCGCGGCGGCCGGATCGCCCACCGCGATGCGCGCGCTGCCGTCCGGATACCCCTTCGCCGCGATACCCGCGCGGGCCAGTGTGTCGGCGATCCCCGAACCGGGAAGGTACAGGAAGTTCGCGCGGCTGCGCGGCACCCGAAAACCCTCCCGCCGCAACGCCGTTCGCAACAGCTCCCGCTCGGTGGTGATCCGCAGGACGCGCTCGGCCAGCTCGGATTCGGCGGCGTAGGAGGCCGTCACCGCCGCCACCGCCGTCTCCGGGATGCCGAAGGGCACCTGCAACCGGCGCACCCGGCTCACCAGTTCGGGCGCGCCGAAAACGTACCCGATCCGCAGTCCCGCCAGACCGTACGCCTTGGAGAAGGTGCGCAGCACCAGCAGATTCGGATACCGGGCGACCAGGTCGAGCGGATCGAGCAGGTCACCGGCGCCGAGGAATTCCACGTACGCCTCGTCCAGGATGACGGGGATGTGCCGGGGCACGGCGAACAGGAACGCCTTCAACTCGCTCGCCGGAACCACGGTGCCCGTCGGATTGTGCGGACGGCACACCGCGACCAGGCCGGTGCGGTCGTCCACCGCGCGCAGCATCGCCCACAGATCCTGCCGCCCCGACGAATCCAGCGGCACCGCAACCGATTCCAGCCCGACCATCTCGGCCATGATCGGATAGCCGTCGAAGGTCGGCGCGGCGAACACCATGCGCTGCCGCGGTGCGGTGAGCGCCTGCATGATCTGCATGATCACCCCGGTGCCGCCCGCGCCCACCACCACGCGGTCCGGCGGCACCCCGAGGTGGTGGGCGATCAGGTTCGGCAGCCGCCGCGGCAGGAACTCCGGGTAGCGGTTGGCGTGCGCGACCGTGCTGCGCACCGCGTCGAGGACCGAGGGCAGGGGCGGGAACGGATTCTCGCTGAGCGTCAGGTCGTAGCGCGGCCCGACCGGACGGGACACCTCGTGTTCCCGCGAACGCGTCGGTTCGGTGCGCCACGACCTGCTGCTCATCGTGTCGCTCCCCACCGCACGGCCGCCGCGGCCGCGAAGTCGCCCGCGTGCGCGAAGGCCGACATGAGCACGACCGAGCCCGGCCGCAATCGGCCCGCGGAGTTCTCCACGTCCAGCGTCACCGGAATGCCCGCGGCGAACAGGTTTCCGCACCGGTCGAAGGTGTCGGGATGGCGTTCGGCGGGCAGTTCCAGCGCGTCGTGCCAGTTACGCAGGAACAGCCGGTTGGGCTGATTGGTGACGAAGGTGTCGATGTCGCGGGCCTTCACCCCGATCCGCTCGCACACCGCCAGCGCGACCTCGGGCACCAGCCGGTTGCCGCGCGCGAACACCTTGGTGATCTTGGATTCGGTGAAGCTCACGCAGCCCTGGCCCTCGCCGGGCTCCCAGTACTTGCGCTCGGAGTTGGTGCTGAACTCCATATCGCCCGCGAACTCCGGATAGGTCCGGCACTCGATGTCGAGGATCGGGGCGTCGGCGTTCTTCACCAGCAGCCCCACCCCGCAGCCGTCGCCGGGCACGGGCGCCTGGGCCAGGCCGCGGATATCGGTCTGGGTGAACACCGGACCGGCCGTGTTCTGCGACACCGCGATCAGCGCGCTGCGCGCGTCGGTGGTGCGCAGGATCATCCGGGCCAGCGACATCAGGTGCACGAAGGCCGCGCAGCCGCCGTTGTGCACGTCGATCACGTGGTCCGGGCGCATGTTGAGTCGCCGGGCCACCTCCGGTCCGCACCCGAGGACGGGATTGGTGGGCAGCTGGGTGTGGGTGAGCAGCACGTCCACACCCGAGATCGCCTCGCGCCCATGGCGTTCCACCAAGGGCGCGATCGCGCGCTCGACCATGTCCACCGCCGTCTCGTCGCGGTCGACGTGGTGGCGGGCCTTGGGCGCGCGGAACATGACGTTCTTGGCCATCCGCTCGGAACGGGAGAACTGGGTGAAGTATTCGGTGCCGACGGGTTCGCCGGGCAGGTAGCTCGCCACGTCGACCAGGCTCACCGGTGGTGCTGTCGTGTCCATGCCGGATCTCATTTCATCCACTCGGGTTTGATCGGAAGGCCGTGCGCGGCACGGTATTCCGCGATCGCCTTGAGGTTGTCCAGTTCCAGTTGGTGGCCCGCGGAGAACATCTCCCAGAAATCGCCCACCCACACCGGGCGTTTCGGCGGCGCGGCCTCGGGATAGGGATTCTCGTCGTAGAACGGGTGACGGCAATTCGTCCACAGCACAACCGAGCCCGGCTTATCGAACACCACCTGCGCGTCGACCACCCGCATCAGATAGATCATCCACAGGTGTTCGCCCTGATCCCACGCGCAGTGGTAATCGACGGTCATCGCCTCGGGATTGGCGACCGTGCGGGTGTAGATCTTGGTCTCCGGGCCCAGCCGGTCGTAGGCCAGCCACAGCCCCGGCCGCTCGGTGGGCACGAATCCGCGCAGGCTGTAGGTCCATTCCTCCAGCGAGCGGGTGTCGGCCAGATACTCGTAGAGCTCGCGCGGCGGCGCGTCGATATACCCCTGCACCGGGCAGAAGTCGCCGTAGATCTGGTCGTGCGGATACACCGACCGGAGCATGTCCATGATGATCGGGGTGGTCGCCTCGCGATCGGAGTTCTCGATGCGCAGTACTCCCGGAATCACCTTCTCGGGAATATCGCTGAGTGCGGGCAGGGCGCTGGTGGTCACGAATGCCTCCTCGGTGCCGACAGGAACGGTAGAAACGGCGGAATCTCGTCCGGGTCGCAGTCGATCGAGACGAACGACGGGCCCGGGTGCTGCGTGCAGCGGCGGACGGCAGCACTCAATTCGTCCGCGCTGGCGGGCGAATACGCGGGTAGGTCGGGGAACATCGCCGCCATGCCCGCGCCGGGATGCGCGGGCCGGAAACGGTTGAAGCTGTAGCGATCCCCGTAGTAGAGCTGTTCGCGGGTTATGCACATGGCGTGCGCGTTGTTGTTGAAGATCACGAACGTCACCGGCAGGTCGTATTCGATGGCGGTGTGCACCTCCATGCCGTGCATGAAGAAAGCGCCGTCACCGGCGATGACGAAGGTCCGCCGCACCCCGCCGTCGGGGCGGCGCCGGCGCGCGAAGGCCGAGCCGATGCCCGCGCCGAACGCGTACCCCATCCCGCCCATCCCCAGGGCGACGACGAACCGTCCCCCGCGCGGCAACCGCAGGTGATGCACCACGGCCGCCCCGGTGTTGCCCGCGTCGACGAAGACGTCGGTGCCGGGTTCCATTGCCGCGCCGAGTGTTTCGACGATCTCCCGATAGCGCAGACCGGGTCCGGTGGCCTCGGGCACCGACAGCGGGGTGGTGCGCGCCGCGGCGCTCGTCGCGGCCCGCCCGTCGTCCAGATCGTCGGCCAGCTCCGCGAGCGCGGCGGCCAGGTCGCCGGTCTGGGCGTGCGTCGAATCCGCGTACGGCGCTTCGGCTCCCACGCTGACCAGCGCCGGATGGGTGAGCGCCTCGTCCAGCCCGGTGCGCGCGGTGATCGGTAGCCGGGTGCCGACCAGCAGGCACACCGCCGCGCCCCGGACCGCCTCGACCAGTTCGGGATGCCCCATGCTCCCGGCCACCCCGCAGAAGCCGGGTTCGTCGTGGTCGAAGACGTCCTTGGCGTCCGGCGCGACGCCGACCGCAGCGTCCAGAACCGCTGCCAGCCTGCGCAGTTCGCCGCGCGCGTCGTCGCGCGCCACCTGATCGCCCGCGATGAGGGCCACCTTGCCCCGGGCGTGCCCGTGGCGCAGGGCGTCGCGGACGCGGGCGAGCGCGGCGGGATCCGACAGCGGCGCGCGGCGCGGCGGGCGGAACGGTTCGGCCGCGAGTGGGGCCTGCTGAACGTCCTTGGGCAGCAACAACACCGCGGGCCCGCCCCGGTGCAGGGCGTGCACGGCGCGCTCGAGCTGGTCGGGCAGGTCGGCGGCGTCGGTCACGCGCGCGCAGAAGTACGAGATCGGCTCGAAAATCCGTGCGGCGTCGAAGGTTCCGGCGAGCCCGCTGGTGTCCTGGAACGCGCCCGCGCCCGCCAGCGCGGTCGGCGGCTGTCCCACCAGGGCCAGCACCGGGACTCGCGAGGCGAACGATTCCGCCAGTCCCGCAACGAGATTCATGGCCCCGCCGCCGGATGTGGCGGCGACGACCCCGAATCCGGCGGTCGATCGGGCGTACCCGTCGGCCATGGTGGCGGCGGAGAATTCGTGCTTGGCGACCACCGCGGTCAGCTCGTCGGGCGCGTCGAAGATCGCGTCGTAGAGATCCTCGATATTGGCGCCGTCCACCCCGAAGATGTGCCGGACACCGAGTTCGGCCACGGCCCGCACCAGGTAGTCCACCGCTCGTGACGGCATCCGTACTCCTTTCGGGGGTTCGAGCGGGCGGACGTCCGCCGTCGCTCTCACACCCGGATACGAGAAACTCCGCCGTCGGGTTCATCGCCGCTTGCCTTGTACGTATACGTCTACATATAGTGGAGCCATGCCCAACAAGACCGTGTACGTCTCCGACGACGACCTCCCCTTGTTCCAGCGCGCGCAGGAGCTGGTGGGCGGCAATCTGTCCGGCGCGATCGTGACGGCCCTGCGGCGGTTCATCGAACTCGAGGAGGGGCGGCAGGAGGGGTACGACGAGGTGGTCGTGCGGGTCGGCCGCAACGGCGCCCGGCAGGTGCGCTTCTCCGGCGCGCTGCTGGGCGAGTCGCGCGACGTCAACGATCAGGACTGGCGATACCTGCGGGTATGGCGTACGCGCAAGGGCAGATTCGCGCTGCACGCGCAGATCTCGAAGTGGTCGGAGTACCCGACCCAGACCCACAAGAACTGGATCAAGGAGCTGACCGACTGGCGTCGCATGCTCGGCGTCGTCGATCCGGACTGGGGTGATTTCACCCTGGACACCTTCGATTCGATCACCGACCTGAAGGGCAGGATTCCCGACAGCCTCTACGCCCGCGTCCGCGATCTCGCCGAGCACCCGCAGATCGAGGACCTCGACATCTGACGTAACCGACTGTCCCACAACCGAATACGACCCACCTTGACCGCGAGACCACGGCGGTCACGGCGTGGTCGAAGCATGCATTCATAACCATCCATTGATGAAAGGAACGTCCGTGCACACTGGGCAACCCGCACCGGCCATCGCCGTGACCGGCCTGCGAAAATCCTTCGGCGAGCAGGTCGTTCTCGACGGCATCGACCTCACGGTGCCACGCGGCACGATCTTCTCGCTGCTCGGCCCCAACGGCGCCGGGAAGACCACGACCGTGCAGATCCTGTCGACGCTGCTGCGCGCCGACGGGGGCGAGATCCGGGTGGGCGGCCACGACGTCGCGGCCGATCCGGACGCCGTGCGCTCGCTCATCGGGGTCACCGGTCAGTTCTCCGCGGTCGACGAACTGCTCACCGGACGCGAGAACCTGCTGCTCATGGCCGATCTGCACCACCGGCCGCGGGCCGAGCGCCGCCGGTTGGCCGACGACCTGCTCGACCGCTTCGACCTGACCGAGGCGGCCGACAAGGTGGTCAGCGGCTACTCCGGCGGGATGACCCGGCGGCTGGATCTGGCCATGACGCTGGTCGGCGAGCCCGAGGTCATCTTCCTCGACGAGCCGACCGTGGGCCTGGATCCGCGCAGCCGCCGCGCGGTGTGGGACATCATCCGCGAGTTGGTGTCCGGCGGCGTGACCATCTTCCTCACCACCCAGTACCTCGACGAGGCCGACGAGCTCGCGCAGCGCGTGGCGGTGCTCGAGCACGGCCGCATCGTCGCCGAGGGCACGCCCGAACAGCTCAAGCGGCTGGTGCCCGGCGGGCACATCCGGCTCACCTTCGCCGAGTCGCCGGACCTGGCGGCGGCCGCGGATCTGCTGGGCGGGGTGGCCGAGGCCGAGGACCGCACCCTCGCCGTGCCTACCGACGGGTCGGTCACCGCGCTGCGGGCCGTACTGGATCGGCTCGAGGGGGCGCGCATCGAACCCGAGGCGCTGTCGGTGCACACCCCCGATCTCGACGACGTCTTCCTCACCCTCACCGGTCAGTCCGTTCCCGAGAAGGAATCCGCACGATGAGCACGCTCTCCTACACCCTCGCCGATTCGGCGACCATGCTGCGCCGAAACCTGGTGCACGCCAAGCGGTATCCGGCGCTGACCATCGGTGTGCTCGTCATGCCGGTGCTGTTGCTGTTGATGTTCAATTACGTGTTCGGCGGGGCGCTGGGCAAGGCGATCGAGGGGAATTACGTCGACTACCTCGTGCCCGGGATGATGTTGATGATTCCGGCGTATCTGATCGTCAGCGTGGCGGTCGGGGTGGCCTCGGATATGACCAAGGGCATCGTCAACCGGTTCCGGACGATGCCGATGTCGCATTCGGCGATCCTCACCGGACAGGTCGTGGGGACGGTCATCCAGGGGTTGCTGGGTGTGGCCGGGATGGTCGCGGTCGGCGTCCTCATCGGCTTCCGCCCGCACGCCGGCGTCCTCGGCTGGCTGGGCGCCTTCGGCCTCATCGCCCTGGTGATGTTCGCCCTCACCTGGCTGGGGGCCGGATTCGGCCTGGCCGCCTCCACGCCCGAGAGCGCCAGCAATACCCCTACCGTGATCGTCTTCCTTCCGTTCCTCGGCAGCGGTCTCGTCCCGACCGACACCATGCCCACCGGGGTTCGCCACTTCGCGGAGTACCAGCCCTTCACACCGCTGACCGAAACCCTGCGGGGGTTGTTGATGGGCGGGCCGGTGGCGAGTCACGCTGTCGTGGCGATCGCGTGGTGTGTGGGGATCACTGTGGTGGGGTATGTGTGGTCGGTCACGCTGTTCCGGCGGAAGACTCGTTAGCCCCTGCGCCTTCGGCGCGGGGACAAGGGGGGTGGGCGCGGGGACAAGGGGGTTGGCGCGGGGACAAGGGGGTTGGCTCTGAATCCCAGCCCGGTCCCCCTCGGCCCCCAGTTCCCAGCCCGGTCCCTCTCGGCCCCCAGTTCCCAGCCCGGTCCGCCCAGCGGGCCGGGCTGGGATTCCGAGCATCATGGAACCCATGGACCACCCGAGCGGCTTCCGACCGAACCCGCCTCCTGCCACGGGCACTCGCAGCCGCGTTCTGGCGCGGCTGCGGGTCGCCCGTTGGGAGTTGATCCTGCGGCAGACGATCATCGAGCCGGGCGGGGACAGTGGGTGGCACTACCATGACGGGACGCTGGTGGTGCTGGTGACCGGCGGGACGCTCGATCATCCCGGAATGGATTGCGCGCCGGTGCGTTACGGGCCGTGGCGGGTGTTCCGCGAGCCCAGTGGGCGCGAGCGCGCGCACCTCGCTCGCAATGGGGGGACGAAAGCGTTGATGCTCACGGTCCTGTATCTCAATCCCGCCGACAGTCCGTTGTCCCGGCAGGTCGAGCCGCCGCCGTGCGCTCAGGACGCGCGGTAGGCGCGCAGCCAGTCGGGGAACGCGGTGAGGTCCGGCAGCACGACATCGGCCCCGGCGGCGCGCAGTTCGTCGGCGGCGCACGGGCCGGTGGCGACCGCGACCGAATACGCCCGTGCCGTGCGGGCTCCCAGGACGTCGCCGATGTGGTCGCCGACGTAGACGCTCGCGCCGTGGTCGCGCAGGGCCTCGGCCTTGCGCTCGGCCCACAGGTCACCGATGACCGCGTCGGCGTCGATGCCCAGATGCTCGAGGTGCAGTTTGGCGTTGGGTTCGTATTTGGCGGTGACCACGACGCTGCGCCCGCCCGCGGCCCGCACCGCCTCGATCGCCTCGCGCGCGCCGGGCATGACGACCGTGCCGGTGATGGCGTGGGTGGGATACATCGAGCGGTACAGCTCCGCCATCGCCGTCACGTCCTCGGCCGGAAACCAGTGTCCCAGTTCGATTTCCAGCGGCGGGCCCAGGCGGGTGACGGTGAGATCGCAGTCGATGGGGACCCCGGTGCGTTCGGACAGCGCCCGATAACACTCCCGGATGCCGGGCCGCGAATCGATCAGGGTCATGTCCAGGTCGAAGCCGACCGTGAAACCGGGCATCGCTCAGTCGGCGGTCCGGCAGGCGTCGCGCAGCGAACACGCCCCGCAGGCGCTTCCGCAGCCACCGGTCTCGGGGACGGGCGGCAGCGCCCGCGCGGCGGCGTCGACCCCGGCGCCCAGGGTGAACAGCGCGATCACCGCGACCACGGCGGCGGCCACGAACCCGATCGGCCCGCCCACGACGAGCACGACGAAACCCCCGGCGGCCAGCAGCACACCGGCGCCCACGGAGGTCGGCGCGGCGACGCGATTGGCGAGGCGGAAGGTCTCCTCGCTGCGCAGCGCCGGCTCGGTGTGCACACCGAAGAAGCGATTGGGGGGCAGGGAACCGGTCAGTCCGAGCAAGCCGGTGACGACGGCCACCGCCGCCAGCACGAACAGGATCAAGGCCACCACGAACACTCCGATCACGCTACCCCGCCGTACCCGCCGCCCCTCCTCGGGCCCCGCCACCGCACGTTCTACCCTGGTGAAGACCGCTGACCAGGGAGAAGGCATAACAGTGCAGGACACTCGCGACACCGAACCGACCGGTACCGCCGTCCGCGGTGACGGCGGCGTGCCCGCGCACCGCTACAACGCCGACCTCGCCGCCCGCATCGAGCGCAAGTGGCAGCGGACCTGGGCGGAGCGCGGCACCTTCCACGCGCCGAATCCGGTCGGCCCGCTGGCCGGGGACCCGCCCGAGGACAAGCTGTTCATCCAGGACATGTTCCCGTACCCGTCCGGCGCCGGACTGCACGTCGGTCATCCGCTGGGCTATATCGCCACCGACGTGTTCGCCCGCTATCACCGGATGCGCGGGCGAAATGTGTTGCACGCCTTGGGTTACGACGCGTTCGGCCTGCCCGCCGAGCAGTACGCGGTGCAGACCGGCGCGCATCCGCGGGTGACCACCGAATCGAATATCGACACCATGCGCCGCCAGTTGGACCGGCTGGGGCTGGGCCACGATCCGCGGCGCACGTTCGCCACCACCGATCCCGAGTTCTACAAGTGGACGCAGTGGATCTTCCTGCGCATCTACAACTCCTGGTACGACCCGGTCGCGAACAAGGCCCGGCCCATCGACGAGCTGGCGGCCGAATTCGCCGCGGGCACCCGGGCCACCCCGGACGGGCGGGCCTGGGCCGAATTGTCGCCCGCCGAACAGGGTTTCGTGCTCGACGCGCATCGGCTGGTGTACCGCTCGGATTCGACGGTCAACTGGTGCCCGGGGCTGGGGACGGTGCTGGCCAACGAGGAGGTCACCGCCGAGGGGCGCAGTGAGCGCGGGAACTTCCCGGTGTTCCGGAAGCGGTTGCGGCAGTGGATGATGCGCATCACCGCCTATGCCGATCGGCTCATCGACGATCTGGAACTGCTGGACTGGCCGGAGAACGTGAAGGCCATGCAGCGCAACTGGATCGGGCGTTCGCGCGGGGCGCGGGTGCGGTTCGCGGTGGGCGAGGAGAGCATCGAGGTGTTCACCACGCGGCCGGACACGCTGTTCGGCGCGACGTATGTGGTGCTGGCACCCGAACACGAGCTGGTGGATCGGCTGGTGGCCGAGCGGTGGCCGAACGGGATCGATCCGCACTGGACGTTCCAGTCGGCGACGCCGGTGGAAGCCGTTGCGGCGTACCGGAAGTCGATCGCCGCGAAGTCGGATCTGGAGCGGCAGGAGAACAGGGACAAGACCGGGGTGTTCCTCGGGGTGTACGCCGTCGATCCGGTGCGCGGCGAACGGGTTCCGGTCTTCATCGCCGATTACGTACTGAGCGGATACGGGACCGGTGCGGTCATGGCCGTGCCCGGCCACGATCAGCGGGACTGGGAGTTCGCGACGGCCTTCGGGCTGCCGATCCGGGAAGTGGTCGCGGGCGGGGACATCGCGGAGGCGGCGTACTCCGGGGACGGGACGCTGGTCAACTCCGGATTCCTCGACGGACTCGATGTGGAGACCGCCAAGGCGCGGATCGTCGAACGGCTCGAGGCGACCGGGGCCGGGGCGGGCACGGTGCAGTACAAGCTGCGGGACTGGCTGTTCGCGCGGCAGCGGTACTGGGGTGAGCCGTTCCCCATCGTGTACGACGAGCAGGGCCGGGCGCACGCGTTGCCGGATTCGATGCTGCCCGTACTGCTTCCGGAGGTCGAGGACTTCGCGCCGGTGACCTTCGATCCCGACGACGCCGATTCCGAGCCGTCGCCGCCGCTGGCCAAGGCCACCGACTGGGTGCACGTGGAACTGGATCTGGGTGACGGGCCCAAGCGGTATCGCCGGGACACCAATGTGATGCCGCAGTGGGCGGGCAGCTCCTGGTATCAGCTGCGCTACACCGATCCGACCAACACCGAGGCCCCGGCCGCGCCGGAGAACGAGCGGTACTGGCTGGGGCCGCGCCCCGCCGAGCACGGGCCCGACGATCCGGGCGGGGTGGATCTGTACGTCGGCGGCGTCGAGCACGCCGTGCTGCACCTGCTGTACGCGCGGTTCTGGCAGAAGGTGCTGTTCGACCTGGGCGTGGTCTCCGGGTCCGAGCCGTATCGGCGGCTGTTCAACCAGGGGTACATCCAGGCGTACGCCTACACCGACGAGCGCGGCACCTACGTGCCCGCCGCCGAGGTCGTCGAGCGGGATCGAAAGTTCTTCTGGACCAACGAATCCGGTGTGGAACTGGAGGTGTTCCAGGAGTACGGGAAGATCGGCAAATCGCTACGGAACGCGGTCTCGCCCGACGAGATGTACGACCTGTACGGGGCGGACACCTTCCGGGTCTACGAGATGTCCATGGGCCCGCTCGACACCTCCCGTCCGTGGGCGACCAAGGACGTCGTCGGCGCCCACCGCTTCCTGCAACGGGTCTGGCGCCTGATCGTCGACGAGGAGACCGGCGCCCCGCGCGTCACCGACGAGGCCCCCACCGACACCACGCTCCGCCTCCTGCACCGCACCATCGAGGGCGTCGACGCCGACTACGCCGCACTGCGCGACAACACCGCGGGCACCAAACTCATCGAACTCACCAACCACCTCACCAAGACCTACCCCGACGCCACCCCCCGCGCCGCCGCCGAACCCCTCGTCCTCATGCTCGCCCCCATGGCCCCCCACATCGCCGAGGAACTCTGGGAACGCCTGGGCCACAACACATCCCTGGCCCACACCCCCTTCCCCACCCCCGACCCGACCTACCTCACCACCACCGAAATCGAATACCCCATCCAAATCAACGGAAAGGTCCGCACCCGCATAGCGGCCCCCGCCGACGCCGACCCCACCACCATCGAATCCCTCGCCTTGGCCGACCCGAAGGCCCAGGAGTTCCTCGCGGGCCGCACCCCCCGCAAGGTGATCGTCGTCCCCAACCGCCTGATCAACATCGTCCTCTGACCCCGCCAGACGGAAACCGCGGCGGCCGAGCGGCTTCCATTTGCCGCCGGAGGCACACCTCTTGTCCCCCGCCGAGCGAAGCGAGGTGGGGGTTACGGGAGGAGGACGTCGTTGAGGGTGACCAGGGAGAGGTTGCGGGAGCGGATGATGTCTACCAGTTGGGGGTAGACGTGGGTGACGGGGGGGTGGTTGGCGTGGCCTATGACTATGGCTTGGGGGGTGAAGTATTGGCGGGCCATGTCCAGGAGGTAGTCCTCGGTGATCAGTTGGGAATCGGCCAGGGTGCCGTACCACATGGTGGGGACGGTGTAGCCGCAGTCGGCGGCTACTCGGTCGACGGTGGGGTCGTGGTAGCCGTAGGGTGGGCGGTAGTAGGGGGTGCCGTCGACGCCGAAGGTGTTGTGCAGGAAGGTTTTCGCTCGGGTGAGTTGGTCGGCGACCTGGGTGGGGGAGAGTTTGGTTAGGGCGGGATGGTCCCAGGTGTGGTTGCCGAGTTGGATCTGGCCGGAGTCGACCAGGGGGCGCAGGGCGTCTCGGTGGGTGGTCCAGGCGTCGTAGTAGGCGGTGACGAAGAAGGTGAAGCGGGCGCCGGTGTCGCGGGCGAATTGGATGTAGGCGCCGACGACCTCGGGGCTGGCGCCGTCGTCGACGGTCAGGGCGAGGTTGTTGCCGGGGCCGGGTAGGGCGGTGAGGGTGCCGTGCGGCACGGGTGTCCTCGGGCCGGCGGGCGGGGGCGGCAGCAGCGACGGGGGCGGCGGTGGCGCGGCGGGGCCGCCGCCGGAACCGCTGGGCAGCGGCGGATCGCCCTCGGCGAGGGTGGATCCGGCCAGCGCGGCCGTGGCGCCGACGGCACCGGCCGCCAGCAGGGTCAGGAACTGGTGCCGGGACAACCTCGAACTCATAGCGCACCCAACATATTCGGGATGCCGCCCGCACCGCATGAATTCGAGATGACGTCGAGCCGAACCTTCTCAGCGCGCGATCGGCCGCAGCACGATCTCGGTGGGGTGGGCGTCGCGCGGCGTCTCCACCGCGTTGCGGATCGCCCACGCCACCGTCTCGGCGGTCAGGAAATCCTCCGCCCGGTACTCCCGCCCCTCCCCCGCCACGATCTCGCGCTGCATATCGGTATCGATCCGCCCGGGATGGATCGAGGTCACCCGCAGGTCGGGTTCCTCCTGCCGCAGCGCGTCCCCGAACGCCCGCAGCCCGAACTTGCTCGCCGCGTACAACCCCCACTCCGGATGCGCCCGCAACCCGGCCCCCGAATTGATCAGCAGCACATGCCCTTTCGCGGCCCGCAGCGCAGGCAACAGCACCCGGGTCAGTTCGGCGACCGCGATCAGGTTGGCCTCCAACGTCTCTCGCCATCGCGCCGCCGACGCCCCCGCGATCGGGCCCAGATACCCGGCCACCCCGGCGTTGTTCACCAGCACGTCCAGCCGCTCGATCCGCGCGGCGGCCGCCGCCACCGCGTCGTAGTCGGTCAGATCCACGGGCCAGGCCGTGGCCCCGGGCAATTCGCGCAGGATCGGTTCGAGCGACGCGGCGGTCCGCGCCCCGAGCAGCAGCCGATGGGTCGGCGCGAGTTCGCGGGCGATCGCCGCCCCGAGCCCACGGCTCGCTCCCGTGATCAGCGCGGTCGGTCCGGCGGCGGGGCTGTGGGTGACCATGCCCACACCGTAACGTTCGATTGGCGTAACCAGGCGGTCACGTCCGACGATGGATTCGGCAGCCCGCCCGTCCGGGGGCTTCCAGGCACTCCAGTCACGAACCGAGGCGATGTGGTGACAACGACAGGAGAACCCGCGCAACGCGCATACCCGCGGGTGGCACCGCAGAATAAGGGGATGAAGGGACCGGGTTTCACCCCGACGCAGCTGGCGGCGCGCGCCGCGTACCTGTTGCGCGGCAACGACCTGGGCACGATGACCAGCGCCGCGCCCAAACTCTATCCGCACATGTGGAGCTGGGACGCCGCGTTCGTCGCGGTCGGGCTGGCCCCGCTGAGCGTCGAACGCGCCGTGGTCGAACTCGACACGCTGCTGTCGGCGCAGTGGAAGAACGGCATGATCCCGCACATCGTGTTCGCGGGCGGCAAGGACGGCTACTTCCCGGGTCCGGCCCGCTGGGAGTGCCGCAGGCTGGCCGCCAACGCGCCCGACGGCGTCGACACCTCGGGCATCACCCAGCCGCCCGTGCACGCGATCGCGGTGCAGCGCATCCTCGATCACTCCCGCCGCCACGGCCGCAGCACGCGCGCGGTCGCCGAGGAATTCCTCGATCGCCGCTGGACCCGGCTCATGCGCTGGCATCGCTGGCTCGCGCACTCCCGCGATCCGAAGGGCAACGGCCGCATCACGCTCTACCACGGCTGGGAATCGGGCATGGACAACTCGCCGCGCTGGGATCGCGCCTACGAGAACGTGACTCCCGGCCCCGGCATGCCGCCCTACGAGCGCGCCGACATCCTGCTGGTCGATCCGGCGCAGCGGCCCACCGACCGCGAGTACGACCGCTACCTGTGGCTGGTCGAGCAGATGCGCCGCTGCGGCTACGACGATTTCCAGCTCGCCTCGACGATGAACTTCGCGGTCGAGGACGTCTTCGTCACCGCGATCTTCGCCCTGGCCTGCGAGGTGCTCGCCAATATCGGCGAGGACTACCGGATGCCCCACGCCGATGTGCGCGAGCTGTACGAGTGGGCCGACTACTTCCGCGCCGGGGTGATCGCGACCACCGATCCGCGCAGCGGCGCGGCCCGCGACTACGACGTGCGCCTGGAACGCTGGATCGATACCGAGACCCTCGCCATGTTCGCCCCGCTGCTGTGCGGCGGCCTGCCGCGCGACACCGAGCGCGCCCTGCTGCGCCTGTTCGAGGGTCCGCGCTTCTGCGGCCACCCGGATCTGCTGTACGCGCTGCCGCCGTCCACCTCGCCGGTGTCGAAGGATTTCCGCGCCCGCGAGTATTGGCGGGGACCGGTGTGGCCGGTGATGAGCTGGCTGTTCTCCTGGGTCTTCGCCCGCCGCGGCTGGGCCGAGCGCTCGCTCATGTTGCGCGCGGAGGGGCTGCGGCAGGCCAGCGACGGCAGTTTCGCCGAGTACTACGAGCCGTTCACCGGCGAGCCGCTGGGCAGCATGCAGCAGTCGTGGACGGCCGCATCGGTTTTGGACTGGTTGGGCTAGCCTCGAGCAATTTCTGTGCCGAGTCACACCCGCGAATCGTGGCCGCGGCGGGTGTGGCTGCTTACCCTGATAGCCATGCATCGACGCGCAGTGGCTCGTTCCAAAGTACGTCGCACCCTGCTCGCGCTGCCGCTCGCGGCGACGCTGGGCTTATTCTCGGCAACCGGCCTGGCAAGCGCCGAGCCGTCCGGTCCCGATGTGTCGTCGTGGCAGCACATCGACGGGCGCTTGATCAACTGGTTCGAGGTTCGCGCCTCGGGCAACAATTTCGCCATGGTCAAGGCGACCGAGGGGTTGTCCTACGTCAATCCCTATTTCGTGCCCGACAGCGTGCTCATGCGGGCGGCGGGTGTCGCGCGCGGCACCTATCACTACGCGCGCCCGGCGCTGCCGCCCGAACCGCAGGCCGCGGTGTACGCGAGTGTGGTGCTGGGGCAGAACGGTCCGCTGGATCTGCCGCCGGTGCTCGACCTCGAGGATTCGGGCGGCCTGCCCCCGGCGGCGCTCATCGACTGGACCCACCGCTATCTGAACACGGTGCAGGCGCTGACGGGCCGGACGCCGATCATCTACACCTATCCGAACTTCTGGCGGACGGCGATGGCCGACTCGCACGAGTTCACCGGCTACCCGCTGTGGATCGCCGACTATCGCGGCAACGAGCAGCCGGAGGTGCCGGGCGGCTGGGCGACGTGGACGTTCTGGCAGACCACGGATTCGGGGCGCATCCCCGGGATCGCGGGCAACACCGATCTGAACGTATACAGCGGCGCGCAGGGCGATTTCGCTCGGTTCGCCAACATGGGCTGACACGTCTTCGGCCGCCGCGCGAAACGCGCGGCGGCCGAAGGGTTTTCGCTCAGCTGTTCACCGGGATCGCGATCACCACCTCGTCCTCCCGGCCGGGCAGGTAGCGGACCTGCACGATCCGGCCGACCTGGAGGGCGGGCACGGCCGCGGGCGGGACGAACTTGTCGGTGCGCGCGGTGAAGACACCGCCGTCGGGCCGGGTCACCCCGAGTTCCAGCAGGACCTTCACGTGCCCGTCGCGGATCTCGCCCGGGGCGGACAGCGACCGCACCACCGCCTGGGCCGCGACACCCCGCTCGGCGATGTCGAGCTTGTCGCGGGTGGTGACGCCGCGCCGGATCATGGCCTCGTTGTAGGCGGCCTGGGTGCGGGCGGAGTCGCCAGAGCGGTCCAGTTCGACCCGGTCGGTGCGGCCGGGCAGGTAGCGCACCGGCAGCACCACGCCGGGCCGCAGCAGCGCCAGTTCGGTGAGCGGGACGATGACCTTGGCGTGCGACGCGAAGGTCTGCCCGTCCTCGCCCTCGACGTCGAGGTCCAGACGCACCTGGGGCTGATCGTTGACGGTCAGTCCGGTCTGACGGACGGCCCGGACGGTGCCGATGCCGATCGCGCCGTCCGGGAACGCGGAGCTGTTCCTGCCGGTGAACGCCTCGAATATGCCCGCCCCGGTGAAGGCGAACACGATCGGCACGACAGTGAGCGCGATGATCGGCAGGCCCATTTGCCAACCGACCCAACCCCATTCGTCGCCGAAACCGTTCGGGTCGTGATAGGTGATGCCGTGCCAGAGGTAGTAGCCGATGGCGAGCGCGGCGAGGATGAGGGTGCCGGTGCGGATCTTCGTGGTCACGGGTCAGCCTCCGACGATGGTGGAGCAGGCGAAGGTGAGGTCGAACGTCGACGTCTTGACGCCCGCGAGCGGGTTGGCCGGATCGGGCGCGGCGACGCCCTCGCCGGTCACCCGGTAGGTGTTGCCGTCCTTGTCGACCCGCGCGGATCCGCCCGGCTGGCCGTTGCCGAAGCCGACCGCGTAGGGCAGGCCCGCGGAACCGCCCTTGCTGCCGGTGATGCCGACGGCCTGGACGGTGTCGGCGCCGGTGATGGTCGCGCTGGCGGCGAGGTTGCCGTAGGTGGCGTTGGCGGCGTCGGTGATCGAGAGGGCGAGCACGCCGCCCTGCTTCGCGCAGGTGGTTTGGAAGGCGCCGCTCAGCGTCTTGCCGTCGACCGACACGACCGAGACGTTCGAGGTGCTCTTGCCCGGGGCGGCCGGGCCGTTCGAGGTGGTGGTCGCGGGGGCGCTGCCGGAGGTGTCGCCGCAGGCGGTGAGGGCGGCGGTGACGGCGGCGGTGGCCGCGGCGGCGATGAGGCTGCGGCGAATGATGGTGCGGTTCATGATGTTTCCTCTTTCGTGTGGTTCTCGTGGGCGGCGGTGCCGATGAGAGAAAGGTAGGAAGGCCGCGCGCCCTACCGATCCCAGGTTTTTCGCCGCGTGCGCTCCCGAAATGTCGGTTAACCTGGCGGTATGCGACGACCGCGCGCGATGGTGCTGGACGAGGTCTGGCGCCGGATCGAGGGCGTCGAGGCGCTCAGCGGACCCCAGGGTGGGCCGCTGAGCCGCACCGTGAAGTTGATCCTCGATCCCCTGGTGGTGCGGCCGGTGCAGCATCCGGCGTGCGCGGGCCCGGTGGTGACCGCCGAGGGAGCGGCCCTGCTGGCCACCCGGATTCAATCGGCCGCCCCGGCGCTGCGGGCCACGGCGGAGTGGTTCACCCTGTTCAAGCAGGTGCGGCGAGCGTCGCGGATCACCGAGGGCAATCCGCAGGATCTGTACTTCCAGCGCTGTTTCGAGCTGGCCACGACCCGGGGCCGCCCGGATCCGTTGCGCGGCAGGCGGATCGCCGAGGACGTGCTGCGGGAGGTGCACGCGACGACGGCGGGCCGGACGACCGCGGCGCTCGAACGGCACCTCGCGAGTCCCGAGCGGCGGGCCGAGCTCGAGGGTCTGCTCGCGGTGGCGTGGTCGCGCAGGCCCCTCGCGGATCCCTCGACGACCGACTTCGGCCCGCGGTTGCGGACGCTGCTGGACGTGTGCGCCGCGGCCCGGCTCGCGGACGGCCGCGACGACGGGCGGAAACTCGCGGCCGCGTTGTCGGCCGAGCGCCCGGGAACGCACACCGGGATCCGGCTGTGGGCTGGGGCGACTGCGCGCGATCTCGGTCTCACGGAATACGCACCGCCGCAACGGCCTTCGGTGGGCGCCTCGGCGTCGACGGCCACGCTCGCGCTGCCGTTCGACCGGACCGTGTACGAGCGGGTGTTCACGGTGTTGCAGGCGAGCACGGACCGCGCCGATCTGCCGCCGGTGCCCGAGCTGGTGGCCGCGGAGGTCGCCCGCGGTTGCGCGCCGTGGGCGCTGCTGGACGAATCGCTGCGATTGACGGCGGCGGCCGGGGCGGCACTCGCGGTGGGTCTGTCGCCATTGGGGACCGACGACGAGCCGGAGGCGTTGGCGCTGCGGGTGATTCACCGGCGGTGGCGACGGGAGGCGTACGTCCTGCGGGCGCGGCGGCTGACGGTGTGCGCCGACGAGGCGGCCGCCGGGACCTTGGCCGCGGTCGCCGCGGAACTGCGCACGCCGTGGCGGCCGTATCTGCGGCGGTTGTGGGTTCGGTTGCACGGCCGCGATGTTCGCGAGTTCGCCCTCGAGGTCGACGAGCTGTGGGATCTGATCGACGGGGTCGCCCGGTCGGTGCTGTTGGACCATCGCATGCGGGTGAAGCAGGCGCTGGCGGTCGATGCCGGTGCCGCTGAACCGGATTCGCTCGACTCGAGGGCGAGCTGATGACCGAGGTGGTGCTGCGTTCCGGACCGGACGATTCGGTGGTGATCGGGCCTGACTCCGCGCCCGTCGCGAATGACGGTGTGCCGCCGCTGGATACGCTCGTGCTCGAGGTCGAGGGCGGGCTGCTGACGTGGAGTCTGCTCGACGGGCAGGACGTTCCGGCCGCGACGATCGACGATCCGAAGGCCGCCCAGGACTGGCTGTGGGCCGTGTACGGCGAGGAGATCGCCCTGGCGGTGGCCGATTCCGTCCCGGAGGCGCGGCATCCGGCCCGGCCCGGCCTTCCTGCCCTGGCGGCCGGTGCCCGTCGCCTGGCATACGCGCACTGGGCCGCGCGGTGGTGGCCCGCCTCGACCGTCGACGGCATCGCGCCGCTGGACGAACGACTGCTCGAGCGCGATATCGCCGACCTCACCGAGGAATGCGATCTCCTGGTCGCGGGCGCGGACGCGATCGTTCCGGTGGCGCGGGAGATTCCGGCGACCCCGCGGGCCGCGGACTACGCCTTGGCGGCCGGTTCCGAAACCGTCACGTCCCCGCTGGTCCTGGCCCGGGGGACGACCGACTGGGATTGGCGACGCTGCCCGCCCGGACTGATCGACGCCTCCGAACGGGCCGTCTCGTGGGAGCTGCGGCGCGAGCGGAACATCAGCGTCCTCCGCGTCCGCGCGGTCGCCGCACCGCGGCTGCGCTCGGCTGTCCACAGTCGTCTACAACCCCGGGTCCGCGTGCATACCCTGGACCCGGTCACCATCGAACTGACCCTGGTAGGCGAGGTGTGGACCGGCGAAACACCGCTGCCCACAACGGTTCCGGAGCCGACGATCGAATTGTTCGTGCCGGGCGTCGGCCCCGCCGGGTCCGATCCCCGCGACGAATCCGAGCCGCGCCGACGCCTGCGCGCCCACGCCGCCGACCGGCTCCGCCGCGCCGCGTCGGACCTTCCGGACGCGCTCTCGGCCGAAATCGCCGCCGCCGCGGAGGACGACTTCTGACATGCCGGGCGAGGAGGAGTTGCGGGCGGGCGCCGACGCGTACGCGCGGGGGGAGGTGGCCGAGGCGCGTCGAATCTTCGCGGCGGTCGCGCGGGACGGCGAGGGGTGGGTCCGGGTGGCGGGACTGGTCAACGCGGCGAGTATGGCCGACGAACTCGGGGACCATCGGGCCGCGGCGGGGTGGTTCGAGGAGGCGCTGCGGGGAATGGAGCCCGGCCCGACGCGCGCGAGGACCCTGGTCAACTTCTCCCAGGCATTGCAGCACCTCGGGGATCTGGACGGGGCGAGCCGGGCGCTGGCCGAGGCGCGGAAGTTACTCGGGGACGATCCCGAACAGGGGGCGGTTCGCGTGGCGTGTTTGCTGTCCTCGACCGCGGTGGCGATCCATCGGCAGCGGTGGGCGGAGGCGATCGAGCTGGGCCGTGAAACATTGGCCCTCACCACACGTTTCGTGCCCGAGTTGGGCGGGCATCCGCTGATGAATCTCGCGGCGGCGTACTTCGAGAGCGGGCGGCGGGAACTCGCGCTCGATATGGCGGGGCAGGCGTTGGACGCGTTTCTCGCGGCCGGGGACGAGAACGGGGTCGCCGAGACCCGGCAGAATCTCGCGTTGATGCACATCAGATCGGGCGCTCCGGGACCGGCGCGGCCGTTGCTGGAGACGAGTCAGGAGTACTTCGAGCGCCGGGGATCGACACCGCGCGCGGGTATCGGGCTCAAGGCCCTCGGCTTCCTCGCCGAACACGACGGCGACACCGACACGGCCGCGAGCCGATATCGACAGAGCCTGGCGGCGTTCACGGCGGCGGGCGCCGAACTCGAGGCCGCGGAGGTACGAATCCGATTGGCCACCATCGCCTTCGCGGGCGATCCGGCGGACGGCGAGCGGCTGCTGGCCGACGCCTTCCGCGCCTTCGCCGCGCGCGGCCTCGGTCTGCACTGCGCCCAGGTCGACTACTGGCACGCCGCCCTCCTCGAGGCCACCTCCCCCGATCCCGAAACTGCCCGCCGCGCGGTGCTTCTCGCAGTTCCGGCCGCCCTGGCCCTCGACGCCGTCCGGCACACCTTCACCAACGGCAACCAACGTCACGAATGGAATCGCCACCTCGCCGAACCGGCGATCCGGCTGGCCTTCCGGCTCGCCCGCCTGGCCGGGGACGGGCGGTTGCTCGCCGACCTCGTCGAAACATGTTGTGCGGGAGCGACTCCGGTTCCGCACGACGCGCCGCCCGCCGCCGAACTCCCGTTCACCCTGCCGTCGCCGCCACCGGACCCCACCGACGCCCTCCGCCTGGGCGCGGCCCTGGCCGACGCCGCCGGCGCCGCCGGACTCGCCGTATCCCCGCCCCCGCGACTGCGTTTCGCCGCCGACGGCCGGATCGCCCTGGCCGACCACATCGCGGTCGCCGAGCGGCGGTACGGCCGCCCCGTCCGTGACGACCTGGTGCTCACGCTGTGAACCCCGATCAGCCCACCGCGTATATCCGCATGGCCGATGCGGGCGATCTGTACATCACCTGGCGCTGGAGCGACGGCACCGGACCGGGCGGGGTGGGGATCGTGCCGGAAGATCAAGTGCGGCAGGCTGTTTCGAGAACGACCGCGGCGCTGCCCGATGCGGCGCGGCCCGGCGGCCTCGAATCCGCCCTGCGCACCGGGGAATTGGCCCGTTACGACGCCGAGAACGATCTCGCCCAGTTCCTTTCGCGCGTCTTCCTGCCCTACCGCCTGGCGGTGGACCTGCACGGTCTGCACACCCGGGGCGTCCGCCCTCACCTGCGCATCCAGCCCGCTCCCAGAGTGGCTCACATCCCCTGGGAACTGCTCGCGCCCGACCCGGCCCTGCGCCTGCTCGACCTCGCCGACCTCAGCCAGCTCGCGCCGATCGCGCTGACCGCCACCCGCACCCCGCGCCGCTGGGCCGACACCCGGCACCTGCCGATCGTCGCCGTCCTCGATCCCCGGGTCCCGGGGTTCCGTGCCGACTCGCCGCTCGGCTCGGTTCTGGGCCGAATGACCGCTCCCACACCGCTTCTCGAGCGCGTCGAGCGGTACAGTCGCGCGGATCGGCTGCGGCCGAAGGTCGAGGAACCGGCGGACGCGTTCCGCCGCACCGATATCGACCGCGACTGGCTCGGCCGCACCCTGCGCGCGGGCGCGTCCCGCCTGCTCTACGTGGGCCACGTGACCGCCGCCGCCCCCGAATCGGGCCGCGCCGAACAGGCCCGCCTGCACCTGGCCTGCACCGCCGACACGGTCGGGCGCGCCGAACCGATCCGCGACCACCGCCCGCTGTCCGCGCTGGACCTGATCCTCGGCACCGATCTCGACGGACCCGAGCGCTGGCCGATACCGGCCCGGGTCGCGCTGATCGCCTGCGAGAGCGGCGGCGATCAGCGCTTCGGCGAACCACTCGGGTTGGTGGCGGCCATGATTCACTGCGGCGCCGAACTGGTGACGGCGAGCCGCTGGACCCTGCCCACCGACCTGGCCCATCAGCGTTTCGGCGGAACAGACGCGCACCCGTTGCGGGAGGCGATCTGCGCGATCGACGCCGCGCACGAGCGACCCGACCCGGTCCACGCCCTCAACGCCTGGCAACGCGAACGCCTGAACGCCTGGCGCGCCACCGGATCACCCGCCGACACGCCACTGTCCTGGGCGGCCTTCACCACCATCGATGCCGCGGGCCCCGCGCCTCAGTGCTCGTCGTAGTGGCCGTCGTGGGCGGCGTGGCGGCATCCGTCGTGCAGATAGTCGACGTGGTCGCCGTGCGGGATCGCGACGTGGCCGCAGCCGTCGCCGTGCACGTGCGCGTGGTCGGCGTGCTCCCGGTGCCCGGCCGGCTCGCACTCGTCGAAATGATCGTCGTGGGCGCGGTGCACGTGGCCGTCGTGGAGATAGTCCACATGGTCGCCGTGTGGAAACGCGACGTGTCCACATCCCTCGCCGTGTCGGTGGGTGTGATCGGTATGCGGAGCATGTGCTGTCGTCATAGAACTCCCCTCGAAATCGTCATGGACGATGCATGGTACGACTTCGCGGGGAGTTCGCCGGACGTCAGGCCCCGATGGCGGCGTTGCCCTTCTTCCACACCGAGACCACCGCGGGCCGGGGCAGGCCGGCGCCGCCGTCGGGCCAGTGCGAGGCGGGCTTGTCGAAGGTCGCGTCGTCGCGCTCGCCCGGATGCTGCACGCACACCGTGATCCGCTTGTTCGTGACCGTCGGGCCGCAGGTCTCCGCGCCGAACGGGACGGTCAGGAACTGTTTGGTCTCACCGCGATTCGGGCCGTCGAGCACCACCGAGAACAGGCCGTCGTTGGCCTGGTTGGCGCGTGAGGCGTCGGTGGCGATCCACAGATTGCCGTGCTCGTCGAAGGCGAGGTTGTCGGGCGCGGCGATCGGGCTGATCTTCGCCTTGTCGAAACCGGCGAAGTAGGTGTCGGCGGTCTTCGGGTCGCCGCAGAGCATGAGCACGGTCCAGGTGAAGGTCGTGCCCGCGTGGTCGTCGTCGATCTCGAGGACCTGCCCGAACTTGTTGCCGGTACGCGGATTCGCCTCGTCGGCGGCGGCCTTGCCCTCGGTGCCGCGCTGCTCGTTGTAGGTCAGCGCGACATACACCTTGCCGGACTTGGGGTTCGCCTCGAAGTCCTCGGGACGGTCCATCTTGGTGGCGCCCGCCTTGTCGGCCGCGAGCCGGGTGAACACCGCGACCTCCTCGGCGGTGAAACCGTCGACCTTGGCGGTGGCCTTACCGTCCTCGCCGGTGACCAGCAGTGGAATCCACTGGCCGGTGCCGGTGAAACCCTTGTCGGAGGGCGCCTTTCCGCTGCCGTCGATCTTGTCCGGGTGATCGCCGGTGAACTTGGCGACGTAGAGCGTGCCCGCGTCCAGGATCGTGGTGTTCTTCCGGCGGTCGGCGGCGGTACCGCCCTGGGCGACCTTGCGCGACGACACGAACTTGTACATGTAGTCGAACCGCTCGTCGTCGCCCATGTACGCGACCACGGTCCCGTCCTTCGCGACGTGAATGGTGGCGGCCTCGTGCTTGAACCGGCCCATCGCGGTGTGCTTGATCGGGGCCGCGGTGGGATCCCACGGATCGAGCTCGACCACCCAGCCGAAGCGGTTCGCCTCGTTGGGCTCCTTCTCCAGATCGAAGCGGGGATCGTGCAGTTCCCATTTGCGTTCGGAGGCAGCCTGATTGAAGCCGTAGCGCTCGAGCCGCGCCCTGGTCGGTTCGTCGGCGACCTTGCCCGCGTTGGCGAAGTACTGGTTGATGTTCTCCTCGCCCGACAGCACCGTGCCCCACGGCGTCACGCCGCCGGAGCAGTTGTTCAGGGTGCCGAGCACCTTGGTGCCCGTGGGATCGGCGGAGGTCTTCAGGTACGCGCTGCCCGCGACCGGGCCGGTGACCGTGAACTCGGTGCTGCCGGTGACGCGGCGGTTGTAGCGGCCGAATTCCGGGGTCAGCTTGCCGGTCTGGCTCTCCCCGCGCACCTGCACCACCGAAAGGCCGTGCGCGGCAAGGGCGATGCGGAAGTGCTGTTCGGAGGGGTTGTCCTTGCTGTAGCCCGGCAGCATCTGCGGTTCGGTGGTGTACTCGTGATTGACCACCAGCAGATACGAGTCGGGCTGGCCCTCGATGGGCAGCAGGGCCGCGAAGTCGTTGTTGAAGCCGAACTGCCTGGCCTGCGCCTCCGGGGTCTGGGCGGCCGGATCGAATTGGGGCGCGTCGGCGAACAGCGGGTCGCCCCAGCGGATCACGACATTGTGTTCGTAACCGTCCGGAATCACCAGGGCGTCTTCGGAATTCGGCGCGACCGGGGTGAAGTTGGTGCCGACCGGGACGCCGTCGACCAGGGTGCCCCCGGCCGCGGTCTTTGCGGGCTGATCGTCGGAGCAGGCCGCCAGCAGCCCGCCCGTACCGATCGCCGCGACGAGCGCGGCGCCACCTTTGAGGACGCCGCGCCGCGACAGGGCCGCGCGGACCACATCGCCGAAGTACTCGTTGGCCGAGGTGTTGGGCGCCTCGTGGGAACAGGCGTTACCGCACTTGTAAGTGCAGGTCACGGCCGCGCGCCGGGGATGGCCGTCCCGGCCGACGAACAGAGGCAGCGGTTTGATCACGTGGAGCTCCAGGGTTCACAGGGTTGCGCGAACCCTAATCAGCCCAGGCGAGTCCCCAACGACGAACAGGTGAACCGCTGACCAATTAGTCGGCCTTCACCCGCTCACAGCACCTGGTCCAGGGACTCTGTGATCGCGGGGTCTCGGTGGACTCGAAACTCGCTCACAACACCTGGTCCAGGAACTGCCGCAATCGCGGGGTCTCGGCGGCCTCGAATATCCGGTCGGGTGAACCGGATTCGACGACCCGGCCGGCGTCCATGAACACCACCCGATCCGATACCGAACGGGCGAAGCCCATCTCGTGGGTCACGACGATCATGGTCATGCCGCCCGAGGCGAGATCGGCCATGAGGGCCAGCACGCCCTTGACCAACTCCGGATCGAGGGCGGAGGTGGCCTCGTCGAACAGCATGAGTTCGGGCTTCATGGCCAGCGCGCGGGCGATGGCGACGCGCTGCTGCTGGCCGCCGGACAGATTGGCCGGGCGGGCGTCGGCGCGTTCGGCGAGGCCCACCGTCTCGAGCTGTTCGAGGGCGACCGCGCGGGCCTGTTCCTTGGACAGCCCGCGCAGTTTGCGCGGCCCGAGCGCCACATTGTCGGCGACCGACATGTGCGGGAACAGGTTGAACTGCTGGAACACCATGCCGATCCGCTGCCGCAGCCGGTCCGGATTCTCGCCGAGGACCGATACGTCGTCGATGAGCACATCGCCGGAGTCGGGTTCGTGCAGGCGGTTCAGCACCCGCAGCAGCGTCGACTTACCCGACCCCGACGGCCCGATGACGGTCGTGGTCTTGCCCGCGTCCACATGGATGTCCACGCCGCGCAGAATCTGATTGCCGCCCAAGGTGAGATGCAGATCGGTGCCGGTCAGCGACGAACTACGGAATTCGCTCATGCCCCACGACCTTCCGTGACGACCGCCTCTTGGACCGGTTCGGCCGCGTTCTCCCGGCGGCCGGTGCGCAACCGTTTGTCGATGTAGTTCACCAGGTGGGTGAGCGGGATGGTCAGCAGCAGGTACACCAGACCGGCCGCGACCAGCGGGGACAGATTGCCGGTCTGGGCGTTGAGGTCGCGGCCGACGGCGAACAGTTCGCGCTGGGTGGCGAGCAGGCCCAGGAAGTAGATCAGGGAGGAGTCCTTGATCAGCGCGATGAACTGGTTCATCAGCGCGGGCAGCACGCGGCGCACGCCCTGCGGGATCACCACCAGCGTCATGGCCTGGCGGTACCCGAAGCCGATCGCGCGGGCCGCCTCGAGCTGCCCGGCCTCCACCGACTGGATGCCGGAGCGGAAGATCTCCCCGATGTAGGCGGCGGCCAGCAGCGCCAGCGCCACCGCGCCCAGCCAGTACGGGTTGTTGCCGGTGGCGTTCTTGACCACCGGCCCGATGCCCAGGCCGATCAACAGGATGATCACCACCGCGGGCAGGCCGCGGAAGATGTCGGTGTACACCCGGGCGGGCCAGCGCAGCCAGCGCGTGCGCGAGATGCCCGCGACCGCCAGCAACATGCCGATGACCGTGCCCAGCACACCCGAGACCAGCGCCAAAATCAGCGTATTGGGCAGGCCCGTCTTGAACAGGTCGGGAAACGCCTTGCGGTACAGCGACCAGTCGAAGAACGTGTCCTTCAGTTGGGCCAGGGTGGATTTCGGCGCGTTCTGCGGGGTGTCGCTCTTGTGGTTCTCCGCCGCGATCTTGTCGAAGTCCGGAAGTTGCGGCGCGGCAACGGCTTTCGAGCCCGGCTTCCAACCCGGCGGGAACGGCCGCGGCTCCCAGTCGGCGTACAGCTTGGCGTAGGTGCCGTCGGCGATGACCGCGTCCAGCCCGGCGTTGAGCGCGTCGATCAGCGGCTGGTTGTCCTTGCGCACCGCCCAGGCCGTGAAGTTGTCCAGGCTGAAGGTGTTCTGCACGATCGACGTCGAATCGCCGGGTTTGATCGCGCCGGTGGCCTGCGCCGAGGGGGCGACCCAGGCGTCGATCTGGCCGGACTTCAGATTCGCGTAGGCCGTGTTGTAGTCCGGGAACTTCACCGCGTCCAGATGCAGCGTGTTGGCGACGTACTCGTCCTGCACGGTGCCCTGCACGACGCCGATCCGCACGCCCTGGCGCAGATCCGAGAAGCCTTTCACCGCACTGCCGTTCGGCACGACCAGCGAGAAGTAGCCGAAGTCGTAGCCGTTGGTGAAGCCGACCAGCTGCCGGCGCGCGTCGGTGGTGGTGATGCTCGACGAGCCGACGTCGAAGCGGCCGTTGGCGACCTGGGCGAGCAGGCCCGCGAACTCGGTGCCCGAGAACTGCACCTGGAGACCGAGTTTCGCGCCGATCGCCTTCAGCAGTTCGTTGTCGAATCCGGTGAACGCGCCCTGGGAGTTCACGCAGATGCTCGGCGGCGCGTCCGACAACGTGCCCACGCTGAGCTTGCCGGGGGTGAGCAGACCGAGCTTGGTGATGTCGACGCGATCCAGCGGGACGGTGTTCGCGGTGGTGAAGCGGTCCGCGCCCGCCGAGGCGCCCGACGCCAGGTTGGTGGGGGCCGACGAGGCCGAGGCGACACCCGGCGGCGAACACAGATCGCGACTTGCCGACGATTCGCCGCCGTTCGAGCCGCAGGCCGTCAGGAACAGCAGGCCGACGACCGAGACGACCGCGAACAGCGCACGGGATCGCGAGACGGGCAAACGTGCCATAGCCGGAAACATTAGCCGGAGCCGATTCCCGATCAATCGACCACGCCCCAGTGCAGCACCCGCGAGGTGAACAACACCAGCCCGAGCGAGACGGCGGCGACCACGACGAGCCCGACCACGGCCACCAGCAGCGGCCGCCAGCCGGCGCGGCCGAGTTCGCGGAAGTCGGTATTGAGCCCGACACCCGCGAAGGTCAACAGGAACGCCCAGCGCGAGACATTGCCGAGATTGGTGAGCTGGGACTTGTCCAGCCAGTGCGCGGTCGCGATCGCCGACACGGCCAGGAAGCCCAGCACGAACTTCGGGAACTTCTCCCATACGAAGGCCGCCTTGGCCCGCAGACCGGGCGCGAGCGCGTCGGCCTCCCCGCGCGCGGCCCAGAACAGCGCGAAACCGAGGACGACGAAACCGATCAGCGCGTTGCGGGTCGACTTCACCAGCACCGCGAGCTTGCCCGCCGCGTCGGAGTAGGCGTACCCGGTGGCCGTGGTCTCGGCGGTGTTGTCGACGGCCAGGCCCGACCACAGCCCGAATTCGTGATCGGTGAGGCCGATGCCGTGGCCGATGGCGGGCAGTGTGAACAGCGCGACCGCGCCGAGGGTGAGGATCGCGGCGATCGCGTAGCTCACCTCGGCGTTGCGGGCCCGGATCGCGCCGCGCGCCGCGACGATCGCGGACACGCCGCAGATCGAGGTGCCGACGGCCAGCAGCGAACCGAGCTTGCCGGACAGGCCCAGCAGCCGGGCCACGGTGAGGATGATCGCGCCCGCGACGGTCATATCGATGAGGATCAGGACGAAGCTCGTCCCGCCCAGCTTGGCGACGTCGCCGAGCACGAACCGGGAGCCGAGCGCCACGATGCCGACCTTCAGCCAGAACTCGTAGGTGCCGATGCCGGGGCGGAAGATCCTCGGCACGCCGACGGTATTGGCGATGATCAGGCCGAAAACGATTGCCCACAGGACGTATTCGATATCGGGGAAGCGCCAGTGGTGGGCCTTGACGGCGTCGTTCACCCAGATCTGGGCGTACTTGCCGAGCAGGCCGACGACGATCAGCAGCGCGATGCCGGGCAGATAGGCGAGCAGGTCGCGGCTCGCGCGCGGGGCGGTGGTGGTCTCGGCGGTCATCGGGTCACCACGGAATCCTCGGCAGCACACCGGCGACGGCGGCGAGGGTGATGATTCCGGCGACGATGACGGCCCACCAGTCGACGCCTATCCGCGCGAGCGCGGACCGTTCCGCGGGGCCCGGTTCACTCATGATCACTCCTCATCACTGCCGATCGTCCGAGATCGGCAGTCCATGGTGAGCGTTTCCCGGCCCGGCGAGAAGCTATGGACTCGAGGTGATTCGAGCTATCCGTTCTGCTGATCGCGCCAGCGGACGGCCTCCTCGACGCGGGTCAGGTCGTAGTCGGGACCGTCGGAGCCGACGGTGAACAGCGTGGCCCCGGCCTCGACGAACGCGGGCGCGGCCTGCGCGCCGGGCCAGGACACCGAGCGTTCGATGGCGGCCGGATCGGTGCCGACGGCGGCGCAGTGCTCGGCCAGGATCCCCGACTTGTGCCGCAGCGCATCGAGTTTGGCGAAGCTGTGCCAGATCGTGGCGTACTCGGCGACCAGCCGCAGCGTCTTGCGCTCCCCGCCGCCGCCGATGAGGATCGGGATGTCGCGGACGGGCGCGGGGTTGAGTCGCTTCAGGCGGCTGTCGATGCGCGCGAGGTTCTCCTTCAGCAACGCCAAACGCGTTCCGGGCGTACCGAAGTCGTAGCCGTACTCGTCGTAGTCGCGCTGGAACCAGCCCGCGCCGATGCCGAGGATGAGGCGGCCGTGGGAGATGTGGTCGACCGTGCGGGCCATATCGGCGAGCAGATCCGGGTTGCGGTAGCCGCCGCCGGTGACCAGCGCGCCCAGTTCCACGCGTTCGGTCTGTTCGGCGATCGCGCCGAGCATGGTCCAGCACTCGAAGTGCTCGCCGTCCGGATTGCCCTGCAACGGATAGAAGTGGTCCCAGTTGAACACGATGTCCACGCCCGCGTCCTCCGCGCGCCGGACCGCGTCGCGGATGAGGTCGTAGCGGGGCGCGTGCTGCGGCTGGAGCTGGACTCCGATGCGGATCCGTCGGCTCATGGGGAGGCACTCCTCGTCCGGGTTGATGGCCGTTCCCGAGGCTACTCGCGCCCGCCGGCCGTAGGATGCGAGCGCGGCCCGCGCGTCGCACCACCCTCTACTCGGATCGTCCGGCACGTTCCTGCCGGTGAAGGGATGTTCTCTCATGGCCACGGTCACCTTCGACCGCGCGACCCGGCTCTACCCGGGCGCCACCAAACCCGCTGTCGACGAACTGGATCTGGAGATCGCCGACGGCGAATTCCTGGTCCTGGTCGGCCCGTCCGGCTGCGGCAAATCCACCTCGCTGCGCATGCTCGCCGGACTCGAGGACGTCGACGGGGGCCGCATCCTCATCGGCGACCGGGACGTCACGCACGCGGAACCCAAGGAGCGCGATATCGCCATGGTGTTCCAGAACTACGCGCTGTATCCGCACATGACGGTCGCGGAGAACATGGGCTTCGCGCTGAAGATGGCCAAGGTCGCCAAGGCGGAGAAGGAACAGCGGGTGCGCGAGGCGGCCAAGCTGCTGGATCTGGAGCCGTATCTGGACCGCAAGCCGAAGGCGTTGTCGGGCGGTCAGCGCCAGCGCGTCGCGATGGGCCGGGCCATCGTCCGGCAGCCGCACGTATTCCTGATGGACGAGCCGTTGTCGAATCTGGACGCGAAGCTGCGGGTGCAGACGCGCACCCAGATCGCGCAGTTGCAGCGGCGTCTGGGGACCACGACCGTCTACGTCACGCACGACCAGGTCGAGGCCATGACCATGGGCGACCGCGTCGCGGTCCTCAAAGACGGCCTGCTGCAACAATGTGCGGCCCCGCGCGAGTTGTACCGCGATCCGGCCAACCTGTTCGTCGCCGGATTCATGGGCTCGCCCGCCATGAACCTGTTCACCCTGCCGCTGTCGAACGGTTCGGTCACCCTGGGCGGCCACGCGCTTCCGGTGCCGCGCAGCGTGTCCGACGCGGCCGAGGGCGGCACGCTGGTCGTCGGCATCCGCCCCGAACACCTCGAATTCGGCGACGCCGATTCGGGTATCGCGATGGAGGTGGACGTGGTGGAGGAATTGGGTTCCGACGCCTACGTCTACGGCCGCAGCCTCGGCGAGTCCGGCCCGGGAACGGGGGAAACCCTGGTGGCGCGGGCGGATTGGCGCAAGCCCCCGGCCAAGGGCGAACGGCTGTCGTTGCACGCGACGGCCGAGCACATCTACTTCTTCGAACCCGCCACGGGGGCTCGGCTCAACTGACACCCCTCCGCGCCGGAACGTGCCACGCCGCCGCCGCGTAAACGTCTGCCGAACGGCGGCCTTCGTGCCGCTCTCGGGAGATGTCCCAACATTATCGTGGTGTGGGGGCCGACCGAGTCGGCGCTGCTTACGATGCGTTCGGGAACGAGGGAGGGTCATGGAGTTCGAGTTGGGTGAGCAGTTGCTGGAGGGGTTGCGGAACAAGCGGGAGTGGCGGCGGGGGGAGCCGACGGCGGAGGATCTCGCGGTGTTCGCGGAGTTCGAAGCGGCTGTGGCCGAAGGGATTTGGCGGCTGCTGTGAGGTCAGGGGTTGGCGCGGCGACCGCGGCGCCATTCCTCGTTCACCCGTACCCGCAGACTCTCCAGCGGGACCCGCTTGCCCGACGGGGTGAACAGGTCCGCGCGGACGGGCTCGCCCGTCTGGTCCTCGACGCGTTCGAGCGGGGGGACGCCGTCCTGGAGGTACTTGTCGCCCCACTGCCACAGGCCGACCACCACCGGTAGGAGGTCGCGGCCCATCTCGGTGAGGACGTACTCGTGGCGGGTGCGCTTGCCCTCCTCCTGATACGGACGACGGGTCAGCAGCCCGGCCTCGGTGAGTTTGCGGAGCGCCGCCGAGGCCGCCGCGTCGGTGATGCCCACCCGGGTGGCGAAGCCGTCGAAACGGGTGGTGCCGTACATGGCCTCGCGGAGGATGAGCAGGGCCGAGCGGGTGCCCACCAGTTCCAGGGCCTTGGCTATCGAGCAGCCGTCGGGCTGCCAGCGGTCGAGGTGACGCAAGGGGCCTTCGAGTACTGCGGGCATGACGTTCATCATACGCGTGCTGACTTGCGGCTACTATTGCCAGCTCGTACTCTGACTTTAGAGCGATTAAGCCAGATACCGCAGCGGTGCGGTGCTCGGAAGGAAGACGCCATGAGAGACGCGGTGATCGTCGAGGCCGTTCGCACTCCCATCGGGAAGGGCAAGCCGAACGGGGCGCTGCACGAGGTGCATCCGGTGGACCTGCTGGCGCACAGCCTGCGCGAAGTGGTGGGGCGCAGCGGAATCGATCCGGTGCTGATCGACGATGTGATCGGCGGGGTGGTCACGCAGGTCGGGGAGCAGGCCGCGAACATCACGCGGCGGGCGGCGCTGGCGGCCGGGTATCCGGAGTCGGTGCCCGCGACGACCGTGGATCGCCAGTGCGGCAGCAGTCAGCAGGCCATCCACTTCGCGGCGCAGGGGGTGATCGCGGGGGCCTACGACGTCGTGGTGGCGGCGGGGCTGGAGTCGATGAGCCGAATCCCCATGGGCGCCAACCTGATCGGCGCCACCGACCTGGAAGGGGTGGCGTTCCGGGAGCGGTACCCGGACGATCTCGTGCCGCAGGGCATCAGCGCCGAGCTGATCGCCGCGCGCTGGGGGTTGAGCCGGACCGCGCTGGACGAGTTCTCGCTGGCCAGCCACGACAAGGCGGCGACCGCGACGAAGAACGGATCGTTCGACGCCGAACTCGCGCCGATCGCCGGGCTCACCGCGGACGAGGGCATTCGGGTCGGCAGCACCCTCGACACCCTCGCGAAACTGCGCCCGGCCTACTACAGCGACGCCTACGCCGCCCGCTTCCCGGAGATCGGGTGGAACGTCACCGCCGCCAACGCCAGCCAGATCAACGACGGCAGCGCCGCCGTACTCATTACGACCAGCGAGAAGGCCCGCGAACTGGGTCTGCGGCCGCTGGCCCGGCTGCACAGCTTCGCCGTCGCGGGCGACGATCCGCTGCTCATGCTGACCGCGGTCATCCCGGCCACGCGAAAGGTGTTGGCCAAGGCCGGGCTTCAGCTGTCCGATATCGACCTGATCGAGATCAACGAGGCGTTCGCCTCGGTCGTGCTGGCCTGGCAGCGGGACACCGGCGCGGATCTGTCGCGGGTCAATGTGAACGGCGGCGCGATCGCGCTCGGGCATCCGCTCGGCGCGTCCGGCGCGCGGCTGGCCACCACCCTCGTGCACGCCATGCGGGAGCGGGGCGCGCGCTACGGCTTGCAGACCATGTGCGAGGCGGGCGGCCTGGCCAACGCGACGATCTTCGAACGGTTGTAGTCTCGCCGCGTGAGCGACGCCCTGGACTACGGATCGGCCCTCGTCTACGCGATTCCGCTGCGGAACCGCTTCCGGGGCATCACCGTCCGGGAGGGCATGCTGATCCAGGGCCCGCTCGGCTGGGGCGAGTTCTGCCCCTTCCCCGAGTACGACGACCGCGAGGCCGCGCACTGGCTGGCCACCGCCGTCGAACAGGCGACGGTCGGCTGGCCCGCGCCGGTGCGCGACCGCGTCCCCGTCAACTGCACGGTGCCCGCGGTCGGACCCGAACGGGCGCACGCCATCGTGGCCGGATCCGGTTGCCGCACGGCCAAGGTGAAGGTCGCCGACCATCCGGACGCCCTGGCCGAGGATCTCGAACGGGTGGCCGCCGTGCGGGACGCGCTCGGCCCCGGCGGCGCGATCCGGATCGACGGCAACGCGGTGTGGGATGTCGATACCGCCGTCGCGCACATCGCCCGAATCGACCGCGCCGCAAAGGGTTTGGAGTACGTCGAACAGCCGTGCCGGACCGTCGAGGAGCTGGCGGCGGTGCGGCGACGGGTCGAGGTGCGGATCGCGGCCGACGAATCCATCCGCCGCGCGGAGGATCCGCTGCGGGTCGCGGTCGCGGGAGCCGCCGATATCGCGGTGCTCAAGTGCACGCCGCTGGGCGGGGTGCGGCGCGCGCTGCGGGTGGCGGAGGCGGCGGGCCTGCCGTGTGTGGTGTCGTCGGCATTGGAGACGAGTGTGGGGCTGGCCGCGCAGCTCGCGCTCGCGGGGAGTCTGCCGGATCTCGAATTCGCTTGCGGGCTGGGCACTGTGACGCTGTTCGAGGGGGATGTGATCGGCGAGTCGCTGCGGCCGGTCGACGGGTATCTTCCGGTTCCGGCGACTCCCCCGGTTCCGGATCCGGATCTGCTCGCTCGTTATCGGCATCCGGATCCGGATCGTGAGAAGTGGTGGCGGGCGAGGTTGGAGCGGGTGCGGTCAGTGGTGTGAGTAGCCCATGGGGTGGATGACGTAGGAGAAGCAGCGGACTCGGGGGAGCCATAGTTGGAGGTCGGCCAGGTCGGGGAAGGTGATGGTCTTGCCGACCACGGTCAGTCCGCGGTGCAGCCGATGCCAGTGCGGCACATGGGCGTTCGGGATCTGGCCGACAATGCCGTTGGATCTGCCCGTGCCCGACCAGCGGGGTTCGATATCGGCCAGGAACTCCGACCAGGGTGTGTCGGCGTCGCGATGGGTCAGGCCGCCCGCGATGCCCTCGTTGCGATTGGGCGCGGCGTCGAACAGCGGTGCCACCACACACGATTGGGCGGCCAGCACGCCGAGCAGGACCGCGACCGCCTCGAATTCGCCGGGCCGCTGATCGAGGCCGAGAAATCGCGATGTGGACGAGAGATCCCGGGTCGAGCGGATCATGCGATACAGGTTGAGCATTCGCTTGGCCTCGCGCGGCGTCTCGACGAACAGGTCGAAGGCGCTCAGGACGGCCAGTTCCCGATCGGTCAGCGGATGCGGCGGTTCGGCGGCGATCGGGGTGAAGTGCTGGGTGTCGACCTCGGAGCCGCGTTCGATGGGGATCGCCGCCTGTTCGGCCACCGGCTCGGGAGCGGGGGCCACGGCCCGTACCGGGGCGATCTCGCTGCCCGCGAACGACTTCAGCAGCCGCCCGAGACTCCCGGCGGACATGCGCGGCAGGATGAGCGGGACGTTGAGGATCTTCTCGAGGTAGTCCTCGGGCGAATGCCATTCCTCGTCGGCGTCGGGGTCCTCGTCGGCGACCAGCAGTTCGGAGTACCGGCTGCGCAGCGAGCGCAGCAGCCAGCGCGGGTCGACGCCGACCACGACGATGAACAGTTCGAAGGCGAGCAGCAGGTGCACGGCTTGCAGCACGTCCACCACCTGGGCGGGCGAACAGCGGTCGAGATCGTCGATGTAGAGGACGACGCGGTCGATGGGGCGGCGCGACGCCAGCGGTTCGGGATCGCGGCGCCACTCGTCCATGAGGGTGACCAGCTGCTGGAAGTCCTTGCGGATCATGGACACCAGGCCGAGATTCCCGGCGTAGGAATCGCCCTGGGCGCGTTCGGCGAGGAAGGTGTACAGCCGTCGGCCCGGTGCGAGCTGGGCGAGCTGGCGGCCGAGTTCGCCGACGTGGGTCACGACATCGTCGAGTTGCGCCTGGGCGACGCGTTGTTCGGCCTCGGCCGCGCGTAATTGCTTCAGGGTTCCCGACATTCGCTCGCCGACCGTCTCCTCGGCCGCGGCGTGCATATCGCCGGCCAACTCCTCGCGCAGGCTCCGCAGCCGGCGCAGACCGGCGTGTCCCCGGCTGACCAGGTAGGTGATCCCGCCCAGCCCGGCCACCAGCGCGGACACACTCGTTCCGAGCGCCAGCCGGTTCGCCACCTGACCGACCACGATCGCGACCAGCAAACCGAAACCGCCCAGCGCCAGCGCCCCCACCAGCGACAACCAGCCCACCCGGGAGCGCGTGGCGCGCCGCAGCAGTTCGGCCTCGCCGAGCGTGCCCTCCAACTGTTCGGCCAGGACACGAGCCTGCTCCCGCTCCTCGCTGATGCCGAGCTGCCGCCACAGCCGCTCGGTGGTGCGCCGGAACGAGGCCGAGGCACGCAGGGCGCGAATCAGATTCATCGCGGACGCCTCGCGCCGGGTCACCGCCTCGTGCACCTTCGCCTGGAGTTCGGCGACCGTGTCACGGGCCTGTGCGGTGGCGATCTCGAGCTGTTGCCGCTGGTCCAGTCGTTCGCTCAGCTCGGCGCGCAACCGCTCGGCGCGCTCCGGGGCGACCGCGCCCGTGCCCGCCAGCTGACGGAAGATCTCGTCGCCGAGGCTGGCCCAGAGGTTGGTGTCGGTGTAATGCCAGGCGTTGAAACCGATCTGGACGATCTCCTGGCAGTAGCGCGGATCGCCGGACGCGCCGAGGTGGCGGATGCGTTCGCGCAGCATGGCCATGAAAAAGCTCTTGCCCGAACCCCATTCGCCGAATACGCCCACCGAGAGCGGTAAGGGGGTGGACCGGTCGGCGATGACGGTGGCGAGCATGGAGACGTAGGGGGCGACGCCGAGGCGGTCCTCGGACAGGGCGATGCCGCGGTTGGGGTCGACGAGGTCGCTGGAGACACCGCCCGCGAGGTCGAGGGGGCTGGCGGATCGGATGTCGGGGACGAGGACGAACTCGGCCTCGATGGCGGCGGCCGCGGTGCGTTCGGTGCAGATGAAGACCAATTCATCGGTGTCACGAGTGGGCAGGCCGTGCACCGTCTCCACCGCCGCCGGGACGACGGCGCGAGCGACATGACGTGCCGGGACGCCGAGGGCGCCCGTCGCCAGCAGCGGCATTCCGATTGCCCGAGCGCCGGTTTCGCTGGCCGCGCGCAGGGCGGAGACGGTCGCGGTGCGCAGGCTCTCGTCGGTGATCCCGCTGCTTTCGGCCCCGATGACGGCTCGCGCGTTGACCAGTACCGCGCGGGCCAGCACCACATCCGGACGGCCGTCGTTGGGCAGCCGCAGGACATACGGGCTTTCACAGGTGATCGTCGCCAGTGGCGCGGACTCCCAAGCGGCCGAGGCGAAATGATGCCGCAGGGCCCCGGCCAGACTGCCCAGCCCGCTGTGGCCCACCGACACCACGATCGCGTCGATGTTCAACGTCCACGGTTCGCTGGTGATCGCGATCGAGAAGCGCACGCCCCCTGCGGTTCCCAGATCGATCAGCTCTGTCCCGGCCATGCCGCCCCCTCGCACGAATGGTCAGCAGTCTAGCCCCGCCCCCTCCAACTCGGCCGCGATCCGCTCGGCCCGATCCCGCACGGCCGCCGCATAACTCGGATCGGTCGTGACGAACATCCGATCGGATTCGACCGCCGCCAGGATGGTTTCGGCGGCGCGTTCGGGAGACACCGCGGCCGCCTTCATGTTTCGGGCCTTGGCCCGCGTCGGCTGGAATCGCTCCCACTGCTCGGGGGTGAGCGCGGACAGCCACGCGCCCCGGCCTTCGGCGGGTCGCTCGTCGGTGTCGTCGGGGACGCCGCGCAGTAGACGGGTGTCGACCGGGCCGAGGCAGGCGGCCGTGACGCCGATGCCGGGCGCGATGATCGCCAACTCCTCGCGCAGGGATTCCGAAAGCGCGACGATGGCGTGTTTGCTCGCCGTGTAGGGCACGTGGAACGGGTCGGGCAGCAGTCCGGCCACCGAGGCCGTGTTGACGATGTGGCCGTGTCCGGTGGCCACCATGGCCGGGACGACGGCGCGGATACCGTGCACGACGCCGCCCAGGTTGACCGCGAGGACCCGTTGCCAATCGGCCGGAGGCACTTGCCAACTCGGGCCGCTCGCGCCGGTGCCCGCGTTGTTGAACAGCAGGTCGATCGTGCCGAATCGGTGCAGCGCGGTGTCGGCGAGCCGGTGCACTTGGGTCTCGTCGGCGACGTCGGTGCGGACGGTGAGCGTCTCGCCGTCGAGTGCGGCGGCCACCTCGGCGAGCCGTCGCTCCTCGACATCGGCGAGTACCACCCGCGCTCCGCGTCCGCTCAACGCGCGCGCCAGCGCCGCGCCGATGCCGTTGGCGGCGCCGGTCACCACGGCGACCTGTCCGGGTTCCACTCTCATCGGCTCTCCCTTCCCGATACCCCGCCTCATGGTGACCCGGGGCGGGGGTGCGCGCAGGGCGGGGGTGCGGTGCCGATCAACCGATTCGGACGCCGCAGCCGAGCATGGTGGTGCGCAGGACGAGGGCGGCCTCGGGGCCGATGATGCCGTCGACGAGTTCGAGGTAGCGGTCGCAGAATTCGGGGCCGTGGGGGGCGAGTTCGGCGGCGAGGGGTTCGAGGTGGTGGGCCAGTTCGTGCAGGATCACCAATTCCCGCAGGGCCCAGGCGGTTCCGCGGTGGTGTAGGGGGACGGCGAGGACGGCCGTGTCGGATTCGTAGTGGGCGGCCGTGGCGCCGGCGCGGGCGCGGACGGTGAGCGGGGTCGCGGCGCGGGGCCATCGGGCGCGCACCCAATTCAGCGCGAGCACCCGGTCGATGTAGTCGCGCACCGAGTCCACGGACGCGAATCGGCGCTCGATGGGCAGGGTGATCTGGGAGCCGTGCAGTTCGACGGTCCGGACGCCGCACTCGTCGGCGCGGTCGAACATGCGGCGCGCCAGACCCTCGGCGTCGTAGACCCGGCCGCGCTGGGCGTCTCGGGCGTTCGTGCCCGTCATTCGTCGCCGGACTCCAATTGCCCGCGCGCGCCGCCCAATTCGGGGGACGTGCCCAGGCGGGCGGCCCGGCCCGCCCGATCCCCGGCCCGGCGCGCCCCGGGCGAGTAGCCCGCCGACTCCTGCGGCCCGCGCCAGGTGCCGCGGGCCTCGGAGGTGCGGCTGTAGAAGTCGTGCAGTTCGATCTCCTTGTCGCGCAGGGCCAGTGCGGTGCCCGCGGCGGCCGCCGGTTCGGCCTTGGCCTCGGCCTCGACGTCGGCCCGCACCTCGGCCAGGCGCTTGCCGATCCGCGCGGCGAAGGCCATCTGGAAATTCAGGCGTGCCGTCACAGCTGCGACAGGTGCCTGTATGCGCCGCTCGACCCTTCGGCCCCAACGGCTTTCGACCACGATCTTCTCCACCGTCGCCGACTTGTACTGGCCGGACTTGATGTACTGGTCCGACGCGCGCACCATCTGCACCAGCAGGCTGGCGTACAGCGCCTCGCAGGTGGCGATGTCGGTGTCGAAACCGTAGGCGTAGACCTGGGTCGAGGAGCGGGCCACATCGCAGCGCACGTCGTTGGCGGCGGCGATGGCCACGAACAGCTGCACATACGTGCGCAACCCCCGCTTGCCCGCCTCCCCTATCGCGATGACGCGCTGCACCGGCGTCGGCCGCCGCTCCCGCCCGGCGATATGGGCGCGCGCCACCGTGAGATCGATCGAGGACCGGGTCGCCAGTCGTTGCGCCGCAGCCAGAAAGGCCTCGGCCTCGTGCTCGTTGTCGGTGGACTCGGCCTGGCGCAAGAGGCCACCGATCCGGGTGAGCAGTTTGTCCTGGGTCAGCTGCGTCGACATCGGCCCCCAGAATAGAGAACCGGAGGACACGAGCGGGCGTGGGCAATGTATCTTGCCTTGTGCAACCGGCAGAGTGTGCTGGCGCTCACGTCCCTACTCTGGAGTATCGATGGCTTTGAACACGGTGTCGTCACGACGCTCGTCCCTGGTCTCCCGTGCCGCGCTGGCCGCCGCCTCGGCTGCGCTGTTGACCGCCACCTTCACCAGTGCCTGCTCGAGCGGGGGCGGCAACAATCCCACCTCCGAAAACCTCGGTGGCCGTGGCCCGATCACCTATGTGGAGGGCAAGGACACCACCGAGACCGGGGCGGTGAAGAACCTCATCGATCGGTGGAACGCGGCGCATCCCGACGAGAAGGTCACCTTCAAGGAACAGTCCAACGACGCCTCCCAGCAGTACGACGACCTGGCCCAGCACCTCAAGGCCAAGCAGTCCGACTACGACGTGATGGCCCTGGACGTGCCGTGGACGGCCGAATTCGCGGCCAAGGGCTGGATTCAGCCGCTGAAGGACTCGTTCTCCATCGACACCGCGACCCTGCTGTCGCCGACCGTCGCCAGCGCGACCTACAAGGGCACGCTCTACGCCGCGCCGCGCAACACCAACGGCGGCCTGCTGTACTACCGCAAGGATCTGGTGCCCAACCCGCCCAAGACCTGGACCGAACTGCTCGGCGACTGCGCCGTCGCCAAGGACAAGGGAATCGGTTGCTACGCCGGGCAATTCGCCCCCTACGAGGGTCTGACCGTGAACTCGGCCGAGGTGATCAACGCCTACGGCGGCACCTTCGTCGGCCCGGACGGCAAGACCCCGACCGTGGACAGCCCGCAGTCGCGCGCGGGCCTGCAGGTGCTCGTGGACGCCTACAAGAACGGCGACATCCCCAAGGAGGCCATCTCCTTCAAGGAGCCCGAGAGCCAGAACGCCTTCGCCCAGGGCAAACTGCTGTTCCTGCGCACCTGGCCGAACTTCTACGGGGTGGCCAACGCGGATTCGTCGGTGGTCAAGGGTGATACGGCCGTGGCCCCGCTGCCCGGCAAGGACGGCATCGGCGCCTCCACTCTCGGCGGCTACAACGCGGCCATCAGCGCCTACTCCAAGCACAAGGCCACCGCGCTGGACTTCCTGCGCTTCCTGATCAGCGAGGACGCGCAGCGCATCGTCGCCGAGGGCGCGTTCCCGCCCGTGCGGGCCTCGCTCTACGACGATCCGGCGCTGATCGCGAAGTTCCCCTACCTGCCCGCGTTGAAGGATTCCGTCGCGAGCGCGGTGCCGCGCCCGCTCACCCCCTACTACAACGCGGTGTCGAAAGCCATCCAGGACAACGCCTATGCTGCCCTGACCGGTAGCAAGTCGGTCGACGACGCGGTCACCGGCATGAAGAAGGGCATCGAGGCCGCCGGTTCCTGACCGACGGCGTCGTCCCAGTCGAGTCAGCCCCGTAGGAGAGTTGAACGTGTCGGATCCTTCGGGTGCGATCGACCTCGCGCCGCCCGCCGCCCCGACCGCGCCGCCCCCACCGCGGCCCGGCCGGGGCAATGCCCTGCAGGGGCCCGGGCGCGCCTGGTTGTTCGTCGCCCCCGTCCTGCTCGCCCTGGCCGTCGTCATCGGCTATCCGGTGGTGCGCGCGGTCTGGATGTCGTTCCAGAAGGACGCGGGCATCGACGACGCCACCGGCATGTTCGTCGAGGGCGGGCCCGCGGGCGTCAGCAACTACACGCACTGGCTGCTGCAACAGTGCACGCTGCCCGCGGGCGGTGTGGAGGCTTGTCCGACAGGCAATCTCGGCTCGCAGTTCTGGGCCGCGATCGCGGTCACGCTGCTGTTCACGGTCGTGACCGTGACGCTGGAGGCGACCATCGGGCTGGGCATGGCCATGATCATGGGCAAGACCTTCCGCGGCCGGGCGCTGCTGCGGGCGGCGGTGCTCATCCCCTGGGCGATCCCGACGGCCGTGACGGCGCGGTTGTGGGAGTTCATGTTCCAGTACGACGGGGTGATCAACCGGGTGCTCGGCACCCACATCCTGTGGCAGACCGATCCGACGTGGTCGCGGGTCGCGGTGGTGGTGGCCGATGTGTGGAAGACGACGCCGTTCATGGCGTTGCTGATTCTGGCCGGGCTGCAGATCATTCCGGGTGACGTGTACGAGGCCGCGCGCGTGGACGGCGCCTCGGCGTGGCAGCGGTTCACCCACATCACGCTGCCGCTGCTCAAACCCGCGCTGCTGGTGGCCGTGCTGTTCCGCACGATGGACGCGCTGCGGCTCTACGATCTGCCCGCGATCATGACCCAGGGCAATCCGAACACCCGGACCCTCTCGATTCTCGTGGTCGATCAGGTGCGCCAGGGCGCCAACAGCGCGTCGGCGCTGTCGGTGCTCACCTTCCTGATGATCTTCGCGGTGGCCTTCGTGCTGGTGAAGGTGTTGGGCGCCAACGCCGTCGCGACCCAGGAAGAACAGCGGAAGGCGCAGTAGTGGCAACGATCTCCGGCAGCGGCGTGCCCTGGTCCAAGCGGCTCGGTTCGGCACGGGTCTACCTCGGCGCGCTGATCATCCTGGTGTGGGGGCTGGCCCCGTTCTACTGGATGGCCGTCACGGCCTTCCGCGATCCGGCCTTCACCTTCGACAACACGCCGTGGCCCACGCACATCACGCTGAAGAACTTCCAGAACGCCTTCGACACCTCGCGCGGCAACAACTTCGGCAAGGCGCTGACCAACAGCATCGTCATCGGCACGGCCACGACGCTCATCGCGCTGGTGGTCGGCGTGATGGCGGCCTACGCGATCGCGCGAATCGAGTTCCGCGGCAAGCGAATCGTGGCCGGGCTGATCCTGAGCGCCTCGATGTTCCCGGTGGTCGTGCTGGTGACCCCGCTGTTCCAGCTGTTCACCGACATCGGCTGGATCGGGCAGTACCAGGCGATGATCCTGCCCAACATCTCCTTCGCGCTGCCGATGACGGTGTACACGCTGGCGTCGTTCTTCGCCGAGTTGCCCTGGGAACTCGAGGAGGCCGCGCGGATCGACGGGGCGAGCCGGTTCCAGGCGTTCCGGCTGGTGATGCTGCCGCTCGCCGCGCCAGCCGTATTCACCACGGCCATCCTCGCGTTCATCGCGGCGGTCAACGAATTCCTGCTGGCCAGCCTGTTGTCCAGCGACGCGACCGAACCGGTGACCGTGGCCATCGCGCGCTTCTCCGGCAACGACCCGCACGTCGCGCCGTACGCGGCGATCATGGCGGCGGGCACGATCGTGACCGTCCCGCTGGTGATCATGGTGCTGCTGTTCCAGCGCCGCATCATCTCCGGACTCACCGCGGGTGGCGTCAAGAGCTGACCGGCCGTCGTACCCTGGTTTCGGATCCCTTCTGCGCGGTAGATCGATCTTGCTCGTGTGGTTTCGCCGAAAACCCGGGAGGATGTCGTGCGATTGTTCCGCAGGCGACGAGACGGCAGGCCCCCTGCTCCGTACCCGTCGGTCGCCGGGTGGAACCAGATCCCGACGGTGGCGGCGCGCCGGGAGCGGAGCCGGGGACCGCGGCGGCGCACGCGGCCGGAGGCGCTTGAGGAGTCCGAGCCGCGCCCGCCCCGCACCCGCGCCCAGCGGGTCCGGCGGCTGCTGCTGGCGCTGTTCCTGATCTTCGTGGCGATCCCGTCGCTGCTGGTGGTGCTGGCCTACTGGAGCGCCGACATCCCGGATCCGGCGCATGTGCCGACCGACAAGATCGCCACCGTCACCGCCCTCGACGGCACCACCGAACTCGCGAAAGTCGTTCCGCCCGAAGGTAATCGGACGCCGGTGCCGCTGTCGGACGTGCCCCAGCAGATGCGCGACGCGATGCTCTCGGCCGAGGACCGCGACTTCTACCGCAACCCCGGCTTCTCCACCGAGGCCTTCCTGCGCGCGGCCCGCGACAACCTCACCGGGCGCGAGGACGCGGGCGGCGGATCGACCATCACCCAGCAGTACGTCAAGAACGCCTTCCTCAGCTCCGAGCGCACGCTCTCGCGCAAGATGCGGGAGCTGATCATCTCCGCGAAGATGGCCCGGCAGTGGAGCAAGGACGACATCCTCGCCGCGTATCTCAACACCATCTACTACGGCCGCGGGGCGTACGGCATCGCCGCCGCGGCCGACGCGTACTTCCGCAAACCCGTCCCGGAACTCACCCTGGCCGAGAGCGCGGTGCTGGCGGCGGTCGTGCGCACGCCGTCGATCCTGGATCCGGAGACCCACCTCGACCAGCTGAAGGCGCGGTGGAACTACGTGCTCGACGGCATGGCGTCGATGGGCACGCTCGCGCCGGGACTGCGGCAGACGGTCCGGTTCCCCGAGATCGCGCCCCCGCCGCAGGCCACCGACGACGCCGCGCACAGCCCGGCGGGGCTGCTGCGCACCCAGGTGCTGCGCGAGATCCGCGCGGCCGGGGTGTCCCAGCACGACATCGACACCGGGGCGTTGAACATCGTCACCACGATCGACCCGCGCGCCCAGCAGGCCGCGCTCGACGCGGTGCACACCACGCTCGGCGGGCAGCCGCCCGAACTGCGCGGCGCGGTGGTGTCGATCGATCCGCGCTCGGGCGCGGTGCGCGCCTACTACGGCGGCGAGGACGGGGTGGGCTTCGACTTCGCGCAGGCGCCGTTGCAGACCGGGTCGTCGTTCAAGACGTTCGCGGTGCTCGCGGCGTTGCAGCAGGGCATCACGCTGTCGTATCAGCTCGACAGCGCGCCGGTGACCGTGAACGGGGTCAAGGTCACCAATGTGGAGGGCGAGTCCTGCGGAACCTGTTCGCTCGCAGAGGCATTCAAGCGGTCGCTGAACACGAGCTTCTATCGGCTCGCGCAGACCGTGGGCGCGCAGGCGATCGCGAACGCGGCGCACGAGGCCGGTATTCCGCAGGAGATTCCGGGCGTGCCGGGCCGCACCCTCGCCGAGGCCGACGGGCCGCCGCAGCCGTCGATCGTGCTGGGCGTGTACTCGGTGCGGCCGATCGATATGGCCTCGGCGTACGCGACCATCGCGGCCTCGGGGGTGTACCACCCGCCCTACTTCGTGCAGCGCGTGGTCGCCGGGGACGGGCGGGTGCTGCTGGATCGCGGTGCGCCCGAACAACGTCCGTCCGAACCGCGCATCGGGCGCCGGATCGCCGACACCGCCGCCCAGGCCATGCTGCCGATCCCGGCCTACTCCAACGGGCACGCGCTGGCCGGGCGGCCCGCGGCGGCCAAGACCGGGACCACCCAGCTCGGGGACACCGGGGAGAACAAGGACGCGTGGATGATCGGGTTCACCCCGTCGCTGTCGACGGCGGTGTGGATCGGCACCGAACAGCCCGCCCCCCTGCACACCGCGCGCGGCGGGGCCGTCTGGGGTTCGGGCCTGCCGTCGGACATCTGGAAGCGGACCATGGACGGGGCGCTCGCGGGCACGCCGGTCGAGCAGTTCCCGGCGCCCGAACAGCCGCAGCCCGATACCGTGGGGGTCGGTCCGTTCGGCGTGGCGCCGCCGCCCACCGAACAGGGACACGGCCCGTTCGACATCCTCGGACCGCCGTCCAGCCCGACGCCGCAACCGAATCCGGCCCCGCCGCCCAATCCCGCGCCGCCGCCGCGACCGGTCCCCGCTCCGGCGCCCCCACCTGCGCCGCCGCCGAATCCCCCGCCGATGCCGCCGCCCCCGCCCCCACCCAGACAGGTCGAGATCTTCCCCGGGCTGTCCATTCCGGTTCCGGGCTGACGGCACTGTTGTGCCGACGGCGTTGTTGTGACGAAGCGAATCCTCGTTCTGGAACCGTCGCTTCGAGGCCGCCGATAGGGTGGACGCGGTGAGACCACGGCCCGAGGATCGGACAGGTGCGGCTACGCTGGGCGCAGACGCGAGCGGCGGCAGGGATCGGGCGCGAGCCGCGCGGCATACCAAGCACGAGACATAGGGGCGACACCGGTGGATTTCAATGTCGTTGAGCGCCACGAGACCCTGGTGGCAGGGACGGTGCTACGCAGCCCGGCGCTGGCGGTCGAGGGGCCGCGCCGGCTGAAGGTGGAGGAGGCGTGGAAGCACAATCTCGCGCGCACTCTGCCCGGACCCCCGGCGACCGCGTACGTCGATCACGCGCCGGAGATCGGTTCGTATCTGACCCACATCGTGGGCTATCGGCTCGACAGCCCGGACGATCTGCCGCCCGGCGACGTCCTGGCCCGGGTGCCCGCGGGCCGGTTCGCGCGGTTCATCCGCAGCGGCGACAACCTGGGCGACACCATCGTCGCGGTCTGGCGGGCGGTGTGGGATCTGGAGGCGGCCGGGGCCATCGTCCGGGCCTACACCGGCGACTTCGAGCACTATCCCGACGCGCACACGGTCGAGGTGTTCGTCGCGGTGACCGAGCCATCCGAGGGCGACAGGTAGGGGAGCGGGAGTGGACTTCGAAATCGTCACCTTGAACGGCAGTCTGGTCGGCGGGCTCACCGTGCCGCTGGCCGGGCGCGAGGTCACCGCGCGCGATCTGGACCTGGTGAACTTCACCTGGGATCGCTATCTGGCCCGGGAGAAGAACGTGCCGCGCGTGGCGGCCTACGTCGGACAGAACGACCACGCCGTCGCGGTGCTGGGCTACGAGCTGACCTCATTGGCCGAGCTGGACACCGGCGACGTCCTCACCCGCATCCCCGCGGGCCGCTACGCCAAATTCGTCGTCTCCGACAAGCCCTACGATCTGCTGCGCACGGCCTGGGCCGCGGTCGCCAAGGCGGAGAACGCGGGCACGATCACGCGCTCGCACACCGCGGAGATCGAGCGGTACACCGGGCCGACGTCGGTCGAGGTGTACGTGTCGCTGGACTGACCTTTTCGGCCGGGGACTCGTCCGAGACCCCGGCCGAAAAGGCATGGCGCACAAGGCATCACGCCCCGATGATGAACTCCTCGAGTTCGGTGCGCGCGATGTCGTCGGCCATCTGCTTCGGCGGGGACTTCATCAGGTAGGCCGAGGCGGGCAGGATCGGTCCGCCGAGGCCGCGGTCCTTGGCGATCTTGGCCGCGCGGATGGCGTCGATGATGATGCCCGCCGAGTTGGGCGAGTCCCACACCTCGAGCTTGTACTCCAGGTTCAGCGGCACGTCGCCGAAGGCGCGGCCCTCGAGGCGCACGTAGGCCCACTTGCGGTCGTCGAGCCAGCCGACGTGATCGGACGGGCCGATGTGCACGTCGCCCGCGCCCAGCTCCTTCTTGAGGTTGCTGGTGACGGCCTGGGTCTTGGAGATCTTCTTCGACTCCAGCCGCTCGCGCTCGAGCATGTTCTTGAAGTCCATGTTGCCGCCGACGTTCAGCTGCATGGTGCGATCGAGCTGGACGCCGCGGTCCTCGAACAGCTTGGCCATCACGCGGTGGGTGATGGTCGCGCCGACCTGGCTCTTGATGTCGTCGCCGACGATCGGCACCCCGGCGTCGGTGAACTTCTTCGCCCACACCGGATCGGAGGCGATGAACACCGGCAGCGCGTTGACGAAGGCCACGCCCGCGTCGATCGCGCACTGGGCGTAGAACTTGTCGGCCTCCTCCGAGCCCACCGGCAGGTAGGACACCAGCACGTCGACGCGGGCGTCGCGCAGCGCCTGCACGACGTCGACCGCCTCGGTGTCGGAGAGCTCGATGGTCTCGGCGTAGTACTTGCCGATGCCGTCGAGGGTCGGCCCGCGCTGGACGGTGACCCCGCTCGGCGGCACGTCGGAGATCTTGATGGTGTTGTTCTCGCTGGCGAAGATCGCGTCCGACAGGTCGAATCCGACCTTCTTGGCGTCGACATCGAACGCGGCGACGAACTTCACATCGCGGACGTGGTAGGGGCCGAACTTGACGTGCATGAGACCGGGCACGGTCGCGGTCTCGTCCGCGTCCTTGTAGTACTGCACGCCCTGGACCAACGAGGAAGCGCAGTTGCCCACACCCACGATGGCCACGCGAATCTCGGTGGCTCCTGCAGCCGTGTTGACATCACTCATGGCCGATATTTCCCTCTTTCTGTGGTGCCGCCTTCAGTGATTGCTCCGCGGCAATCAACTCGTTGAGCCAGCGCACTTCGCGCTCGCTGGATTCCAGGCCGAGCTGGTGGAGCTGGCGGGTGTAGCGATCGAGGGTCCCACTGGCCCGTTTGATCGCCTCCCGCAGTCCTTCTCGGCGCTCCTCGACCTGCCGCCGCCGGCCCTCGAGGATGCGCATCCGCGCCTCGGCGGGGGTGCGGCTGAAGAAGGCGAGGTGCACGCCGAAGCCGTCGTCGGTGTAGTTCTGCGGTCCGGTGTCGGCGAGCAGTTCGCCGAACCGCTCCCGCCCGGGCTCGGTCAGTTGATAGACCCGCCGCGCGCGCCGCGTGACCGCCCCGGCCGGACTCTCCTCGGCGATGAGGCCGTCGGCCTGCATCCGCCGCAGGGTCGGATACAGCGACCCGTAGGAGAACGCTCGGAACGGTCCGAGCAGGCCCGTCAGCCGCTTGCGCAGCTCGTAACCGTGCATCGGGGATTCCAGGAGCAGCCCGAGAATCGCCAGCTCGAGCACGGGCCACACCTCCTGACTGTGCTCTACAGACCTAACCGATGGATGCGATTCCAAACTATATCGCACCGATATAGTCGTCGATAGATCACCCCGCCCGCGGCGCGAACCGGCCCGAAGACGCCACGGCGACCGGTGCGGGCGGCCGCTACTCTGGTTCTCGTGCGAATTCAGCGGCAGGTGGTGGACTATGCGCTCCGGCGCCGGTCACTGCTGGCCGACGTGTACGCGGGACGGGTCGATGTCGCCGAGGTCTGCGACGCCAACCCCTATCTGCTGCGGGCGGCCAAATTTCACGGGCGGGGGAGCGAGGTCACCTGCCCTATCTGCCGGAAGGAACAGCTCACCCTCGTATCGTGGGTCTACGGTGAGGGGTTGGGTCAGGTCGCGGGTTCGGCTCGCACGCCCGAGGAGCTGATCCGGCTGGCCGAGTCCCGCGAGGAGTTCACGGTGCACGTCGTCGAGGTGTGCCGGACCTGCAGCTGGAATCATCTGGTGCAGTCCTACGTGCTGGGTCGCGCTCCGACACCGTCGCGGCGCCGCACCGGCACGCGACGGACCGCCGCCGAATGACGGGACCCGCTCGCTGACCCGCGGCGTGCTGGCGTGCCCGCGCGGTCGCACGACCGCGAACCCGGACCGTATCGAGTTATGGAGATCCAGGCTGTGACTTCGCCCTACGACGATGGACCGAACGGCGACCGCCGACCGCGCGGCTCGCAGCCCGGGCCCGGCGGCTACCCGCCCCCGCGCCCGGGCGGCCCACCGCCCGGAGCCAGGCCACTGCCGCCGCTTCGGCAGGGTCCGCCCACGAGCGGCGCCCCCCGCACCGGGCCGCAGCCCGGCCAACCGCCGCGGGCACCGGGCGGGCAACCGCCCCGCGCGCCCGGCGGGCAGCCGCCGCGCGGCCCGAACGGACAGCCACCGCGGGGTCCGGGCGGGCAACCGCCGCGAGGTCCCGGTGGTCCCGCCCCGCGGGGCGGCGCCGGACAACCGCCGCGCGGCCCGAACGGACAACCCGGACAGCCCGGTCGCCGACCCGGTTCGCCGCAGCGCCCGGGCGAACCGGACCGGACGCTGAAGATCTCCGCCCCGGGCGCGGGAACGGGCACGGCCACCCGGCCGCGCCCCGCCGGGGACCGCGACGATCTCGACACCGGCACGCGCCGATCGGCCGGGGGCACCGCTCCCCCGTCCGGACCGCCGCCGCGCCGGGGCGGCAGTGGGGGCTCCGGTGGGCCCGGCGGCCGCAAGCCGGGGGCGAAAGGCACGGCGGCCAAGAAGAAGTCGCCGTGGCGCATCGTGCGCCGGGTGCTCTACGTGCTCATCGCGCTGGCCATCGTGGTGCCCAGCGCGACGTTCCTGGTCGCCTACTCCACCGTCTCGGTGCCCAAACCCGGCGACCTCCGAACCAATCAGGTGGCGACCATCCTCGCCTCCGACGGCAACTCGGTGATCAGCAAAATCGTTCCGCCGCAAGGCAATCGGACCGATGTGACGATCAACGACATCCCGCCGCACGTCCGCAACGCGGTGCTCGCGGCCGAGGACCGCTCGTTCTACACCAACCCCGGCTTCTCCATCTCCGGCTTCGCCCGCGCGCTGCGCGACAACCTGCTGGGCAAGGAGAGCGCGGGCGGTGGCTCGACGATCACCCAGCAGTACGTCAAGAACTCGATGGTCGGCAATCAGCACTCGCTCACCCGCAAGATGCGCGAGCTGGTGATCTCCGCCAAGATGGCGCGGCAGTGGGGTAAGGACGACATCCTCACCGCGTACCTCAACACGATTCCGTTCGGCCGCGGCACCTTCGGCATCGACGCCGCCGCGCACGCCTACTTCGGCAAGAGGGTCCAGGACCTGACGGTCGAGGAGGGCGCGATGCTGGCCGCGACCATCCAGCAGCCCTACGGCTTGGACCCGGAGAACAATCCCAAGGGCGCCGAGACCCGGTGGAACTACGTGCTCGACGGCATGGTCGCGATGAACAACCTGCCCGCCGCCGATCGCGCCAAGATGACCTACCCCAAGGTCCAGCCCTCCAGCGCGAACGAGGCCACCAACGACAGCTCCGGCCCCGAGGGCCTGATCAAGCGGCAGGTCATGCGCGAGCTGTCCGAGGCCGGTATCTCCGACACCCAGATCAACACCGAGGGTCTGCAGATCACCACGACCATCGATCAGAAGGCGCAGGACGCCGCGGTCGAGGCGGCCCGCAAGAACATGAAGGGCGAACCCGACAACCTGCGCACCGCGGTCGTGTCGGTGGATCCCAAATCCGGTGCGGTGCGGGCCTATTACGGCGGTGAGAACGGTCAGGGCTACGACTTCGCCAACGCCGGTCTGATGCCCGGTTCGGCGTTCAAGGTGTTCGGCCTCGGCGCGAATCTCGAGATGGGCAAACCGCTTTCGACGATGTACGACAGCTCCCCGCTGTCGGTGCACGGCATCAAGATCACCAACGTGGAGGGCGAGTCCTGCGGCACCTGCACCATCGCCGAGGCGCTCAAGCGGTCGCTGAACACCAGCTTCTACCGCATGGAGCTGGACATGGGCGAGGCCAACGGCCCGCAGAAGATCGCCGACATGGCACACAAGCTCGGCATCCCGGATGAGATTCCGGGCGTGGGCAAATCGCTGTCCGAACCCGACGGCGGCCCGCCCAACACCGGCATCATCCTGGGCCAGTACCAGGCCCGGCCGCTGGACATGGCCTCGGCCTACGCGACGATCGCCGCGCTGGGCCAGTACCACAAGGTGCACTTCGTGCAGAAGGTCGTCACCGCCGACGGGCAGGTCCTGCTCGACCGCGGCGACGTGGCGGGCGAGCAGCGCATCTCGGATGCCGTGGCCACCAACCTGATCGACGCGATGAAGCCGATCGCGCAGTGGTCGCGCAACCACAACCTGGCGGGCGGCCGCGAGTCGGCCACCAAGACCGGTACCGCGCAGCTCGGCGACACCGGCGAGAACCGCGACGCCTGGATGGTGGGCTTCACCCCCTCGTTGTCGACCGCGGTCTGGGTCGGCACCGAGCAGGGCGACAAGCTGCGCAACGCCAGCGGCGGCATGGTCTACGGCTCGGGTCTGCCCGCCGACATCTGGAAGGACACGATGGACGGCGCCCTCAAGGGCACGACCAACGAGAAGTTCCCGCCGCCCAAGCCGATCGGCGGCCAGGCCGGTGTGCCGTCCTGGACCGCGGCCTACACCCCGCCGTCGAGCACCGTGCCGGAGTTCGTGCCGCCGGTGGTCGTGACGCCGAGCGAGGTGGAGGTGCTGCCGGGCGTGCGCATCCCGGTGCCGGGCCTCGCGCCGAATCCGCAGTCGCGCCAGCAACAACCGCAGGCCCAGCAGCAACCGCAGGATTCGGGTGCGGGCCCGCTGCCCGGACAGCCGGTCGCACCCGCCGACGGCGCCTCGCCCTCGGCCACCGAATCCGGCGGCAACACGCGGCCGACAGCCGGTGCGGGACACGGCAATTCCGGTCCCCGGTAGCCTCGGGTGCCGTGATCGAGCAGCCACTGGTGACCGACGCGGCCGCCGGGAACGAGAAACCGGATACGCCAACCGGATTCACGTCCCCGGCGCCGCTGGCACCGGATCTGCGGTCGGCGGACCGGCGGGACAAGCCCAGCCGCACCGACTCGCTGACCGCCCAGTTGTCCACGATCGCGGGCGGTCCGGTCGGCCATCACGCGCTGATCGGCCGGGTCCGGTTCTGGACGCCGCTGCGGATCGTGCTCGCCTTCGCGGTGGTGTTCCTCGCGCTGGGCTGGGCCGGTAAGGCGGGGTGCGTTCAGCAGACCACCGACGCCTCCGGACATCTCACGCTGGACTGGAACAACGGCCGCCAGTACGTGGCCATGTGCTACTCGGACACGGTTCCGCTCTACGGCGCCGAACATCTCAACGAGGACGCGTTCCCGTACAAGAAGCGGTGGACCGAATTCGGCGCCGACGGCCAACCGCAGACCCGGTACATGGAGTATCCGGTGCTGTCGGGGCTGTACCAGTGGCTGGCGATGAAGATCTCCAACGGCTGGCTGCAACTGCGGTTGCCGGCCGCGCTGCCGGTGGTGGTGTATTTCGACGTCGTCGTGGTCGGGCTGGCGCTGGCCTGGCTGGTGACGGTGTGGGCGTCGACCCAACTGGCCGGGCGGCGGATCTGGGACGCGGCGCTGGTCGCGCTGTCCCCGCTGGTGCTGGTGCACGCCTTCACGAATTTCGACGCGCTCGCAACGGCTTTCGCGGCCACCGGGCTGTTGGCGTGGGCGCGGCGGCGGCCGGTGCTCGCGGGTCTGCTGCTCGGGCTGGGCGGGGCGGCGAAGCTGTATCCGCTGCTGCTGCTCGGGCCGATCGTGGTGTTGTGCCTGCGCAGCGACAGCCGGCAGCGGCTGCCCGCGCTGTGGGATCACCTGCGCCACAACCGTTCCGATCGGCTGGCCGGGCTGCGCGAGTACCTGGACGGCACCCGGGTGCGGCCGCTGCGCGCGGCCGGGGTGACCGTGGTGGTCGCGCTGGGCACCTGGCTGCTGGTGAATCTGCCGATCGCCGTGCCGTTCACCGACGGGTGGCGGGAGGTCTTCCGGCTCAACACCGAACGGCACGCCGATCCGGACTCGATCTACAACGTGATCACCTCGTTCACCGGCTGGTCCGGCTTCGACGGTCCGCTGGCCCCGTCCGACACCCCGACGATCCTGAACGCCGTCTCGCTGCTGCTGTTCCTGCTGGCCTGCGCGGGCGTGGCCTACGTCGGGCTGACCGCGCCCCGGCGGCCGCGGGTGGCGCAGCTGGCCTTCCTGGTGGTGGCGGCGTTCCTGCTCACCAACAAGGTGTGGAGCCCGCAGTACTCGCTGTGGCTGGTGCCGCTGGCCGTGCTGGCGCTGCCGCATCGGCGAATCCTGTTGGCGTGGATGACGATCGACGCGCTGGTGTGGTTCCCGCGGATGTACTACTACCTGGGCACCGACAAGAAGGGCGTGCCCGAGCAGTGGTTCACCGGCACGGTCGTCCTGCGCGATCTGGCCGTCCTGGGCATCTGCCTGCTGATCGTGCGACAGATCTACCGTCCGCTCGAGGATCCGATCCGCCGCGACGGCGTCGACGACCCGGTCGGCGGCATCCTCGACCGCGCGGCCGACCCACTCCTCCCCTGGCTGCCGAGCCCCCTGCGCCCCCGTCTCGCCCCCACGACCCTCACCCGTGTCCCCGTTCCGTCGGGGGCATCGGCGGGCCATTGAGGTCGTGCCCCCTTCCGTCCGGAACATCGGAGGGCCACTGAGCTCGCGCCCCCTTCCGTCCGGGACGTCGAGGGACCATTGAGGTCATGTCCCCGTTTCATCCGGGGCATCGAGGGGCCACCGAGGTCGTGTCGCCGTTCCGTCCGCGGCATGGGCCATTGAGGACGGGCCGCCGGGTGGGCCGGGGGCGGGCGCGCGGGATACGGCGCTGGCGTACCGGTGGTCGGTACGCGAGGATCGAACCATGAGCGCATTGAGCGACAAGGCCGCCGCATTTCTCGAGTTGCATCGACCCGGCGATCCGGTGATTCTGCCGACCGTCTGGGATGCCTGGTCGGCCGGATTCGTCCAGGAGGCCGGGTTCGCGGCCCTGACCGTGGGCAGCCATCCGCTCGCCGATTCGCTGGGCCGATCCGACGGCGAGGGGATGACCTTCGCGGAGTCGATGGGCCGGATCGCCGAGATCACCGCGGCCGTCGACCTGCCGGTGTCGGTCGATATCGAATCCGGGTACGGGCTCGAGCCCGCGAAGCTGATCGAGGGCCTGCTGGCTGCGGGCGCGGTCGGGCTGAACATCGAGGACACCGTGCACGGCGAGGGCGGCCGGTTGCGGGAGGCGCGCGAGCACGCCGATTTCGTGGGTGAGCTGCGCCGGGCCGCCGACGCCGCCGGCGTGCACGTGGTGGTCAACGCCCGCACCGACCTGTTCCTGCGCGAGATCGGCGACCCGGCCGACCGGCTCGACCGCGCGCTCGAGCGGCTGCGCTTGGCCGCCGAGGCGGGGGCCGACGTGCTGTACCCCGTCGGCCGCCACGACCCCGACACGCTGCGGCGGCTGTGCGCGGAACTGCCGTTGCCGATCAACTCGATCGCCCTGCCGGATCAGGGCGATCGCGCCGGATTCGCCGAATTGGGCGTGGCCCGAGTCAGTTTCGGGCCGTTCCTGCAACGCGCGCTGACCACCGAGGCGAACCGGCTGCTGGCGCGCTGGCGCTGAGACTCAGACCAGCCCGCCGGTCACCATGCGCGGTTCGGACAGGCCCGCGGTCGCGGCCTGCCACTGATTCTGCGCGAGGTGTTCGAGCAGGCAGATCAGCAGCATCTTCCGATTGCGTTCGCCGCCACCCATTTCCGTGTGCGCCGCCAGTTCGGCGGTGATCGAGTTGCCGACCGGCGCGTCGGGCGCCGACAGGGCCCAGAACATCTCGGGCCCGAGCAGCACCGACGCGCCGCCGGTCTCGTTGAACCAGCGGCCCGCGTAGGCGATCAGCATGTCGGTGAACATCTGCGGGTTGGCCACCGCCTCGATGAGCTGGTTCAGCGCCCCGGCCCGCTCGGGCCCGGACTGCATCAGCGACGCCAATCGGCCTGCCAGTTCGCGATACTGACCCATATCCTGGTGCTGCACAACGCTTGTCGACATGCATCGGCTCCATCGGTCGAGTTCGGACGGTACGGGTGTGTTCAGGAGTGCACGAGCGGGCGGTGCTCCAGCGACGGCGCGAACCGCTTCGGCTGGGTGAGCGCGGCGTCGATGAACTGGCTCGCGGCGGGACGATCGGGTTCGGTGGGAAGGTCGGACATGTCGAACATGTCGGGCACCGAGAACTCCGCCGGATTCACGATCGGCTCCGCTGTGCGTTCGCGCCGCCGCCGCGCCCACAGCATCAGGGTGAGATGGACGGCGAACATCATCGTCATCGGCATTCCCGCGTAGATGCCGAGGGAGACGAAGTCGCCGCCGATCTCGCGGGCGTATTCGATGTTGCCCAGGACCGACAGCAACGTCGACAGCACGAACAGCACTGTGGCGTACCACCATCCGAGGCCGCCCTTGCGGAACGACGCCGTGGCGATGATCGATCCGACCATCAGGCCGTCGGTCACGATCGGCACATTCGCGGCCAGTTCCGGTGCGACGAGATTGCGGATGGCCAGATTGTGCAGTGCGGCATAGGACATTTCGAACGATTTGTACGCCACCACACAGGAAACCACCGCCGACGCGTGCAGCGGGCCGGGACGGAACGCGATAACCCGCCGAATCCAGGAGGTCCGCTGCCGAGGTTCCGCACGGGGCGGTTCGGCGGCAATGGCCGCCTCCGAGGCGATGAGGGTCATAGACGGGCAGCGTAGCGGCTGCGGCTCCGAATTCGGATGAGCCGGTGGCCGCGCGTTTTTCGTTTCGCGCTCAGGCCGCGGGATAATCGGTGTAGCCCTCGGCGGTGCAGCCGTAGAGCACGTCCTCGCGAATCGGCGACAGCGGCCGCCCGAGCGTGATGCGCTGCACCAGATCGGGATTGGCGATGTACGCGCGGCCGAACGACACCAGATCGGCACGGCCCGAACGCAATACCGCCTCGGCCGCCGCGGCGGTGGTGGCGGGGCGATTCTCGCCGACATTCGCGATGAGCGTGCCGCGCCAGCGCGGCCGCAGATCCGCCAGCGCGGGATAGTCGTCGTTGTCGATCAGATGCAGATACGCCAGCCCGTATCGATCCAATTCAGTCACCAATTCCCGATACAGCGGGGCCGGATCGTCCTCGCGCATCCCGAATTGCGGATTACCCGGCGACAGCCGAATCCCGGTGCGGTGCGAACCGGCCACGGCGACAACGGCTTCGGTGACCTCCAGCGCCAAACGCATCCGCCCGATGTGGGTCACACCGTATTCGTCGGTGCGCAGATTCGTATTGTCGGCGAGGAATTGATGGATGAGATAGCTGTTCGCGCCGTGGATCTCCACGCCGTCGAATCCGGCGGCGAGCGCGTTGCGCGCGGCGGCCGCGTAATGGCCGACGGCCGCGGCGATGTCGGCGCGGGTCATGACGCGCGGGGTCAGCGAACGCGCCTTGCCGCCGTCGATGAGATGCAGCACGTCGTCGTCGGACACCGCCGACGGGCCCGCGGGCAGCGTGCCGTCGATGCGGGCCCGCGGGTGTCCCTTGCGGCCGCCGTGCATGAGCTGGGCGAAGATCCGCCCGCCCGCGTCGTGCACCGCGGTGGTCACCCGGCGCCACGCCGCCACGTGCGCGTCGGTCTGCAGACCGGGCACCCACGCCTCGCTCTGACCCGAGCTGTGCGGCCAGATGCCCTCGCTCACAATAAGTCCCGCCGTCGCGCGCTGGGCGTAGTAGTCGGCCACGTCGGCGGTGGGCGAGCCGTCGGGGTGCGAACGCAGCCGGGTCATGGGGGCCATCACCACCCGGTTCGGAACTGTGAGGTGGGGCGTGCGGTATTCGGTCAGCAGCATCATGGGCGTACCGTAAAACCTGACATCAATGTCAGAGGCAAGGACTGTCGGAGGCAAGGAGCGAAACGTGCGGATCGGTGAGCTCGCGCGCCGCACCGGGGTGAGCGTGCGATCGCTGCGCTACTACGAGAGTCAGGGGCTGTTGAGCGCCACGCGCACGCCGGGCGGCCAGCGCGAGTATCCAGAATCGGCGGTGGACCGGGTGATTCGCATCCAGGAGATGTTCGCCGCGGGCCTGCACAGCCGCACCCTGGCCGAACTGCTGCCGTGCGTCCACGACGCCGACGGCACGCCGAACGCCCGCGCCACCCCGTTCCTCACCGAAACCCTTGCCGCCGAACGGAACCGGATCGACGCCTGCATCCGGGATCTGCACCGCACCCGCGACGTGCTGGACGGGGTGATCCGGGCCGCCGAGGGCGCGGCCGACTAGGCCGGAACCGGTTCGCGCACCGGGGTTCTCGCCCGCGCGCGCTGGGCGGCGAGCACCATACCGAGCACGCCGACCGCCAGCCCGGCCACGGTGAGCGGCCGCAGCGGCTGATCGATGATCAGCCAGGCCAGCACCGCGGTGACCGCGGGCGTGGCGAAGAACAGTTTGCCGACGCGGGTGGTGTCCCAGCGCCGCAACAGGGCGTTCAGCAACAGGAACGCGCCCATCGAATTCACCAGCACCATCCAGACCAGCGATTCGGCCAACTTGCCCGTGTCGTACACGCGAATGTCGTTGTGCGCCACCGCGAGCAGCCCGACCACCGGCGCGCTGACCGCGACGTGCAGCGCGGTCGCCGCCCGGGAGTCGACGGCCGGGGTGAACCGCTTCTGATAGACCGTGGCCACGCTCAGTCCGAGCAGACCGACCACGCACAACACCAGGCCCGACACCGAGAGCCGGGATTGATCGGCCACGGCCAGACCGACTCCGACGCCGCCGACCCCGAAGCCCAGCCACTGCCGAGGTGTCACCGTCTCGCCCAGCACCCGCCCCGCGAACACCGCGATCACCACCGGGTTGAGCCCCTGGACCAGCGAGATGACCGCCGCCGACACATGCTCGGCCATCGCGGTGTAGAACGCCGCGAACTGCACCAGCTGCATCAGCAGGCCGGCCACGATCACATGGCCGAGTTCGGCCCCGCGCGGCCACCGCGCCCGCACCGCCAGGGCGTACAGGGTCAGCGCGATCGCCGCCAGGGTGAAGCGAACCAGCAGTACCAGCAGCGGCGGCGCCGCGCCGACGCCGATGATTCCCGCGATGAAGGCGCTGCTCCACATCAGGACGAAGGCCGTCGGCGCGACCACATCCAGCATTCGTGCGTGCACGAGTCCTCCCGTACATAACCGGTTCAGATGGTTACTACCGTCCCATCGCAGCCAACAACCTGTCAAGGTGGTTACTATGGGAGCGTGTTCACCTTCGTCAGCGGAAACCTCGCCCTCGACTTCGCGGGCACGGTGGGCAGACGCACGACCACGTACGAGGACTCCCTGGGCGGCCCGGCCGATCTCGCCCGCTGGCTCGTCGAGGCGCGGCTGGTCGACACCGCGCCCGACTGCGACGCGCCGGATCTGGCGCGCGCGGTCGAACTCCGCGAGGCGGTCTATCGATCGGCCACCGCCGTGCGCCGCGATCAACCCCTCGACCGGGCCGACCGCGCCCTGGTCAATCGTTTCGCCGCGGGCGCCCCGCCGAGCGTGGCGCTCGACGACCACGGAAACGTCCGGCGCACCGGCGATCTCGACGCGGCCCTGGCCGCGATCGCCCGCGCGGCGGTCGAACTCCTGGGCGGCCCCGATCGCGGCCGCGTCAAGGAGTGCGAGCAATCCGACTGCACCCGGCTCTACCTCGACACCTCGCGCGCGAACTCCCGGCGCTGGTGCGATATGGCCCGCTGCGGCAATCGGATGAAGAGTGCCGCGTTCCGCGCCCGGCAGACGCGCTGAATCAGGAAGCGACGCCGACCAATTCGCCGGATTCGGCGCTCGCGTCGGGGCGCGACTCGCGCGGCGTCCGGCTTCGCGCCCGCAGGAACAGGAAGAACAACAGCACCAGCAGCAGCGCGCGGCCCCACACGCCGAAGACGACGACGCGCTCCTCGACCTGGTACGGCTCCCCCATCCCCAGGGCGTAGAAGTAGCGGAACACCCCCACCCCGATGGCCGCGTCGGCCACCAGATACGCCCCGATCGCCGTCCACGGCACCTCGAGCAGCACCAGGAACGGAATCAGCCACAGCGTGTACTGCGGCGAATGCACCTTGTGGAACAGCAGGAACCCGCACAGCATGGCCCCGCTCACGCCGACCCAGGGAAACTCGCCGGTGTCCTGAAACCGCTTCCAGCCCAACCCCACCGCCAGCGCGAAGGCGGCCAGCACCAGCAGCGGCGACGCGGTGGACACCACGTTCTGGAACGTCGCCTCCCCGTGCGGGCCGTGGTCGAACAGCGGCCGCAGGCCCCAATACCAGATCGAATTCGTGGTGATGTCGGCCTGCCGCAATTGTTGGAACGTGAACGAGGCGCGCCACCCCTCGTAACCGGCCAGGGCGAAGGGCAGATTGATCAGCGCGACCGTCGCGACCGCGGCGCCCAGCACGGCCAGCGCGCCCCGCACGTCGCGGCGGCGGTCCGCCCCCGGCTCGCCGACCAGCACGTACAGCGCGAGGGGGATCACGAAGATGCCCGGATACAGCTTCAGGCAGAATCCGACCCCCAGCAGGATCGCGGCCAGAATTCCCTTGGTGCGCAACGTATATCGCCTCGGCCGGGCGACCACGTACACTGCGGCCACCGACGTGCACACCACCGGCAGCTCCCAGTTGTGGAAGGCGTAGAGCACCAGCGGCGGACCCGCCGCCCACAGCAGCGCGGCCGCGCCCGACAACCGCCCCAGCAGCCATGCGGTCACCAGCGCGAACGGGGCCAGCAGCAGCGCCGAGTGCAGCAGGAAGGCCGCGTCGTCGTGCGCGCCCGCCGCGCCCAGCCACATGATCAACCCGCTGAGCACCGGATACTCCACGGCCCCGCCGGTGAGCGTGCCGTCGGGGGTGATGCCGCCGGTCACGTACGGGAAGATGTGCTCGTTGATGCCGCGACCCAGCCACAGGTACTGGATGTCGGAGTAGCAGACCTGCGCGTCCTTGATCCGGTCGAACATCTCGCTGCGGCCGTCCGCGGTGAACGGTGGCCCCGCGCAGCGCGCCTTGTTCAGATAGGCGACGATCAGCGCCAACCCGCACAGCACGGTCGCGACAACACCGGCGGCGGGTCGGTTGGGCATGCGCACCACGATAAGAGGGTTACCTCCTCGCCGCCCGCATTCCGTCCGCGGGGTATCGATTTCGCTGGTGGGAACCCGTTCATGTAGCCTTGTCGGGTTGCTGACGCGACGACCCTCCTGCCCACGGACCGTCCGTGGGCCGTTCCCAGTCCACAGGAGGTGATGGGTTCCCGTGCGTCATTACGAAGTGATGGTCATTCTCGATCCGAACCTGGACGAGCGCACCGTCGGTCCGAACCTGGACAAGATGCTCAGTGTGGTCTCCCAGCAGGGTGGCAAGGTCGACAAGGTCGATCTGTGGGGCCGCCGCCGGCTGGCCTACGAGATCGCCAAGCAGAGCGAAGGCATCTACGCGGTCGTCGACGTGACCGCCGAGCCCGCCACGGTCAGCGAGCTGGACCGTCAGCTGGGGCTGAACGAGTCGGTGCTGCGCACCAAGGTGCTGCGCCAGGACAAGAAGTAAGTCCCCCTCCCCCGTCATCGCTCGTAGTCGTCGGTGCCTGTCTCTAGGCTCTAGCGCGACAACGCGAGTGCATGCGGACTGCACCGGAGACCAGGAGGAACCATGGCAGGCGACACGGTCATCACCGTCATCGGAAATTTGACGGCCGATCCGGAGCTTCGATTCACGCCCGCGGGCCAGGCGGTGGCGAATTTCACCGTCGCCTCGACACCCCGTGTGTTCGACCGCAACAGCAACGAATGGAAAGACGGCGAGGCGCTTTTCCTGCGCTGCAACATCTGGCGTGAAGCTGCGGAGAATGTCGCCGAGAGCCTGACCCGAGGCGCTCGCGTGATCGTGAGCGGACGGCTCAAGCAGCGCTCCTACGAGACCCGCGAGGGTGAGAAGCGCACGGTCGTCGAGCTCGAGGTCGACGAGGTCGGTCCCTCGCTGCGCTACGCCACCGCCAAGGTCAACAAGACCTCGCGCGGCGGCGGGGGCGGCGGCGGTTTCGGTGGCGGCGGCAATTCCGGTGGCGGTGGGAATTTCGGAGGCGGCAACTCCGGGGGCGGTCGCGGCGGCCAGAGCGCCGGCGACGACCCCTGGGGCAGCGCGCCCGCGGCCGGCTCCTTCGGGGGCGGCATGGACGACGAACCGCCGTTCTAGACAACGGCTCTCACGAGTAACGGAGTAAGACAATGGCCAAAGCACCGGCGCGCGAAAAGGTGCTGAAGAAGAAGGCGTGCACCTTCTGCAAGGAAGGCAAGTCCGGCACGGTCAACATCGACTACAAGGACACGGCACTGCTGCGCAAATACGTCAGCGATCGCGGCAAGATCCGCGCCCGCCGCGTCACCGGCAATTGCGTGCAGCATCAGCGGGATATCGCGATCGCGGTCAAGAACAGCCGCGAGGTCGCCCTGCTGCCGTACGTGTCCACGGCTCGCTGAGAACGGGAGGCATCACGATGAAGCTGATTCTGACCGCCGATGTGGACAACCTCGGTGCCCCCGGCGACACCGTGGAGGTCAAGGACGGTTACGGCCGCAACTTCCTGCTGCCGCGCGGCCTGGCGATTCCCGCCACCAAGGGCGCGCAGAAGCAGGTCGAGGGCATCCGCCGGGCGCAGGACGCCCGCCGCGTGCGCGATCTGGACCACGCCAACGAGCTCAAGCAGGCCATCGAGGGCCTGACCGGGGTGAAGCTGGCGGTGAAGACGGCCGGCACCGGCAAGCTGTTCGGCTCGGTCACCGCGTCCGACGTCGCGGGGGCCATCAAGGCCGCCGGCGGTCCGGTCGTGGACAAGCGCAGCATCGAGCTGCCGAAGGCGCACATCAAGAACACCGGCAAGCACGGCATCGTGGTGCACCTGCACCCCGATGTTGCCGCCAAGGTCGACCTGCAGGTCGACGCCGCCGAGTGACCGCCCGGCGCTAGGGCATTCGCCGAAGACCACCCTCGTTCGCGCGAGGGTGGTTTTCGCCTGCCCGCGATTCTTGATAGCTATTCGGTAGCTGAATCTTCGCTTCCGAATAGCGTCCTCGCTGTGCAGCTCTCGTGCCGAGTTCCGGATCGGGTTCGGGACGAAATGGGGACAACTTCTGGAACCGACCAGCCGTATTGTGATCCAGGCCATAATCGGCGAGAGCACTGTTAACCCAACACGCCCGGCCGTTCATCTCGAGCGACACGCCGGGGGTATATCGATCCACAGGTCGAGAAATTCGGAAATGGGCCGCTATCAGGGCTTTGTAGTGCATTTCGAGGGTTTTTCCCCAGGTCTTACACAGGGCCTGCACAACAGTCGGTGAACTGTCCCCAGATTATCCACAGAGGTGTGCACACCGCGGTTTGGTAGTCCCCAGATCGATCCCTAAGGTTCTTTCCGGCACCGGGTTCCGGTGTCCCGGAGTGTCGCGTTTCGCGTTCCCCACCAGGCACACCATCGGTTTGCTATCCCTCGCCGCCGGGTTCGGGCACCCCGGTCCCGCGGCCCGGGACCGAACCGGAACGTGTCGTACCCCGGGCGTACAACGGGACATCAATACCCTGTGGAACCGGGCGTGACGAGAGAGGACGGTCGAGTCGGGTGGCAGTCGTCGACGATCGCGGACACTCGGAGTACTCCGAGGCTCCCGGCGAGGATTTCGGCCGGCAGCCTCCGCACGACATGGCCGCGGAACAGTCCGTCCTCGGCGGCATGCTGCTGTCCAAGGACGCCATCGCCGACGTCGTCGAGGTGCTGCGCCCGGGCGACTTCTACCGCCCCGCCCACCAGGCCGTCTACGACGCCGTCCTGGACCTCTACGGCCGCGGCGAACCCGCCGACCCCGTCACGGTCGCCGCCGCCCTCGACCGCCGCGGCGAACTCAAACGCATCGGCGGCGCCCCCTACCTCGTCACCCTCACCCAAACCGTCCCCACCGCCGCCAACGCCTCCTACTACGCCGAGATCGTCGCCGAGAAGTCGGTCCTGCGCCGATTGGTCGAGGCCGGCACCCGCATCGTCCAATACGGCTACGCCGGCGCCGACGGCCAAGACGTCGCCGAGGTCGTCGACCGAGCCCAGGCCGAGATCTACGAGGTCACCGAACGCCGCTCGAGCGACGACTTCCTCCCGTTGGAGGAACTGCTCCAGCCCACGATGGACGAAATCGACTCCATCGCCAGCCGCGGCGGCATGTCCCTCGGCGTGCCAACGGGTTTCACGGAGTTGGACGAGGTGACGAACGGTCTGCATCCGGGTCAGATGATCATCGTGGCGGCGCGGCCCGGCGTTGGAAAATCCACGCTGGGAATGGATTTCATGCGGAGCGCGTCGATCAAGCACGGGTTGGCGAGTGTCATCTTTTCGTTGGAGATGAGTCGTACGGAAATCGTGATGCGGCTCTTGTCGGCCGAGGCGAGGATCAAGCTCGGGGATATGCGGTCCGGGCGGATGAGTGATGACGACTGGACGAAATTGGCGCGGCGGATGAGTGAGATCTCGGAAGCGCCGCTGTTCGTTGATGATTCGCCGAATATGACCATGATGGAGATTCGGGCGAAGGCTCGCCGGTTGAAGCAGCGCCACGATCTGCGGCTCGTGGTCGTGGACTACCTCCAGCTGATGACCTCCGGCAAGAAGGTCGAATCCCGCCAGCAGGAAGTCTCGGAATTCTCCCGAAGCCTCAAACTGCTCGCCAAGGAACTCGAGGTCCCGGTGGTCGCCATCAGCCAGCTGAACCGAGGCCCCGAACAACGAACCGACAAGCGCCCCATGGTCTCCGACCTCCGCGAGTCCGGCTCTCTGGAACAGGACGCGGACATGGTCATCCTGTTGCACCGGCCGGACGCGTTCGAGCGGGACGATCCGCGCGGCGGTGAGGCGGACTTGATTTTGGGCAAGCACCGAAACGGCCCGACGGCGACGATCACCGTGGCGCATCAGCTGCATTTGAGTCGGTTCGTGGATATGGCTCGGGGCTGACCCGTAAATCGGTAAGGTCTCAGAACTCGGTTCGAGGTTCCGCTCTCTCTGCTGGTTGGTTGGTAGACAATCTCCGCCGGTTGGCTTCCGCAGCAACGGGTTTCGAGTTACCGAGCATAAATTGACAATCTGCTACAGCTTTCGAATGACCCGGCAGGGATTTCCCGCAGCGAAGACCCGCTCCGGCAAGTTCTTCGTCACGACGCTTCCCGCGCCAACAACGGTGTTCGCGCCGATCGCGACGCCGGGACAGACGATGACACCGCCACCCATCCACACGTTGTCGCCGATGGTGATCGGCGCCGCCGTCTCCCAACGCTGGCGGCGCAGCTCATGGTCGTCCATCGGGTGCAGGGCCGTCAGTAACTGGGCACGTGGACCGATGGATACGTCGTCACCGATCACCACCGGGGCGCAGTCCATCACGATCGCGTCGTAGTTCAGGAAACTGTTGCGGCCCATTCTGATCAGATGACCGTAGTCACACTGGAACCGAGGCATGATCCACGAGCCCTCGCCGATGGCGCCGAGCAACTCTCCAAAGCGTGAGGGAACTCGGATAAATAGCCCGCTGGCGCGTCAGGAGGGGTCAACCGGTGTCGCCGAAGGCCATTCGCGCATCGAATTCTTCAGGTCGGAAAGACCGTCCCCGGCAAGTTGTTCCACCGCGATCGGGCGTCCGGTGACCAATAGCAGCAGGGCGGTCATCGGGCCCTCGATCGGGTGGCCCGCGCCTGCGGTCCAGTCGATATCCGTGGCGCTCAATCGAAATCCCCGCAATCGCCGCCGGGCCCAGAACGGCCACCCCATCTCCCACACCCGGGTGGCGGCCAACGCCGCGGCCTCGGGTGGGATCGGGAGGGAGCGGCCCAGGGGGATGGCGATGTCCTGGCCGTGGACCAAGGTGTCGAAGAGGATATTGCGGATGTTGGTCACCTTCGGGAGGGTGCGGGAGGGGGCGGCGGCTCGGAGGTCGGCGGCCAGGCCGGGGCGGGTGGCATATTGGCGGGTCAGGTCGTCGACCATCAGGTTGTAGCGGCCGCGGGCGCGGGTGAAGGCGCGCAGCATCTGGCCGGGGGACGGGGGATCGGGGGCGGTGAGGAGGTGGGCGGCTACGTCTCGGACTCGCCAGCCCGCGCACAGGGAGGGGGTTTCCCATTCCGTCTCGGTCAGGGTCGCCAGGAGGTCCGCGATGGCGATGCGGTGTTGTGCCACGGTTCGCCAGCGGAACTCGTCGTCGGCCTGCATCGGAACCTCCGGTAGGATAAGTCAAAGTCTCTGACTAGTTTAATCAGTTCTTCTGACTATCTGCAAGGGAGTGGGCGTGGCCGACGAGGATATGAATGTCGGGGTGTTGATGTTCATCCCGTACCGGGCCATGGAGAGTCGGGTGTTGGGGGCGATCGCGGGGGCGGGGTTCGAGGACATCACGCTCGCGCAGGCGCGGATGATGGCGCGCATCGCGCCGAAGGGGAACCGGCTCACCGAGTTGGCCGAGCAGGCTCAGGTGACCAAGCAGACGGCCGGATTCCTGGTGGATCAGTTGGAGCGGGCGGGCTATGTGGAGCGGGTGCCCGACCCGAGCGACGGGCGGGCGCGGCTCGTGCGGCTCGCCGAGCGCGGGGAGCGAGCGCGGCGGGTCGCCAACGACGAGGCGGCGGCCGTGCAGCGGGAGTGGGCGGCGCATCTGGGGGTCCAGCGGATGCGGCAGCTGCGGGACGCGCTGACGCGACTGCGGGAGATCACCGATCCCTACGCGTGAGGTTCGGCGCCGAACGCACCGCCGACAGCCGGTGACGCCGAACACATCCCGAGCTCCGGAAACAGCGAACGCGACCGAAACCCGTGCCATCCGGTAACGATCACCGGCCCGCCACCGACATGAGGGGTGCCACCGTGGCCCGTCGGGGGGCCTGTTCGTTTGTTTCTGTCAGTGAAATGGGGATCGGGACATGTCCTTTCGTGAGTTCCTCCGGCGTCATCGAATCGCCTCGGCGGTCGCGGCGCCCGCGGCGTTGGGAATAGCGGCGGTCGTCGCCGTTTCGCTGACGCCGCTGACCACGCACCGGACCGCGGATACGCAATTGAAGGCATCGGTCACGGAATGCCATGACATGGTGACCATCTCGGTGGCCGGGCGCGGCGACTCACCCGCCCAGGGCACCACGAAACTGCTGGTCGGACCCAATGGCGAGGAATTGCCCGCCGCCCTGACCGACGATTACAAGAGCCCCTGGCTGGATCCGGTGGTGAATGCCCCGGCCGGTTCCGTCGACGATCCGAATGGGTATGCGGCCGTTTACATCGCGTATCCCGCGAATATGGCGACCTATGAGGACGCCGTCAATGCGGGCGTGCAGAATACCGAACGCGTCATGACGGAAATCCGAAAGGCTTGCCCCGATACGAAATTCGCGATCGTGGGCTACAGCGAGGGCGCCGACGTCGCGCGCCGGGTGGCCATGCAGGTCGGGAATCAGCAGGCGGGCGCGGACGGCAGCTACGGCATCGTCGACCCGGACAAGGTCGTCGGCGTGGTGATCCTCGCCGATTCGGGCCGGTCCGCGGGCGAGGGCCCGTTCCCGGGCGCGCAGGATCCGAACCATCCGGACAACTTCGATCAGCAGTACCAGAACGGCGGGGTGCGACCGGTTTCCGGGCAGGGCGCGTTGCCGGGTAACAGCGGCGGCTTCGGCAAGCTCGACGGCAAGGTCGCGTCGTTCTGCTCCGAGGGCGATCTGACCTGCGCCGCGCCGCAGAACATCTCGTTGTTGCAGCTGGTGGTCAATGTCGGCCGCCAGATCAACGCCGACGCCCTCGAGCGCGAGGGGCTCACGCCCGCGACCGGTCAGGACGTCGCGGTCGTGCTCGGCCGGATCGCGCTGGCGGCCTTCGCCGACATCTCCTCGCAGCCGAACTGGATGGCCAGCGACGAGACCTTCCTCCAAGTGCTGCTGCGGGTCTCGGACCCGAACTACAAGCCGGGTCAGGCGCCGAAGCCGACCGCCCCGGCCGACAGCATCGCCAAGGACGACATGGCCCCGCTGGCCTATCTGCCGCGCAAGGTGTTCAACGAGATCGTCGGCCTGATCGTGACGAACCAGAACACGATTCCGGTCATCATGAGCGATCCGTACCAGCTCACCCTGGGCCCCAACGCGACCGGACATCACTTCGACTACTGGCGCAACGCCGATCCGGCCAACGGGCGGCCCATGACCTCGGCCGAGTACGCCGCGGCCTGGCTCACCCACCTGGCCCAGGACGCGCAGAACGGTAAGCAGGTCGACAAGAACTACCAGCCGACCCAGGCGGATCTCGACGCCGCGTACCAGGCCGCGCAGTCGGCGAAGCAGGAACGCACGAACGCTCCGGCCACCACCACGACCGCGACCTCGACGACCACCACATCGTCGACCACGACCACGACGGCCCCCGCGACCACGACCACCACCACGACGACCACGTCGGGTTCGACCACCACGACCCCGCAGACGGCCGCCCCGGTGGCGAAGGAGACCACCACCTCGGTCCCGCAGACCACGACCACCCAACCGACCACGACCACCGCGGCCCCGACGACGACCACCACCACATCGGCGGCGGCCACGACCACCGGCCGATAAGTCCGACCACTCGGGAACGGGCGCGGGACATCATGTTCCGCGCCCGTTCTCATATCCGTCGCGGCCCGAGCGCGCGCGGCCGGAACGGTGTGCGGCTCGCGTACTCCTCCGCCGCGTGCGCGAGCCAGCCCGCGGTCCGGGCGACGGCGAAGATCGTCTGCCCCGATCCGGGCGGCATGCCGAACATCGTGGTGAGCAGCCCGAGCGGGAAGTCGATATTCGCCTCGGGCAGCCGCCGGGTGCGCAGCTCGCGCAGGATCGCCTCGGCCACAACGAGTTTCGGATGTGCGGGAGCGATCTCGCGCAGCCGGTCGAACAATCGGGTGCCCCGCCCGTCACCGTGCCGATACACCGCGTGGCCCGCGCCCGGGATCCGCTCGCCGCGCCGCAGCCGATCGCCGATCGCCCGCGACACGTCGGCGGGGCGGTCGATCTCGGCGAGCAGGCGTTCCACCCCGAGCGACGCGCCGCCGTGCATCGGCCCGCCGACCACGCCGAGACCCGTGCTGACCACCGCGTAGGGATCGGCGCGCACCGAGGCGGCCACCCGGGCGGCGAAGGTGGACGCGGCCAGCTCGTGATCGGCGAGCAGGATCATCGCGGTATCAAGGCATTTCAGTTCCGGCGCGCCGGGCGGCGGCGCGGGGGCCAGGCGCGACCACAGCAGCGCCGCCAGGGTCGCGTCCACCGGTTCGGAGCGTTCGGGCAGGGCCGTGACCATGCCCGCAAGCAGGGCCGGGGCGACGGCGAGGGCATCGCGGTCGCCGCGCCGGGGATCGACGGCGGCCAGGGCGGTCACGACGAGCTGCAATCGATCCAGGGGCAGCAGATCGGCGGGCAGGCCGCGCTGGATCCGGCGGGCCACCGCCACGGCCGCCGCGTCGGCGCGCCACGGTTCGGCATCACGTAAGTCGTTGCCCCACAACCATTCCGCGACATCCTCGAAGCGGTGCCGCGCGGCGAGTTCGAGCGCGTCGCGGCTGCGGTAGTAGGGCCGATCCGAACCCAGTGTGGTGACCCGGGATTCGACGGCGATCTCGGTGGGGGCGGGTTTGCGCCGTGGTTTGCCGCGCCGGGCGAGTTGTTCGATCTCGGCCGGATCGAACAGGCTGCGGCGCGTGCGCGGATCGTAGCGGCGGCGCAGCACGCCCCGGCTCACGTAGGCGTACAGCGTCGCGGGTTTGACGCCGAGCCGCTCCACGGCCGCCGCGGAGTCGATCCAATCCGGCATCGGTTGATCATAATCAATATTGATTACCTCCGTGCGGGTCGGGCACAGTGCGGATATGTCACTCGCCTCGTATTGCCGGTCGCAGGCTCGGGCCTGCGCCGTGCTCGGTTCCCCGCGCTACGCCGCGCTGCTGACGGAGGTGGCGCGCGATGTCGAGTCCGGCGGGCCGTGCGCCGCCGCGCTGGCCGGATACGCGGACGCGGCCTTCGACGCCGCGATCCCACTGCGGTTCATGGCCGCGGTCCACGGGCTCGCGCTGTCCGGCCGCGCCCCGGAACTCGCCGCGCACTACGCGGCGGCCGACGTCCCGGAAGACGTTGTGTGGCAAGCCTTCCGGGACGCGGTGGCCGCGTGGCCCGAGTGGATCGCCGACTGGTTGACCCGCCCGCCGCAGACCAACGAGGTCGGCCGGGCCGTTCCCCTGCTGGCCGGACTGCTCGCCGCCGTGGACGCCACGCCGCTGCCGATCCGGCTGTTCGAACTGGGCAGCAGCGCGGGCCTGAACCTGCGCGCCGACCATTTCCATTGGGCCGCGGGCGATCTCGCCTGGGGTCCGGCGGACTCCCCCGTCGCCTTCGACAACGCCTGGCGCGGCGATGTGCCCGAGTGGCTGCGGGGCGCGGCCGAGCGGCATCCACGGGTCGAGATCGTCGAGCGGGCGGGCTGCGACCCCAGCCCGCTCGATCCCCGCTCACCGCGCGACGCGCTGGCCCTGCGCGCCTACGTGTGGCCCGATCAGCCCGCCCGGCTGGCCCGGCTGGACGGGGCGCTGCGGCTGGCCCAGCGGATTCCCGTGCGCGTGGAACGATCCGGCGCGGCCGATTTCCTGGCCGAGACGACCACTGCCCCGGGCACTCTCACGATCGTGTGGCATTCGGTCATGCGGCAGTACGTGCCCGCCGACGAATGGTCGCTCGTGCGAACCCATCTCGATCGGCTGGCGGCGGCGAGCACCCCGGACGCGGCCTTCGCCCATATCGCCTTCGAGCCCACCGGAACGGCCGAGGATCGCGACGGTTTCCGGCTCACCGTCCGCCTCGGCGCGGCCGACCCGCGGATCCTGGCACACGCCGCGCCGCACGGGATTCCGGCGTTCGAGCGCTCAGCCCCGCTCGTGCAGCAGCAGTAGCGAGTACGCGGCGACGGTCTGCGCGCCGGTGATCTCCCCGGCGCGGATCATCTCCTCGACCACATCGCGGTCGAACCACGCCGAGCGCATGTCCTGTTCCTCCGGTTCGCGATCCGGTTCGCCCTCGGTGAGGTCGGTGGCGAGGAAGACCGCGCCGCGCTGGGCCAGCGATCCGGGCGCCGCGTCGACCGTGCCCAGACGCAGCATCCGGCCCGCGCGCAGCCCGGTCTCCTCGCGCAGTTCGCGGTGGGCGAGGTCGAGCGGATCGCCGACCGCGCGGCCGGGCAGCGTGCCCGCCGGAAACTCCCAGCAGCGCCGCCGCTGCGCGTAGCGGTACTGCTCGACCAGGTGCAACCGGTCGCCGTCCAGCGGCACCACCATCGCGAAATCCGCGCGGTGCACGACGCCGTAGATGCCGGTGGAGCCGTCGGACCTGCGCACCCGATCCTCGCGGACCTCCATCCAGGGATTGACGTACACCGTCTTCGTTCCGAGCGTCTCCATACCGCGATTGTGCCGTCCCGGACGGTAGGGTGGCGGCGTGCGGGAGTCGGTCGAGGTCGAGCATCCGGATGTCGCGCGCACGCGCGCGGGCTACGACGCGGTGGCGGAACAGTACGCGGCGATGTTCGCGGGGGCGATGGCGGAGCGGCCGTTCGATCGGGCCGTCCTCGCCGCGTTCGCGGATCTGGTCCGCGGCACGGGCCCGGTCGCCGATATCGGTTGCGGCCCCGGCCGAATCACCGGCGACCTGCGCGATCTCGGGCTCGACGTCTTCGGGATCGACCTGTCGCCGGAGATGGTCCGGCTCGCCCGCCGCGCCCACCCCGACCTCCGCTTCAAAGAGGGCACGATGACGGCGCTGGCCCTGCCCGATCGGTCGCTGGCCGGAATCGTGGCCTGGTACAGCATCATTCACACCCCGCCCGAGCGGCTGCCCGCGATCCTCGCCGAATTCGGCCGCGTGCTGACCGAGGACGGCCGCGTGGTGCTCGCCTTCCAGACCCATCACGGCGACGAGGATGTGATCGCCCACGAGCACGCGGTCGCCCCGGCGTACTGGTGGTCAGTGTCCGGCCTGGAGAAGGCGTTGCGCGCCACCGGTTTCCGTCCGATCGCGCGCATGTCCGCCGAACCCGTGCCGCCGGATCGGGGTCCGCAGGGCTACATCGTCGCCGCCCGGTCCGATGCGGGCTGATTACGACGCCGTCATCGTCGGCGGCGGGCACAACGGCCTCGTGGCCGCGGCGTATCTGGCGCGCGCCGGGCGGTCGGTGCTGGTGCTGGAGCGGCGGTCGCACACCGGCGGGGCGGCGGTCTCCGAGCGGGTGTTCCCGGACTTCGACGCGCGGCTGTCGCGGTATTCGTATCTGGTCAGTCTGCTGCCGTCGCGGATCGTGGACGAGCTGGGCCTGCGGTTCCGCACTCGGCGGCGGCGCATCTCCTCCTATACGCCGGTGGGCGCGGGCGGGCTGCTGGTGGACACCGGGGACGCCGAGCGCACCCGCGCGAGTTTCGCGCGACTCACCGGATCGGACGCGGAATTCGATGCGTGGCAACGGTTCTACGGCACGACGGCCCGACTCGCGGAGCGGGTGTTCCCCACCTTGACCGAACCGCTGCCCACCCGCGCCGAACTGGCCGCGCGGATCGACGACACCGCGGCCTGGGAGGCGATCTTCGAACGGCCGCTGGGCGAGACGATCGAGGCGAGGTTCACCGACGACACCGTGCGTGGGATCGTGTTCACCGACGCGCTCATCGGCACCCACACCCACGCCCACGATCCGGAGCTGCGGCAGAATCGCTGCTTCCTCTACCACGTGATCGGCGGCGGCACCGGCGACTGGGATGTGCCGGTGGGCGGCATGGGCGCGCTCACCGACGCCCTCGCCGACGCCGCCCGCGCGGCCGGGGCCGACCTGGTCACCGGCCGGGCCGTCACCGGGATCGAGACCGACGGCGGGCGCGCGGAGGTGCGGTACGAGGGCGGCGCGGTCGGCGCGCGCCACGTCCTGGTCAATGCCGCCCCGTACGAGCTGGCGCGGCTGCTGGGCACGCCGCTCCCGGCGAAACCCGAAGGGGCGCAACTGAAAATCAATATGCTGTTGCGCCGCCTGCCCCGATTGCGCGACGACATCGATCCGCGTGAGGCGTTCGCGGGCACCTTCCACATCGCCGAGGGTTACGCCGAGCTCGACCGCGCCTATCGCGAGTCGGCGGCCGGGCGACCGCCGAGCGCGCCGCCGTCGGAGATCTACTGCCACACCCTCACCGATCCGTCGATCCTCTCCCCCGAACTCGCCGAGCGCGGCTCGCACACCCTCACGCTGTTCGGATTGCACACGCCCGCAGGGCTTTTCGCCACCGACCCCGAGGGCGTCAAGGCACGCCTGGTGGAAGCCACACTCGCGCAACTGGATTCGGTGCTGGCCGAACCGATCCACGACTGCCTGGCCCGCACCCCGGACGGCCGCCCCTGCCTGGAGGCGCGGTCGCCGGTCGATCTGGAACACGAACTCGGCCTGCCCGGCGGCCACATCTTCCACCAGGACCTGAGCTTCCCGTTCCGCGCCGACGACGATCCGGATCCGGCCGCCCGCTGGGGCGTGCGCACCGACCACGCCAATGTCTTCCGGTGCGGCGCGGGCGCGGTCCGCGGCGGCGGGGTGAGCGGGATCGGCGGGCACAACGCCGCCATGGCGGTGCTCGAGTCGCGCTGACTCAGGCCACGACGGCGCGAATCACCAAGGTGCGCAACGGCATATCGAACTCACCGGTGGCGGTCTCGGGTCGCTCCCGCAGATAGTCCGAGATCCGGCCCAGCACCTCGGCGGTGGCGGTGTGGCGCAACGGTTCCAGCGCCCAGGAGATCGCCGCCGGGGGATAGTCGGGACGGTAGCGCGCGTAGGCCGCGGCCTGCGGCCCGAACGAGCGGGCGCGGTCGCGGCTCGGTCCGCTCATCCGCCGAAGTTCGGCCGCACGACGGTGTCGGAGGTGACCCGGTACGCGGTGAGCACCACGCCGTTGTCGAGGACCTGGGCGTCCTCGAGCGCCAGCGTCGCCTCGGCCTCGGCCGGGTTGAACAGCCGCAGCCCGTGGCCGAGCAGCACCGGGTAGATCACCAGCCGGTACTCGTCGACGAGATGATGCGCCCGCAGGTAGTCCACGAGCGTGCCCGATCCGAAGACCAGCAGATTCCGCTCGGCGCGCAGTTTCGCGATGCCCTCGGTGACGTCGGCCTCGATGCGCTGGGCGTTCCACTCCAGCCGGGTGAGGGTCGTCGTCGCCACGTGTTTGGGCATGGCGTTCATCTTGTCCTTGTAGGCGCCCTCCTCCGGATGATCCGGCCAGGACGCGGCGAACATCTGATAGGTCGCGCGGCCCAACAGCAGCGCGTCGGCCTCCCGCAATTCCGCGGCCTTGAAATCGGCGATCCGGTCGTTCCAGAACGGAGCCGTCCAGGCCGGGTCCTGGATGAAACCATCGAGCGAAACGAATTCTGCGACGACGACTTTGCCCATGAGACACGGTAACCAATCGGACCGCGTCGGCGGGTCGGTCCGCGCGATCTCAGTGCGCTTCGGGCAGCGGCGATCCGGGGTCGGACAGCCACAGCAACCAGGGCGCGACGATGAGCGCGGCGAATTCCTCGTAGCCGGGGGCGCCGGGATGGTATCCGTCGCCCGCGCGCAGCGCGCGCATCCACACCTCGCTCTGGCGTAGGGGTTGGTGCACCCGGACGTACGGAACCCGTTCGGCCGCACAGACTTCGCCGAACCGCGCGTCCAATTTCTCGATGCGCGCGTTCTGTTCGTCGTCGTCGACCGGCGGCGGGGCCACCACCATCGCCGACCAGCCGCGCCCGGCGGCCCCGCGCAGGACGTCGGTGAGCGCGGCGACCGATCGTTCGGCGGGCACCCGCACCCGGCCGCCGTCGGCGAGGGTGTCGTTCACGCCGAAGGAGAACACGATCCGGCCGTCGCTGCCGTCCGGCAGCCGCGGGGCGCACTCCTGTTCCCAGCGCGCCGCGACGTCGAGCGAGGTCTGTCCGTTGACGCCCAGGTTGTAGTGGACCACCGGGCGGCCCGCCCCGATCGCCCGCGCGGCCAGCCGACCCGCCCAGCCCAGGCACTGCCGGTCGCCGTGGCCGGCGACCAGCGAGTCACCGACGAAACAGATTCGGACATCTCGGGTCATCGTGCGATCGTCGCACACCCCTATGATCAGCCCGGGTCCGTCGGGAGGGAGTTGGTGATGAGGACCGAGACGCCCACCGGCCGCGCGGGCCCGCGACGGCGTGTTGCCGTCCGGCTGTTCCGGGCCCTGCTGCATACTCACACCCGAGCCGACAGCGGGACCGACGCCGCTCCCCCGATCCGAAAGTTCCGATACGACATGCGAGTCGACGGGCGGGAGATTCCCGTCTCCGGCAGCCTGCTGCAGCCGCGGATCCGGCGCACCAGCGACATTCTGCGCGTGGTGCTGTCGGCGCTGCTGGTCGCGCTCGTCGTCGCGGCCTCGCTGATCACCCGGCCGCGCTGGGAGGCGCTGGAGCGGTCGGTCTCCGACATCCTCGGGATCCTCACCCCCGAACAGTCCAATCTCGTGTACCTGCTCTACGGCATCGCGATCTTCGCGCTGCCGTTCGCGATCCTGGTCCGGCTGATCTTCCGGTTCCAGTGGAAGCTGCTCGGCGGCTATCTGACCGCGGGACTGCTCGCGGTGCTGGCGCTGTCGATCACCGGCACCGGGATCTCCGCGCCGCAGTGGCATCTGGCCGAGCCCCGGCAGCTCGACACCTTCCTGTCCCAGTTCCTCGACGATCCGCGCTGGATCGCCATGCTGGCCGCGGTACTCACCGTCGCGAGCCCCTGGCTGCCCGCGTCCTGGCGGCGGTGGTGGTGGGCGCTGCTCGGGGCGTTCGTGCCGCTGCACCTGTTCGTGAGCCTGGTGGTGCCGTCGCGGGCCATGTTCGGGCTCGCGGTCGGCTGGTTCGTCGGCGCGGTCATCGTGCTGGTGGTCGGCACGCCCGCGCTGGAGGTGCCCCTCGACGCCGCGGTGCGCGTGCTGGCCGCGCGCGGCTACACCGTCACCGGCTTCACCGTCATCCGCCCGGCCGGGCCGGGACCGCTGCTGCTGTCGGCGCAGACCGGGCCGGAGCACCGGCTGATCGTGGAGATGTACGGGCAGAACCAGCGCAGCTGGGGCATGCTGCGACAGCTGCGGCGCTGGTTGACCTTTCGCAGCGGCGAACGACCCGCCGCCTTCGCCTCGCTGCGCCGCGCGGTGGAGCATCGCGCGCTGATGGGCATCGCGATCGGCGACCGCGGGCTGGCCAACAACAAACCGCTCACGGTCGCCGCGCTCGATCGCGGCTGGACGCTCTACGCGCACACCGTGCCGCGCGGCGCGGTGCTCTCGGCCGCCGACAACGAGGTGGTGCTCGCCAATGTCTGGCGGGCGCTACAGAACCTGCACCGCGCCCAGATCTCGCACGGCGATCTGCGCGCCGACGAGATCCGGGTGGCCGACGGGCGAATCCTGTTCGGCGGGTTCATGTCCGCCGAGTTCGGCAACTACCCCGCGCGCTTCTCCACCGACGTCGCCCAGCTGCTGCTGACCACGAGCGCGCTGTTCGGCGCGAAGACCGTGGTGCGCGCGGCGCTGGAGGTGGTCGGCGAGCAGGGCGTGGTGGACGCCTCGCGGCGGCTGTCCCGCTCGGCGCTGTCGGCGGCGGTGCGCAAATCGGTGCCCGAGTCCGGGGAACTCATGAAGGCGATCCGCGAGGAGGTGTTGCACCAGACCGCGGCCGACCGCATCGAGGCCGCGCGCATCACCCGCTTCTCGCGCAATCAGATCATCCAGCTGGTCCTGCTGATCGGCCTGGTCTACGTCGCCTACCCCTACATCAGCCAGGTGCCGACCTTCTTCACCGAACTGCGCACGGCCAACTGGTGGTGGGCGCTGCTCGGCCTGATCCTGGCGGGCACGACCTATCTGGGCGCGGCGATGGCGTTGTGGGGCTGCGCCTCCGAGGGCGTGAACTTCCGCAATCTCGCGCTCACCCAGGTGGCCAAGACGTTCGCGGCCACCACCACCCCGGCCGGGGTCGGCGGGCTCGCGCTGGACGTGCGCTTCCTGCAGAAGAACGGGCTGGGCGCGGTGCGGGCGACCGCGGCGGTGGCGTTGCAGCAGGCCGTGCAGGTGGTCACGCACGTGGGCCTGCTGATCATGTTCAGCGTGGCGGCGGGGGTGTCGGCGAATCTGGCGCATATCGTGCCCAGCCCGACCGTGCTCTATCTGGTGGCCGGTGCGCTGCTGGGCCTGCTCGGCATCGCCCTGTTCGTGCCGAAGGTGCGGCGCTGGCTGCGCACCGAGGTCCGGCCGCAGCTGGCCGAGGTCGTGCGCGAACTGCGCGATCTGGCGCACACGCCCCGGCGGCTGTTCATGATCGTGGTCGGCAGCGCCGCGATCATCCTCGGCGCGGCGGGCGCGCTGTGGGCGAGCATCGAGGCGTTCAACGGGTCGGCCACCTTCGTCACCGTCACCGTCGTGACCATGATCGGCGGCACGCTGGCCTCGGCCGCACCCACGCCGGGCGGGGTGGGCGCGGTCGAGGCCGCGCTGATCGGCGGGCTGGCGGCGTTCGGGGTGACGGCCGCGCTCGCGGTGCCGGCGGTGCTGCTCTACCGGGTGCTGACCTGTTGGCTGCCGGTGTTCTGCGGCTGGTTCATCATGCGCTGGCTCACCGCCCACGACATGATCTAGGCGGCTTGCGCCCCCAACGCCTGATCCGCGGAAAGGCAACCGGCCGTGGTCAATTCGAGATTCGCCAGCGACGCCTCGTGCGCCTCGGGGGTGGCGGCGGCGACGCAGTCCGCGACGGGATGCACGACGAAGCCGAAATCCGTTGCGTGCCGGGCGGTCTGCTCGACGGTGAGATTGGTGGCGACGCCGGTGATCAGCAGCGTGCGCAGCCCGCGCTGGCACAGCCACTCGCCCAGCGAACTCCCCGCCAGACCGGACAGTTTCTGATTGTCGAACACCGCGCCCGCGGCGGCCTGCCCGGCCATCTCCGGAATGATCTGGGCGCCAGGGCCTTCCGGGCGGAACTCGGTCTGCGCCGCGGCGACCGACCGCATGAATCCGGTATTGCGCACGAGGGCGCCCTCGCCGACCGGAATCGTGAAGCGGGTGAACAACACCGGGATCCCGGCCGCCAGCGCGGCCGCGTGGAACGCGGCCGCGCGGTCGATCACACCGCTCTCGGCGACGGGACCGGCGAGCATGGGCCCGAAGAACCCCTCGGGCTTGATGACATTGACCTGCCAGTGCAGCGCCAGCACGGCCGTGCGCGCGGGATCGGATTCCATGAAAACCATGGTGCCCCACCGGGCCCCGGGGTTCGACCGAATCGGGTCAGGCCGAATAGTCCTTGCGCAGTTGCACCTTCACGACCTTGCCGCTGGCGTTGCGCGGCAGTTCGGGCACGATGATCAGTTCCTTCGGGTGCTTGTAGCGGGCCAGGTTCTCGTTGAGGAACGGCTCGAGCTCCGAGAGGGTGAGCCCCTCGTCCGGATTCACCAGGGCCACAATGGCTACCGGCACCTCGCCCCACTTCTCGTGGGCGCGGCCGATGACCGCCGCCTCGTGAATCTGGGGATGGCCGAACAGGACGTTCTCCACCTCGGCGCAGTAGATGTTCTCACCACCGGAGATGATCATGTCCTTCTTGCGGTCGACCACCCAGATGAAGCCCTCCTCGTCCTGGCGGACCAGATCGCCGGAGTGGAACCAGCCGCCCGCGAACGCCTCCGCGGTGGCCTCGGGCTTGTTCCAGTAGCCCTGCATCAGGGTCGGCCCGCGGTAGACGATCTCGCCGACCTCCCCGGGCGCGACGTCGTTCATCTCGTCGTCGACGATGCGGGCCTGGATGGTGGGGATCGGCTTGCCGACCGAACCCAGTTTGCGCAGCGCGTCCGCCCCCTCGAGCACGCAGGTGATCGGCGACATCTCGGTCTGACCGAACACCGCGACGTTCTGCGCCTCGGGGAAGCAGTCGGCCATCGCGCGCAGCACGGTGTCCGAGGCCGGGGCCGCGCCCCAGCTGAGCATCCGCAGCGCCAGCTTGCGCTGCTTGACCGTCGGCTCCTCGCAGATCATCTGCCACTGCGCGGGCACGCAGAACGCCGCGGTGGCCTGTTCGGCCTCGACGGCGTCGAGGAATTCGGTGGGGTCGAACGCGCCCAGCGGATGCAGCACGGTCTTCACGCCGAGCATGAAATTCGGTGCGAGACTGCCCAATCCGGCGATGTGGAACAGCGGGGAGGTGCAGAAGGCGACCGTATCGGGGGTGACCTCGGTGGCCCGGATGCAGGTCAGCGCCTGGGCGTTCAGATTGCCGTAGGACAGCACCGCGCCCTTGGGGCTGCCGGTGGTGCCCGAGGTGTACATGATCAGGCAGGGGGTGTCCTCCGGAATGTCCAGCGGCGTATGCGATTCCCCCTCCTCGGCGAGCGCGTCGTCGTAGCCGAGCACGCCCTCGCCGGTCGTCCCGCCGATCACCACGCAGGTCTCGAGCGCGGGGGACTGCGCCATGACACCGGTCGCCAACGGCCGCAACACGGCGTCGGTGACGATCGCCCGGGCGCCGGAGTCGGCGACGATGTAGGCCACCTCGGGCGGGGTGAGGCGGAAGTTCACCGGCACCGCGATCGCGCCGAGCTTGGTGATGCCGAAGACCGCCTCGATGTACTCCGGATGGTTCAGCGCGAGGATGAGCACCCGGTCACCGAATCCGACCCCGCGCCGGGCGAGCGCGTCGGCGAACCGCGACGATCGCTCGTGCAACTGCTTCCAGGTGGTGTCCTGACCACGGAACCGGATGGCGACGGCATCGGGACGCATGAGCGCGTGCGTGGCCAGCTGGTTGTTCCAGTGGTTACGTCGCGACCGGATCGGCTCGTCGAGCGCCTGGGTCATATGAACTCCTCTCGAACCCGGGTGAGAATACCAACTAACTTTTCATCGTGACAAGGGTTACAGAGAAGAATTGTGTCGTTTCGTCTCATCTGATCATTGCGCAGCTCATGGCCGATTACGAAGGCGAGTCGAACGCGCTCCGGCCATGACCGATTTCCGCTGAAGCGGAACTGGTTCGCAAACTGTGACTTACATCCCGGTTGTCGGCGGCGTCGGCGTCGTGCCAGTATCGACGGCGACCGGGCGTAGGCGCGTCCGTGCGGGCAGGAGGACAGACAGATGTTGCGGACCAGGTTCACCGAGCTGTTCGGGGTCGAGCATCCGATCGTGCAGGGCGGCATGATGTGGGTCGGCCGGGCGCCGCTCGTCGCGGCCGTCGCCAATGCCGGTGGCCTCGGCTTCATCACCGCCCTCACCCAGCCCACGCCGGACGAGCTGCGCCGCGAGATCGAGCGCACCCGGGAACTCACCGACAAGCCGTTCGGCGTCAACCTGACCATCCTGCCCTCGATCAACCCGCCGCCGTACGAGGAGTACAGCCGGGCGATCATCGAATCCGGCGTCAAGATCGTCGAGACCGCGGGCGCCAACCCCGAACCGTTCCTGCCCGCCTACCGGGAGGCCGGAATCAAGGTGCTGCACAAGTGCACCAGCGTCCGGCACGCCCTCAAGGCGCAGCGGATCGGCGTGGACGGCGTGAGCATCGACGGCTTCGAATGCGCGGGCCACCCGGGCGAGGACGACGTGCCCGGCCTGATCCTGATCCCCGCCGCGGCCAAGGCGCTCGACATCCCGATCATCGCCTCCGGCGGCATCGCCGACGCGCGGGGTCTGGTGGCCGCGCTCGCGCTGGGCGCGGACGGGGTGAACATGGGCACCCGCTTCATGTGCACCCAGGAGTCGGGCGTGCACCAGAAGGTCAAGGAGCAGATCGTCGCCAACAGCGAGCGCAGCACCCAGCTGATCTTCCGCACCATGAACAACACCGCCCGGGTCGCCGACAACGAGGTGAGCCGCAAGGTCGTCGAGATCGAGCGGTCGGGCGGCGTATTCGAGGATGTGCGCGATCTGGTCGCGGGCGCGCGCGGGCGCCGGGTGTTCGAGGACGGCGATATGAACGCGGGCATCTGGAGCGCGGGTCAGGTGCAGGGCCTCATCGACGACATCCCGACGTGTGGCGAGCTGGTCTCCCGCATCGTGGCCGAGGCCGAGGCGCTGATCAACGACCGGTTGGCGTCGTTCGTCGCCTGAGCCGGGCGACCGGACCGGGTGGCCGTAATTCGGTGGACAGGGCGGATATAACTGCCCTGTGACCGAAATCCTGTTCTGCGGAACCGAACTCGCCGAGCGCGTCGAGCGCGCGGAGACCGAACTCATCACGGCCGGTACGGAGGCCGCCCGGCGTCGTCGTCCCGACGGCGCCGGCTTCGTGCTGCCGGTCGCCGGGGGCGCGGCCTGTTTCGGCGAGCCGGGTTCGCCGCTGAACAAGGTGGTGGGACTGGGTTTCGGCGGGACGCCGACGGCCGCGGAACTGACCGAACTGGAACGCGCGTACGCCGCCCGCGACGCCGCCGTGCAGGTCGAGCTGGCGCAGCTGGGCGATCCGGCGCTGGCCGCGCTGTTCACCGAGCGCGGGTACCGGCTGGTCGCGTTCGAGAACGTCCTGGGCCGCGTCCTCGAACCGGACCTCACCCGAAACATCCCCGCCGACATCACGATTCGGCTCGCCACGGACGCGGACGCCGCGGCCTGGCTGGACGCCGTGGTCGACGGCTTCGCCCACCCCGACGAGCAGGGCATCGCTTCGCACGAGGAGTTCCCGCGCGACGTCCTCGCCGCCGTCACCACCGATATGGCCTCGGCCGAGGGCGCGCGCCGCTACCTCGCGCTGCGCGGGGACGCGGTGGCGGGCGGTGCGAGTATGCGGGTGTCCGGGTCGATCGCCCAGCTCAACGGCGCCGCGACCGTGCCCGCGCACCGCCGCCGCGGGGTGCAGGCGGCATTGCTGTCGGCGCGGCTGGCCGACGCGGCGCGCGCGAATTGCGAACTGGCCGTGGTCGTCACGCTGCCGGGCTCCAAATCCCAGCACAACGCCCAGCGCAGCGGTTTCCAGTTGCTCTACACGCGGTCGATTCTGATCAAGTCCTAGGCGCGCGCGGCGACCGCCGCGAAGTCGTGGCTCGCGATGACCTCGATGCCCTCCGGCAGCGCGTGCAGGCGCTGGATGGTTTCGAAGGTGAGGTCGCGATCGGCGTCGAAGAGTTGGCCGGGCAGCGGCGCCTTCTCGCGAATCAGCCGGATCTGCAAGGCGTTCCAGACCGCGTCGCCCGCCAGCAGCACACGGGTGCCGTCGTCGACGGCCAGCAGCACACCGAGGCTGCCGGGGGTGTGCCCGGCCAGATCGACCAGGATCACCGCGCCGTCACCGAACAGGTCGTGGCTGCTGCCGAAGGTGAGCACCGGCGGGCCGTCGAGTTCGACATGGCCGACCGCGCGGTCGGCCAGTGGGGCGCGCACGACGCCGTAGGGAGCGATGTCGCCGGACATGGCCCAGTCGTATTCCTTTGCGGGAACCCGCAATTCGACCGACTCCGGCAGCTCGAGCAGGCCCGAGACATGGTCCCAGTGCAGGTGGGTGGCGAGGGTGAAATCGATGTCCGCGCCGGTGAGATCGCGGGCGGCGAGGGCGTCGGCCAGGCCCAGCACCGGCTTGTCGGGGGCGACCAGCAGCCGCGCCGGCAGCGGCATATCGGGCAGAACCCGTTGGTGCACACCGGCACACAGCGCCGGATCGACGAGGAAGCGGGCCTTCGGATGTTCGATCAGGAAGGCGCCCATCGTCATCGGGACGGTGCCGAGGCTGCGCGCGCCCTCGGCCACGATCGTGGTCGGCGCGGACATGCGCGCCTGCAACAGCGCGGTGAGGCGAACGGTGTTGCGCGCCTGGGGAACCGAGGCCGAGGTCAGATTCGCCAGAAAGGCGCTGTCGGGCCGGCGCGGCCGCAGCAGTTTCGCGGGCGTCGCGGCGAGGGCGGCGCAGCAGCGGGCCAGGGTGATCAGGGCGCCGGGTTGCCCGTCGGTCACGGCTGTCGGTTTCGAGGACACAGCGACACCGTAGGACATCGCGCGCCACGCCGGAAGCACTTCTCGTTCCGGCCGCTCCTCGGCCATAATCGCTGGGGGTACCCGACTGCCGGCGCGTGCGCCGGAGGGCAGGGAGGGAGTACGGACGGTGACCGATCCCGCGCCCGCATCTCCGTCGGTGTCGATCATCGGGATCGGTTGCCGGATGCCGGGCGTCGCGGGGGTGCCACGGTTCTGGGATCTGCTGCTCACGGGCGCGACGGCCGGACTCGAGCACACCTTCGACCACGAGTGGTTCGGCATCGACGCGGCCACGGCCGCGCGGCTGGATCCGCGAGAGCGGCTGAGTCTCACGGTCGCGGTCGAGGCCGTCGACGACGCGGGGATCGGTTACCGCGCACGGGGGTCACCGGCGGCGGTGTTCTTCGGGGCGAGCGGTTCGAACATGATCGCCAACCGGGTGTCGCGGGCGCTGGATCTGCGCGGGCCGAGTCTGGTGCTGGACAGCGCCGGGACGTCGTCGCTGGCGGCCGTGGATCTGGCCGTGCGCCTGCTGGCCGACGGCACCGCGCCGTGGGCGCTCGTCGGTGGCGTCGACGCCGCCGACGCGGACGGTCGCGGCGGCGGCTGCACGGTGCTGGTCCTGCAACGCACCGCCGACGCGCGGCGGGAGGGCAACCGAGTGTATGCCGAAATCCTCGGCACCGCGGTGGGTTCCGACGGCCGGCTGACCGACGGCCGGACCCGACGCCGGGTCATCCGCGCGGCATGGGAGCGGGCCGGGCTCGATCCGCACGCCGCCGGATACTTCGAATGTCACGGCAGCCCCGCCGCTTCGGTGGACGCCGCGGAGATCGACGCGCTCGCGCGGGTGCTGCACAGCGGGAGCCCGCCGTCGGCGAAGATCTGGGTCGGCTCGGTCACCGCCGACCCGGCACCGCTCGTGGCGGCGGCCGGGGTCACCGGGCTGGCCAAGGCGGCGCTGTGCGTCGAGCGCGGAATCATCGTGCCCGCCCGCGGTTTTCGCGACGACGACGCCGCGGCACGGCTCGGCGAGCGCGGGCTGCGGGTACCCAGCGAACCCATCGGCTGGCAGGAGGTGCCCGCGTCCGACCGGATCGCGGGCGTCGGCTCGGTCGGCATCGGCGGCACCACCGCGCACGCCGTGCTGCGCGGTGTCGCGCGACCTCCGGCGCATCGCGACGCCGGGCCGCCGACGCTGATCCCGCTGAGCGCCGCCACCCCGGAACGGCTGCGCGAGCTGGCGGGGCGCTGGGCGGATCTGCTGCTGGCCGACCATCCGCCGCTCTCCGAATTCGCCTCGGCGGCAGGCCGATTGCTGCCCGAGCCGGTGCGCGCGGTCGTGCTCGCCGACAAGCACGCGGAGGCGGCGGCGCGGCTGCGGGCGCTGGCGCGCGGGCAGACCGCGGGGAGCGTCCGGCCGGAACGACATCCGGGCGGGGTGTTGTTCCTGTTCGGCGAATGGACCGCGGGGCCGCCGCGGGCGGGACGGGCGCTCGCGGCCCGGTATCCGGTATTCGCCCGCGCGGTCGCCGACGCGGCCGACGCGGTGGTACGCGCCGGGGGCGAGCGGGTGTGGACGCCGAAACACGGTTTCGACGACGGTCCGGTCGCGCGGTTCGTCTTCCAGGTGGCGCTCGCGGAACTGGTGCGGGCGTGGGGGATTCGGCCGGACGCGGTGGCCGGGTACGGGCCCGGGGAGATCGCGGCGGCGGTGACGGCCGGGGCCGTCACCCTGGACGACGGGGCCCGGCTGGCGCTGGCCCGCGCGGCCGTGGAGCGGGTCACGACGGGCGTCGTCGTGCTCGAGACGACGCCGTACGAGGCGGAGCGGCTGATCGAACCCCTGCGCGGGGAGGTGCGGATCGAAGCCGTGCTCGGGCCGGACACGGTGGTGCTCACGGGTGCGGCGCGGCGGCTCGACGCGGTCGTGCGCAAGGCGCGCAGGCGCGGTGTACCCGTGCGTTCCGTCGACACCGCGACCTCGTTCGCGGGGACACCGGAGTTCGACGCGCTCACGCCGAGTGTGCCCGAGGTGCCGCTGTATTCGACCACCCGGCGCGGGACGGTCATCACGACGGCGCAGCTCGACGCCGCGTACTGGGCCGAGAACGCCCGCGCCACCGTGCATTTGGCGGCCGCGCTGGAATCGGCCGCGGCGCACGGCGTCTCGACGGTGCTCGAACTCGCCGCGGCGCCGGAACTGGCGCCCGTGGTGCGCGAGTACCCGGATTTCCGGGAGTCGACGCACGAGCTGTGCGGACCGGACGAGGCCACGGCGTTCCGCACCGCGATCGGGCGGCTGTATCTCGAAGGGCGCGAGGTGAACTGGTCCGCGCACGGATCGTTCGCGCGACGGCCGCCCGAACGACGTTGGCGCCCAACGCCTCCGGTCACCGCGCCCGCCCGGGTGACGACCGCCGCGACGGAGGCCGCCCGGGGTTACGACCCGACCGTGGCCACGGCCCTCGAATGGGCCGCCACCGTGTTGCGCACCGAGACCTGGATTCCGATCGCGCCCGCGACCGGCGAGCGGCCGGAGGTGCGGGGCGCCTTGGTGATCGGCGAATCGGCGCTGGCCGTCGCGCTCGCGCGCATGCTCGATCGGCGGCTGCCGACCCGGCGGGTGGCGCGGGCGACGGCGGGGGCGCTGGCCGCACTGCGGGAACCCACGGCCGCCGTCGTGGTCTGGTCGGGTCCGGACGACACCCCGGCCGCGGCGGCGGCGCGGGCGGCGGACCTGCTGCGCGCGGTGCGGGACAGCCCCGCCGTGACGGCGCTGACGGTCGTGCTGCGCGATCGCGCGGCGCTGACGCAGCACGCGGTGGCCGGGATGGTGCGGGCGATGCAGCCGGACGCGGCGCCGCCCACCCGGCTGGTGTGGTCGGCCGGGGACGACGCGCGGGCGGTGGCCCACGCGCTCGCGAATCACGATGCGGGCGAGGAGCTTTCGGTGGACGGTCCGACGGTCACCGCGCGCCGCTTCCGACCGGTGGGACCGCCCGCCCGCCCGCGTGCCGTATCGACGGCGGGCACCTACGTGGTGACCGGCGGGCTCGGGACGCTCGGCGCGGTCGCCACCCGCTGGCTGCTGCACGCGGGCGCGCGCGACGTGGTGGTCCTGACCCGCACGCCCCGGCCGCTGCCGCCGGTGCTGGCCGGTCTGGAGGAACGGATCGTGGTGGCCCGCTGCGATGTGACCGACCGCGACGATCTCGCCGCCGCGCTCGACGACATCCGGGCGTGCGGATCGGAGATCCGCGGCCTGGTCCACGCCGCCGGGGCCGGGGCCGGGCTCGAAAACGGTTCGGCGCGTGGGCTGGAGCGCGTCTTCGCCGCCTCGGTATCGGCCGCGCAGGACCTGCTCGAGCTCACCGCCGCGGACGCGATCGACTTCGCGCTGCTGTTCGGGATCGCCGCGGACACACTGGGCGGCCCGGGTTCGGGACCGCGGGCGGCGGTGGCCGCCGCACTCGACGCCGTGGCCCGCGCCCGGCACGATCAGCGGGCGACCGCGATCGCCTGGGGCGCATGGGAATCCGATCGACCGGCGGGCGAGCTGCGCCGGGCGGGCCTCACACCATTCGACGCGGCGCGGGCGACGGCCGTGCTGATGCGAATCCTCGAGCATCGGGAGACGAGCGTGCTCGCGGTGGATCATCGTCCGGCGCCCAATCACGTCCCGGCCAACCGGCGGCTCACGACCTTGTTCGGCCCCTGAGGCGACGGACGCTTCGGCGGTCAGTGCGAGTCGCGGCCCAGCAACCGATCCGTCTCGCGCCGTTCGCGTTTGGTGGGCCGACCCGAGCCGCGGTCGCGCCGGGGCATGGACGCGACGATCTCCCTGGGCGGGGGCGGCGGGCTCTTATCGATCAGGCAGGTGGCGGCGATGGCCGCGCCCACGCGCTTGGTGAGGACACGCTCGACGACGACGATGCGTTCCAGTCCGTTGACCCGAACCCGCACCTCGTCACCGGGTTTGATCTGATGCGCGGGTTTGACCGCCACGCCGTTGACGCGCACATGGCCGCCGCGACAGGCCGTCGCGGCGGCGGAGCGCGTCTTGAACAGGCGGACGGCCCAAGTCCAGGAGTCGACCCGGGCCGTATCCATTCGCCGTACCTCTCGTGCCCGGCCGCGGGGCGGACCGGGCACGGCGCGGAACTAGGCGACCCGGCGAGCGGTGACGACCGAGTCGGGGTTCAGCGGGGCGTAGCTCACGGTCTCGCCGGACTGCGGCGCCTGCAGAATCTTGCCGTCGCCAGCGTACATGGCCACGTGCCCGCCGCCGTTCTGGATGACCAGGTCACCCGGCTGCAGCTGCTCGAAGGCCACCGGCTTGCCGACGTGCGACATCTCGAAGCTGGTGCGCGGCAGATTGATTCCGGCCTGCTTGTAGGCCCACTGCACCAGACCCGAGCAGTCGAACGACGAGGGGCCCGAGGCGCCCCACACGTATTCGGAGCCGATCTTGGTGCGGGCGGCGTCGAGCGCGACGTCACCGGCGGTGTTCTGGTGCTGCTGTTCGAACAGGCCGGGCATGGGCGGCGCGAAGTTCGGCAGTCCGGGCGCGGCCTGACCGGGCGCGACGGCCTGCGGCGCCAGCGCCTGCTGGACCTGCTTGATCTGATCGGCGTGATCGGAGAGCGCCTGATTGACCTGACCGACCTGCTGATCGTCCAGGGGCACATCGAAATTGCCGATGCCGGGAACGTTGATGGTCGCGGCCATGGCCGGAATCGCCGGCATGGCACCGGTCGTGGCTGCCACCGCGCCGAAAACGAGCGCGCCCTTCACGGAATTCGGTAGCCGGGGCTCCCGTTGCAAGCTGTGTTTACCCACCGAGCTGAGTCTCCTGTTTCTTCCTGCCCGTACCGCCGACCGAGTTAGCTGACGGGTTCGGGCCGGGAAGATCGGCCCTACCCCGACGACCTTGCGGCCGTAGGGGATTCACCCCAACACATTGGGTCCCCGGCTCGGTGTTCGAGCTGCCCACTCGACCACCGATTAGGCGGATGACCTCCCGGGCCGCCTCTCCGGTGAGGCGACGGACTCCGTGAAGTCACGAGAAGATTACGGCCACGCCGCCCTCTTGTCCACCGGTGCGCGCCAACGGATCCGCGCGAATCGCCCGGCACCGGGCCCTGCCTGCGGTTTCGCGAACCGGTTCGGTGGGTAACAAGCCGGTCTCGGCGCAGTCACGGTTGATATCGCGCGCACGGGCATGTCCGTTACGCCCGTTCTCCGACCGTTCGCTCCAAATCCTCGATGCGCCTGCGCGCCTGCGCGAGTTCGGCCTCCAACTGCCCCAGCGCCATGACCAACGGACCCACCGCCAGATCCGCCACCAATTGCGGGTCGTCGTATCCCTGTTCGATCGCCGCCAGGATGTTGTCCCGGATCCGCCCCGCCACGGGCGCCTCCGCGGGCACGTTCCACGCTTCGACCACCTCGGCCACCGTGGGAATCGACTCCTCGGCCATGACCCTCTCCCTGCACTGGGAACCGTTCGAGAACAGTTCCAAGGGTAGGGGTGTCGGCTCGGCGGCGGCGATATCGAACAATAGCCGCGTCTACGGCTTTTCATAGATACCCACAGATTCCGCTCGCGACCGCTACGGTGTACGGGCATGGACCCCGTGCGGAATCCCTATGCCCCCGGCGCCGGGCAGCGGCCGCCCGAGCTGGCCGGGCGGGCCCGGCAACTCGACGCGTTCGACGTTGTGCTGGAACGGGTCTCGCGGGGACGTCCGGAGCGCAGCGTGGTGCTCACCGGGTTGCGCGGGGTGGGGAAGACCGTGCTGCTCAACCAGTTGCGGTCCACCGCGCGCGGACGGGGCTGGGGGACGGGCAAATTGGAGGCCCGGCCGGATCAGGAGCTGCGGCGACCGCTGGCATCGGCGCTGCACATGGCGGTGCGCCAGATCGCGGTGGCGCACCGGAATCCGGAGATGGTGGACGATTTCCTGGGGATCCTCAAGGCTTTCGCGCTGCGGTCGACCGCGGACAAGGGGATGCGGGAGCGGTGGCAGCCCGGTATCGACGTGCCCGCGGTGACCGGCCGGGCCGATTCCGGGGATATCGAGATCGATCTGGTGGAGCTGCTCATGGAGGCGGGTCAGGTGGCCCGCGACATCGGGGTGGGCATCGCGATCTTCATCGACGAGATGCAGGACCTCGGCCCGGCCGATGTGTCCGCGATCTGCGGGGCGTGCCACGAACTGAGTCAGGAGGGCGCGCCGCTGATCGTGGTGGGGGCGGGCCTGCCGCATCTGCCCGCGGTGCTGTCGGCGTCCAAGAGCTATTCCGAGCGACTGTTCAGCTATCACAAGATCGATCGACTGGACCGGGCGGCGGCGGATCTGGCGCTGATCGCCCCCGCCGAACGCGAGGAGGTGAAGTTCACCGAGGACGCGTTGGACGCCCTGTACCGCAAGGCCGATGGCTACCCCTATTTCGTGCAGGCGTACGGCAAGGCGACCTGGGACGCGGCCGCGCAGAGCCCGATCGGTGTGGAGGACGTGGAACTCGCCGCGCCGGCCGCGGAGGAGGAGTTGGCGGTGGGCTTCTTCGGTTCCCGCTACGAGCGAGCGACCCCGGCCGAGCGGGAGTACATGCGCGCCATGGCCGATCTGTCCGGCGACGACGGCCCGGTCGCCACCGCCGCGGTCGCCCGGGAACTCGGCCGCAAACCCGCCTCGCTGTCGCCCGCGCGCGACGGGCTCATCAAGAAGGGCCTGATCTACTCCGCTGAACGCGGCACGATCGGCTTCACCGTGCCGCATTTCGGCCGGTACCTGCGCAGTGTGAGCTGAGCGCGACGCGATTCCCCGCGCTTCACCCCTACCGGCGAGTAACCCGGACTCCTACACTCGAATGTGATTCTCATCACGTCCGAGGGAGGCAGCATGGCCACCACCGCGAAAGTCGACGCCACCGAGGAACAGGCCCGCGCGCTGGTCGAGGAATCGCGCGAAACCACATGGGCGAAGCCGTCGTTCGCGAAGGAGATGTTCCTCGGCCGGTTCCGGCTCGATCTGATCCATCCGTTTCCCGAGCCGCCCGCGGCGGATACGGCCCGCACCGAGGCGTATCTGCGGCGGCTGCGGGCCTTCGCCGAGACCATCGACGGCGCGGCCATCGAGCGGACCGCCAAGATTCCCGACGACGTGGTCCGGGGGCTGGCCGAACTCGGCTGCTTCGGGCTGAAGATCCCCGAAGAGTATGGCGGACAAGGGCTTTCACAGGTCGGCTACAACAAGGCGCTGATGGTCGTCGGGTCCGCGCATCCGAGCCTCGGCGTGCTGCTGTCGGCGCATCAGTCCATCGGCGTGCCCGAACCGCTCAAGCTCGCGGGCACCCCCGAGCAGAAGCGGGAGTTCCTGCCGCGCTGCGCGAAAGGGGCGGTGAGCGCGTTCCTGCTCACCGAGCCCGACGTCGGATCAGATCCCGCGCGGATGGCCTCCACCGCCACCCCCACCGAGGACGGGCAGGGCTACGAGCTGAACGGCGTGAAGCTGTGGACCACCAACGGGGTCGTCGCCGAACTGCTCGTGGTGATGGCCCGGGTGCCGCGCGGTGAGGGGCATCGCGGCGGCATCTCCGCGTTCGTGGTCGAGGCCGACTCCCCCGGCATCACCGTCGAGCGGCGCAACGCCTTCATGGGCCTGCGCGGCATCGAGAACGGGGTCACCCGGATGCACAACGTGCGGGTGCCCCGGGCCAATCTGATCGGCCGGGAGGGCGACGGGCTGAAGATCGCGCTCACCACCCTCAACGCGGGACGGCTGGCGATTCCGGCGCTGTGCACGGCCGCGGCCAAGTGGTCGCTCAAGATCGCCCGCGAGTGGTCGGCCACCCGGGTGCAGTGGGGCCGCCCGGTCGGCGAGCACGGCGCGGTGGCCGCGAAGCTGTCCTATATCGCCGCGACCACGTTCGCCCTGGAGGCGGTGCTCGATCTGTCCGCGACCATGTGCGACGAGGCCCGCAACGACATTCGCATCGAGGCCGCGCTGGCCAAACTGTGGGCCTCGGAGATGAGCTGTTCGATCGCCGACGAGCTGGTGCAGATTCGCGGCGGGCGCGGCTACGAGACCGCGGCGTCGCTGGCCGCGCGCGGCGAACGGGCCGTGGGCGCCGAGCAATTGGTGCGCGATCTGCGCATCAACCGGATCTTCGAGGGCTCCAGCGAGATCATGCGCCTGCTCATCGCCCGCGAGATGGCCGACGCGCACATGGCCGCGGCCGGGGCGCTGGTCGAGCGCGACGCCGCGCTGAAGGCGAAGGCCAGGGCGGCCGTCGGGGCGGGCGGCTTCTACGCCAAATGGTTCCCGCAGCTGGCCGTCGGTCCGGGCACGGTGCCCGCGTCGTACGGCGAATTCGGCGCGCTGGCAACGCATCTCAGGTTCGTGGAGCGGATGTCGCGCAAACAGGCCCGCGCGCTCATGTACGCGATGGCCCGCTGGCAGGCGAAACTCGAATACCGCCAGGGCTTTCTGGGCCGGGTCGTGGACATCGGCGCGGAGCTGTTCGCCATGGCGGCGGCCTGCGGGCGCGCCCGGGCGCTGCGGGCGGCGGACAGTCCCGAGGCCGACGCCGCCGAGCGGCTGGCCGACACGTTCTGCGCTCAGTCCCGGCTGCGGGTGCGTCGCCTGTTCGACGCTCTGTGGGACAACACCGACGACGCCGACACCGCCCTCACCCGAGCCGTCCTCGACGGCCGTGTGCGCTGGCTCGAGGACGGGGTGCTCGACCCCAGCGAGGGCACCGGCCCCTGGATCGCCGAATGGCAGTTCGGGCCGTCCACCGAACCGAACCTGCTGACCCCGTTCCTGCCGTCCACGAAAACCACCGCGCACCCCTAGAACTCGCGTCGAAAGGCCGGGGTCGGTGGCGAACTCCGGCCGCCGCGCCCGAGGGTCGGGTCAGCGGCGCTCGGCGAAGAAGGCGCGGACGTCGGCCGCGTAGGCGGTGGGCTGGTCCATGGTGATGAAGTGGTGGCCCGGGGGGTTGGTGGTGGGCCAGTGCACGATGTGGGCGGTGCGTTCGGCCAGGCGGCGGATGCCGGGGGCGCCGCTGTAGACGCCGGTCGGGACGGTGGACGAGCCGGTGGGCCAGCGGAATTCGGTGGTCTCGTAGTAGGGCCAGGACGAGGTGGCGAAGGTGCGGGTGAACCAGTAGACGCTCAGGTTGGTGAGCAGGGCGTCGCGCGCGATGCCGCCGAGTCCGCCGAAGTCGCCGAATTTCTGGAGCATCCAGGCCAGCGCCGCCGCCGGGGAGTCGTCCCAGCCGTACGCGAAAGTCTGTGGGGCCGAGCGCAACAGCGCGTGATGGTCGACGCCGTGCACCCAGTCCGCGGACATCATCGCGTCGTAGGCCGCGCGTTCGGACGGCGAGAGGTCCGGCACATCCCCCGGCGTGGGGAAACCCAGCCCGGCGGTGACGTACAGCCCCGCCACCCGGTCCGGCACGGTCTCGGCCAGCGCGGTGGCGACGTAGGCGCCGAGGTCGCCGCCCTGCACCCCGTAGCGCTCGTAGCCGAGCCGGGCCATGAGCTCGTGCCACATGCGGGCCACCCGCTCGACGGTGCAGCCGGCGCCCGGGGCGGCCGAGAAGCCGAAGCCCGGGACCGAGGGCACGACCACGTGGAAGGTCTCGGCCAGCGGCTCGATCACGTCGGCGAACTCGACGAACGAATTCGGCCAGCCGTGGTCGAGGATCAGCGGCAGCGCGGCGGGGTCTGCGGAGCGGACATGCAGGAAATGGACGTCGAGGCCGTCGATCTCCGTGACGTACTGCGGAAACCGGTTCAGCCGGTCCTGCTGTGCGGCCCAATCGAATTCGGTGGCCCAGTACTCGGCCCACTCGCGCACCTCCGCGACCGGCACGCCGCGGCCGTCGCCGGGCAGGGACCGGGACCAGCGGGTCCGGATGAGGCGGTCGTGCAGGTCGTCGAGGTCGGCGCGGGGGATCTCGATGCGGAAGGGGCGGATCTCGGTGCTCATACGAAGGACGGTAGGAGCGCTCTAGGACCGATTCGGTCCTAGATGATCTCCTCGTTTTATCCACTTCTCTCGCGATGACACTAGATATCGCTATACAAAGACAGAAGGGCGTGCCTTGCCATTTCTAAGTCCATCTACACTAATAGATAGAAACAACTAGATTTCTGTCGAGCACCGACCCGACCGCGCGGTCTATCCCCGGCACCGGTTCGGCAACGTGTGCATAACAGCAGGTTCGACGGGTTAACGAGACGGCAACTCCCATCGACATCCGGGCAAGAGCGGACTCTCCAGGAGCACGTCATGTCCCCCATCGCCCTTCGCACCGTCGCCCCCGACGGCCGCCGCGTCGTCGTCACCGCCGACGACGGCACCCCGATCGTCGCGCGCGACTTCGGTTCCCCCGACGCGCCGCTGACCGTGGTGTTCGTGCACGGCCACTGCCTGCGCACCGAATCCTGGTCGCTGCTGCGCGACGAGTTGCTGGGGCACTGGGGCGCCGACACCCGGATGGTCTTCTACGACCATCGCGGGCACGGCGAATCCGGCGCCGCGGATCCGGCGACCTACACCATCGACCAGCTCGGCCACGATCTGGACGCCGTGCTGCGGACCGTCGTCCCCACGGGACCCGTTGTGCTGGTGGGACATTCGATGGGCGCGATGGTCGTGCTGGCCTTCGCCCGGCTGTTCCCCGAGGCCATCGGCACACGGATCGCGGGCATCGGGCTGCTCGCCGGGGCCGCGGGCGGGCTCACCGCGCTCGGCCCGGCCCGCTTCCTGAACCGGCACACGGTCGGCTCGCTGCGCCTGGCCGTGCGGCGCGCGCCGCGGATGATGCTGGCCTCCAAGCGCCTCGGCGGCCGCATCCTCGAACCCATGATGCGGGAGGCGGCCTGCGGCGCCCGCCGGGCCGGACCGCGCCTGACCGCCGTGGCGACCGCCGTCCTCAACGACACCCCGCTGCTGACCATGGCGTCGTTCCTGGACTCGCTGATGCGCTTCGACGAGACCCCTACGCTGCGCCTGCTGAGCGATCTGCCCGCCCTCGTACTGGCCGGATCGGCCGACGTGATGATCCCGTTCGCGCATTCGGTGGTGCTCGCCTCGCAGCTGGCGGGCGCGGAGCTGGTCCGCCTCGACGGCGCTGGTCACAGCGTCATCGGCGAGCGGACCGCGGAGGTCGCCGCGGCCGTCTCGGCGCTCGTGGAGCGGGCGCTGGGCAGCGTCACCGGACCGACCACAGCGTTGGCCGCCGCGGGTTGAGGGTTTTTCACAGCCTTTTGCTACGGCCGAATCCGCGATCTTCGCGTACTGTGTTAAAGATCACCTTGTGTGGTCGATCACACGGTTCGAGGAGGATTTCCATGACCCGTAGCGAGATTGCCGAACTGCGCTTCGCGGTGGGCCAGCTCCGGCACTGCATCGGCGCGCTGCGCTCCCACTACGGAGACGCCAACACCGTCCGCCGCCTGGAGAACGACCTCGAGCGGCTCGCCATCGATGCCGAGGACTTCGAGCAGTCGCCGCCGCCGGAGGTCGCCGACCGGCGCGCCCAGGACGTCATCTACGTCCCCGACGCCAAGTCGGACGAGGCCGCGTGGATGGGCGCCCAGGACGAGGGCCTCGGCTTCCACTCCCGCCCGCGCACCAAGTAGGGAGGCCCGCCCGCATCGGGCGGCGTTGCTGACAAGTGGCGGGACAATCGGGCCGGAACCGGCCCCGATTGTCCCCACTGTCCGAAATGCCTTGTAGTACAGCACAATTCGTGCGTGTTGCTTACGGTTCACTACCTCGGACCGCGCGCCCGCAAGATCAGAAAATGTGGCGCAAATCATATGACTCGAGGCGGGTCGATATTTCCGGGACCCGTCACACGTCATAGCCCGGTTGTCGTATGGTGCTCGGCATCACATTCGATGCCGGAGGTAACGATGACGTTCCACGGGGTAGATCAGCGAGGCATCCTGCAGTGAGCGCACCCACACGCGCCCCCGAACCGGGCACGGGAGTATTCAGCAAAGGCCGAGCGGCCATCTCGCCGCGAACACTGCGCACCGATCGCTGGTGGATCCCACCGCTGGTCACCGTGCTGGGCCTGGCGGCATTCATCGTCTACGCCACCATCAGAGCCTTTGTGCGCACGGCGTATTGGGACGACCGGTACCACTACCTGACACCCTTCTACTCGCCGTGCGTGAGCACCTCGTGCGCCGACGGCTCGAGCCACTTCGGCCACTGGGTGGGCGCGCTGCCGATGTGGATCCCGTTGGGATTCCTGGTGTTGCCGTTCCTGCTGCTGTTCCGGTTGACCTGCTACTACTACCGCAAGGCCTACTACCGCGCGGTCTGGTTCTCGCCCCCGGCCTGCGCGGTCGCCGAACCGCACGCGAAATACACCGGGGAGACCCGGCTTCCGCTGATCATCCAGAACGCGCACCGCTACTTCTTCTACGTCGCGGTCGTGGTGTCGGTGGTCAACACCTACGACGCGATCAAGGCGTTCCACGGCGAGGACGGCGGATTCGGTTTCGGCCTGGGCAATCTCGTGCTCTGGGTGAACGTCATCCTGCTGTGGGCCTACACGCTGTCGTGCCACTCGTGCCGCCACATCGCGGGCGGGCGGCTCAAGCACTTCTCCGCGCATCCGGTCCGCTACTGGTTCTGGACCCAGGTCTCCAAGCTCAACACCCGGCACATGCTGCTGGCCTGGACGACCCTGGGCACGCTGGTGCTCACCGACTTCTACGTCATGTTGGTCGCCAGCCACACCATCTCGGATCTGCGATTCGTCAACTAAGGAGTATTCGGTTCCATGCCTGAAGTCGAGCGGCACAAGTACGACGTCGTCGTGATCGGGGCCGGTGGCGCCGGATTGCGCGCGGTGATCGAGGCCCGCGAGCACGGTCTGTCGGTCGCGGTGGTGTGCAAGTCGCTGTTCGGCAAGGCGCACACCGTGATGGCCGAGGGCGGCTGCGCGGCGTCCATGGGCAATGCCAACGAGAAGGACAACTGGCAGACCCATTTCAAGGACACCATGCGGGGCGGCAAGTTCCTCAACAACTGGCGCATGGCCGAACTGCACGCCCAGGAGGCGCCGGATCGGGTGTGGGAGCTGGAAACCTATGGGGCGCTGTTCGATCGGACCCCGGACGGCCGGATCAGCCAGCGCAACTTCGGCGGCCACACCTATCCGCGCCTCGCGCACGTCGGCGACCGCACCGGCCTCGAGATCATCCGGACCATGCAGCAGAAGATCGTCTCGCTGCAACAGGAGGACTTCGCGGCGACCGGCGACTACGAGTCGCGCATCAAGGTTTTCGCCGAGTGCACGATCACCGATCTGCTGAAGACCGACGGCAGGATCGCCGGGGCGTTCGGATATTGGCGGGAGTCGGGCCGTTTCATCCTGTTCGAGACCCCCGCGGTGGTGCTCGCGACGGGCGGGGTCGGCAAGTCCTACAAGGTCACCTCGAACTCCTGGGAGTACACCGGCGACGGGCACGCGCTGGCGCTGCGGGCCGGGGCGACGCTGATCAACATGGAGTTCCTGCAGTTCCATCCGACCGGCATGGTCTGGCCGCCCAGCGTCAAGGGCATCCTCGTGACGGAGGGCGTGCGCGGCGACGGCGGCGTGCTGAAGAACAGCGACGGCAAGCGGTTCATGTTCGACTACATCCCCGCGGTCTTCAAGGGTCAGTACGCCGAGACCGAGGAGGAGGCCGATCAGTGGTTGCGCGACAACGATTCCGCGCGCCGCACCCCCGACCTGCTCCCCCGCGACGAGGTGGCCCGCGCGATCAACGAGGAGGTCAAGGCGGGTCGCGGCACGCCGCACGGCGGGGTGTACCTCGACATCGCCTCGCGGCTGCCCGCGGCGGAGATCCTGCGCCGCCTGCCGTCGATGCAGCATCAGTTCAAGGAACTGGCCGATGTCGACATCACCAAGGAGCCGATGGAGGTCGGCCCGACCTGTCACTACGTGATGGGCGGCATCGAGGTCGATCCCGATACCGGCGCGGCGACCGTGCCCGGATTGTTCGCCGCCGGTGAGTGTTCCGGCGGTATGCACGGCTCGAACCGGCTGGGCGGCAACTCGCTGTCGGATCTGCTGGTGTTCGGCCGCCGCGCGGGCCTGGGCGCGGCCTCCTACGTCGAGGAACTGGGCGACGGGCGGCCCGCCATCGCCGACGACGATATCGCCGACGCCGCGAAAACCGCACTGGCGCCGTTCGATCCGCCCGCCGAGGGCACGGGGGAGAATCCGTACACGCTGCACACCGATCTGCAGCAGGCGATGAACGATCTGGTCGGCATCATCCGCAAGGAACACGAACTGAAGCAGGCCATCGAGCGGCTGGCCGAACTGCGCGAGCGGTTCGACCACGTGACCGTCGAGGGGCATCGGCAGTTCAATCCGGGCTGGCATCTGGCCCTGGACCTGCGGAACATGTTGCTGGTCAGCGAGTGTGTCGCGCAGGCGGCGCTGCTGCGCACCGAGAGCCGCGGCGGACACACCCGCGACGACCACCCGCAGATGGATCCGCAGTGGCGCAACAAGTTGCTGGTGTGCCGAATGGATCCGGACGGGGTGGGCCAGACCGTGCCCGCCGTGACCGTCACGCCGCAGGATCAGGTGCCCATGCGCGCCGACCTGCTCGCCCTGTTCGAACTGGGCGAGCTCGAAAAGTATTACTCCTCGGCAGAACTCGCCGGACATCCGGCCGCTGCCGCGAAAGGGGATGCGTAGCAATGGGTTACGACGCCCGATTCCGGGTCTGGCGCGGCGACGACGAGGGCGGCGCGTTGCAGGACTACACCGTCGAGGTGAACGAGGGCGAGGTCGTCCTCGACATCATCCACCGGTTGCAGGCCACCCAGGCCCCGGACCTGGCCGTGCGCTGGAACTGCAAGGCCGGTAAGTGCGGTTCGTGTTCGGCGGAGGTGAACGGCCGGCCGCGGCTGCTGTGCATGACGCGGATGTCGACCTTCACTCAGGACGAAATCGTCACTGTGACACCGATGCGCACGTTCCCGGTCGTGCGGGATCTGGTGACCGATGTGTCGTTCAACTACGAGAAGGCCCGGGAGATCCCGTCTTTCACGCCGCCCGCGGATCTGAAGCCCGGCGACTACCGGATGAAGCAGCAGGATGTGGAGCGCTCCCAGGAGTTCCGCAAATGCATCGAATGCTTCCTGTGCCAGAACACCTGTCACGTGGTGCGCGATCACGAGGACAACAAGAACGCCTTCGCCGGGCCGCGCTACCTCATGCGCGTGGCCGAACTCGAGATGCATCCGCTCGATGTCGCCGACCGCCGCGAGATGGCCCAGGAGGAGTTCGGTCTCGGCTACTGCAACATCACCAAATGCTGCACCGAGGTCTGCCCCGAGCACATCAAGATCACCGACAACGCGTTGATCCCGATGAAGGAGCGCGTGGTCGATCGCCGCTACGATCCCATCGTCTGGCTGGGCAACAAGTTGTTCCGGCGCTGACGCGCCGATCCGGAAACAATTGAGCGGCAGGGGTTCTCACCCCTGCCGCTCGATTTCGTCAGAGCATCGACACCACACCGACCGCGACCACCGCGACCAGCATCCCGAACAGCAGCGACGACAGAACGGCTCCGGTCAGTACATATACACCTGCCGCAGATACCGCGAACAGCAAACCTACGATCAGTCGTTCGACCCAATCACCGGGTAGCAGCTTGCGGTCCCGGGGAGAGGTGTTTCTCAACCCACGGTCCACGAACAATGGAGTACCCGTCCGTTACGTCCGCAAACATCGCTTCGTTGCGAAACAGCCGTCGAGTCGTAATCTCCGTGCGCACAGCGGGTTTCGGACATTCCTCGCCGAACCGACCGCTGCTGAGAATTTGCCGCAAATCCTCCCGGATCTGCCGAAAATCCACCCACCGGCGGGTCGGCTGAGGGATGCTAGGAGTGTGCCCGGAGCAGTAAGACGCTCGGTCCCTTCGCACTCCTGAACCCTCCGGGCGCGTTCAGGATCCGTCGCAGGAACGAGGAGTCATGGCAGTACTGCGCTTTGCCCCAACCGGTTTCGGCTCGCGGACGGAGGTGGCGGCATGCAGCTGACCAACCTGCACGCACCCGTGGCCGCGCTGCTGCGCTGCGGCGCCGATCCGGGCGTCATGACCGTCGAACAGGCCCATGCCGCAATGCAACTGCATCTGGAGTGCGCGGTCGACACCTGCAAGGTGCGCCGCCGCGCCCGCGCGGTCCTGGTGGAGGAAGGCCGCTGCGTCCTCGACGAACGGGCGCTGCCGTGACCGCGCCGCGCGCGGGACGGCACGCCGCCCGGCAGCGGCACGCGGGCGGACGACACGCCCGCACCCACGGCCGCGGCCCGCGCCCGCTCTATCCGACCCGCCCCGGCCCCGCCCGCCACGCCGCGCGGCCCGCGGTTCGCCAGCCGCGTTCGCGCACCGCGCTGAATCGATACGATCGCTTTCTGATCTGGAGTGCCGGATGGTTGCTACATCTGCGGATCGTGCTGCTCGGTGAAAATCCGGTGAGTTGGGACCGGTAGCTCCCGCCGACAAGATCGAATAACCCGCTCCGGAACGAAGGGGTTGCGGGCATCGCTGGGCCCCTTATCCTCTTCGTTATCGGGGCGGGTACGTTCGTCGAGGTTCCTGCACGAGTGATGTGAGAGGAACCGCATGGCCAGAAAGCAGTCTTCGGAGATCGAACGCTGGCCGGAGGTCGACGAGGAGCGGTGGCCGGTGGTGGAACCCGACGAGGATCGCTGGGAAGCGGCGCGCAATCGCCGCCGGGCGGCCGAACCCGAGGAGGAGCGCTGGGAGGACGAGCGCTGGGAGCCCCCGGGCCGGCGGCGCACCGGACGACTCCGGGTCGAGGTGCCGCCCATCGTCAATCCCTACGCGATCGTGGCCCTGGTGGCAGCCCTGGTGGGGCTGTTCCCCGTGGCCATCGTGTTCGGGCTCATCTCCTTCAGCCATCCGCGCGGGCGGGCGATGGCCCTGTTCGCGTTGATGATCGGCGTCGCGGAGGTGATGCTGCTCGCGGGCGTGATCGTACTGTCCGGTTTCACGCTGCCGCGCCCCGAACTGCGCGGCGCATCGACCACGGTGGCGACCACGGTCGTGACGGTCGCGAGCCAGCCCCCCACCACCACCGCCGCGCCCCCGAGTTTCGCCGCCCCCGCGCCCACCTCCTCCGCCACGCTGACCCCGACCGTGGTGACCAAGGGCGAGACCTGCGCCGAGACCCAGGCCGCGCTGATCGGCACCGCCGCGGACGGCGGCACCCTGCTGTGCCTGCGCGGCGGGAGCGGTTATCGCTGGAGCGGCCCCTACGCGGTGTCCACCGCGGTGAATTCCGTTGGCGCCAAATGCGTTCCGAGCACGGACAAGACCGCCCGCACCGCGGACGGCCGGGCGCTGGTGTGCGAGCGCAACGTCTGGACGCTGTGGGTCGAGTAGGCGATTAGGCTCGGTACGTTCCGACGTACCTACCCATCGCAGAGAGGCGAACCCATGGTGGACAGAGTCGCAGTCGTATCCGGAGCGGCCCGCGGGATCGGGGCGGCCGTCGCACGGCGGCTCGCCGCCGACGGCCTGCGGGTGGGCGTGCTCGATCTGGACGCCGCGGCCTGCGCCGACACCGTCGAGGCGATCACCGCCGCGGGCGGGACGGCCCTCGCGCTGGGCGCCGACGTCGCCGACGAGGAGTCGGTGGCCGCCGCGGTGCGGCGGCTCGAGGAGGAGCTGGGCGGGCCGACCGTGGTCGTCAACAACGCCGGGATCCTGCGCGACAACCTGCTGTTCAAGATGAGCGTCGACGACTGGGACGCGGTCATGAACGTCCATCTGCGCGGCGCGTTCCTGCTCACCCGGGCGGCGCAGAAGTACATGGTCGAGGCGAAATGGGGGCGCATCGTCAACATGTCGAGCACCTCGGCGCTGGGCAATCGCGGTCAGGTGAACTACTCCGCGGCCAAGGCCGGGATGCAGGGCTTCACCAAGACCCTCGCGCTGGAACTGGGCAAGTTCGGGGTGACCGCCAACGCGATCGCGCCCGGTTTCATCGTCACCGACATGACCGCCGCGACCGCCGAGCGGGTCGGCGTGTCGTTCGAGGAGTTCCAGAAGGCCGCCGCCACACAGATTCCCGTGCAGCGCGTGGGACGGCCCGAGGACATCGCGCACACGGCGTCGTTCCTCGTCAGCGAAGGGGCGGGTTTCGTCTCCGGCCAGGTCATCTATGTCGCGGGCGGGCCGCGGGATTGACGGCGGGTTAGGATTGGTACGGCGCGATGAGTTTACGAACGTGAGCACAGCGCGCCAGGGATGATCTTCCGAACATCGGAGTAGGGCCTCATGATCCCAGAACCGATCCGCACCGAACTGGTCGAGTCGCGCATCGCCGACCGCGGACCGACGGCCCTGCGCATCGCCATCGGCGGGCAGCTGCGCAAGATGCGCCAGGAGCGCGGCATCACGCGCGAGGCGGCGGGCGATCACATCCGCGGTTCGCACGTCAAGATCAGCCGACTCGAGTTGGGCCGCACCGGTTTCAAGAAGCGCGACGTCGAGGATCTGCTGACGTTGTACGGGGTCACCGATCCCGAGCAGCGGGCGCTGTTCATGAAGCTGGTGCGCAAGGCGAATCAGCCGGGCTGGTGGCATCAGTACTCCGATCTGCTGCCGCCCTGGTTCGAGACCTACCTCGGCCTGGAGAGCGCCGCGAAGACCATCAGAACCTTCGAGGGCCAACTGATTCCGGGCCTGTTGCAGACCGAGGACTACGCCCGCGCGGTGGTCTCGCTCAGCATGGACAACGCGGCCGCCACCCGGCGGGTCGAGCTCCGGCGCAAACGCCAGGAGGTGCTCGACCTGCCCGGGGCGCCGTCGCTGTGGGCGGTGCTCGACGAGGCGGTGCTGCGCCGCCCGATCGGCGGCCGGGAGGTTCTGCGCGAACAGCTGCGGCATCTGGCGAAGATGTCCGAGCGGCGCAACATCATCCTGCAGGTGCTCCCCTACCACGCGGGAGCCCATGCGGCGGCGGGCAGTTCGTTCACCATGCTCCGCTTCGCCGAACCCGAGGTGCCCGACGTGGTGTACCTGGAACAGCTGACCAGTGCGCTGTATCTGGACCGTCGGCCCGACCTCGAGCTCTACCGCGTCGTCATGGAACGGCTCGTGGTCCAGGCCGAGACGCCGGAACGCTCGCGGCAGCTGTTGCTCGAGGCCGCCGACCAGCTCTGAGCGCACGGCGGTAGCGTCGCTCAGCATGAATCGTCGGCTGCGCCGGGCGGGGACGAGTTATCTGTTGTTGCTGCCGAGCCTGATCGGGGTCGGCGGCTTCCTGCTGCTGCCGATCGCGCTGGTGGCGTGGCTCAGTCTGCACAGCTGGAACTTGTTGGGGCCCATGACTTTCGCCGGATCGCGGAACTGGCGGTCGGTGCTGGGCGACGGCGAGTTCGGGCACGCACTGCTGGTGACGCTCGCGCTGACGGCGCTGGTGGTGCCGGTGCAGACCGCGCTGGGTTTCGCGGTCGCGCTGCCGCTGGCGCGGCGGCGGGGCGGGGCGGCGTTGCGGGTGCTGTACGCGCTGCCGTGGATGTGCGCTCCGGTGGCGGTCGGGGTGGTGTGGCAGTGGCTGTTCGCGCCGAGCGACGGGGCGCTGAACGCGCTGCTGGGGCGGCGGATCGAGTGGCTGTCCGATCCGGTGCTGGCATTGCCGTCGGTCGCGGCGGTGAGCGTCTGGGCGAACGTGGGTTATGTGGCGTTGTTCTTCGTGGCGGGGCTGCGGGCGATTCCGGCGGAGATCTTCGACGCCGGGGCGATCGACGGGGCGACCGGGTGGCGGCGGACGTGGTGGCTGACGCTGCCGCTGCTGCGGCCCACCCTGTTCTTCGTGCTCGTCACCGGAACGCTCACGGCCTTCCAGACTTTCGACACGGTGTACGCGCTCACCAAGGGCGGGCCGGGCGGGCGTACCGAGGTGGTGGCGATGCGGATTTTCACCGAGGCGTTCGACGCGGCCCGGCCCGGGCGGGCGGCGGTGATGGCGCTGGTGGTCTTCGCGGTGATGTTCGTGATCACCCTCGTGCAGCATCGATACCTTCGGGAGCGCTCGGATGCGAACTGAGTTGGCGCGCGGGGCGATCGCCTATGTGGTGCTGTCGATCGGGGCGGTGCTGACGGTCGCGCCGCTGGTGTTGAGCGCGCTGACGGCGGTGAAGACGTCCGAGCAGTTCGGGGCGGAATCGCCGTTGTCGTGGCCCGATCCGGTGACCGGCGACAACTTCCGGACCGTGCTCGATCAGGGGTTGGGGCGGGCCTTGGCGGTGACGGCGGTGATGACGGCGTTGATCACGCTGGGGCAGTTGGTGTTCTCGGTGCTGGCGGCGTACGCGTTCGCGCACACCGAGTTTCCGGGGCGGGAGGTGCTGTTCTGGATGTATCTGGCGACCATGATGGTGCCGCCGATGGTGACGTTGATTCCGTTGTATCTGATGTTCGCGCGGCTGGGGTTGCTGAATACGTTCTGGGCGTTGGTGTTGCCGTTCGTGTTCGGCTCGCCGTACGCGATCTTCCTGCTGCGGCAGTTCTTTCGCGGGATTCCGGCGGAGCTGATCGGGGCCGCGCGGGTGGACGGGGCGTCCACGCTGGATGTCATTGTGCACGTGGTGGTTCCGATGAGCAGGCCGGTGCTGGCGACGCTGGCCGTGATCACCGTGGTGTCGCAGTGGAACAACTTCATGTGGCCGCTGGTGGCCAGTAGCGGGCGGACGTGGCAGGTGCTGACGGTGGCGACGGCGAATCTGCGGACCGAGTACGACGCGCGGTGGACGCTGGTGCTGGCGGCGACGACGCTGGCCATCGCGCCGTTGGTGGTGTTGTTCCTGGTGTTCCAGCGGCAGGTGCTGCGGTCGATCTCGTGGACGGGGCTGAAGTGAAGACCTCCACCCGGGCCGTGCTGGGGATCGCGCTGGCGGCCGTCGTGCTGGTGGCGGCGGCGTTTTGGCTGGGGCGGGGCGGGGATTCGGCCGGGCGGACGGTGCTGCGGATGCGGATCTGGGACGCGAGTTTCGTTCCGGTGTACCGGGATTCGCTGGCGGCGTTCGAGCGGGTGAATCCCGATGTGCGGGTGGAGGTCACGGTGGTGCCGTGGGCGTCGTATCCGCAGAAGCTGCGGCTGGATGTGTCGGGCGGGACGGCGGACGACCTGTTCTGGACCAATGCGTTCGAGGATTACGCGGACGCCGGGCGACTGATTCCGATCGATGGATCGATCGGGGACGCGGCGGGGTGGGATGCGTCGGCGGTCGCGCAGTACACGCGGGGCGGGAGGCTGTGGGCGGTACCGCAATTCGTGGACGGGGGGACGGCGGTGTTCTACAACCGGGACCTGCTGGCGGCGGCCGGGGTGGATCCGGGTGAGGTGGGTTCGGCGCGTTGGGGTTCGGGGGACGGGGACGAGTTCACGGGGTTGTTGCGGCGGCTCGCGGCGGTCGCGCCGTACGCGTACAACGCCGGGGGTGATTTCCAGTCCCTCGAACTGCCGTATCTGGGGTCGGCGGGTGGGCGGTTCCAGGACGGGGAGCGGTTCGTGTTCGACGAGCCGCCGGGGGTGGTGGCGTTCTCGTATCTGCGCGGGCTGATCGCGCAGGGGCTGGCGCCGTCGGCGGCGGATACGAACGGGAGCGGGGACTTCGCGAAAACGGCCTTCCTGCAAGGGAAGATGGCGTTGTTCCAGTCGGGGACGTTCAATCTGGCGCAGATCGCGGAGCAGGCGCGGTTCGGGTGGGGCGTGGCGATGCTGCCCAGCGGTCCGGCGGGGCGGGTGAGCACGAACAACGCGATCGGGGTGGCGGGCAACGCGGCGACGCGGCATCCGGACGCGGTGCGGCGGGTGCTGGCCTGGCTGGGGAGCGCGGCGGGGAATCGGTTCGTCGGGGAGAACGGCACGACGGTGCCCGCGGTGCTGGCCGATCAGCCGATCTATCGAGAGTACTGGTCCCGCAAGGGTATCGATGTGCGCCCGTTCTTCGACGTCCTCACCGGCCCGCGCATCGCCTCCGGCGGCGGCCCCGGCTTCCCCGCGGCGCTGAAGGCGATCGAGCCGATCCTCGCCGAGATGTTCCTCGGCCGCACCCCCGTTCCCGACGCCCTGCACCGCGCCCGCGCCGCCGCCGAGCGTGCCGCCCACCCCTGAACCAGCCCCAGCCGCACCCTTTGTTCGGATCCGCACCCGTTGTGGGGGGCTGGAAGGGGTGCGGATTCGAATAAGGGGTGCGGCTGGGGTGGTTCAGATTTGGGAGTGGTCTACCAGGGGGGTGCGGGGGGCGAATTTGGGTTTGTGGGCCTGGCCGGAGATTTCGAGGAGGCGGATGGCTCGGTAGCGGTGGGGGCGTAGGGGTTCGAGGTAGGTGATCATGGTGGGGTCGTCGATGGGGTGGCCGAGGAGGGTCCAGCCGACTATGGCCGCGAGGTGGTAGTCGCCGACCGAGAGGGCGTCGGGGTCGCCGAAGGCGCGTTGGGCGACCTCGGCGGCGGTCCAGACGCCGATGCCGGGGATGGTGCACAGGCGGGCGGCGGCCTCGGAATGGGGGAGTTCGGCGGCCTGTTCGAGTTTGTCGGCGACGCGGGCGGCCAGCACGATGGTGCGGGACCGTTGCGGGTCGACATTGGCGCGGTGATACGTCCAGGAGGGGATGTGGCGCCAGGTCTCGGCGGCCGGGGGGACGCGCAGCGGGACGGGGGCGGGGCCGGGGGCCGGATCGCCGAAGCGCCACACCAGTTTTCGCCAGGAGGCGCGGGCGGAGACGGTGTGCACGCGCTGTTCGAGGATCGCGGGGACCAGGGCCTCGAAGACCAGTCCGGTGCGGAGCATGCGCAGGCCGGGGAAGCGGCGATTGGCCTCGGCGATCTTGGGATGGTCGGGGGCGAAATCGGTGACGTCCTCGTCCAGGCACAGCATATGGGGCAGGCGGTCGAGGAATTCGGCGGCGCCCGGACCCCACGCGCGGGCCTCGACAGCGCGCGGGCCGGACTGGGCGAGCCGGTAGGTCACCGGTCCGCTCGGCAGGCGGGCGGCCCGCCAGTGCGCGCCGTCGGGCGTCACCCGATGACAGGGGTCCCCGCTGCCGCGCCGCAGGGGAGCCACGGTGTGCGCCAGGTCGATCGGACGGTCCGCGATCACCGTGCGCTGCGCCTCCGCGGTCCCGAACCTCACCGGGGAATTATGCCTCGCGGCGCGGAGACGGCAACGGGGAATGGATCACACCCGATTCGGGCGCGCCCGGCGTAACGGAACATTCCCGCACCGCGATTCTTCTGTCGATCTACATCATTACCGGCAATTGACCGGCATCCTTATCCGGGAGGTTTCGAATGGTCACCAATCTGTTGAACTGGCTGCTCAGCGCGCTGGGCGGCGTCTTCGCGGGCAGCTCGGGCTACCAGATCCCCCCGGGCACCCTGCCGTTCGGCAGCTGAGCCGTTCCCGACCTCACCGGCCCAGCAGGAACTGGGCCAGATGCCGCCCGCTCCGGTCGGCCAGCTGGTCGGCCTGGGTGCGGCAGGAGAATCCGTCCGCCAGGAAACGGGCGTCGGGTCCGGCCGCGCGGAGCGCGGGCAGCAGACCGTTTTCCGCGACCGCGACCGAAATGTCGTAATGGCCGGACTGCATCCCGAAATTGCCAGCAAGTCCACAGCATCCGGTGATTTCGGTCACCTCGGCACCGGACTGCCGGAGAATGCGGCGGTCGGCGTCGAAGCCGAGGACGGCGTGCTGATGGCAATGCGGTTGCACCACCACGCGGTCGCCGCTGCGATCGGGCGGCGACCAGTCCGGCTGCGCGGCGAGGAATTCCGCCAGCGTGCGCACGGCGCGCGCGGTGGCCGCGGCGCGCGGATCGTCGGCGAGCAAATCGGGTAGTTCCGCGCGCAGCACGGCGGTGCAGGACGGTTCCAGTCCGACGACCGTGCCGCCCGCGGCGACGTGCTCGTCGAGCGCGGCGACCGTGGCGCGCAAACTCTTTCGCGCGCCGGTGAGCTGACCGGTGCTGATCCGGGTGAGGCCGCAGCACACCCGTTGTTCGGGAATGCGGACGCCGTATCCCAGGGATTCGATGAGTTCGACCGCCGCCCAGGCGATCTCGGGCGCGAAGGCATCGGTGAACGTATCGATCCACAGCAGCACCGGCGTGCCGCGCGCCGCCTCGGAGCGGCGTCGTCGCCACTGCGCGCGGAAGCTCTCCCGCGGCAGCACCGGGATCTCGCGGCGCGGATCCATGCCCGCGGCGCGCAGGCCCAGTCGGCGCAGCGGTCCATTGGCTCCGAAGGCGTTGACCAGACGCGGCATTCGCGTCGCCGCGCCCAGCCAGCGGGGCAGTTGCCCGAGGGTGTAGTGGTCGCGGGGACGGATCCGGCCGCGATAGCGACGGTGCAGGGTCTCGGCCTTGTAGGTGGCCATATCGACACCGGCCGGGCAGTCCGACGCGCACGCCTTGCAGGACAGGCACAGGTCCAGCGATTCGGCCACGCCCGGCGATCGCCAGTCGAGGTCGCCGCGGACCACCTCTTGCAGCACCCGGGCCCGGCCGCGGGTGCTGTCCTTCTCGTCGCTGGTGGCCAGATAGGACGGGCACATGAATCCGCCCGTCGCGCTAGTGTCGGCGCGGCACTTGCCGATTCCCACGCAGCGGTGCACGGCGGTGCCGATGTCCCCGTCGGCGGGGAAGACGAAACCGTCGGCGGGCGCGGTCGGCCCGATGCCCGCCAGCCGCAGATCGGCGTCGATCGGGCGCGGGCGCACCGCGATTCCCGGATTGAGCACGTCGTCGGGATCGAACAGGCCCTTGAACTCCTCGAACGCGGTCAGGACCGCCGGAGAGTACATGCGCGCCAACAGTTCCGAGCGGGCCCGGCCGTCGCCGTGCTCACCCGACAGCGAACCACCGTGGGCCACAACCAGATCCGCGGCGTCCTCGAGGAAGGCGCGGAACCGGTCCGGCGCGTCGGCGATCGGCAGATCGAGGCGCACATGGATACAGCCGTCGCCCAGATGCCCGTAGAGCAGTCCGTCCACCCCGTGGGCGCGCAGGAGGGCGTCGAACTCGCGCAGATACGCGCCCAGTCGCTCGGGCGGCACGGCGGCGTCCTCCCAGCCGGGCCAGGCCGGATGCCCCGCGGGCGTGCGGCCCGCCAGGCCCGCGCCGTCGGCCCGGATGCGCCACAGCCGGGCGGCCTCCGCCGGGTCGGCCACGATGCGGGTGTCCAGGGCGTGCGCCGTCGCGCACAGCCCGAGCGCGAGGTCGCGGGCGAGTTCGGCGCTGTCGGCGGCGATTTCGACGAACAGCCAGCCGCCGCCCCGGGGCAGCTCGAGCACCGTGCCCCGATGCGCGCGCACCACGTCGACCAGGCGGGCATCGATGCCCTCCACCGCGATCGGCCGGGCCGTCATGACCGCGGCGATATCGTCGGCGGCCGTGGGCATATCGGGATAGCCGAGCACGACCAGCAGGGTGGCGGCGGGCAGCGGCACCAGATTCACCGTGGCCTCCAGCAGCAGCCCGCAGGTGCCCTCGGTGCCCACGAAGGCGCGGGCCACCGCCGAACCCCGTTCGGGCAGCAGATGTTCCAGCCCGTAGCCGGACGCCTGCCGCTCGAACCGGCCCAGGTCGGTGCGGATGAGGGCGAGGTGGCGGCGGACGAATTCGGGCAGGCCGGGCACCGCGGCCGGATCGTTGCCCAGGCGGCGTTCGGCGCCCGTGCCGTCGAGCACGCGCACCGCGCGCACGGTGTCGGAGGTGCGGCCCCAGGCCACCGCGCGCGGGCCGCAGGCGTTGTTGCCGATCATGCCGCCCAGCGTGCAGCGGTTCTGGGTGGACGGGTCGGGCCCGAAGCGCAGGCCGTGCGGGGCGGCCGCGCGTTGCAGCTCGGCCAGCACCAACCCGGGACGCACTCGCGCGCAACGGTTTCCGGGGTCGATCTCGAGCACATCGTTCAGATGACGACTGAAGTCGAGCACCATCCCGGTGCCCACGGCATTGCCCGCCACCGAGGTGCCCGCTCCCCGAGCCGTGACGGGCAGCCCCTCGGCCCGCGCGAATTCCAGCGCGGTCGCGACATCGCCCTCCCCGCGCGGAAAGACGACCGCGGCGGGACGCACCCGATAGTTGGAGGCGTCGGAGGAGTACTCGGCCCGCCGCCGCTCATCGGCGTCCACCTCCCCGTCGAGCGCGGCCCGCAACCCCCGCACCCACGAATCGCTCATGCCCTCACCCTAGGCCGCCCCTCGTGGCGGGACGGCACGGCCACGATCGACTGACGGGCGCGCGGGGGACGGTCAGTCGACGGTCAGGACGATCTTGCCGAGGCCGTGGCCGGTGCGGCTTTCCTCCTGGGCGGCGGCGGCCTCGGCGAGGGGGAAGACGCGGGGAGCGCCGGGGAGGCGGTATTCGCCGTCGGCCACGAGGCGGGCGACCCGGTCGACGGCGGCGAGGTCGGCCTTGCCGCCGCGGGAAAAGAAGGCGACGCCCTTGTCGCTCGCGGTGGTGTCGGCGATGGTGACGATGCGGTCGGTGCCGCCGCGCAATTCGATTGCGGCGTCGAGGAATCCGTGGCCCGCGCAGTCGAGGATCGCGTCCACGCCGTCGGGGGCCAGGGCGCGCACGCGGTCGGCCACGCCGTCGCCGTAGGTGGTCGGCGTCGCGCCGAGTTCCCGCAGCACGTCCTGATTGGCCGCCGACGCGGTGCCCAGCACCCGGGCGCCCGCCGAGCGCGCGAGTTGGACGGCGATCGCGCCGACCGCGCCGGAGGCGCCGTTGACGAGCAGCGTTTCGCCGGAGGTCACCTTCAGGGCATCGAGTGCGCCGGAGGCGGTGTTGGCGGCGACGGGGATCGCCACGGCGTCGGGGAAGGACAGGGCGGCGGGCTTGGCGGCCAGCTGGGTGGCCAGGGTGTACTCGGCGTAGCCGCCGCTGACGGCCCAGCCGATCACCTCGTCGCCGACCCGCCAGCGGGCGGCGGGGCCGACGGCGTCCACGACGCCCGCGATCTCGAGGCCCGCCCCGGCCGGGAACTCGAGCGGACCGAACAGGCCCTCCCGGCGTTTCCAGTCCGCCGGATTCACCCCGGCCGCGCGCACCGCGACCCGCACCTGCTCCCCGGTGGGGTCGGGCACGGTCGCCTCGACCAGTTCCAGTACCTCGGGTCCGCCGAAACTCTCGAATCGAATGGCTTGCACGAGATCGACTCTACGACGCTCGCCTTTCGCCCTCGGCGAACGACGGGCGGGCCGGGAAGTCTTGCTCTCAACCATTGTTGAGGTCTTAGTGTCGGTGGCCCGGGGTTGACTGTCCGGGAGCGGAAGGAGCGGGCGGATGAGCATCGAATCGGTGGCGTGGAGTCAGCTGTATCGGCAGGCGAACGCGCCGCAGGAGCGGCGCGGATTCAGCCGCGACACGGCGGCCCGGATGCTGCGGTTCGCGCGGCCGCATCGGCTGCCGCTGATCGGCTTCCTGCTGTTCAGCGTGTTGTCCGCGCTGCTGGCGGTGGCCAATCCGGTGCTGGCCGGTCGCGTCGTCGACCGCATCGTCGGACATGCCGAGCCGTCGACGGTGGTCCGGCTGGCCGTGATCATCGGCCTGGTCGCGGTGGCCGACGCCGCGCTGGGCATCCTCATCCGGTGGCTGTCCGCGCGCATCGGCGAGGGGCTCATTCTCGATCTGCGCACGGCCGTGTTCGACCACGTGCAGAAGATGCCGGTCGCCTTCTTCACCCGCACCCGCACCGGCGCGCTGGTGAGCCGCCTCAACAACGACGTCATCGGCGCGCAGCGCGCGTTCAGCACCACGCTCTCGGGGGTGGTCACCAATATCGTCACGCTGCTGCTCACGCTGGTGGTGATGATCGGGCTGTCCTGGCAGATCACGCTGCTGTCGCTGGTGCTGCTGCCGCTGTTCATGCTGCCCGCGCGGCGGATGGGCATCCGCATCGCCGGAATCCAGCGCGAGGCGGCGCAACTCAACGCGGCGATGAGCACCCAGATGACCGAGCGCTTCTCCGCGCCGGGGGCCACGCTGGTCAAGTTGTTCGGCCGCCCGCGGCAGGAGTCCGCGGAGTTCGCGCTGCGCGCGGGACGGGTGCGCGATATCGGGGTGCGCACGGCCATGTTGCAGACGGTGTTCGTGACCGCGCTGACGCTGGTGTCGGCGCTGGCGGTGGCCCTGGTCTACGGTCTCGGCGGCTGGTACGCGCTGCGCGGTGAGCTGGACGCCGGTGCGGTGGTGGCCCTTTCGCTGCTGCTCACCCGGCTGTACACGCCGCTGACCGCGCTGGCGAGCGCGCGGGTGGACATCATGTCGGCGCTGGTGAGTTTCGAGCGGGTCTTCGAGATCCTGGATCTGAAACCGCTCATCGAGGACGCGCCCGACGCGAAACCCGTTCCGGCCGGGCCGGTGTCGGTCGAGTTCGACGAGGTGCGCTTCGGCTATCCGGCGGCGGACAAGGTGTCGCTGGCCTCGCTCGAGGACGTCGCCACCCTGGACGCGCGCGGCGGGGTCGAGGTGCTGCACGGCATATCGCTGCGCGCCGAACCCGGGCAGATGATCGCGCTGGTCGGCTCGTCCGGTGCGGGCAAATCGACCATCGCGCAACTGGTTTCGCGGCTCTACGACGTGGACTCGGGGGCGGTCCGGCTGGCCGGGGTGGACGTGCGCGAGCTGACCGGTCGTTCCATCCAGGACACGGTCGGCCTGGTCACCCAGGACGGACACCTGTTCCACGACACCATTCGCGCGAACCTGTTGCTGGCCCGCCCCGACGCCACCGAGGCCGACCTGTGGGACGCGCTGCGCCGCGCCCGCCTGCACGACCTGATCGCGTCGCTGCCCGACGGCCTGGACACCATGGTCGGCGAGCGCGGCTACCGCCTCTCCGGCGGCGAACGCCAGCGCCTCACCATCGCCCGCCTGCTGCTCAAACAGCCGCGCGTGGTCATCCTCGACGAGGCCACCGCCTCGCTCGACTCCACCTCCGAGGCCGCCGTCCAGGAGGCGCTGGCCGAGGCCCTCGACGGCCGCACGGCTCTGGTCATCGCGCACCGATTGTCCACCGTCCGCAACGCGGACCAGATCCTGGTCATCGAGGACGGCCACATCATCGAACGCGGCACCCACGCCGAACTCCTGGCCGCCGACGGCCGCTACCACGAGCTGTACCGAACCCAGTTCGCCGACGACTCCGAACCGGCCGCGGCGTAACCGATGTGGCCCGACGGGCTCCGGGTCGGCGCGGTCCGCTTCGCCCGGCCGACCGCGAATTACGATGCGGCCGTGGCCTTCTACGGCGAGGTGCTCGGCCTGCCGGTGCTGGCGCGGTGGCGCGATCACGACGGCTACGACGGCATCGTGTTCGGTCTGCCGGGCAACGCCGTGCACCTGGAGCTCACCCGGCACGGCACGCCGCCGGTGATCCCCGAACCGCATCCGGAGAATCAGCTCGTGCTCTACCTGGACGGCCCCGAGGCGCTCGCCGCGGTGGTCGCGCGGCTCACCGCGCACGGCCACCAACCGGTGCCCGCGGCCAATCCGTACTGGCCCCGCAACGGCGCGGTCCTCTTCGCCGATCCGGACGGCTGGCTGCTGGTGCTCGTGCCGTGGATATTCGGCGAACGGGACTGACGCGACCCCTACGCTGCTGGGCAGGAGTCGGCGGTGGAGGAGTGGATGGTCGGGGACGCGGGGCGGCGGCGGGATGCGGCGGTGACGCGAGAGGTGATTCTCGCGGCGGCGCGAGAGTTGTTCGCGGAGCGGGGGTTCGAGCGGGCCACCGTGCGGGAGATCGCGGGGCGGGCGGGGGTGAATCAGGCGCTGCTCTTTCGGTATTTCGGGAGCAAGGAGGAGCTGTTCCGGGAGTCGATCGCCGATCGCGGGCGGCGGGTGCTCGCCGAGGGGGAGGCGGCGGGGCTGGTCGGGCGGTTGCTGAGTCACATGTTGGAGTCGGGCGAGGCCGAGTCGCCCGGGCCGTGGTTGCAGGCGGCGCTGCGGTCGAGCGGGCACGACGAGGGGACCGAGGCGATCCGGCGGGAACTCGGTGACGAGTACGTGGCCGCGCTGTCCGGGCTGACCGACGGGTCCGACGGCGAACTGCGCGCGGATCTGGTGCTGGCGTGGTTGCTGGGCATCGCGCTGATGCGGTCGGTGCATCACCGGGAACCGCTGGCCGGGGCCGATCCCGCCGACGTTGCCCGGCATGTGCTGCGCGCCGCGCGGGTGCTGCTGCCCGGTCTGGACCCGAATTTCCCGCCCGGATAAGGGCTTTCGACGCGTTGACGGGCCGGTGTGACCGAGCCTACATTGATGTAAGCGATCGCTTACATGCTGTCGGCCTCGGGTAGGGAGACCCCATGACCGTGAACACCGAAGCGCGCCACTACCCCTTCGGCGAACCAGTCCGCCTCGACATCGATCCGAATTACGCGATTTTGCGCCGGGAGGAACCCGTCACCCGGGTGCGCCTGCCCTACGGCGGGGAGGGCTGGCTGGTCACCCGCTACGACGACGTCAAGCAGGTGCTCGCCGATCCGCGCTTCAGCCGCGCGGAAACCGTTGGGCGCGAGGATATTCCGCGCATGTCGCCGGCGCCGTCGCGGCCCGATTCGCTGCTGAGCATGGATCCGCCGCAGCACACCCGGTTGCGCAAACTGGTCGCCAAGGCGTTCACCGGCCGCCGGGTCGCCGCGCTGCGCCCGCACGTGCGCGAGATCGTGGACGGGCTGCTGGACGCGATGGAACGCGACGGCGCGCCCGCGGATCTGGTGGCGCGCTTCGCCTTACCGCTGCCGGTCACGGTGATCTGCGAGATGCTCGGGGTGCCGACCGAGGATCAGCACCGCTTCCGCGACTTCTCCGACACGGTCCTGTCCACCACCGCCTACACCCGCGAGCAGATCGACGCGGGCCGGGCCGAATTGGAGCGCTATCTCGGCGAATTGGTGAGCGAGCGGCGCGAACGGCCCACCGACGATCTGCTGGGCGCGCTGGTCGCCGCCCGCGACGACGAGGACCGGCTCAGCGAATCGGAACTGGTCAACCTCGGCATCGGCCTGCTGGTGGCGGGGCACGAGACCACCGCCAACCAGCTCGCCAACTTCACGTATCTGCTGCTCACGCAACCGGAGCGGTGGGAGTTGCTGCGCGCGCACCCCGACCTGGTCCCCGGCGCGGTCGAGGAGCTGCTGCGCTATGTCCAGCTCGGCTCGGGCGGCGGTTTCGCGCGGGTGGCGACCGAGGACGTCGAATTGCACGGGGTCACGGTGCGCGCCGGGGAGTCGGTGTTCACGAATCTGCAGGCGGCCAATCGGGACGAGACCGTCTTCGCCGATCCGGAGACCCTCGACCTGACGCGAAAACACAACCCGCACATCGCCTTCGGCTACGGCGCGCACCACTGCCTAGGCGCGCAACTCGCCCGGGTGGAATTGCAGATCGCGCTGGGCGCACTGCTGCGACGACTTCCGACACTACGGCTGGCGGTGCCCGTGGAGAACGTGCCCTGGAAGACCGGCCTACTGGTGCGCGGACCCCGCGAACTGCTCGTGGCCTGGTGAGGAAACCGTTGTGCCGGAATCGGTTCGGCCGAGCAGGTGCGACCAGCCCACCAGCGCCAGCGCGGCCGCGGCGAGCAGCGCGCCGAGCCAGGCGACCGAGGTGTAGTCCAGGCCCGCGTCCAGGCCGAGGCCGCCGAGCCAGGGGCCGAGGGTGATGCCGATGTTGAAGGCGACGACATTGCCCGCGGCGCCGAGCGTGGTGGCGGCGGGGGCGAGGGTGAACACGCGGCTGTTGGAGACCGGATTGGTGCCGAAACCGAAGGCGCCCAACAGGAACACGAGCACCGCGACCGGCGCGAGGTGGTGCGCGGTGAGCGCGAGCAGGACCGAGGTGAGCACCAGGCCGGAGATGCCCACGGCCAGGGTGCCGGTGGGATGCGCGTCGGCGACCCGGCCCCCGACCGCGATCCCGAGGAAGGCGCCGACGCCGTACACGGCGAGCAGGGCGGGCACCCAGCCGGGGGACAGGCGGGTCGTCTCGATGAGCAGCGCGCCGAGGTAACCGAAGGTCGCCATCACCCCGGCGATCGCCAGGGTGGTGCTGCCGTAGAGCAGTCCGACCTGCGGGGTCGCCATGGCGCGCAGCTCCTTTCGGAGATCGGCCGTGGTGGTCGCGCGGCTGTCGGGCACCCGCAGCAGGACCCCGATCATGGCGATCGCGGCCAGGATCGTCACCGCCCAGAACGCGGCCCGCCAGCCGAGATGCTGACCGAGGAAGGTTCCGGCGGGCAGGCCGACGATGGTGGCGACGGTGAGTCCGCCCGCCACGACGCTCATGGCCCGGCCCCGCGCGTTCTCGGCGACCATGCCCACGGCCGCCGACGCGCCCACCGACCAGAACCCGGCGTAGACGAAGGCCGCGATCACCCTGGTGCCGAACAGGATCCAGTAGTTCGAGGTCAGCGCCCCGGCCGCGTGGGCGACGACGAATACCGCGAGGAAGGCGAGCAGCGCGGTGCGCCGCGACCAGCGCCGGGTCGCGACCGCGAGCACGGGCGCGCCCACCAGCATGCCCAGCGCGAAGGCCGAGATCAGCAGTCCCGCACGGGGTATCGAGACGGCGAGATCGGCGGAGATGTCGGGAAGCAGGCCCGCCGCCATCAACTCGGAGGTGCCCTGGGCGAAGATGGACAGGCCCAGGATGTAGACGGCCAACGGCATGGGAACCCTCTCTTTTTTGGATCGTTCAGTTCAAAACTCGGGCACGCGAAACACGCCGAGCGACAATGATTTTCGGATCAGAGACAGTCGAGCGCCACGTCCGCGATGCCCGCGAGCGTCGCCCGATCGGCCCCACCCCGGGCGGCCACCCGCATCCCGCCGATCGTCGCGCTGACGAACTGCGCGAGATCGGCCGCGGGCCGTTCGGTCCGGATCTCACCGGCCCGCTGACCGGCCTCGATCATCGCGGTGAGGGCGGTGAGCCGCCGGTCCAGATCGGCGCGCAGCAGGTCGGCGACGCCCGCGTCGCGCGGGCCCAGCTCCACGGTGGAATTCACCACCAGGCAGCCGAGCGGATCGTCCTCCGGGGCCTCGACGACATTCCACAGCAGTGCGCGCACCCGGTCCTTGACCGGGCCCGCGGCGTCCACGGTGGCGAACAGGCCCGCGTTCTTCTCGTCCATGTACCGGCGCAGCGCGCGGCGGAACAGGTCCGGTTTGCTGCTGAAGGTGTTGTAGATGCTGCTGCGGCCCAGACCCGTCGCGGCGCACAGGTCCTGCGTCGAGGTGGCCTCGTAGCCCGCGGACCAGAACGCGCGCATCGCGGCGTCCACGGCGCGGTCCTCGTCGAACTGCTTGGGACGTGCCATGATCGAACCCTAGCACGTTTTGAATCGCTCAGTCCAAAAAAATTCAGAACTCGCCCGCGACACCCAGGACCGTGCGGCCGGAGTGGTGTCCGGCGCGGATGGCGTGCAGCACCTCCTCGACGTGGGTGATGGGCGCGTAGTTCTCGAGCAGCGAAAGATGTTGCGGCTTCAGGTCTTTGCCGAGGCGGCCCCACAGCGCGCGGCGTCGCTCGATCGGGTACTGCACGGAGTCGACGCCGAGCAGGGCGACGCCGCGCAGGATGAAGGGCAGGACCGTGGTGGGCAGTTCGGGGCCGCCGGTGAGGCCGCTGACCGCCGCCGCGCCGCCGTACTCGATGGTGCTGAGCACGTGGGCGAGGGATTTACCGCCGACGCTGTCGACCGCGCCCGCCCAGCGCGCCTTGCCCAGCGGCCGCGGTTTGGCGTCGGGATCCTCGGGGAGGCGGCCGATCACCGATTTCGCGCCGAGGGTGGCCAGCAGTTCGCCCGCGTCGGACTTGCCGGTGGAGGCGACCACCTCGAAGCCGAGTCCGGCGAGGATGTCCACGGCCACGCTGCCCACGCCGCCGGTCGCCCCGGTGACCAGGATCGGGCCGGAGTCGGGGGTGAGGCCGCGGTCCAGCAGGGCCTGCACGCTCAGCGCCGCGGTGAAACCGGCGGTGCCGAGGGCGGCCGCCTCGCGCGGCGTCAGGCCGTCGAGCGCGACGACCCAGTCGGCCGGGACGCGCGCGTATTCGGCGAATCCGCCGTTGCGGGAGACGCCGATCTCGTAACCGTGCGCGATCACCGGGTCGCCGGGGGAGAAGTTCGGGTCCTCGGAGGCGGACACCTCGCCGATGATGTCGATGCCGGGCACGATCGGATAGTTCCGCACCACCCCGCCGCCGCGGGTGATGGCCAGGCCGTCCTTGTAGTTGGCACTGGAGTAGTGCACCTTGATCGTCACCGCGCCGTCGCCGAGGAAGTCGTCGCCGACCTCCTCGCGCGCCAGAGTCACGCCGTTGTCCGTCTCGTGCGCCACCATCGCCCAGAACATGATCCCGAGCATAGGTGCTCACCGGTCGTAGTACGCGACGCCGACCGGGCCGACCCCGACGCAGACGTCCAGACCCGGGGTGTGCGAACCGATTCGGAGGGTCTCGCCGTTGCCGATCAGGCGCACGTAGACGGTGTGCAGCCCCGCGGTGACCGGGACGACGACGGTCCGGCCGTGTTCGAGGCCGACGGTGATCTCCCCGTCCCGGCTCGCCAGGTAGTTGAGCTGCGCGGTCCACCCGAAATCCAGCAGCGGTCCGTCGAGCGCGAGATCGACCGGTTGCGCGGTGGCGATGTGGTAGCCGCAGCCGGGCACCGGACCCGGCACGATCGCCCGGTTCCACCAGATCCGGGCGTCGGTGAGCGCGCCCGAATCGGTGAACATGCGCAGCCTCGGGGTGGAGTCGGCGAACGCCCCCGGCGGCGCGACCGGCGACAGCACCCGGCTCGCCAGATTCTGGGGATGGGTGAGCGGGCTCAGCACATCCCAAGGCACCTCTTGATCGAGCAGCGGCGTTCCGTCCCGCACGGCCGCGCTCGCGTTGGTGAGGTAGGTCCGGGTCGGGCTGATCGACCAGGAGTTCGCGAACGTGACGGTCGACCAGAGGCTGCTGGCCACGAAGGCGATCGTCACGAGCAGGGGCGCGGCGGCTCGGAAACGATTGCGCGCCACGCTGGTTCGAGGCGTCGACCGGCGGGGACGGGCGCGCAGGAGGAGCGCTCCGGCGGCGGTGAGGACGACCGTCACGTCCGCGAGATAGCGCAGCGACTGCATGAGTTCGGCGGCGGTTCCGGGTCCGCCGCGGATCAGCACGACGGGCAGTTGCGCCAGCAGGACGTAGCCGACGACCATGAGCCACAACGGGATCACCCGGCGACGCGTCCGGACCGATTGCGCGACAACCACTCCCAGCGCCAGCCAGGACAGGATCACCGCCCAGCCGGGCGGCGTCGCCCAGGGCGTGGACGGGAGCCAGCGGGCCCAGCTCCACGGGCCGCCCAGCAGGGTCGGGACGATGCCGAGCGAGGTGGCGCTGTGCAGGAGGCGGCGCACGCCCTCGGCGTCGCCGCGGGTGGCCGACGCGTGCGCCACGGTGAGGTAGACCGGCAACCAGCACACCAGGACCGAACCGGTTGCGGTCCAGAGTGTTCCGGCCCGGCGGAGCACCGTGCGCAGGGGACGTGGGTCGCCGTCCAGGTGCCGCGCCAACGCAGCGACGGCGAAGGCCACGAACGGCACGACGACGGACTTCTCGAAGAACAGCAGCCCGATCGTCAGCACCACGACCGCCGAGACGGCGTATCGCCGCCGACCGGTGCGGAGCAGGGCCACCGCGTCGCCGATCACCCACGCCATGGCGAATTGCAGTGGCAGGGCGTTCAATCCGGCCGACCACCAGGCGAAGGCGGGCAGGGTGAGCGGGCAGAACAGGTAGAACGCGAACGGGAGCAGCACCACCGGGCGGGCGCGGGCGCGCGGCACCAGGATCAGCAGCATGCGCAGCACCGCGACCCCGGCCGCGGCCTGCCACAGCAGCAGCGACACCACCGGCCCCGCCCAGTGCAGCGGCGCTGTCGCGGTCACCAGCCACGCGGTGGCGAAGGCGAGCGGCATGAAGTGGCCGTCGTGGTCGTACAGCAACAGATCCGCCGACAGCAGCGGATGGTCGCCCGCCCGGCCCACCAGGATCAGATCGTCCCAGTAGAAGTAGCCGCGCCCGGCGACCCAGCCGCGAATCGCCCACTGCGCCACCAGCATCGCCGCGGCCGCGAGCAGCACCGGCCGCGACCGCCGGGACACGGTCGCGGACTCCGGCGCCTCGGCCACGGCGACGGCCATAGTCAGCGGAAGGTCGGGGCCCGCTTGGCCAGGAAGGCGGTGATGCCCTCGCGCCCGTCCTCGGAGTCCGCGCAGGCCCCGATGAAGGCGGCCTCGCGCGCGAGCTGCTCCTCGAGGGTGTGGTCGGAGGAGACCAGCAGCAGCTTCTTCACATTCGCGTTGGCGTGCCGGGGTCCGGCGGCGAACTGCTCGGCCAGGGCGTCGACCGCGGCGGTGAGTTCGGCGTCGGGGACCACGCGGTGCACCAGGCCCCAGTCGAGGGCCTCGGCCGCCGACAGCGTGCGGTTGGTGAGCATGAGTTCCTGGGTGCGGCGCAGGCCGATCAGGCGCGGCAGATAGTAGGACGAGCCGCCGTCGGGGCTCAGTCCGGCGCGGGTGTAGGCCATGGTGAACGACGCGGATTCGGCCGCCACCACCAGATCGGCCGCGACCGCCAGGCTGAATCCGGCCCCGGCCGCGATGCCGTTGACCGCCACCAGCAGCAGCGCGTCCATCCGCGCGAACGACGACATGGCCTGATGCAGGTCATCGGCCAGCTGTTTGACGTACGTGCCCGCCCCGGATTCCGCGGCCGCCATGGCCTTCAGATCGCCCCCGGCGGAGAAGAACTTCCCCGCGCCGGTCAGGACGACCACCTTGAGCGTCGGATCGTCGGCGCACAGCGCCGCGAGTTCGGCGAGTTCCCGGCCCAGGGTCGCATCGATTCCGTTGGCCGCCTTCGGCCGGTCGAGCGTGATCCGGGCGGTGGCGCCCGTCCGCTCGAACCGGAGCGTCGCGTAGTCGGTCATGCCGTCGCCTTCCCATCGAGTCTGCCCGCCCAGCATGTCAAATCCCCGCGCGCGGTGATCACCGCGGGACCAGTTCCAGGCGTACGCCGAGCAACCGGACCGGGCGGTCGAGCTCGAATCGGCCGAGGACCTGCACGGCCGCGCGCACGATCGTCGCGACGTCGGCGGTCGGCTCGGGGAGTTTGCGTTGTTTGGTGCGGGTGTAGAACGTGTTGGTGCGCACGGTGACCCCGACGCGCTGGGTGATCCGGCCCGCCTCGATCATCTCCTCGGCCACCTCGGTCGCCAGCCGGACCACCTGCCGTTCGATCTCGGCGCGCTCGGTGAGGTCCTGCGGGAAGGTCTCGGAACGGCTGCGGCCCACCGGGATTCGCGGCTCGGTCACCACGTCGGTGTCGCCGCGCCCGTTGCCGAGCAGCCACAGGTACGGGCCCGTGCTCGGGCCGAACTCCGCGGCCAGGGCGGTGCGGTCGGCCGCCGCGAGCTGGGCGACGGTCTCGATGCCCAGGGTCGCCAGGCGCGCGGCGATGCGGGCGCCGATACCCCACAGGGCGCTGGTGGGGCGGTCGGCCATGAGCCGGTCCCAGTTCTCGGCGGTGAGGCGGAAGACGCCGGTGCCGCCGGGCGCGTGCTCGCCCTTGCCGACCGTTTTGGCGAAACCGGTGGCGAGTTTGGCGCGAAGTTTGTTGTCGCCGATGCCGATCGAGCAGGTGAGCGCCAATTCCGCGACGGCGGAACGGATCTCGCGGGCCAGCCGTTCGGGATCGTCGGTGTCGGCGGCGAGGAACGCCTCGTCCCAGCCGAGCACCTCCACCCGCACCGGGAACGCGCGCAGCCGGGCCATGACCTCCTCGGACGCCTCCTCGTAGGTGGCCATGTCCAGCGGCAGGAACACCCCCTCCGGACATTTGCGGGCGGCGGCGCGCAGCGGCATGCCCGCGTACACGCCGAAGGCGCGGGCCGGATAGGACGCGCACGTCACGACCTTGCGGGGCTCGTCGGGATCGCCGTTGCCGCCGACGATGACCGGCCGGTCCCGCAGCTCCGGGTGACGGCGGAACTCCACCGCCGCCTGGAACTGATCGAGGTCCACGTGCAACAGCCACCGGGGCACCCTCTCGTCTTACCCCACCCGGGTGACAATCCAGCGGAACCAGAATAATATTCTGTTCGTGAAGATTCGTGATCGGTTGCTGCTGGCGGCCGAGCGGCAGTTCGCCGAGCACGGGACGGTCGAGACCACCCTGGGCCAGATCCGCGACGCCGCCGGGGCGAGCGTGGGCGCGCTGTACCACCACTTCCCGGACAAGGCCGAGCTGTACCGGCAGGTGTGGGCGAACGCGCTCGCGGACTATCAGCGGAATCTGTGGGCCGTGGTCGGCGCGAGCGTCGACGCGCGCGCCGGGATCACCGGCGGCGTGGTCGCGCATCTGCGCTGGGTCACCGAGAACCAGTACCGGGCCGCGGTGCTCACCTCGGCGCGGCCGCCGGGGGTGCGCGAGAGCGAGTCCAATCAGGTGTTCCTGCGCGATGTCTGGCGGTGGTGGCGCACCCACGCGGCCTACGGCACCGTGCGCGATCTCGGCTTCGATCTGGTGTACGCGCTGTGGCTGGGGCCCGCCCAGGAGTACGCGCGGCACTGGCTCGGCGGCGAGATCACCACCGCGCCCACCGCCGTCGCCACCGAACTGGCCGAATCCGCCTGGGCCGCATTGCGCGCGCCCGCACCCGACGAATCAGGAGCATCCCGATGACCGCTCTCCCCGATCTCGACCTGGCCCGGAAAGTCCTTGCGGCACAACCGTTCAGCGTGCTCGTCGGCGCGGAGATCAGCGCGTACGGCGACGGGGCGGCCACCCTGGTGATCCCCATCCGGCCCGAACTGGGTCAGCAGTTCGGTTATGTGCACGGCGGGGTGCTGGCCTACGCGGCCGACAACGCGCTCACCTACGCGGCCGGATCGGTGCTCGGGCCCAACGTGCTGACCGGCGGCTTCTCCATCACCTATCTGCGGCCCGCCGCGGGGGTGCGGCTGCGGGCCGAGGCGCGGGTCACCGGGGCCACCCGGAGGCAGGCGGTGTGCCACTGCGAGATCTACGCCGAACCCGAGCACGGGGAGCCGGTTCTGGTCGCGGCGGCGCAGGGCACGACCCGCGCGGTCGAGCGGGAATTGACCACGCCGGCATCCTGATTCGGCCGTTCTCGGTGACCTCGGTCTTCGGGGCATGACGCGGCGGGTCTTCTTTAGCTAGGTTGAACGGTCGTGCGTCCATCACCGCCGCTTCGCGCGCGTACCACGCTCCGGGTGCTGGGGATCGTCGCGGTGCTGGCGGTCGTGCTGGTGTTCACGCTCGTGGATCCGTGGCTGGATCGCGCGGGCATCCTGGTGGGCGGGCTGGATGTGCACGTCTATCGGGACGGGGCCTGGAAGATCCTGCACGGGCATCCGCTGTACACCGAGCCGAGCGTGTACGGGTTGTTCTACACCTACACGCCGTTCTCCACGCTGCTGTTCATCCCGATCGCGCTGTATCCGTGGGGATGGGTCACCAACACCTGGCTCCTGGTGAATCTGGGCGTGTTGTTCGGCTGCGTGCTGCTGTGCTGGCGGATTCTGGGGTATCGGCTCGAGCGGCGAATCGTGGCCGTGAGCGCGGTGGTCGCGCTGGCCTGCGTCTTCGTCGAGCCGGTGCGCACCACGCTGTACTACGGGCAGATCAATCTGGTGCTGATGGCGTTGGTGCTGTGGGACTGCGCGCGGCGCGAGGGCGACCGGTGGCGCGGGGTCGGCGTCGGGCTGGCGGCGGGGATCAAGCTGGTGCCGCTGTTCTACGTGGTGTATTTCCTCGCGCTGCGGCGCTATCGGACGGCCGTGACCGCGGCGGCGGTGTTCCTGGCGACCGTGGTCGTCTCGGCGCTGGTGCTGCCCGCGGATTCGCGGCAGTACTGGACCTCGACGTTCTTCCACTCGGAGCGGATCGCGCAGGACACCCACGCGGCCAATCAATCCCTGCGCGGGGCGATCGCCCATCTGCTGGGGCATTCCGCGCCGGTGTGGTTGTGGGTGCCGCTCGCGGTCGTCGTCGCGGTGGCCGGGCTGAGCATCGCGGTCGCGTGGTATCGACGCGACGAGCGGCTGCTGTCGATCGCGGTGGCCGGGATGACCGCGTGCGGGGTGTCGCCGTTCTCGTGGAGTCACCACTGGGTGTGGCTGGTGCCGTTGCTGGTTCACCTCGTGCATCGGGCGCAGACCCGGCCGTGGTGGTGGGCGCTTGCGGGCCTGGTGTATCTGGCCGCCGGATCGTGGACCTACGAGTGGACGCCGCAGTGGGTGGTGGTCGGGTTGATCATGTACCCGCCGACGTGGGTGATCGCGCCGATCCTGATGAATCTGTACGTGACGATGTTGCTGATCCTGTTGGCGGCGTCGGCGATTCGCCTGTGGTGGCCGCGGCCCACCGCGAGAGTGGGCCGCGGCCAGTGGTTTCCGCTCAGGCCGAGGCGAGCGCCTGGTACGCCGGTTCGGTGACCGGTTCGATCGCGTAGGCCAGGATCTCGGCCACGTCGGCGACCGGGCGGACGTCCAGCGCGGCGAGCACGTCGGCCGGGACCTCGTCCAGATCCGGCTCGTTGCGGGCCGGGATGAACACGGTCTTCAGGCCCGCGCGCTGGGCGGCCAGCAACTTCTGCTTGACGCCGCCGATCGGCAGCACCCGGCCGTTCAGCGTGACCTCACCGGTCATGCCGACATCGGCGCGGACCTGCCGGCCCAGCGCCAGCGACACCAGGGCGGTGACCATGGTGACGCCCGCCGAGGGACCGTCCTTGGGCACCGCGCCCGCGGGGAAGTGGATGTGGATGTTGCGATCCAGCACCGCGGGCTCGATCCCGATCTCCTCGAGATGCGAACGGACGTAGGTCAGCGCGATCTGCGCGGACTCCTTCATGACGTCGCCCAGCTGACCGGTGAGGGTGAGCGAGCGCTCGCCCTCGGCGGCGTTGGCCTCGATGTAGAGGACGTCGCCGCCCGCGCCCGTGACCGCCAGGCCGGTCGCCACGCCCGGGACCGCGGTGCGTTCCACCGAATCCGGGGTGAAGCGCGGACGGCCCAGGTAGTCTCGCAGATTCGCCGGTTCGACGACGATCGGGGCGGTTGTCTCGCCTTGGGAGAGCCGGGTCGCGGCCTTGCGCAACGCCTTCGCGATCAGGCGTTCCAGCTGCCGCACGCCCGCCTCGCGGGTGTGGTTCGCCGCGATCTCGCGCAGCGCCTCGTCGGTGACGCGCACCTCGTCGGCGGTCAGCGCGTTGCGTTCCAGCTGGCGCGGGACCAGGAAGTCGCGGGCGATGGCCACCTTGTCGTCCTCGGTGTAGCCGTCGACCGTGATGAGTTCCATGCGGTCCAGCAGCGGGCCCGGAATGGTGTCCATGACGTTGGCGGTCGCGATGAACAGCGCGTCGGACAGGTCCAGATCCAGGTCCAGGTAGTGGTCGCGGAAGGTGTGGTTCTGCGCGGGGTCCAGGACCTCGAGCAGCGCCGCCGCCGGATCGCCGCGGTAGTCCGAGCCCACCTTGTCGATCTCGTCCAGTAGCACGACGGGATTCATCGAACCCGCCTCCTTGACCGCGCGCACGATCCGGCCGGGCAGCGCGCCGACGTAGGTGCGCCGGTGGCCGCGGATCTCCGCCTCGTCGCGCACGCCGCCCAGGGCGACGCGAACGAACTTGCGGCCCAACGCCCGTGCGACGCTCTCGCCGAGCGAGGTCTTGCCCACGCCGGGCGGGCCGACGAGCACCAGCACCGCGCCGGAGCCGCGACCGCCGACGACCTCGAGTCCGCGCTCGGCGCGGCGGGCGCGCACGGCCAGGTACTCGACCATGCGATCCTTCACCTCGTCCAGGCCGTGGTGGTCGGCGTCGAGGACCGCGCGGGCAGCCGAGACATCGGTCGAGTCCGTGGTTTTCACCGTCCACGGCAGTTCGAGCACGGTGTCGAGCCAGGTGCGGATCCAGCCCGCCTCCGGGCTCTGATCGCTGCCGCGCTCGAGCCGATCGACCTCGCGCAGGGCCGCCTCGCGGACCTTGTCGGGGAGGTCGGCCTGTTCGACGCGGGTGCGGTAGTCCTCGGCGCCGTCGGGCTCGTTCTCGCCCAGCTCCTTGCGGATCGCGTTGAGCTGCTGGCGCAGCAGGAACTCGCGCTGGGACTTCTCCATCCCCTCGCGCACGTCCTCGCTGATCTTCTCGGTGACCTCCATCTCGGCGATGTGGTCGCGCACCCAGCCGATCAGCGTGGTGAGCCGTTCGGCGACGTCCGGGGTTTCGAGGAGTTCGCGCTTCTGCTCGTTGGTCAGATAGGGCGCGTAGCCCGCGGTGTCGGCCAGCGCCGACGGATCGGTCATCTGCTCGACCATGTCGATCACCTGCCACGCCTCGCGACGTTGCAGCACCGACACGACCAGCTTCTTGTACTCGGCGGCGAGTTCGCGGGTGCGGCCGTCCGGCTCACCGGTCTCCACCGGTTCGGCCTCGACCCACAGCGCGGCCCCCGGCCCGGTCACCCCGTGCCCGATCCGCGCGCGCCGCTCGGCCCGCAACACCGCCGCCTTCGCACCCCCGCGCATCCGCCCGACCTGCTCGATCGTGGCGACCACGCCATAGCCCGCGTACCCCTCCGCCAACCGCGGCGCGAGCAGCACGGACTCCAGATTCGCCGCCTTCGCGGCATCGATCGCGGCCTGCGCCGATTCGTCCAGTTCGATCGGCACCACCATCCCGGGCAGCACGATCGGATCGGTCAGGAACAGCACCGGTAGTCGTTGTGGGGTAGTCATCGTTTTCGAGCCCCTTCCAAAGTTGAGCGCTACCTACTCAACCTGGCGGGGTGGTCCGTTGTTCCGGATGGATGTTCACCGGCAGCGAAAGCGGGTCGCGGACCCCTCGCCCTCACCGTTCCCTGCGGCGGGCGGGTCGGGTGAGGGTCAATTCCGCCGGGGAGAAGGCCAGGGTGTCGTTGACGCCTGCCGGGCGGACGCGGAGGAAGTCGGGTTCGGAGGGGTCGGCGATGGCGATTATCTTGCCGGAGCGGCCTTCCGGGATGCCTACGGCTTGGGGGGTGAACCAGACGGTGGGGTGGCGACCGGCTTCGAGGTCGGCCATCAGTTGGCGGATCTCGGTGTCCGACAAGGGTTTCGGGTCGGTGCGGGGTGAGGGCACGGTGCACTCCGGTGGATCGTGAACATGGCGCACTTCCGAGCATGCACGAGAAGGGGTGAGGTTCGCGTGTCGAGTGGGCCTCGAAGCTCTCGAACATACTTTCGAGAGGGTAGCTCGAGTTCAGGGGAGTCGCTATCGGGTGGGGCGGTGGAATACTCGGGGGCGACCTGTCGACGCCGACGCGAGGAGAGAGCATGCTGGCCGCACGTCTTCATCTGGGATCAGAACGTCGGCTCGAGGTGGAGGAGGTGCCGGTTCCGGAGCCGGGGGCGGATCATGTGTTGATCAAGGTGGAGGCGGCGGGGGTGTGTCTGTCGGATGTGCATCTCATCGATGGGACGTTGACGCCGCTGTATCTGAAGGGGGATGTGGTCACGCTCGGGCACGAGGTGGCGGGGACCGTGCACGCGCTGGGGCCGGGGGTGTCGCAGGCGAAGGTGGGGGATCGAGTCGTGTTGCAGGCGGGGGAGTTGCGCAAGGGGGCGGTGTTCACGCGGGGGGTGGACTACGACGGGGGGTGGGCGGAGTACGCGCTGGCGCGGGTCGACACGCTGGTGCCGCTGCCGGACGATCTGCCGTTCGAGCAGGCGTGTTTCATTCCCGACGCGGTGTCGACGCCGTGGGCCGCGATCACCGCGACCGCGCAGGTGCGCCCGGCCGAACCCGTCGGGGTGTGGGGCGTGGGCGGGCTGGGGGCGCACGGGGTGCAGTTGTTGCGGCTGATCGGGGCGGCGCCGATCATCGCGGTCGATCCGTTGCCCGCGGCGCGGCAGCGGGCGCTGGAGTTCGGCGCGGATCACGCCTTCGATCCGGGTGAATCCGATTTGCGCACAAAGGTTTTCGAGGTGACGGGCGGGGCGGGGCTGGCGGCGGCGTTCGACTTCGCCGGGGTGCCCGCGGTGCGGGAGCAGGCCGCGGTGTGCCTGGGGCCGGGCGGGCGGCTGGTGCTGGTCGGGCTGACCGACAAGCCGATCACGATCACGCACGGGACCATGTTCAGCTTCTTCCAGCAGCAGCTGCGCGGGCACTACGGTTCGCAGCCGGAGCACGTCGATCAGCTGGTCCAGTTGCAGCGCCTGCATCGCATCGACTTCGCGCGCTCGGTGAGCGGGGTGCTGCCGCTCGCGGACGCGGCCAAGGCCGTGCACTCGCTCGAGGCCAAGGAGGGCAATCCGATTCGCCTGGTCCTGAAGCCGTGACCGCGCGATTGACACCCGCATAAGCCAATGAGAACGTTGGGGTCCCAATAGCTCGAGGTTCGGATCAGATCAAGGGGGCTTCCCACGATGACGACACTCGCGGGTGGGGTGTTCATCGATTGGGAGCACCTCACCGGCCAGCCCAAGATCGTCGTGGACCTGATCACCTTTCCGATCTTCAGCGGGCTGGCCGGGTGGCTGACCAACTGGACCGGCGTGCTCATGCTGTTCTGGCCGGTCTTCTTCCGGGGCGTGCGGATTCCGGGACTCCAGGTGCTGTATCCGTATTTCCCGCGGCGGGTGCAGGTGCTGCCGACGTTCTCCGGGGACGGGCGGCGGATCGGGTTCCAGGGGTTCATCCCCGCGCGGGCGGAGAAGATGGCCAGCATCTGCGTGGACATGGCCATCATGCGGATCGGCAGTCCCAAGGACTTCATCCACGAACTCGATCTCGAGGGCGTCGCGGACTACATCGCCGAGGTGGCCCGCGAGCGGGTGCGGCCGATCGTCGACGAGATCATGACGCGGGAGAATCCGGAGCTGTGGCGGGCCGTGCCGCGTCCGGCGCGCGCGATGCTCTATCAGCGCATCGCGCGGGAATTGCCGGAACTGACCCGGCGGGCGTTCGAACAGCTCGGCGACAATGTCGACCAGCTCATCGATATCAAGAGCTTCGTCATCCGCTATCTGCGCGCGAACCCGAACATCCTCAAGGATCTGACCACCACGATCGCCGCGCCGGAACTGCGGTTCATGATTCGGATCGGCCTGCTCGGCGCGCCGTTCGGCCTGCTGCTCGCGCTGTATATGCAAGTGCACCACGACATTCCGATCGTCGGCTGGATTCCGGGCTGGGCCGTGGTGCTCGCGGCGGCCGCGGCGATCGGCGTCGCGGTGAACGCGATCGCGATCAAGATGGTGTTCGAACCCGGCGATCCCCAGCCGCGCTACAAGTACCTGTGGCGGCAGGCGCTGCTGGCCAAGCGGCAGCCGCAGGCCGCCGCCGACCTCGGCCACCTGCTGGCCTATCAGGTGCTGACCCTGCCCAATCTGGCGAACGAACTGCTCGACGGGCCGAACGGCGACAAGACCCGCCAGCTCATCGAGCATCTGATCTCCGACGAGATCCACCGCCAACTCGGCCCGACCACCTCGGTGGTGCGGATGGCCTTCGGCCGCCGCCAGTTCGACAATCTCACCGCCGGGGCCACCAGCGCGGCCGTCGGCCTCGCCCCGAGTCTGGTGGCGGACGAGGAGTTCGCGCGCGAACAGGCCGGGAAGATCGACGATTTCGCGACCCGCAAACTGCGGCAGCTCACGCCCGGCGAGTTCATGGAGATGTTCTACGCCTCGGTCGAACAGGACGCCTGGCTGCTGTACCTGCACGGGGCGGTGCTCGGCCTGGTGGTCGGCGGGGTGCATCTGATCCTGTTTGGCTGGTGAATAACAAGCACGCGTGCTTGCATTTTTTCGGAGCCGTTGCGATGCTGAACGCGTGGTTGATCTCCCGGCGCTGCTCGCCGACTTCGACGCGGAATGCGCGGATCTGGACGCGCTGGTCGGCGCGCTGCCGCCGGAACGTTGGGCGCTGCCCACCCCGGCCGAGGGCTGGACCATCGCTCATCAGATCGGCCATCTGACCTGGACCGACGAGGTCGCGGCGCTGGCCGCCACCGATGCCGAGGGGTTCGGCGAGCTGGTGCGCGAGGCGACGCCGCGGGTGTTGACCTTCGTCGACGAGGCCGCCGCGGAGACCGCGGCCATGCCCGCGCCCGAGCTGCTGACGCGCTGGCGGCGCGGCCGGGCGGTGCTGGCCGAGGCGCTGCGCGCGGTGCCGCCGGGCGTCAAACTGCCGTGGTTCGGGCCGCCGATGAGTCCGGCGTCGATGGTCAGCGCGCGGCTGATGGAGACCTGGGCGCACGGACAGGACGTGGCCGACGCGCTCGGTGCGGTGCGGCCGCCGACCGCGCGGTTGCGCCATATCGCCCATCTCGGCGTGCGGACCCGGAACTTCGCCTATCAGGTGCACGGTCGCACCCCGCCCGACCAGGAGTTCCGGGTGGAATTGCGGGCGCCCGACGGGCAGGTCTGGAGCTGGGGTCCCGAGGACGCGGCGCAGCGGGTCGAGGGGTCCGCGCTGGACTTCTGCCTGCTGGTGACCCAGCGCCGCCATCCCGAGGACCTGGGGATCACGGCCGTGGGCGCGGACGCGGCGGAGTGGCTGGGCATCGCGCAGGCGTTCGCGGGTCCGGCCGGGAGTGGTCGTGCGGCGGGACAGTTCGCCGGATAGCTGGAGCGGGCGAGCGCCAACTCTGGGTGCGCCGTGCCGTTGCCGACCGGACGCCGTTGGCCGGAGGTTTTCGAGTTGGCAGTCGAAGCGGGCGCTCGCCTGCTGACTATCTGTTTACCCACTGGTTCCGTAGCGGAAACACCTGGACCACAAAGAAATTCGCGCGCGCGGATTATGACAATTGTCCGCGTTCACACTGTGATCTTGGCCAAGCCCCCGCGACGGGGTCACGCGCGGCGCAGTAGTCTGGACAAGCGTTCGGCTTTCAACGGTGCGAGTCGGCATTCAGGGGGACCCCGAGGGGAGAGGGAAAGGAACGCACCGTGATGTCGCAGCATTCCGCGACCGGGCGCCGCACCACGACCCGGCGTTCGGTCCAGATCCTCCAGCACACGGCGATCGTCACCGCGGGGATGGCCAGCATCGGTTTGACCGTCGCGGCGGGGACCTACATCGTCAACCAGATCGCGCAGAGCGGGCTGGGCCCCGGCACCGAATTCAGCGAACCCGGCGCGGGCCGCGTCGAACCGGGCCCGGCCGACGAGCCCCGCGTCCGCGAATCGGGCACGCCCGCAACGATTTCCACGCCGGTCGGCCTGGTGGTGGAGACCCGCCGCCTGCCGGATCCGGTGGCCGAACCGCCGCTGCCCGCCCCGGTTCCGGTCGCGCCCGCCGCACCCGCCCCCGCGAGCGCGGCGACGGCCGCCACGCCGCAGACCGGTCCCGCCCCGCTCCGGGTGCGGCTTCCCGGCGACACCTATGTGGGGGCGAATGTCGTTCGCGATCAACCGGATTCGCTCACCATGACGGTGGACACGAATGTGCCCGCGGCGGTGACCACGGCGCTCACGCAGCGGCCCGGGTCGGCCGGGGTGACCCGGCTCAGCACCGGGGTGGACACCCGCAGCGGGCGGATCACCGTCACGCTGACGGATCCGGCGCTCGGCGACCGTTCCGTGCGCTGGGCCGATCCGGCTGTGTGACACTGCCCGGGTGTACGACTACTGCGTGATCGGCGGCGGCATCGTCGGTGTCGCCACCGCGCACCGCATCCGCGCGACCCACCCCGGCTCGAGCGTGCTGCTGCTGGAGAAGGCCGGGCGGCTCGCGGTCCATCAGACCGGGCACAACAGCGGGGTGATCCACTCCGGGATCTACTACGAGCCCGGCAGCCTCAAGGCGCGGCTGTGCCGCGAGGGGGCGCGGCGGACCGTGGAGTTCGCCGCGGCGCACGGCATTCCGTACGAGGTGTGCGGGAAGCTGTTGGTCGCCACCGACGCCGCCGAGCACGCGCGGATGCTGGCGCTGTACGAACGCTCGGTCGCCAACGGCGTCGAGGTGGACCTGCTCGACGCCGCCGAACTGGTCCGGCGCGAACCGCACGTCACGGGCGTGGGCGCGCTGTTCGTGCCGAGTACCGGCATCATCGACTACACCCGGGTGACCGCCGCGCTGGCCGACGAATTCCGTTCCGGCGGTGGGGAGATCGTGTTCGGGGCGGAGGTCACCGCGGTGGCCGAGAGTTCGGACGCGGTCACCGTCTCGGGTCCGGCCGGGTCGTGGCGGGCGCGGCGGCTGGTGGCCTGCGCGGGGTTGCAGGCCGATCGGGTGGCGCGGCTGGCGGGTCTGCGGATTCCGGTGCGGATCGTGCCCTTTCGCGGCGAGTACTACCGGTTGCCCGGCGATCGCAAGGGTTTGGTGCGCACGCTCGTCTATCCCGTGCCCGATCCCGAATTGCCGTTCCTGGGCGTGCATCTGAGCCCGACCATCGATGGGGAGCTGACCGTCGGGCCCAACGCCGTGCTCGGGCTCGCGCGGGAGGGGTATCGCAAGGGCAGCTTCGATCCGCGCGACGCGCGAGAGGTGCTGGGCTATCGGGGATTTCACCGGGTGGCCGCGGCCCATGTCCGCACCGGGCTGCGGGAACTGCGCAATTCGCTGTTCAAGCGGGGTTATCTGGCCGAATGCCGAAGGTACTGCCCGGAATTGACGCTCGCCGATCTGTTGCCGCGCGAGGCGGGCATCCGCGCCCAGGCCGTCGCCGCGGACGGCACGCTCGTGCACGACTTCCTGATCGAGCGGACCGACCGGACGGTGCACGTGCTCAACGCGCCCTCGCCCGCGGCCACCTCGGCGCTGCCGATCGCCGAACACATCGTGGCATCGCTGAACAACTGACCGTTTGCCACGGATTCCCCGACACGCCCGGGCGCGCGAGTTTCTTCGGCGAGAATCGTCCAATAAAGAGGAGTCCTGTAGTACTTTTGTCGCAGCCGTGGAACAGGGAGCAAAGCCTATGGGCCACATCAGGTTCGCGAGCGACGTCGGGGCTCCGGTGGAGGTCGCGTTCACGTACACGGACAATCACCTGTTCGTGCCGGACTGGATGTTCGGCGTCAGCGCATTCGAACCGGTCGGCGACGCCGGACACGGGCCGGGTGCGGTGTACGCCGCGGGCATCCGGCTCGGGTTGTGGCGTTCCACGGCCGAGTGTGAGATCACCGAGTACCGCCGCAACGTGGTCATCGGGTACACGCTGCGCGGGCGCCGGCCGGGGAAGGTGGCGCCCGCGCGGTCCGATGCCCCCGCGGCGGTGCTCGGCACGCTCACCCTCCGGTTCGACCCGCTCGGCTACGGCCGTTCGGTGCTCACCTCCGAGGCCGACTACCGCCCGCCGCGCGGTATGACCGCCCGGATGTGCGCCCGCTTGATCGACGCGGCCGTCACGGGGGCCGTGCGGCGGAGCGAGGCGCAATTGCGAAGAGAGATCGAGGAATTCCACGGGACCGATCTTGTCGGTCGGATTGCGTAGGGTAGGCCACCATGATCATCGTGAGTACCGACGGTTCCTGCCTGCGGAATCCCGGCGGCGCCATCGGCTGGGCGTGGGTCAACCACGAGGGCGGGTCCGGCAGCGGCGGGGCCGCCGCGGGCACCAACCAGGTCGCCGAGCTCCGCGCGGTGTTCGAGGCGATCGTCGCCCATCACGACACCGAACCGCTGCTCATCGAGAGCGATTCGCTCTACGCCATCAAATGCGCCTCGGAGTGGCTGTCGAGCTGGCGGCTCAACGGCTGGCGTACCGCGACCGGCGGCCCGGTCAAGAACGTGGAGCTGGTCCGGCACATCGACCACGCCATCGCGACCCGGCCGGGGCCGGTGCGGTTCCGGTGGGTGCGCGGGCATGTGGGCAACTACTTCAACGAGCAGGCCGACAAGCTGGCGGGCGAGGCGGCCCGCGCGGCCGCGCCCGATCCGGCGGCGCCGGCCACCGGGATCAGCGATCTGCCGCCGCTGCCCGAGGTAACGGTGGCCGTCGCGCCGCGGCCGACGCCGCTGCCCGAGGTGACCGTGGCCGTCGCGCCGCGACCGAAAAAGGTTGCGGCGGCGGCCGATTCGACCGCCGCCGCGGAGGCGGACGCGCTGACCCTGTTCTAGCGGCCCGGCGTGGCGGGCGCGGGGCTCGGGGCCGGAGCGGACTGCTGCTGAGCGTCGCCGGGCGCGACGGGGGCGCCCGGGGCGGCCGCGCCGCCCGAGCCCTTGCTGACCGGCGAGTCGAACTTCGAGATCAGCCAGCGCCCGTCCTTCTTCTCCATGTGGGCGACGCCGGGCAGGGTGACCGTCTGCGGCTGCGGGGTGGCGGCGTTGCTCTGCTGCTGGGTGATCATCACGACGACATTGGCCTCGCTGTCGTTGCCCGACTCCCAGGCGCAGTGGATCTCGTCGACCGTCGAGCGCGCCTGCACGCTCTGCATCGCCTGCTTGAGGGCGTCGGTCGCGCTGCCGAAGAACTGCGCCCACTCACCGGTGGACAGGTCGTTGACGCGCTTGAAGTAGTCGTCGAGGTTCTTCGAGTCGTAGGCGCCCACGGCATTGCCGAAATCACACGCGGCCCGGGTCGCGGCGGCACGGGCGGCCAGCTCGTCCTTGCGGTCGTGGGCCTGCTTCCAGAAGACCACGATCGCGGTGACGGCGGCGACCAGCAGCACGCCCGCCACGAAGGCCGCGGTGATCGGGAGCCAGGAACGCTTGCCGTCGCCCGACTTCGGCTCGGCGGCCGGTTCGGCCTTCGGCTCCGACGCGGCGGCCTCGGCCTGGGTGGGCGGGGCGGTCTCCAGCTTCACCGTGGGCTCCGCCGCCTCGGACTGCGCCGGAACCTTCGCGGTCCGCTCGGCATCGGACTCGGCGGCCGCCTTCGTGGTCGCCTCGGCGTCGGTATTCGTCTTGTCCTTGGCAGCGTCGTCATCGGACATGAAGCGATCAGTCACCTTCCCGGCGCGCCACGAGGCACACCGTGTAGCCGGGTCGGCCCGGTCGGATCCGGGCCGCACGATTCTCTGCGCGAGTATGCCTCACCGCACCGGGGGCAGGGTCCGCTCGTTGGGATCGACACCGGTCGGCATCTGCGCGCCGTTGTTGGGGATATCCGGGCGCGGCGCGTTGGCCGAACCACGGATCTGCTGGTCCGGGGGCGGATTCACGCAGTAGTTCCAGCGCGGCATCGTGCCGTCCTGGACGACGTAGGGCGGGTTCTTCCGGGTCTGGTAGTCGCAGAACGGCCGGGGCCAGATGTCGACGATGGTGTGGAACTCGCCGTCGTGCGCGGGCTCGCCCGCCGCGGAACTGCCCACCACCAGCGCGGGGAACAGCGCCCGCAGCGCCGGGAGCCGCAACTGCGCGCCGCGCGTGATGGCGACGAAGTTGTTGGCCAGGCTGGTGATCGGATCGGCGGTCTTGTCCAGCACCTCGCCCAGCTGTCCCAGCTGTCCGGGCGCGCTGTCGAGCACCCGCTTCAATTCGTCGTTGGCGTTGTTGAACTGGTTCAGCAACGTGCCCGAATTGTGCGTCAGCGTGGCGAGATCCGGCTGCGCGTTGGAGGTCGTCGAGGCGATCGTGCGCAGATTGGCCAGCAGGTTGGTGGTCTGCGGCAGCAGATTGTCCAAGCCCGCCGTGACCAGGCTCAGCGCGTCGATCATGCTGCGCAGCTGATCCGGTCCGCCGCTGAGGGCCGTATCCAGTTCGGTCAGAATGACATTGAACCGGTCCGGATCGATCTGGTCGAAGAACGCGGTCGAGTTGTCCAGCACCGACCAGACCGGGGTCGGCGTCTTCACCTTCTGCGGATCGAAGGTGACCACCGAACCGTTCGCCAGGAACGGGCCGTTGTCGGTCAGCGGCCGGAAGTCGATGTACTGCTCGCCCGCGCCGGAGAGCGCCTGCACCGCGACGGTGGTGTCGGTGGGGATCTTGTAGCGGCTGTCGATCTCGGCCTCGGCCGCGATCGCGCCACCCCGATCGACCAGCTTGATCGAGTTCACCTTGCCGACGCGGTAACCGCGCAGGGTCACGTCGTTGCCGGGTTGCAGACCGCCGGAGCGATCCAGGTTCACCGTGACGGTGTAGGTCTGCCGCAGCGGATTGACCCGCATGACCGTGATCGTCAGGTAGGTCGCGCCGACGATCAGCGCGAGCACCAGGCCCACGTTCGACAGCAGCAGTTTGTGTCTGGTCAGCCAGCTCACCGGTGGCCCCCCGTCACTCGGCCGTACACGATCTGCAGCACCTGGATCAGGCTGCCCTGCAGATCCTGCACATCGCGCAGATCGAAGAACTTGCCGTTGGCCGGATCGGTCAGCACCGCCGCGTCCAGGTTGGTGATGGTGACCAGCGCGGCCAGCGAGTTGCCCCGGAAGGTCGAGTCGATACCGGGCCGGATGTCGTGGAAGGCGTCCAGCAGCGGGGCGAAGCTGTCGCGGGTGTGCGACAGCGCGTCCATCAGCGTGCGCACGCTGTCGAGCAGGTCACCCAGCTGCTTGCCCGTGGTGGCGGAGTAGTCGCCGAGGGCGTTGCTCGCGGTGGACACCTTGGTCAGCAGATCGCCGATCTGCTTGTTGTTCTCGGCGATGGTGCCGATCATGCCGGGCAGCGTGTCGGCCACCTGACCGAGCTCGTTGTGCCGGGCCTCGATGGTGTTGGTCAGCGCGCTGAAACCCGCGAGCGTGGCGTCGATCCGGTCGCTGTTGGCGTGCAGCGAGGTGGTCACGCTGGTCATCTGACGGATCAGATCCGCGAGCTGATCGGGCCGCCCGCCGACCACGGAGTTCAGCTCCGCGGTCAGCTTGCCCAGGGCCGCGACGCCGCCGCCGTTGAACAGCATGGAGATCGACAGCAGCAGTTCCTCGACGGTCGCGCCGGCGGAGGTCTGCTCGATGGCGATGGTGTCGCCGTTCTTCAGCAGCTGCCCGCCCGGCTGGGTCTTCGGCTTGGAGACCGCGACGAAGACGTCGCCCAGCGGCGTGGCCTGCCGCAGTTCGGCCGTGGTGCCCGCCGGCAGCTCGATGTCCTTGCGGATGGTCAGGTCGACGACGGCCTGGAAGTTCTTCGTCGAAATGTGGCTCACCACACCGACATCCGAGCCGCCGATCTTGACCTTGGCCTGATCGGGCAGGTTCAGCGCGTTGGCGAAGACCGCGTGCACCGTATAGGTGTCGCCGGAGACGCCGGGTTTGGGCAGCGGGAGCTTGTCCACGGTCAGGCCGCAGCCCGACGCCGTGGTGAGCACCCCGAGCGAGGCGGCCAGCGCGATCAGCGCGCGCCGGGGCCGGAGCGTGAGTCGTGCTCGTCGTGTCGTTCGCGTCATTGCGTCAGTCCCAACAGTGCCGCCGTCAATCCCAGGTCGGGTCCGAAATCCTCGATCTTGCCGGTGCGGCAGCCGTCCGAGCGCATCTGGATCTTCTCGCAGAACACGCTGATGAGCTCACCGGACAGGCTGGTACCGAGCAGCGCGTGCAGCCGGATGTGGTGGTTCTGGCGGTTCACCGAACGGTCCAGGTTCTGCAGCAGCAGCGGCGCCAGATCGGTCACCTCGGTGAGACCGGTGGCGTTGCGGCGCAGCTGATCGGTGACCGCGGTCAGGCCGGTCAGGCTGGACGACAGCTGCTGCTGGTACTGCCCGAAGCCGCCGCTGGTATTGGCGAGGAAGCCGTTCAGCTGGTCGAGGGTGGCCTGCAGGCCGGGGGCCTGTTCGGCGAGCAGCCCGGTCAGCTGGGTGGTCCGATTGCTGAAATCGCGGACGGATTGGTCGTTCTCGGCCAGCATCGTGGTCAGCTCGTTGAGCTTGATGATGATCGTGGCCACCGCGTCCTTGTTGTCCACGCCGACCTTCAGCGCGCCCGACAGCGCGTTGAGGGTGTCGCGGATCTTCTCGCCCTGGCCGTTGACCATGTCGTAGAGCAGGGTGCCCGACAGCGGGCCGACCTGGTTGCCGGGCGCGGGCTTCAGCGCGTCGGTGAACTGGTCGATGGTCTTGATCAGCGTGTCCAGTTCGACCGGCGTGCGGGTCTGCTCGACGGTCAGGTGGGCGTTGTCGGGCAGCGTCGGCCCGCCGGTGTAGCGCGGGGTGAGCTCGATGTGGCGGTCGGTGACGATCGAGGGCGAGATCAGCGCCGCCACCACGTTCTTCGGCAGCTTCACATCGCCCTTGACCACCATGTGGACCTCGGCGTACTGCCCCTTGGGCACGATCTTCTCCACCTTGCCGACCTCGAGGCCGAGCACGGTGATCGGATTGCCCTCGAACATGCCCGCGATATTGCGGAAGTCGGCGGTGATGTGGGTGCTGGAACCCACCGCGTCCTGCACCGACGCGGGCAGCACCGAACATCCGCCCGCCGCCAGCGCGACCGCGCCGACGACGAAGGACTTCGCGGCCGTCCGCAGCGCTTGCACGCTCACTCTCATCCCTGGCACCCCTCGAGAACTCGGGCGAAGCACAACCAGTTGTCGGGGAACAACCACGGCAGCGAGACCTCGCCGTACGGGCCGTTGCCGACCGCGTTGTTGAAGTACCGGATCGACACCGGCATGATCTGCAGCAACCGGTCCAGGTTGTCCTTGTTCTTCTGCAGCCCCTCGGCGATGGTGTTGAGCTGTTCGATGGTCGGGCCGAACTGGTTCTGGTTCTCCGCGCCGATGGCCTGCAACTGCTTGGTCAGCGCGGCGACGTTGTCCAGCAACTGCCGCAGCAGGGCCTGACGTTCCATCACCCGGTTGGCGATGGCCTCGCCCTGGGTGATGACCAGCAGCACGCTGTTGCGGTTGTCGCCGAGGATCCTGGTGACCCGGTCGAGATCCTTGAGCAGCGAATCCACTTGCGCGCGACGCTGATTGATCGTGTTGGCGAGCGCCCCGACGCTGTCGAGGGCCTGCGCGGTCAGCTGCGGCGAGCCGTCGATCTGATCGCCGAGCACCTTGAACGACTCGGCGAGCTTCTGGGTGTCGAGCGCCTCGAACTTCGGCGTGCCGATCTGCACCACGTCGGCGAGATCGTAGGGAACCGCGGTGTTGCTCTTGGGGATTCGCTTGCCCTTCAGCCCCGATCCGTCGCCCGGCTCCAGCGCCACGAAGCGGGCGCCGAGCAGGGTCGCCATCTTGATCGAGGCGCGGGCGTCGGGACCCAGCTTCACGTCGTTGTTGATCTGGAGGGTGACCAGCACGTGGTCGCCCTCGAGTTCGGCGCCGGACACCGTGCCGACCGGCACGCCCGCGACATCGACCTTGTCGCCCACGCGGACGCCCGCGGACTGGACGAATTCGGCCTTGATGTCCTGGGTTCCGATGCCCAGCTTCTTGTAGGTGCTCGACGCGACCAGCAGCACGACGATCAGCAGGGCGCCGATGATGCCGAGCCAGAAGTAGCGGTTGGCGGAGAAGCGTTCGCGCAGTGTCGTCATGGGCGGCACACCGCCGAATGCGACTGGCCGCCGATCTGGGTGAGGATGCCGCGCGGCAGCAGGATGCCGTAGAGCGAGACGTCCAGCGAGCAGGCGTAGGCGTTGGCGTAGGCGCCCTCGGAGGTGAACCGGCCGATGTTCGACAGCAGGTCCGGCAGGTCGATCGCGGCCTGGTCGAGTTTGGCGCCGTTCTCGAGCAGCAGCGTCAACGCGTCCCGGGTGGAGTTCTGGGCGTCGCGCAGCTTGGGCTGCACCTGGCCGACCATATCCACCAGAGACGTTGTCGCCGTGGCGATCGCGACCGTCGAGTTCTGCAGCGACTGGCCCTGGTCGTACAGGCCGCCGATCAGTGCCCGGGTCTGGGTCACCAGCGTCTCCAATTCGTCACCTCGTTTCGCCAGTCCCTGCATCACGGCCGAGAGGTTGGTGATCACGTCGGACAGGATCGCGTCGCGGCGCTGGAAGTCACCGGCGACCGCGGCCGCCTGGGTGATGAAGGCGCTCAACGAGACCCCGTCTCCCTGCAGGGCCTGGACGAAGGTGTTGGACAGGCTGTTCACCTGTTCCGGCTGCAACACCTCGAACAGCGGCTGGAAGCCGTTGAGCAGACCCGAGATGTCGAACGACGGCTCGGTGCGTTCCAGCGGGATCGCGCTCTTGTTCCGCAGCGGCATGGTGTCGCCCTGTTTGCCCGGGGCGAGCGCCACGTACCGCTGACCGATCAGGTTCTGATAGCGGATGAGCGCCTTGGTGTTTCCGTAGAGGGTCTGGTCGTTCTGCACCTCGAAGGTCACCTTGGCGTGGTGGGCCTTGTCGAGTTCGATCTTGTCGACCTTGCCGACCCGCACGCCCGCCATGCGGACGTCGTCGCCCTCGCGCAGCCCGAGCACGTCGGTGAAGGTCGCGTTGTAGGTGTTGGTCGTGCCGGATACCGTGCGCGCCAACGTATTCCACACCACGACCGTCACCAGGATCGACACCAGCGCGAAGATGCCGAACCCGATCAGCGGTTTGCGAATGCTCATCAGGCGGCACCACCCTCGGTGACTTGCAAGGTTCCGCCCCTCAGGATCGAACTCAACAACAGGTACTCGGCGGTGGTGGGCGCGCGGCCCAGCAGCGCCGTGACGGCGGCGTCACCGGTGTAGGCGATCGGCTTCGCCGCGGTGCCCGCCGGCGCGGCGGCCGGGGTGGGCACGGGTTGCGGATTCGGCGCGGGCTGCCCCGGAACGGGCAGGCCCAGCATCGGGAACAGGCCCGCCAGCGGGGTGCCCGCGAGGGGGTTGCCCGGCTGCGCGGTGTTCTGCGCGGTCGGATCCGCGGGCGCGGTGTAGCCGGGGATGGCGGGCAGGCCCGGCATCGGCACCGCCGGGGGCAGCCCCTTGGCGGAGTCCAGCGCGCGCGGCTCGAGCGAATCCGGCAGCGGCGGCAGGGTCGCCTCGAGCGGTGCGGTGGCACAGCTCGGCGCGGCCAGCTCGCCGTAGCGCGGGCAGTCGGAGCGGTCGTAGGGCTTGAACGGGGTCAGCGTGATGCCGACGTTCCACACCATCTGCCGCTGCGGACCCCAGTGGAAGACCGTGTTCAGCTGGCGCAGCGACTTGTTGAGGTTCGAGATGGCCTGCGGCAGCGCGTCCGGCTGGGAGGTCAGCGCGCCGAACATGTCGGCGGTGCCCACGGTGAGCTGCTTGCCCACATCGGGATTGCGGGCGAACAGCGCGTTGACCTTGTCGGTGGTCGCGGCGGTCCCGGTGAGCAGGTTCGCCAGCTCCGCGCGCTTGTCGGAGATCGTCCGCGCGGTCTGCACCGAATCGGCGAGCACCTGCATCAGATCGGGCGCGGACTGGTTGAGCGCGTGGAACGACGCGGAGAAGTCGTTCAGGGTCTGGTCCACGTTCGGGACCGCGGCGCGCACCTGGGTCAGGAAGGTGTCCAGCCGTTCCACGGTCGACCCCGGCACCCGGCCGCTGCCGTCGAGCGCGTAGGACAGCGTGCTCAGCACCCGGCCCAGCTGCACCGGATCGATCTTGTTCAGGATGGCCCGGACGTTGGTCAGGGTGTCCTGCAGGGCGATGGTGCCCTCGCTGCGGTCCTCGGGGATCTGCGAACCCGCGTGCAGGAACGCCGAATCCGGGCCGTTGTAGACCAGTTCGACGGAGGTGACGGCGAACAGGTTGCTCGGGACGACGCGCGCGGTGACATTGGCCGGGATGTCGGAGACGTACTCCGGCTTCATCTCGATGTGCACCTGCTGCTGTTCGCCGCGGGCCGCGACCGACACGTCCTTGACCGTGCCCACCAGCACGCCGCGGAACTTCACGTCCGCCTGGGCGGGCAGGCCGTCGCCGGTCGTCGCCATATTCGCGGTGACGTCGACCTTGGGATGCATGATGTAGCCCTTGTACCGCGCCATCAGCAGCGCGAGAACCAGCGCGAACACCACCAGACCGCACAGTCCCGCGATGAGCAGTTGCCGCATCGTCGGTCCGCGGCCACTCGGATCGATGATCATGTACCCGCCCCTACCCGGAGATCCTGATGCCGGGGTTGACGCCCCATACGGCCAACGTGACGAACAGGTCGGCGAAGACGACCGCGATGATGCACAGCTTGATCGCGCGGCCGGCCGCCACGCCCACGCCCTCCGGGCCGCCGGAGGCGAAGAACCCGTAGTAGCACTGGATGAACGTCGTGATCGCCACGAACACGATCGCCTTGAGCAGCGACCACAGCACGTCGTGCGGGATCAGGAATTGATAGAAGTAGTGCTGGAAGGTGCCCGTCGCGGTGCCGCCGATCAGCTGCACGGTCAGCGAGCAGGTGATGTAGGCGAACGGCAGCGCCAGGCAGTACAGCGGCACGATCGCGATCATCGCCGCGACCATGCGGGTGCTGACCAGGTACGGCAGCGGCCGGATGGCCTGCGCCTCGAGCGCGTCGATCTCCTCGGAGATGCGCATCGCGCCCAGCTGCGCGGTGAACCGGCAGCCCGCCTGCGCGGCGAAGGCGACCGTGGCCAGCATGGGACCGAGTTCGCGGGTGGTCGCGAAGGCCGACACCGCGCCCGTGATCGGGCCCAGGCCCAGCAGATTCAACGAGTTGTAACCCTGGATGCCGACGGTCATACCGCCGAACGCGCTGAGGATCAGCACGATGCCGATGGTCCCGCCGCCGACGATCAGGTTGCCGTTGCCCCAGGTCACATCCGAGAGCAGGCGCCAGACCTCCTTCGGATAGTGCTTGAACGCCAACGGGATCGAGCCGATCGACCGCAGGAAGAAGAACACCTGATGGCCGATGCGCGCGAGCCAGTCGCGCGGGGCGCTCGCGGACGCGCGGATCCGCTGCAGAGGCCGCAGTAGCGGCGGAACATAGGTTGACGACACCGGCTCAGACCACCTGGGGAGGGAACAGGGTGTTGTAGATCTGCGTGAGGATCACATTCACACCGAACAGCATCACGGCGGACAACACCACGGCGGTGTTGACCGAGTTCGCGACGCCGCCCGGGCCGCCGCGGGTGTTCAGTCCGGAATCGCAGGCGATGATGGCCGCCAGCAGACCGAAGATGAGCGACTTGATGAGCGCCACGAGGAGATCGGTGGTAACCGCGAACGAGGAGAACGTACCCACGTAGGAGCCGGGGGTGCCGTTCTGGGCGAAGACGTTGAAGACATAGCCGGTGAGGAAGCCGACGAAGATGACGAAGCCGCACAGCAGCACCGAGACCAGCATGGCCGCGCCCAGGCGTGGGGTCACCAGCCGGCGCAGCGGGTCGACGCCCATCACCTTCATGGCGTCGATCTCCTCGCGGATGGTGCGCGAGCCGAGATCGGCGCAGATGGCCGAGCCGACCGCGCCCGCGATCATCAGCGAGGTGACCAGCGGCGCGCCCTGCTGAATGATGCCCAGGCCGTTGGCCGCGCCGATGAACGAGGTCGCGCCGACCTGTCCGGCGACCGAACCGACCTGGATGGAGACGATCACGCCGATCGGGATCGCGACCAGCAGCGTCGGCGCGGCGGCGACGTTGGCCATGAAGCCGCACTGCCGCACGAACTCGTTGAACGGGAAGCGGCCGCGGAAGATCGAGACGAACAGCTCCGCGATCGCGGCGATCCCCATGACGATCTGACGGCCGAAGGTCTCCAGGGACCGCTTGGGATGGTCCTGCCAGTACGACCTCGTCCAGTCGACCGCTCCGCTCATTCGGGACCGTGTGGGTGGACTGTTCGTGAACTGCACTGACTAACCCCTCTCGACGCCGGTTACCCGCCCCGACGACTGTTTGCTTGACGCACCTTACTACGGAGTTAGGAAAAACACACCATAAAGTGTGCTTGCGGTCATAGACCCAGATCACGTTCTGTCAACAGCTGTGATGCGGAACATCTCGTTGGGAGATACCACAAGGTCAAGGGCGAAATTCTAGAACCCGTTCTACTCGAATGAACAAATGTCCGAGTGTCCGAGCGGATCGGGAAGAATTTCTCGGATGTGGTTTATCGAAATTGGTTCGGGGGAAACAAGGCCCCCCGAGCGTATCGAGACGATGGCCCATTCGGGCGCGCTCCGCGGATGCGACGCGCCGGTGAGGCGGTCGAATCGGACGCGCCGATCGCCCCGTAACGGGTCGGTCCCGGGCATCGATGCAGCAAACATTGCGCAGGTCGAAAGCGCGGGAGCGCTCGAATCCTGACAGGATGTAGTAACTACGTGGCTTGATATCGTGCGACTTCCGACATCTGGAGGGACATGTTCACACAACTCGCCAGGGCGGCCCGGGCCGCCTTCGCCGTCGCCCTCGGCGCGGCGCTGCTGGGGACGGGCGCGGGAGTCGCGCACGCCGATCCCGGGCCGGTGATCGGCGGTGGTTCGGGCATCATCGTCAACAACGAATACGAATGCACCGTGACCACGGTGGGCCGCGACGGCGCGGGCCGGCTGGTCGGGCTGACCGCCGGGCACTGCGGCGAGGCCGGTGCGGCGGTGGTCGCCGAGCAGGATCGCGGCGCCGGGGTGATCGGGCACTTCGCCTACTCCAACCACGATCTCGACTACGCGGTCATCCAGTTCGACGAGGGGCGCATCGTCCCGGTCAACCGGATCGGCAATGTCACGATCACCGGTCTGGGCGCGCCCGCGGCCTTCCCGATGATCGTCTGCAAGGAGGGCCGGACCACCGGTAACACCTGCGGTATCGCCTGGGGCGATGTGTTCCAGACCGACGAGACCTGGACCCAGATGTGCGTCGTCGAGGGCGACTCCGGCGCGCCGGTCGTGGTCGGCAGCACGCTGGTCGGCATGGTCAACGCGTACCTGGCGGTGGCCTGCTTCGGACCCGAGGTCGGCACCAACATGTCGGCCATCACCGGCGATATGAACGCGCGCGGCGACGTGGGAGCGGGCTTCCGGCCCATCTGAGCCGAACGTGCCACGGCGGGGCGGTGATCCGGGGTCGGATCGCCGCCCCGTTCCGTGTTCAGGAGTGTTCGGGCTGCACGGCCGGACCGGTCACGCCGCAGTGCGGCAGGCAGTCGACCTGTTCCAGGCGGGGCGTGCGGGATTCGCGCGGCGTGCCGAGCAGCACCGCCGCGAGCGCCGCGCCGATCAGCAGCAGCGCCGCGCAGATCAGCATGGCCACGGTGAAGCCGTGGTCGATGGCCGCGGCGTCCTGGATCGAACCCGAGATCCCGGCCAGGCCCGGCAGCGCGGCGACGGCCAGCAGCTGGGCGGTGCGGGCCACGGCGTTGTTCACCCCGGAGGCGATGCCGGACTCGCCGGGCGGCACCGCGCCGAGCACCGCGCCCGTCAGCGGGGCGACCAGCGCGGACAGTCCCAGACCGAAGACGAGCACGCCGGGCAGCACATCCAGCAGATAGCCCCGCACCCCCGACGAGCCGGGCCCGATCCGCAACAACAACAGCGTCGCGCCCGCGGCCAGCACCGGGCCGGCGGTCATCGGCAGCCGGGCCCCGTGCCGCTGCGCCCAGCGCCCGGCCGGGGCCGAGACCACCAACATGATCAGCGTGATCGGCAGCGTCGCCACCCCGGCGGCCAGCGGCGAGAACCCCGCCACCTGCTGCAATTGCAGGGCCAGCAGGAAGAACACGCCGCCGAGCGCCGCGTACACCGCGAAGGTCACCAGATTGGCGGCGGTGAACACCCGCGGCCGCGCCCGCCCCGGATCGAGCGGCACCTTGCCGCGCCCGGTGAACAGCGCGGGCGGCACCAGCGGATGATCGCTGCGCACCTCGATCGCCACGAAGGCGGCCAGCAGGACCAGCCCGGCCACCGCGGGCAGCGCCATCGCCTCGATCAGCCCGAAGGTCAGCGCGCCCAGCCCGAGCGCGACCACCACCGCGCCCGGCACGTCCAGGCGGTCGGGCGCGTGCGGATCGCGGCTCTCGGGCACGTGCCGCACCGCCACCGCCACCACCACGGCCGCCAGCGGCAGATTGATGAGGAAGATCGAGCGCCAGGTGGCCACCTCGATCAGCCAGCCGCCCAGGAACGGCCCGAGCGCCCCGGCGATCCCGCCGAATCCCGACCACAGCCCGATCGCCGCGCCCTGATCGCGGTCGTCGATGGAGGCCGAGATGAGCGCGAGGCTGCCCGGGGTCAGCAGCGCGCCGGCCACACCCTGCACGATCCGCGCCGCGACCAGCATCTCGATATTCACCGCCGCCCCGCACAGCACCGAGGCGAGCGCGAAACCGATTGTGCCCCAGACGAATACGCGCCGCCGCCCGAGCCGGTCGCCGAGCGAGCCGCCGAGCAGGATGAACGAGGCCAGGGTGAGGGTGTACCCGGACAACGTCCATTGCAGCCCGGACACCCCGGTGTGCAGCGATTCCCCGATCCGCGGCAGGGCGATATTGACGACCGTGGCGTCCAGCGCGGCCACCGACGAGCCGAGAACGGTGGCCAGCACGATCCACCGCCCGGTGGTGGAGTGCAGGCGCGGCAGTTCCGTCGTACTCACACCCGCCACGCTACGGCGTCGGATCCGACGATCGGGCGTTTCACATGGGTATGGTGAGGCAGGCCCGCCGGAAGGAGTGGATCACGATGATGATCAGGGCGATTCTCTGCTCGGCCGCCGCGGTGGGCACCTGTCTGACGATCGCCGGGACCGCGTCGGCGACCGGTCTGCGCTGCGATCCGGGGGGCGGTCCCGATCCCGCCGTCGGCACCGCCTGCCGGAGCGGGGGACCCGACGACGGCCACGCCCGCGCGGTGAGCGTGGACGGGGTGGGCCGGGCCGGAACCGGCGCGGGCGCGCTGGCCCTGGCGCTCGGTGCGATCGGCGGAGCGGGGGCCAGCGAGGCGGCCGCCGGGCTGCCCGTGGCGATCGGCGTGGGTCCCGACGCGCTGGCCTACACCGCGCTCGACGAGTCCGGGCGGGTCGGCGTGAGCATCGCGCTGGAAGGGTCACGCGCACAGGTGATCTCGGCCGACCGGACCGCGGCGTGCCTGGGCGTGGCGGCCTTCGCGTGGGATTCGCGCAGCGGCGCCTCGTGTCTGGCGACGCCGATGGGCCTCTGGCGCGGCGCGGCGACCGCGTTACCCTGAGCCTCGCCCCGACGTGCGCGACCGGATCGGCCAGGGTCCACTCGGGGCAGGTGGACCCGAGGAGGTGGGAACATGGTTGCGGCCGAGTCGTTCTCCGTACCGGACGACGACGCGCAGATGGTCATCGACCCGCGTTTCGTCTCGCTGGCGCATCGCTTCTTCCGCATGTTCGCCCGGCCCGCGCGCGGCGGCGGGGCGCTGGCCGTCTATCTGCACGGCCGCCCGGTGGTCGACATCTGGGCGGGCTGGGCGGCGCCCGATCGGCGCTGGCGGGCCGACACCGTCGCGCTGAGCTTCTCCACCGGTAAGGGCGTGGCGGCGACCGTGCTGCACCGGATCGCCGAACGGGGGCTGATCGACTACGACGCGCCGGTGGCGACCTACTGGCCGGAGTTCGCGGCGCGCGGCAAGGGCGCGATCACCGTCCGCGACGTGCTGGCGCACCGGGCCGGACTGCACCGGGTCCGCGGGCTCGCCGCCACCCCGGACGGCATCCTCGACTACGACGCCATGGTCCGCGCGCTGGCCGACGCCGAACCGGATCCGCGGCGGCTGCGGTCGTCGGGATATCACGCGGTCACCTTCGGGTGGCTGGTCGCCGAGATCGTGCAGCGGGTGACCGGCGAGGGCTTCACCGAGGTGCTGCGCCGCGAGGTCGCCGAACCGCTCGGCGTCGAGGAACTGTGGTTCCGGGTGCCGCCGGAGCAGCGTCATCGCATCGCCCGCAGCTTCCCGAAACTGCATGTGCCGGTGCTGCGCTGGGACACCGCCTCCGCCGTGCTCGCGCGCAGCCGTCGCCTGGGCGGGATCGCCGAGGCCGGGATGCCGCTGGGTTTCGATGTGCTGGTGAACGATCCGCGCGTCTACGACGCGGTGATGCCCGGCTTCAACGGCGTGTTCGCCGCGCGGGCGCTGGCCCGGATGTACGGCGCGCTGGCCAACGGGGGCCGCGTCGACGACGTGCAACTGCTGCGGCCGGAGACGATCGACCGGATCAGCCGGGTGCAGAGCCGCGGCCGGGACTACGTGCTGGGCTTCCCGCTGGGTTTCACCCTCGGCTACCACCGCCCGCCGATCGCCTCCCGCCGCCCGATCCGGCACGGCTTCGGGCACTACGGGGTCGGCGGCTCGGGCGCGTACGCGGATCCCGACCTGGGCATGTCGGTGGCCTTCGTGACCAACCGGCTGGGCAACTCGCTGAACACGATCGGCGACGGCCGCCTGGCCCGGCTGGGCGCGCAGGCGCGGGCGGCGGTGTCCCGGCTCCCGGAATAGGGGGTCGAACCCACCGGTCGGCTGTCTCGTATCCTCGGATATGGGCGGCACGACCACGCGGGCGCGCCCGCGACTGCCGCGGGCGGTGCTGGCGCACGCGCTGTGGGCCGGAATCGACTTCGATCGCTATTTCCGATGGCGGCGCGCCCGCGACGGCGATCCGTTCCTCGTCCGTTTTCCCGCATTCGGCACCGCGTTGTTCACCGGAACACGTTCGGGGGCAAAGGAATTGTTCCGCGCGCCCGCGCACGCGATTCGGCCGCCCGATCCCAATCCCATCGAACCGCTCATCGGAACGGCCTCGGTCATCCTCGCGCACGGGCCTCGGCATCAGCGCGATCGCGCCCTGCTGACGCCCGGATTCCACGGCGAACGAATTCGACGGTACGCGAACACGATTCGCGATTCGGTGATCATCGAACTCGACGGCGGCGGCGCGGGACCGGCGTGGCGCCCCGGCACGCGGATCGACGCGCGGCTGGCGGCCCGGGCCATCACGTTGCGGGTGATCCTGCGCGCGGTGTTCGGCATCGAGGACGAGCGGCGGCGCGCCGCCTACACCACGGCCGTGGTGGATTTCCTGAGCGCCTTCGGCGGACCGCTCATGCTCGTTCCGGCGTTGCGGCACAGCGCCTTCGGCCACGCGCCCTGGGATCGGTTCCTGCGCACCAGGGATCGGCTCGACGAACTCGTCACCGCCGATATCGCCGCGCGGCGGGCGAGCGGCGCCGCGGGCGAGGACCTGCTCGGCACGCTGCTGCGGGCCCGCTACGACGACGGCACCGCGATGACGGATACCGAACTGCGCGAACAACTTCGGACCCTGCTGGTGGCCGGGCACGAGACCACCGCGACGACGCTGGTGTGGGCGCTGTACCGGCTGCACCGCCAGCCGGAGACGCTGCGGCGGCTGCGCGCCGAACTGGCCACGGCGGGACCGGATCCCGACCCCCGCGAGCTGGCCCGGCTGCCGTACCTGGAGGCGGTGTGCCAGGAGACCCTGCGGCTGCATCCGCCGGTGCCGATCGTGCTGCGCCGGTTGACCGAACCGTTCGAACTGCTCGGGGTCGAGTTGGCCGCGGGCGACACCATGGGCCTGGCGACGCCGCTGCTGCACTCCGATCCCGAGGTCTGGTCCGAGCCGGACCGCTTCATGCCCGAGCGCTTCCTCGAACGCCGGTACGGACCCTTCGAATTCGCGCCCTACGGCGGCGGATCCCGGCGCTGCGTGGGCGCACCGCTGGCCGACTACGAGTTGCGGATCACGCTGGGCACCGTGCTGAGCCGGGTGGAGTTGGCGCTGTCGCCGCGCTACGCGCACGGCCGAATTCCGCTGTCGGTGCCGCACAACATCGCGACCGGTCCGCGGGCCGGGATCACCTTCGATATCCGGTAGCGAGTGATTTGCCTCACAATGAGGTTTCACGTCGCATTGCCGCGGTTCGTCCGGACCGGTGGCGCAGATGAGACCGACTCGCCGACGCGAACGGCACTTTCGCGATATCTCCCGCTGCGCGCGTCGCGGCGGTGACGCATCGCACACCGGGAGGTCGGTCTTCATAACTCGCAGAAGACAATTGGCTGCGGCTTCCCGGAGATGTAGTAATGGATTCCGGGTCCGGGGCGATATACCGCCCGGCGCTGATACCACCGCGCAAGACCTTCCCGTACGCCGCCTGCGTGCGACAAAGGATGGAGAGGACGAAACGGCTGTGCGCACCACCCCCTGTCGGAAAACCGGACGGGACTCGACGAGCCGCGCTTCGCGGATCGCCGGCCTATCCCTCGCGGTGACTTCTCTGGCGGTGGCCACCGCCGCTACGATCGCCGTCGCCCCCGCGTCGGCCGCCCCGCTGTGGCCGGGCGGTCCCGATGTGCCGGGCGCCCCGGCCGTCGTGCAGCCGCCCCAGCCCGAACCGGGCGCGGCCCCGGTCAAGAACCCGCCGCCGTTGCCGCAGGCCAACTTCGCGGCCCCGAGCATCAGCCCCGGGGACGGCGAGGTGGTCGGCGTGGCCCAGCCGATCATCATCAACTTCAAGGATCCGGTCACCGATCACGAGACGGCCGAGAAGGCCATCCGGATCACCTCCAGCAACGCCACCTCCGGCCACTTCTACTGGCGCGGCGACAAGCAGGTGCGCTGGCGGCCGGAGGAGCTGTGGCCCGCCAACTCCGACATCACCGTCGAGGCCGGGGGCACGCACGTGGCCTACAAGGTCGGCGACGCGGTCGTCGCCACCGCCGACGACGCCACCCACACGGTGACCATCACCCGCAACGGCGAGGTCATCAAGACCATGCCCACCTCGATGGGCAAGGCCAAGCACGAGACGCCGAACGGCACCTACTACGTCGGCGAGAAGAACCGGAAGATGATCATGGACTCCTCCACCTACGGGGTCCCGACCACCGATCCGGAGGGTTACAAGCTCGAGGTCGAGTACGCCACCCGGCTGTCCAACAGCGGCATCTTCGTCCACTCCGCCCCGTGGTCCGTTGCGGCCCAGGGCAATTCGGACACCAGCCACGGCTGCCTGAACGTCAGCCCCGACGACGCCAAGTGGTTCTTCGAGAACTCGCAGAAGGGCGACCCGGTCGTCGTGGAGAACTCCAAGGGCGAGTTCAGCACCAGCGACGGCATGGGCGACTGGAACTGATCGACCCGATACGTAGGCCGCGTCCGCAGTTGCGGGCGCGGCCTTTTCGTTGCCCGGCAAAGACACACGGACAGTTCAGCGGGTAGGCATCCCGGGTTAACCGGGGTTTTGCCCGAGGGCGGGAAGCTGCCGCGGTGCGATCCCGGCCCGAACGAGTGCTGCCCCGGCCCGCGGGGCGGGGGTGGCGCGGTCGGTCGTGGGGGGACTACGCGCTGTTCACGGCGTTGGTGGGCCCGAATCTGGTGCTGCTGGGCGTATTCACGTATCGGCCGCTGCTCGATGACATCCGGTTGTCGTTCACCGACTGGAACATCTCCGATCCGGTGGCGCACTACATCGGGTTCGCCAACTACCGGGAGTGGTGGGGCCGGGGCGATTCGTGGCAGATCGTCGGCAACACCGTCGTGTTCACGATCGCGGCGGTGGCCGGCAGTATGGCGCTCGGCCTGGCGCTGGCGCTGCTGCTGGATCGGAAGCTGTTCGGGCGCAACGTGGTTCGCTCGGCCGTCTTCGCGCCGTTCGTGATCTCCGGGGCGGCGATCGGGGTCGCCTTCCAGTTCGTCTTCGATCCCAGCTTCGGGCTGGTGCGGGATCTGCTGCACCGGGCGGGGCTCGGGAGCGCGCCCGACTTCTACCAGGATCCGCACTGGGCGCTGCTCATGGTGACGGTCACCTACATCTGGAAGAACCTCGGCTACACCTTCGTCATCTATCTGGCCGCCCTCCAGGGCGCGCGCCGGGATCTGGCGGAGGCGGCGGAGATCGACGGCGCGAGCCGGTGGACCACCTTCACCCGGGTGCTGCTGCCGCAGCTGCGGCCGACGACGTTCTTCCTGTCGATCACCGTCCTGCTCAACTCGTTGCAGGTCTTCGACATCATCAATGTGATGACCCGGGGCGGGCCGCTGGGCACCGGCACCACGACCATGGTCTACCAGGTCTATCTGGAATCCTTCCGCAACTTCCGCGCGGGCTACGGCGCGACGGTGGCCACCATCATGTTCGTGGTGCTGCTGATCGTGACGCTGGTGCAGGTCCGCGTCATGGATCGGGGCGACCGATGAACCACCGCCGCCGCCGGATCGCCGCGACCGCACTGGGTTACGCCGCCATGGTGTGCGTGCTGATCATCGTGGGCGTCCCGCTGTTCTGGATCGTGATCACCTCGCTGAAGGCTCGGCCCGAGATCTACACCCAGCCCGCGGTGTACTGGCCGCACAGCTGGCATCCGGAGAACTACCGGGAGGCCACCACCGCGCTGCCGTTCGCGCGGTTCCTGCGCAATTCGCTGATCATCACCGCCGTGGTGGCGGCGGTGAAGTTCGTGCTGGGCGTGTTCAGCGCGTACGGGCTGGTGTTCCTGCGCTTCCCGGGCAAGACGCTGGTGTTCGTGGTGATCATCGCGGCGCTCATGGTGCCGAACCAGATCACGGTCATCTCCAACTACGCGCTGGTCGCGCAGCTGGGCTGGCGAAACACCTTCCAGGGCATCATCGTTCCGCTGTGCGGGGTCGCCTTCGGCACCTTCCTCATGCGCAACCACTTCCTGTCGCTGCCGGTCGAGGTGATCGAGGCGGCGCGGATGGACGGCGCGAACTGGTGGCGGCTGCTGACCCGGGTGGTGCTGCCGATGTCCGGGCCGACCATGGTCGCCTTCGCCGTCGTCACGCTGGTCAACGAGTGGAACGAGTACCTGTGGCCGTTCCTGATGGCCGACGACGCGCGGGTGGCCCCGCTGCCGGTGGGCCTGACCCTGTTGCAGAACACGGAGAATCCCAGCGTCACCAACTGGGGGCCGGTGATGGCCGGAACCCTGCTCACCATGCTGCCGATCCTGATCGTCTTCCTGATCCTGCAGCGCCACATGATCAAGGGCCTCACCTCGGGTGCGGTCAAAGGTTAACCCCCACAAGGAGATTCCTGTGTCCGATGTTCGATTCCCGGCGCTGTCGCGACGTGGGTTTCTCGGCGCCTCGGCCGCCGTCGCGACCGGTCTGGCGGCGAGCGCCTGCGCCGGAACGGGCGGCGGCGACCAGCGATCCGGCGATTCCGGCACCCTCACCTTCTGGTCCAACCACCCCGGCACCTCCAAGGACCAGGAACTCGAGATCATCAACCGCTTCCAGGCCCAGCATCCGGACCTGAAGGTGACCCTCGTGGACGCGGGCAAGAACTACGAGGAGGTGTCGCAGAAGTTCAACGCGGCGCTGTCCGGCGGCGAACTGCCGGATGTCGTTGTGCTGTCGGATGTCTGGTGGTTCAACTACGCGCTCAACGGATCGATCGAACCGCTGGACGGCCACTTCTCGGCCGCGGGGGTGAAGGTGGAGGACTACGTCGACACCTTCGTCGCCGACTACAAGTTCGACGGCAAGACGTGGGCGCTGCCGTATTCGCGCTCGACGCCGCTGTTCTACTACAACAAGGACGTCTGGGCGAAGGCCGGACTGCCCGACCGGGGCCCGGAGAGCTGGCAGGAGTTCGACGAGTGGGGCCCGAAGATCCAGAGCGTGGTCGGCGAGGGCAAGTGGGCGCACGGCTGGGGCGACGCGAAGAACTATCTGGCGTGGACGTTCCAGGGCCCGAACTGGACCTTCGGCGGGGCGTACTCGGATCAGTGGAAGCTGCGGTTCACCGATCCGGCCACCATCGCCGCGGGCACCTACCTGCGCGAGTCGATCAATGTGAAGAAGTACGCGAGCATCCGGCCGCAGATCGCGGTCGACTTCGGCACCGGCGTGGTCGCCTCGGGCATCGCCTCCACCGGTGATCTGAAGGGCATCAAGCAGAACGCCACCGGCAAACTGGAATTCGGGACCGCGTTCCTGCCGCATCCGCACGGCCCCGGCTGCACGACCGGCGGTGCGGGACTGGCGATTCCGGCGCGCATCTCCGATCAGCGCAAGGTCAACGCGCTGAAGTTCGTCGAGTTCGCCACCAACGCCGCCAACACCTCGTACTTCACCCAGGCCACCGGCTACATCCCGGTGCGCAAATCGGCGGTCGGGGATCCGGGGGAGCAGGACTTCCTGGCGAAGAACCCGAACTCGAAGACCGCCTTCGATCAACTGCCGCTGACGAAGTCGCAGGACTACGCCCGCGTCTTCCTGCCCGGCGGCGATCAGATCATCGGCACCGGACTCGAGCAGATCGGGTTGCAGAACAAGGATGTGGCCGCGGTCTTCGCCGACGTGAGCACCCAACTCCAGGCGATCTACGACCGGCAGATCGCGCCGAAGCTGCCGAAGTAGCCATGGCGACAGTGCATTTCGACGGCGTGTCGCACCGGTACCCCGGTGCGCCGGAACTCGCCGTCGACACCCTGGATCTCGCGATCGCCGACGGGGAGTTCCTGGTCCTGGTCGGCCCGTCGGGTTGCGGCAAGTCCACCAGCCTGCGAATGCTCGCCGGGCTGGAAGGCGTTGCGAGCGGCCGCATCCTGATCGGCGACCGGGATGTGACCGGACTGCCGCCGCGCGCCCGGGACGTGGCGATGGTGTTCCAGAGCTACGCGCTGTATCCGAATATGACGGTGGCGCAGAACATGGGCTTCGCCCTGCGCAACGCGGGAATGAGCAAGGCGGACACCGCGTCCCGCGTGCTCGAGGCCGCGCGGATGCTGGAACTGGAACCGCTGCTGGACCGCAAACCGGCGAAACTGTCGGGCGGACAACGGCAACGGGTCGCCATGGGCCGTGCGATCGTGCGGCGGCCGCGGGTGTTCTGCATGGACGAGCCGCTGTCCAATTTGGACGCCAAGCTGCGGGTCAGCACCCGCGCCCAGATCGCCGCGCTGCAACGGCGATTGGGCACGACCACCGTCTACGTCACCCACGATCAGGTGGAGGCGATGACGATGGGCGATCGGGTCGCGGTGCTGCGCGAGGGGCGGTTGCAGCAGGTCGCCGGGCCCCGGGAACTCTACGAGGATCCGGTCAACGTCTTCGTCGCCGGATTCATCGGCTCCCCGGCGATGAATCTGTGCACCGCGCCGGTGCGCGACGGGGACGCCGTGCTCGACGGACTGCGAATTCCCTTGCCGCGCGGCCTCTCCGGACGCGAGCGGATCATCGTGGGAATCCGGCCCGAGTCCTGGGAGACCACCACCGACGCCGGTAACGCGCTGGCCGCGGAGGTGGAGCTGCTCGAGGAACTCGGCTCGGAATCCTTCGTCTACGCCCACGGTGTCGGCGCCGACTGGTCCAGCCGCTCCGGGCGGGTCGTCGCCCGGGTGGATCGGCGGTTCCGGGTCGGGCTCGGCGACCGGCTGTGGCTCGCGCCCAAACCGGACGAGGTGTACCTCTTCGACGCCGACACCGAGGAACGGTTGCGCTAGCTCACCAGATCCGCACCCGCTCCGCCGGATCCAGATACAGGGCGTCGCCCGGCTCGAGGCCGAACGCCTCGTGGAAGGTGTCGAGGTTGCGCACGACGCCGTTGCACCGGAACTCCGGCGGGGAGTGCGGATCGATGGCGAGGCGTCGGATGGCCTCCTCGGTGCGGGCCTTCGTGCGCCACACCTGGGCCCAGCCGAAGAAGACGCGTTGCAGACCGGTGAGTCCGTCGAGGACCGGGGGCTCGGCGCCGTCGAGGGAGATCTGGTACGCCTGCACGGCGATCGACAGGCCGCCGAGGTCGCCGATGTTCTCGCCGATCGTGAATTCGCCGTTGACCGTGTGGTTGTCGGGCAGATCCTTGGGCGAGAACTGGTTATACTGCTCGATCAGCGCCTTGGTGCGCTTGCCGAATTCGGCGCGATCGGAATCGGTCCACCAGTCGATCATGTTGCCGTCGCCGTCGTACTTGGCGCCCTGATCGTCGAAGCCGTGCCCGATCTCGTGTCCGATGACCGCGCCGATGCCGCCGTAGTTGGCGGCGTCGTCGGCGGCCATGTCGAAAAACGGCGGCTGCAGGATCGCGGCCGGGAAGACGATCTCGTTCATGCCCGGGTTGTAGTAGGCGTTGACCGTCTGCGGGGTCATGAACCACTCGTCGCGATCCACCGGGCCGCCGAGTTTCGCCAGATCGCGGTCGTGGTCGGCGGCGTAGCCGCGGCGGTAGTTGCCGACCAGATCGTCCGGGGCGATCTCGACCGCGGAGTAGTCGCGCCAGCGGTCCGGGTAGCCGATCTTGGGGGTGAACTTCTCGAGTTTGGCCAGCGCGGCCGCGCGGGTGGCCGGGCTCATCCAGTCCAGATCGCTGATGTTGCGGCGGTACGCCTCGATGAGGTTGGCCACCAGCTCCCGCATCCGCTCCTTGGCCGCGGGCGGGAAGTGTTCGGCCACATAGAGTTTGCCGACCGCCTCGCCCAGCAGGTCCTGCACCAGCGAGACGCCGCGCTTCCAGCGTTCCCGGTTCTCCTGGGCGCCGGTGAGGGTGCGGCCGTAGAAGTCGAAGTTCTCCGCCACCACGGCCGCGGTGAGATACGGTGCGCGCGAACGCAATATCCGCCAGCTCGCCCACGCGCGCCAGTCCTCGAGCGGCTCGGACGCCCACAGCCGGGCGAAGGTGCGCAGATAGTCGGGCTGGCGCACGATCACCTCGGCGAACAGCTCCGGCCCGGACGGGCCGACCCCCGCGGCCAGCGCGGAAGTCCATGCCGCCCAGTCGAACTCCGGATTCTCGGCGGTGAGATCGGCGAAAGTGGTGAGGTTGTAGCTCAATTCGGCGTCGCGGCGGCGCACCACATCCCAATGTCCGGCCGCGAGTTTCGTTTCCAGGTCGAACACCCGCCGCGGGTCGTACTCGAGGCCCGCGAGGTGGAACATGCGGCCGATGTGCTCGACGTACTTCGTGCGGATCTCCGCGTAATCGTCGCCGCGATAATAGGATTCGTCGGGCAGGCCGAGACCGGACTGGGTGGCGTTGACCAGGTAGCGCTGCGAGTTCTTGTCGTCGGTGTCGACGTAGCAGCCGACCGCGCCGCCCACGCCGGTGCGCTGGAGGCGGCCCAGCAGGCTCGCGAACTCGCCGTGGTCGGCGACCGCGGCCACGGCGGCCAGCTCGTCGGCGATCGGCGCGAGACCCGCCGCCTCGACCACGTCCTCGGCCATGAAGCTGGTGTAGAGGTCGCCGATCTTGCGTTCCTCGCTGCCGGGGGCGGCGTCGGCGGCCGCGGCCCGCTGGATGATCGTCTGGACGTCGCGTTCGGCCTGGTCGTACAGCTTCCGGAAGGCGCCGTCGACCGCGCGGTCGGCCGGTATCTCGTAACGGTCCAGCCATTTGCCGTTGACGTGGGCGAACAGATCGTCCTGCACCCGCACATCGGCGTCGAGGTGGCTCAGATCCAGGCCGGAAGGAGTCGTCACATCGGAAGTCACGGTCTCCAGTATGCCGAGAATCCGCTCGGCGGCGACGGATCGCGGGTCAGCCGCGGGCGTACCGGCGGATCAGCGCCGCGCTGTCGGCGGGCCCGAGCGCTCGGTCCAGCGCCCGCTCGTACGCGAACGCCAGCTCGCGGACCTGATCGGGATTGTCGACGCCGCCGCGCAGCACCGCGTTCTCGATCCAGGCGAAGGTCGGCAGGGCCGCGGTGAAATCGAGCAGCTGGAAGCTCGCACCGCCGAGCGCGGCCCCGGCGGGCGCGTCGAACGGCAGCACCCGCACCTCGACGGTGTCGAGTTCGGTGAGCGACTCGACCAGGTAGGACAGCTGGGCGCGCAGGATCTCCGGGGCGCCGACCTGCTGCACCAGCGCGGCCTCGCCGAGGACGGCCGTCAGCCGGATCGGGTCCGCGTCGCGCAACCGCTCGGCTCGGCGCAGCCGGATCGCGACCAGCTGTTCCCCCTGTACGGGACGGGTGGTGACGTCGGCGGCGATGAGCGCGCGGGCGTAGGACTCGGTCTGCAACAGGGCCGGTACGACGAGGCTGTCGTAGCCGCGCACCCGCGCGGCCCCGTACTCCATTCCGTAGTAGCGCAGCGGCTCCGGGCCGAGCAGCGCCGCGGAACCGCTCCACCAGCCGCGGGTCTTGCTCGCCGCGAGCAGGGCCAGCAGCTGTTCGCGATCGGGTTCGGGCACCTCGAGCAGATCCAGCACCGGGCCGATGGTATTGCCGGTGAGCACCCGGCGGCCCTTCTCGACGTGCGACCAGTTGGCCGGGGTGAAGCCCACCCGCCGGGCGAAGGTGGCCGAGTCGAAACCCCGCTTCTCGCGCCATTCCCGCAGGCGCAGAACCAATTCCCACCGGGCGACCGTTGGCGAGAGGGGTGCCATGCAGGCCGATGCTACGCCGCCGAACTCCCCGGCGTGTGACAATTGTCAGGAGCGCTTTTCGGCGCTAGCGTCGCCTCCGACACCGCTCCACCCCGTCCCACTACCGACGAGGTTCGCCGTGAACATGCTGGGGCCGCCGCCGAACGCCACCGTCGCGGAGGCCCTCGAGCGTTGCCGCCGCTACCGCGCCGATCACGACCTGCACGGCCGGGTCGAATCCGCGCTGGGCCGAATCACCTTGGAGGTGGGGGCCGTCGGCGTGGTGACCATGCCCGCGGTCCTCGGCCACCGGGTGCGGGATCGGATCCCCACGGCCGGACCGATCATCGGCCACCCCCGCTCGGGACGCTGGACCTTCCTGACCGACCATGTCGACGAGACGGGACACGATCTGGGCGTGACCGCCGGGCTGGTACATCTCGGGGCCGCCCTCGGGGTGCCGGGGACGCGGATCGTGCTGCCCTCACCCGCGGACGAGCGCAGTGGGTACCGGGTGTGGATCGACGCACCGGACGGGCCGCGCCGCCCGGGCTTCGCGGAGGTGGTGAGCGTGACATTGGGGTGCCGGGGCGGCTGAGTCCGCCCCGGCACCCCTACGCTCACCGCGCGTCAGGACGTGGGACGCGGGCTGATGGTGATGCTGTACTTGTTCTCCAGCGTCTGGTTCCAATCCCGTTGGCACTGGTCGATCTTGGACTGGTCGCCGCCCGCCTTGTTGACGCAGTCGACGAAGTCCTTGCCGCCGTTGTTGACGAAGATGTTCACGCCGATGGCGGTGATCACGATCGCCGCGATCAGACCCAGCAGGCTCAGGATCAAACCGGCGATGGCCATGCCGCGACCCCCGGCGGTGCCGCGCCGCGCCTTGACGATGGCGATGATGCCGAACACCAGGCCGACCAGGCCGAAGAGGATGCCGCCGAAGATGGTCCAGAAGCTCAGCAGCGCAAGGATTCCCAGCACCAGCGCGGCGATCGCCAGGCCCTTGCCCTGCCTGCCCTCCTGCCAGTACGGCTGGCCGGGCGGGGGCGGATACGAACCCGGCGGGGGCGGGGGGTACTGGCCGGGCGGGGGATTCTGTCCGGGCGGGGGATACTGGCCCGGAGGCGGATTCTCCGTCATGGCTGTCCTCTCGTAGGCCCGGGTGATTTGCCCGGGTTCGATGCGTTCGAAATGTTATTGCGCGCCGAGCCGCGCGTGCATCTCCCACACGAGAATTTCCGACGGCAGATTCGCAACGATCCGCTGGCCGCCGCTGCGGGTCAGGCGCACCGCGTCGCCCTCGTACAGGGTTCCGACGCCCTCCATCTCGATCTCGCCGCGGGCGACGAACAGATGCAGATACAGCGCCTCGGGCAGTTCGACCGCGCGGCCGGGCTCGCCGGACAGCCGCGCCACGTGCAGCGCCGAATGACTGCTGTTGATGGCGATGGCCGTGCGGTCGCGGTAGCGCGGCAGGCCCGACGCCACCGTCACCAGGCCGCCCGCGGCGAGTTCGTCGTCTATCTCCAGCTGCTGATAGCCGGGGGACAGGCCCGGTTCGTCGGGGACCACCCACATCTGCACGAAGTGCACGGGGTCGACGCGTTCGGCGGAGTCGTTCTTCTCCGAGTGCAGGATGCCGGTCCCGGCGCTCATCCGCTGCGCCAGACCCGGATAGATGATGCCGTTGTGCCCGAGCGAGTCCTGGTGCACCAGTGCGCCGCTCAACACCCAGGTCACGATCTCCATATCGCGATGGGGGTGGGTGTCGAAGCCCTGCCCGGCGGCCACGATGTCCTCGTTGTTGACCAGCAGCAGGCCGTGGTGGGTGTTGTCGGGGTCGTAGTGCTCGCCGAAGGAGAACGAATGCTTCGAATCCAGCCACGCCACACGGGTTTTCATCCGGTCGCCGCCGCGGTGGACGTCGATGTGTGGTGTCGTGAGTATGGACACCGTGGTCCTCCTCTCGGGCCGAGCACCGATCATCGGTCAGGGTAGGAGCGCCCGCGCACCGGAACCTGAACTCCCAGTAAATTCTAGCGTGGCGGGTTCCTGGCCAGGGGCGCGGTGATCGCGGGGCCGCTCGCCGCCGAGGGGGTGCGGTGCGGGCGCACGGGCAAACCTCCCGCGTCCCGGCGTACCGGTTCCGCGCTCCGGCGACGCGCGCCCCGCGCGGGCGACGTCCGTATCATGATGGGCCGCAACCGGAACCGGAGGTGAACCGCTGATGCGACCCGAAGTGCTCGCGGGTATCGAGCGCACCCTCCGGCGGCGGGCGAGCGCGGACGGGATCGAGCACTTCGTCGTCGGCGTGGCCCTGTTCCGGAATGGGAAACTGCTGGTCGTACGGCGTGTCGCGGAGGACTGGCAGGGCGGGATGTACGAGCTGCCCGGCGGCGGGGTGGAGCCGGGGGAGTCGTTCGCGGACTGTGTGGCGCGAGAGTTGTTCGAGGAGACCGGTTTGCGGCTGCGCCGCATCGTGGACGTCGTCGGCGACTTCGACTACGCCACCCGCACCAAGGCGCGGGTGCGCAAGTACACCTTCGTGGTCGAGGCGGAACCGGGCGAGGTCACGCTGGCGCCGGGCGAACACGACGAGTTCCGCTGGATCGATGCCGCGGGTCTGGCCGAGTTGCCCATGGTCGCCGATATGCGCGAGACCGTCGCCGCCCTGGTGGCGGCGAAATCGGAGCATTCCCGGTGAGCGATCGGCGGCGCGTCGCGGTGGCCGCGTTGCGCGGTCCCGGCGTGGCCCGGCTGGCGTTGGTGCGGTTCGCGGGGCAGTTCGGCGACGGCATGTTCCAGGCCGCGCTGTCGGGGGCCATCCTGTTCAATCCGGAGCGGGCGACCGATCCGCTGGCCGTCGCGGGCGGTTTCACGGTGCTGCTGATGCCGTATTCGGTGATCGGCCCGTATGCCGGTGCGCTGCTGGATCGGTGGGATCGGCGGACCGTGCTGCTGGTGGCCAACGCGCTGCGGGCGGTGCTGATCCTGATCGCCGCGGCGGGGCTGCTGGGCGGGATCGCGGAGACGCCGCTGCTGCTGTTGGCGCTGGCGGTGGTCGGGATCAGCCGGTTCGTGCTGGCCGGGGTCTCGGCGGCGCTGCCGCGGGTGCTGGAACAGCGCTGGCTGGTGCCGATGAACTCGGTGCTCGCGACCGCGGCGTCGGGGTGCGCGGGGCTCGGCGCGGCGGTGTCGGTGGGAATCATCGGGGCGATCGGGGCCGGTGATCTCGCCTCGGCGGCGGCGGTCGCGGTGAGCGCGGCCGGATCGGTGGTGGGGGCGCTGGCCGCCGCCGGATTCGCCGCGCGTCGGCTCGGGCCCGAACCGGGCGAGGCGGACGCGCGCGGTTCGGTGCGGGCCGTGCTGACCGGGCTGCGCACCGGGGCGCGGGCGGTGTGGGCCTCGCCCGAGTGCACGACGGCGATGATCGGCATCGGGACGCATCGAATCGTGTTCGGCGCCAACACCTTGCTGATGGTGCTGGTGCTGCGGCGCACCGCGGGGGTGTCGCTGAGCAGCGGCCTGGTCGGCTTCGGGGTGGCGATCACCGCGGTGGCGTCCGGGATGCTCGCCGCGGCCGTGCTCGCGCCGCTGGTCATCCCGCGGCTGGGGCGGCCGCGCACGGTGGTGCTCGGGTTGCTGACCGCGGCCGTGGTGCAGCTGACGCTGGTCACGCCGATCACGGTCGCGGACGGGGCGGCCGCCGGGCGGGCGCATCAGCTGTTGCTGGCCGGGGCGTTCCTGCTGGGGCTCGCCGGGCAGACCATCAAGCTGACCGGGGACGCGACCATGCAGATCGATGTCGACGACGCGCGGCGCGGGCAGGTGTTCGCGTTGCAGGACACGGTCTTCAACATCGCCTTCGTGCTGGCGATCGCGGTGACCGCGCTGGTGATCCCCGCCGACGGGCGCTCCTACGGGGTGGTGCTCGCGGGCGTGGCGGTGTACGGGCTGGGCATGTCGGCGATCGCGGTCACGGCCCGCCGGGGTCACTGGATGAGCGGCCACACCTGACCGACCCAGGTGCCGTCGTCGTCCGGGTCGGTGAAGTAGTGGTCGAGCACGCCGTCGTCGTCCAGGTCGAGCAGGGCGAAATCGGCCACGCCGTCCCCGTCGCGGTCCCACAGGGCGTCGTCGGCGTAGCCGTCGCCGTCGAAATCGAGTGCGACGGCATCGGATTCGCCGTCGCCGGACAGGTCCAGATCCGCCGGGGAGGTCCAGCCGTGCGTGGACCCGTCGCCGGTGCCGAAGACGTACTCGATGTCGGTCATACCGATTCGACGCGGTCGCGCGCCGGGCGGTTCCGTGCCGTTTCACGTGAATCATCCCCGCCCCGACCGGGCGGTCCGGCGCGGCCAGTACGCTCGAATCAATCATGGCCACCTATTTCGACCCGAAGTCGTGGTTCGCCTGGTTGGACCCCGTCGCGGATCTGGGCGCGGGCACGGTCACCGCGCTGCTGCCGGATGTGCTGATGACGCTGCTCAGCGAGGGGCTGCTCAGTCAGTTCGGCGGGCGGGAGGTCAGCGCGACGCTGCTCGGGCACGAGATGACCGCCACCCTCGAGACGCTGAAGGTGCGGCGGCGAGGAGCGCACTTCCAGACCAAGACGGTGCTGACCGGGCTGGTGTGGAACGGGCATCCCATCGAGGAGATGACGGTCGTCGCGCACGGCGTGCGGTTGGTCCCGGGGGTGCCCACCAAGGTCCGCACCGCCACGCTCGACCTCACCGGGACCGTGACCACCGCGGCCGTCACCGGCTGGCTCAACGCCTGGCAGCCGGACTGGGAGCTCGGGGTCGGCGCGGACGGGTTGATCACCGCCCGGCACCGCCGCCGCCCGCTGCGGGCCGTGGTGGACGCGGTGGTCGCCGACAATGTCGTCACCATCGCCGTGCACCGGGCGACCTGGGCGGGAATTCCGGTGCCGCGCCGCTGGATTCGGCCCGCGCCGATCGCGTTGACCGAACTGCCCCGCGCGCTGCGGATAGTGCGCGCGGATCGGCACGAGGATCGGGTCCGGTTCCGGATCGAACTGCCGGAGGTCACCGGTTCGTTCGATCTCGCGCAGATGCGCGCGGCGATCGTCGCGGGGACCACGCTGATCGTGTTCTGATCAGGGCGCGCCCCGCTGCCACCAGTCCAGCAGCGCCGCCTCGGCCTCGTCGCGGGACAATGGGCCGCGATCGAGCCGCAGTTCCTTGAGGAAGCGCCACGCGCGGCCGACTTGGGGGCCGGGTTCGATGCCGAGCAGTTCCATGATCGCGTTGCCGTCCAGGTCCGGGCGGACGCGGGCGAGGTCCTCCTGTTCGCGCAGGCGCTCGATGCGGGCCTCGAGATCGTCGTAGGTGGATTGCAGCTGCGCGGCGCGGCGCTTGTTGCGGGTGGTGCAGTCGGCGCGGACCAGTTTGTGCAGGCGGGGGAGCAGCTCGCCCGCGTCGGTGACGTAGCGGCGCACCGCCGAATCGGTCCACTGGCCCTTGCCGTAGCCGTGGAAGCGCAGGTGCAGGTACACCAGGCGGGCGACGTCCTCGGTGAACTGCTTGGGATATCTCAAGGCGCGCATGCGCTTTCGCACCATCTTGGCGCCGACCACCTCGTGGTGGTGGAAGCTCACCCCGCCGCCGGGCTCGTTGCGCTTGGTGGGCGGTTTGCCGATGTCGTGCAGCAGCGCCGCCCAGCGCAGCACCAGATCCGGATCGCCCTCCTCCTGGTCGATGGCCTGGCGCAGCACGGTCAGCGAATGCTGGTAGACGTCCTTGTGCTGGTGGTGCTCGTCGATCTCGAGCTGCATGGCGGGCACCTCGGGCAGCACCCGCTCGGCCAGTCCGGTCTCGCACATGAGGTCGATGCCCTCGGTCGGATGTTCGCCGCCGATCAGCTTGTCGAGTTCGGTGCGGACCCGCTCGGCGGTGATGCGGTCGATCTCCCCGGCCATGGCGGTGATCGCGGTGCGCACCCGGGGGGCCACGTCGAAACCGAGCTGGGCGACGAACCGGGCCGCGCGCAGCATCCGCAGCGGATCGTCGTGGAACGAGTCCTCGGGCGCCGCGGGCGTGTCCAGGACGCCGTCGAGCAGGGCGGTCATACCGTCGAGGGGGTCGACGAACTCGAGTTCGCCCAGCGCGCCGATCCGCACGGCCATCGCGTTGACCGTGAAATCGCGGCGGACGAGATCGCCGTCGAGGCTGTCGCCGAAGGTCACCTCGGGATTTCGGGAGACGCGGTCGTAGCTGTCGCTGCGGAAGGTCGTCAGCTCGAGCTGCCAGCCCGCCTTGGCCGCGCTGACCGTGCCGAAGGCCAGACCCCCGGTGTCCCAGATGTTGTCGGCCCAGCCGCGCAGCAGCTCCAGCACCTGTTCGGGACGCGCGTCGGTGGTGAAGTCCAGATCGGAGCCCAACCGCCCGAGCACCGCGTCGCGCACACTGCCGCCGACCAGGTAGAGATGGTGTCCGCGCGCGGCGAACAGCTCCCCGAGCGGGGTCAGCACATCCGACAGCCGGCCCAGTGTGATCGCCGCCGCGGCGAGCAGACGGGTACGACGATCGTTCTCGGACTCGGACTTCGGCGAAACCACGGAGAGGCAGCTTAGTTGGTGGGCCGGTGCACCCCCGGCGCGCCGTTGGGGAGTCGGCGCGTAAGCGACGCGGGAGCGGCAAGACATACACTTGCGCAGTGTCTCCGGCCGATCGCGCGAACAGTCGACGCCGCCAGCCCCGGCGCCGTGGTTCGGCCGGGAGTTCCGCGGACAACGCCAAGAACAAGAGCAAACCGCGCATGCGCACCGTGCGCGAGACGTCCGCGGGCGGCCTGGTGGTCGACGGCCTGGACGGTCCGCGCGAGGCGCGCTGCGCCGCGCTCATCGGGCGCACCGATCGGCGCGGCCGGTTGCTGTGGTCGTTGCCGAAGGGACATATCGAGGACGGCGAGACGGCCGAGCAGACGGCCGTCCGCGAGGTCGCCGAGGAGACCGGGATCCACGGCACGGTCGTGGCCGAACTCGGCAGCATCGACTACTGGTTCGTGACCGATGGGCGCCGGGTGCACAAGACCGTGCACCACTATCTGATGCGTTCGCTGGGCGGGGAGCTCTCCGACGCGGACGTGGAGGTCACCAAGGTGGCCTGGGTGCCGCTGAGCGAACTCGATTCGCGCTTGGCCTATGCCGACGAACGGCGCCTCGCGGAGGTCGCGAACCGCCTGATCGACCGGATGGAGAACGGCAGACAATGACGCATGCGGGGCGCCGTCCGCGCCGCTGGGCGCCGATGTTCGTCGCGTTGGCGCTGGCTGTGCTGTGCGGTGCGGCCGGACCGACGTCGGCCGGGTCTGCGGCCGCGCAGCCGCCGGGCGCCAGCGGCGCCACCGAACCCAAGTTCCTGAAGCTGACCCTGGATTCGGTGAGCCCGAACACGGTGACCACCACCAGCGACGCGGTGCTGACCGTCGCGGGAACCGTCACCAATATCGGGGACCGGCCGGTGGACGACGTGAGCGTGCGGATCCAGCGCGCCGGGGCGGTGTCGGCGGGCAGCGGGCTGCGCTCGGCGCTGCGGCTGGATCAGGTCAACTACGACGTGGTGGGCCCGTTCCAGGACATCGCCGATCGGCTCACGCCCGGACAGCGCAAGCAGTTCACGCTGCGGGTCGGGCTGCGGGCGGAGGCGCCGGAGACGAGCGGCGGGTCGCCGGTGACCTCCGCGTTGGACATCACCGAGCCGGGGGTCTATCCGTTGCTGCTCAATGTCAACGGGGAGCCGACCTACGGCGGTCAGGCGCGGTTGGACGACGCGCGGTTCCTGCTGCCGGTGCTCGGGCTGCCCGCGCAGTCCGGCGGCGACGCGAAAACCGATGCGGCGCCGCCCGTTCCGGCCCCGACCGACGCGCCGGTGGCGATCACCACGATCTGGCCGCTGGCCGATCGGCCCCGGCTCGTCGCCGGGGTGACCGGACCGCTGCCGGGCAACGCGCTGCTGACCGACGACGAACTGGCCGGGGAGCTGGCCCCGGGCGGTCGGCTCGATCAACTGCTCGCGGCGCCGGAGGCGGTGCTGCATCCGGAGACCGGCCGGGATCCGGCACGGACCGGACCGGGTCTGGCCGGATCGCTGTGCCTGGCCGTCGATCCCGATCTGCTGCTCACGGTGTCGGCGATGACCGAGGGCTATCGGGTGCTGGCCAGTCCGTCCGATCCGTACGGGGCGACCCGGGACGGGGCCGGGGCTCACGCGGCCAAGGCGTGGCTGGATCGGTTGCGCGCGTTGGCATCCGGGATGTGCACGGTCGCGCTGCCGTTCGCGCAGGTCGATCTGACGGCGCTGGCGACGGTCCGGGATCCGGATCTGACCAATCGGGCGGTGACCGCGCCCGCCGACATCGTGGATTCGCTGTTGTCGGTCAAATCGGTACGCGGTGTGGCGCTGCCGGATTCGGGGACCATCGATCCCGACGCGGGCACGATGCTGGCCGGGCACGGCTATCACACGGCCGTGCTGGCCGACTCCGCGGTGAGCACCACCGCCGACGCCCGCAGCACCGCGACCGGGATCGCCCGCGCGGACGGGGGGACCGTGCGCAACACGGCCACGGTGGCGAGCGAGAACGACGGCGGCACACCGGAAATGGTGCGGATGCCCGCGCTCACCCCGCCCTCGACGACCACCACCCCGCCGCCCGCGGAGGCCGGGCTGAAGGCGGCCACCTTCGACATCTGGTCGGCGACGGCGCTGGCCGCGGTCGGATCGAATCCGCCGACGCCCGCGTTCACGCCCGAACGGGTGCGCTACGAGGTGGCCAACGACTCCCGCGCGGCCCGGTTGCAGGACGCGCTCGGCGCGGTGTCGTGGGCGGCGTTGAATCCGCAGGCGAGTCCGCGCGCGCTGCTGCTGGTGCCGCCGCAGAAGTGGGGCGCGAACCGCGACGAGGCGAGTGCGCTGCTGAGTCAGCTCGAACTGCTGGTGCGCAACGGGTTGGCGACGCCGCGGTCGTTCACGGATCTGCTCGCGGCGCAACCGGATCCGCGACCGTTCGAGGCGAACTACCTGTCCAGCGCGGCCGAGGTGGGTGTGCCGGACCACTTCGCGGAGCCGATTCGCACGCAGGACAAGCGGATCGGTGATCTGATGACGGCGCTGGTCGACGTGCCGCAGCAGGAGCCGACGCCGCGGTCGTATCTCACGCCGCTGCGCGACGATCTGCTGCGGGTGCTGACGCTGTCCGATCGCACCAATCCGGGTTCGCAGGCGGAGGCGGTCGCGCAGCGGCGGCTGGAGCAGACCACGCGGACCCTCGACACGCTGTTCGGCAAGGTGACGGTGCTGCCGCCGGGCGGGGTGTACACGCTGGCGTCGGAAAAGAGCCCGCTGCTATTGGTCGCGCGCAACGATCTGCCGGTGGCGATCCGGATCCGGTTCCGGATCGACGTGCCGAGCGAGACGAACATCACCGATATCGGCGAACAGATCCTGCCCGCCGAGGGGACCCGGTCGTTCCAGATCCCGACCGAGGTCACCGACAGCCGCAACCTGGTCATTCCGATCTCCCTTACCACGGCCGACGGCGTCGCCCTCGGCAACGCCACCTCGGTCTCGGTGCGGTCCAACGCCTACGGTCAGGCGTTGGCGATAATTACCGCATGTGCCGGAGCGCTGCTGCTCCTGCTCGCCGGTCGCCGACTCTGGCGTCGCTTCCGGGGGCAGCCGGATCCGGCCGACGAGGGGTTGGACCCCGGGACGCGCCGCAGGGTCAATCGCTACCTGCGGGCGCGGCTACGGGTCCTGCAGCGACAGGAGGAACCATGAGCGGCGATCACGGCCCGCGCGCGGCCGCGGCGACGGTCCCGGCGATCCTCCCGGTGGATCCGAGGCGGGGGGCACGATGACCGATCACGAACCCCGCCCCGGCGGTCCCGACGACGACCGGCCCACCCCGCGCCGCGCCCCCGCCGCGCCCTGGGAGCGCGGCCCCGGCCGTCCCGACCGCCCGGACGACGAGGCCGCGCCGCCGCCCCGGGTGCCCCTCAACGGCCCGCTGCCCCAGGTTTCCCCCGGCCCGCGCCCACCGGCCCCCCCGCTGCGCCGCCTCCCCGGCGGCGCCACCGAACCCTGGCCCGGCGACGCCATTCCCCAGGTCCTCCCGCCGACCCCCAAGACGCCGCCCCGCCGCCTGCCCCCCGAGCCCACCGCGCGGGGCCCGCTCGACGGCCCGCCGCCCGACGGCCCGGGGCAGCCCCCGGGCAGCCCCCGACGCCCGGCCGATAGCGGCACCCTGCGCCTCCCCCCGGACGGCGGCACCCTGCGCCTGCCTCCCGAGGAGTCGACCCCGCCGGGCAGCGCGCCCACCCCCTCCGACCAGCCCGGTACCTTCCGCCCCAGGCCCGAGCAGGCGTTCGGCGAGAACCCGAACCGAAGGCCCGCCCCCGGACGGCCCGTGAACGGCGGCGAGGGCGGGCGACCGGGCCACACCCCGCCGAACGACCTCCCGCGCCGAATCCCCCCGGCCGCGCCGAACCCCGCACCCCCTGTGGGCCAGGGGCCGCCGAACGACCTCCCGCGGCACCTGCCCACGGCCGGGCCGCCCGGCGCGGCACCCCGGCGGCCACTGCCCGACGGCCGCCCCCTGCCCGGCGCGGTGCCCCGGGGGGCCGAACGTCCCGTACCGCCCGATGACGCGCCCAGGCGGCCGCTGCCCGATGTCGAGATACCGGGCGCTGCCCGGCGCGGGCACCGGAACGAGACGTCACCCGACGAGCTGGGGTGGCAGCCGTCCATTCACGGACCCCGGCCGGGACCGCCGAACGGGATGCCCGAGGACGAACAGCCGCCCGTTCGAGGGCCGCGCGGTCGGATCGCACCGCCGAGTGGGCCGATGCGCCAGGTGCCTCCGGGCGGTGTGCCCGAGGACGGCCCCGGTCGTCGGCAGCCGCCGCGTGGCGCTCCCGCCGGACGCAGGCCGATGCCGCCGCCCGGATACCCGGCCGGGCCGCCGAGCGGACCGGAACAGCGCGTTCCGGTGCGGCGACCCCGACCCGAGGTGCGGCCGTTGACGCGGCCCCCGGACCGGGCACCCGACCGACCCGCGCGGACCGCGCAGCAGGTGGCGGTCCGGCCCGAGGAGCCCCCGCAGTCGGCGAACTCGCGCCTGCTGAGCGCGTCGGGATCGATCGCCATCGCGACCCTGATGAGCCGGGTGACGGGCTTCGGGAAACAGCTGCTGCTGCTGACCGTGCTGGGCCCGGCGATCGCGAGCGCGTTCACCGTCGCCAGCCAGATCCCGACCATGGTCGAACAGCTGGTCCTCGGCGCGGTGCTGACCGCCTTCGTCGTCCCGACCCTGGTCCGGGCGGAGAAGGAGGACCCCGACGGGGGCCGGGCCTTCGTCCGGCGACTGGTCACCATGGCCTTCGCGATCCTGGCGGCGGCCGCGCTGCTGTGTACCGCGGCCGCGCCGCTGATGACCCGCTATCTCTTCCTGTCCGACGGCGGCAAGGTGAGCACCGGACTCGCGACCGCGCTGGCCTTCCTGCTGGTCCCGGCGATCCTGTTCTACGGCATGTCGTCGCTGCTGATGGCGATCCTGAACACGCACGAGATCTTCAAACCGGGCGCGTGGGCGCCCGTGCTGAACAACCTCGTGGTGCTCGCCGTCCTCGGCCTGTACGCGCTGACCCCGGGGGAGATCTCCCTCGATCCGGTCCGGATGGGCCAGCCGAAACTGCTCATCCTCGGCCTCGGCGTGACGCTGGGCGTGCTCGTGCAGGTCCTCAGCCTGCTCCCGGCCATCCGCCGCGCGGGTATCGACCTGCGCCCGCTGTGGGGCGTCGACGAGCGGCTCAAGCAGTTCGGCGGCATGGGCGCGGCGGTCATCCTCTACGTCGCGATCAGCCAGGCGGGCTTCGTCTTCGGCACCCGGGTCTCCTCGCACGCGGACGTCGCGGGCCCGGCGATCTACCAGAACGCCTGGCTGCTGCTGCAATTGCCGTACGGCGTGCTCGGCGTGACGCTGCTGACCGCGATCATGCCCCGGCTCAGCCGCAACGCCGCCGCCGACGACACGCCCGCGGTGGTCGACGATCTCTCCGTCGCCACCCGGCTCACCATGATCGCGTTCGTCCCGGTGGTCACCTTCCTGACCGTCGCCGGACCGCAGATCGGCACGGCCCTGTACGGGTACGGCAACTTCGGCCACGGCGACGCCGGACGGCTCGGCGAGGCGATCAGCTGGTCGGCCTTCACCCTGATCCCGTACGCGCTGGTGCTGATCCACCTGCGCGTGTTCTACGCCCGCGAACAGGCGTGGACGCCGACCTGGATCATCCTCGGCATCACCGCGGTCAAGATCGTGCTCTCGGCGCTGGCCCCCGTGCTGGTCTCCGACGACCACGTGGTGATCGCGCTGGGCGTGGCCAACGGCCTCGGCTTCGTGGCGGGCGCGATCATCGGCGGCTGGCTGCTGCACCGCAGCCTCGGCGATCTGCGGATGGCCAATGTCGGCCGCACGGTGACGCGCGTGGTGCTGGCCTCGGTCGCGGGCGCGGCGGTCACGCTGATCGTCGAGCAGGTCCTCGGGCTGTCCCGGCTGCACAGCAGCGTGGGTTCGATCTTCCGCGTGGGCGTCGACGCGATCGTGCTGTTCGGCGTCGCGTTCGGCCTGATGCGCCTGGCGGGCATCCCGGAGGTCGTGGCCCTGACCGTCTCGATCTCGCGGCGGCTCGGAATCACCCCGCCCGCACCGGATCTCGGCCTGGACGACGAGCACGGTGTCGACGCCGAGGCCACGATGGTGCTGCCGCGGCCCGAGCTCGACACCCCCTACTACTACCGGTACGACCCGTACATGGACGCACAGACCATGGTCCTACCGGTCATCCGACCCGGTACGGTTGACCGCCCCGGTACGGGCGAGTTCCCGTACCCTGTTCGGCAGAGAAATGCAAATACCGGTGTCGGCTCTCGCGAGGATGTCCAGACTGGTAGGAGCGCGGAGACGACCTTCGGCCGGACCGGTGACGAACCGGGTGCCGTGCCGCCGAATCGGACTTCGATGAACCAGGGCGAAGGAGGAACTCAGGTGAGCGACGACGCGGCGGGGGGCGTCCCGGCCGCCGACGCTGCCGGCCAGGCAGCGGGTTCAGTCCGCACCGACGACGTCCCGCCCGAACAGGCGCAACCGGCCGATGGGGCCGAGCGCGATCCGGGGGACGACGGCGATCAGCAGGCGGAGCGGGCCGATTCGGCCGCGCCCGCCGGACCGGACCGACCGGCGCGCGATCAGACCTACGACACCGGCATGCTGCCGGTCGCGTCGCCGGAGATGCCGCCGATGCGGGTCGAACCGCCGATCAAGCGAACCCCGCGCGGCCCCAAGCTGATTCCGGGCGCGTCGGTGGCGGGCGGGCGGTATCGGCTGCTGGCCGGGCACGGCGGCGCCCGCGGGCTGAAGTTCTGGCAGGCGCTGGACGTGAAACTCGACCGTGAGGTCGCCCTGACCTTCGTCGACGCCGATCAGAAGGCCACCGACAACGCGGGACACGATGGGCCGCAAGCGATCCTGTCGCGCACCCTGCGCCTGGGCCGGATCAACTCGCCCGGTCTGGCACGCGTGCTCGACGTCGTGCGCGGCAGTTCCGGCGGCATCGTGGTGGCCGAGTGGACTCCGGGCCGTTCGCTGCGCGAGATGGCCGAGACCGTGCCGTCCCCGATCGGCGCGGCGCGCGCGATCCGGGCCCTGGCCGCGGCGGCCGAATTGGCCCATCGCGGCGGCGGTTCGCTGTCGATCGACCACCCCGACCGGATCCGGATCAGCGCCTCCGGCGACGCGGTGCTCGCCTTCCCGGGCACCCTGTCCGATTCGGACGCGCAATCGGATGTGCGCGGCCTCGGCGCGATGCTGTACGCGCTGATCACCGCGCAGTGGCCGATCCGGGCGGGCGGCGTGACCGGTTCCGCGGCCACGGTCGGCGGGCTGCGTCCGGCCGATTTCGGTCCGGACGGCTCCCCGGTCGAGCCGCGGCAGATCCGTCCGGAGGTCCCGTTCGAGATCTCCGCGGTCGCGGTGCGCTCGCTCGAGTCCGACAAGGGCGTCCGCACCGCCGCGACCGTGCAGCACGTGCTGGAACAGGCGTCGGTCGTCGATCAGAAGACCGATTTCATCCCGGTGCTGCGGCTCGGCCAGCGGGCCCAGTCCGCGCCGGACGAGACCCTCGCCGATCCGGAACTGCTCGCGGCGGAACGCGAACGCTCGCAACGCATGATGTGGATGCTGGTCGGTCTCGGGGTGCTCGCCGCCCTGGTCGTGGGCGTCATCATCTGGTGGCTGTTGAGCATCTTCGCGCCCGACAACGCCACCGCGCCGCTGGACGAACAGCGCAAACTCGGCCTCACCACGGCCAACGTGGCGCCGCAGAACCCGGTGGCCGGTCCCTCGGCCGCCGCGCCCGTGCCGGGCGGCACGCCGATCCCGGTCACCGCGGTCTCGGTGTTCTCCCCCGAGGGGACCCCCGACGGCCCGAGCGCGATCAACGCGGTCAAGGACGGCGATCCGGCCACGGTCTGGCGCACCGACCAGTACTTCCAGCAGTTCCCCGCGCTCAAGAAGGGCGTGGGGATCATGTCGACCCTGGGCAGCCCCAGCAAGCTGACCAAGGTCACGATCACCTCACCGACCCCCGGCACGGTGGTCGAGGTCCGCACCTCGCCCACCGCCGCGCCCACCTTGGACCAGACCCAGCTCGTCGGCCAGGCCACCCTGGGCGACGGCAACACCGATATCGCCGTGCGGGCCGATCAACCGGCCCGCTACGTCCTGGTCTGGATCACCGCCCTGGCCAACAACGGCGGCCAGTTCCAGACCTCGATCGGCGAGATCCACTTCGAAGCCGCGCCCTGATCATTCTGGTTGCTCCCGCTTCGACCCGGCCGATATGATGCTCAGCGCGCTCTCAGCATGGGGAGCTTCCTGGGATCTGGTGCTTCGGTCCTGGATGACGCGAAAGAAGTGGCGAGGTTCCGGCGTGCCCGGGTCGCCGCCGTGAGCGCTGATCCTAGGGGTATGTGTTGTCGTTTGATGCGGACGAGCTCAGCGATCGCCGACTGCTCGACGCGCACGTCGCCGGTGACCGGCACGCCTTCGCCGTCTTGTTCCGCCGCCACTACGACCATCTCTGGCAGCTCGCGCTGCGCACCTCCTACACCCCCGAGGATGCCGCGGATTCGCTCCAGGACGCGTTGCTGTCCGCGCACCGCAATGCCGCGAACTTCCGGGGCGAGGCCGAGGTGCGTAGCTGGCTGCACCGGATCGTGGTGAACGCGTGCCTGGACCGCATCCGCCGCAACAAGTCCCGGCCCAGCGTGTCGCTGTCGGAGGAGAGCGTGGCCGAACCGGCCGTCGAGCGCGACGACATCGCGAATCGCGAGGTGACGCTGGTCGTCGACGCCGCCCTGTTCAGTCTGCCCGCGGATCAGCGCGCGGCGTTGGTGGCCATCGACATGGAGGGGTATACGGTAGCGGAGGCGGCGCGGTTGCTGGGCGTCGCCGAGGGGACGATCAAGAGCCGATGTGCCCGAGGCCGCAAACGTTTGCAGCAGGAACTGGGATTCCTGCGATCCCCTGGGAACCGGATGTAATCGAGATGCGTCATTACTAGAGACGGACGAAAACGAGCGTCGAGGCCCGATCCCGGAGAGGCGATGGACGACAACGGCGAAGCCACCGCACGGCGGCGCCGGCCCGGGACGCGGGGTGGCGAACAGGACTCAGGAGGCGCGATGGCAGCCCGCTCGGTGCCGCGCCCGCCCTTCGCCACGGATCTGCTGGCCGACCTGCACGCCGACAACCTCCCGCCCGACCTCGCCGAACAGCTCTGGCCCGCCGTCCGCGAGGATCCCGACGCCCAGAGCTTCCTGCGCGACCTCGACGAGGTGAGCTGCGGCCTGCGCATGCTCGCCGACGAACCGCGGATCCTGCACCCCATGCCCGCCCACGTCGGGGCCCGCCTGGACCGGCTGCTCGACGACCTGTCCGGCGACGACGGCCGGTGCGAGAGCGCCCCGCCGACCCGCCCGATGCCGGTGGCCGACTCCGACCCCACCGACGAACCCGTCTCCCTCGACCGGTACCGGTCCCGTCGACTGCGCTGGCTCACCGCGGCGGCCGCGGCGGTCGCCGTGATCGCCGGATCCGTGGTCGCCGTCACCGCCCTGCGCGGCGGCGACGAGGCCCCGCCGAAAGCCTTGCCGGACAAGCCGACTCCCACGCTCGGCATCGCGGACGACCCGTCCACCGGCACGATGCTGAGCGCGATGGGCCGCAACGACGTGACCGGACCGCTGGCCGCACCCGGCGCGCTCACCGGCTGCGCCGCCGCCATCCTGCCCGGCCGCCAGGTGCTCGGCTCGATGGATGTGATCTTCGCCAACCGCCCCGCGGTCCTCATCCTGCTCACCGGCTCGCGCCCGCCGCAGATCACCGCGCTGGTGGTCGGAACCGACTGCACCGCAAACGATCCCCGACCCCTCCACCAACAGGACATCGGCTAGCCGCGCGCCCCGGGAAACCGAGCCGTGAGCCGTGGGAACAACAGCGTTTACCCTGTTGTTGACCGACTTGCCAGTTGACGAACTTCTCGGAAGGGCCCCATGAGCACGCCTGTACGCGATCTGATCATCGTCGGCTCCGGCCCCGCGGGCTATACCGCCGCCGTGTACGCCGCCCGGGCCGAACTCGAGCCGTTGCTGTTCGAGGGCACCCAGTTCGGTGGCGCGCTGATGACGACGACCGAGGTGGAGAACTTCCCCGGCTTCCGCGACGGCATCATGGGCCCGGACCTCATGGAGGAGATGCGCGAGCAGGCCAAGCGTTTCGGCGCCGACATCCGCACCGAGGACGTCGAGGCCATCGACCTGTCCGGTCCGATCAAGTCGGTCACCGTCGGCGGCGAGATCCACCGGGCCTACGCGATCATTCTCGCGATGGGTTCGGCCGCACGCTATCTCAACGTTCCCGGCGAGCAGCGCCTGCTCGGCCGCGGCGTCAGCGCGTGCGCCACCTGCGACGGCTTCTTCTTCAAGGGGCAGGACATCGTGGTCGTCGGCGGCGGCGATTCGGCGATGGAGGAGGCGACCTTCCTCACCAAGTTCGCGTCGTCGGTCACCATCGTGCACCGCCGCGAGGAGTTCCGCGCCTCGCGCATCATGCTCGAGCGCGCCAAGGCCAACGAGAAGATCCGCTTCCGGCTCAACGCCGAGGTCGTCGAGGTGCACGGCGAGAACGCCGTCACCGCACTGACTTTGCGCGACACCCGCACCGGCGAGACCTCGGAGCTGGCCGCGACCGGTCTGTTCGTCGCGATCGGCCACGACCCGCGCAGCGAATTGGTGCGCGGCCAGGTCGATCTCGACGACGAGGGCTATGTGCTGGTCAAGGATCCGACGACCGCGACCTCGGTCGACGGCGTCTTCGCCGCGGGCGATCTGGTCGACCACACCTACCGCCAGGCCATCACCGCCGCGGGCACCGGGTGCCGCTCGGCCATCGACGCCGAGCACTGGCTCGCCGCGAAGGGCGACATCACCAGCAACACCCTCGACCACGCCGGCGAGCCGGTGGAAGTCTCCGCCAACTGATTCACCCGCACCCGTTGCGGTGCAACGCCTTTCGAGGAGCACAACCATGTCCGACGCCACCAAGACCGTCACCGACGCCACCTTCGCCCAGGACGTATTGGCCAGCGACAAGCCGGTTCTCGTCGACTTCTGGGCCGATTGGTGCGGACCCTGCAAGATGGTCGCCCCGGTGTTGGAGGAGATCGCCGCCGCGCACGCCGACAAGCTCACCGTCGCCAAGCTCGACGCCGACGCCAACCCGACCACCTCGCGCGACTACGGCGTGCTCGCCCTGCCCACGATGATCCTGTTCTCGGGCGGCAAGGAGGCCAAGCGGATCGTCGGCGCCAAGGGCAAGGCCGCGCTGCTGCGCGAACTCGAGGGCATCATCTGACCGTTCCCCGCCGGGCACCGAGTAGTATTTCGGCGCCGAGTACGATCCTGGGGACTCGGAATTGCCGAAATCCGGTCCGGGTCTGAGACAATCGACCGACGCACCGGTCGTGCGAGGGTGTGAGCCGTCGCATGAGTGGGTACCCGGTTTGGCGGAAGGAAAGGGCTCTCACGCATGCACCGACTTCGTCACGGCGATACCGGTCCAGCCGTCGCTGAGGTTCGGAGCACCCTGGCAAGTCTCGGATTCCTGCTCGCGCGCCCGCACGCGGCCGAATCGGCCGACGGGCAGTACTGGAAGGATTCCGAGGCCGTCTTCGATCACGATCTCGACTCCGCGGTGCGCGCGTTCCAGCAGCACCGCGGCCTGCTCGTGGACGGCGTGGTCGGACCGGCCACCTATCGCGCGCTCAAGGAGGCGTCCTATCGGCTGGGCGCCCGCACCCTGATCTATCAGCTGTCGGCACCGCTGTACGGCGACGATGTCGCGAGTCTGCAACGGCGCCTCCAGGATCTGGGGTACTACGTCCATCGCGTGGACGGCTACTTCGGGCCGCACACCCACGACGCGCTCACCGCGTTCCAGCGCGAGATCGGCCTGTCCGCCGACGGCATCTGCGGTCCGGACACGCTGCGCTCGCTGGAACAGCTGGGCGCGCGGGTCACCGGCGGCAATCCGCACCGGATCGCGGAGGAGGAGGTCGTGCACCGGGCGGGCCCGCAGCTCACCGGTAAGCGCATCGTGATCGATCCGGGTCTGGGCGGTCCGGACAAGGGTTTCGCCGTGCCCACCGAGTTCGGCGATATGTACGAGTCGGAGATCCTCTGGGATCTGGCCAGTCGGCTCGAGGGCCGGATGGCCGCCACCGGGATGGAGACCTTCCTGTCCCGGCCGTGGGGCGCCAATCCGACCGACGCCGAACGCGCCGAGACCTCCAACACCTTCGACGCCGATCTGATGATCTCGCTGCGCTGCGCGACCAATCCGAGCTCGCTGGCCAGCGGCGTCGCCAGCTTCCACTTCGGCAACTCGCATGGGTCGGTCTCCATGATCGGCCAGGTGCTCGCGGGCTTCATCCAGCGCGAGATCGTGGCCCGAACCTCGTTGCAGGACTGCCGGACCCACTCCCGGACGTGGGACCTGTTGCGGCTGACCAAGATGCCGACCGTTCAGGTCGACATCGGTTATCTCACCAACGATTACGACGCCTCGGTGCTCACCAACCCGCGCATGCGCGACGTCATCGCCGAGGCCATCCTCATCTCGGTCAAGCGGCTCTATCTCCTGGGCCAGGACGATCAGCCCACCGGCACCTACACCTTCGCCGAACTGCTCGCCGAGGAGTTGGCCGCCGCCGATCGAATCTGAGCGCGCGACAGCATCATTCGCCGATCCGGCCGGTCCCCAGCGGACCGGCCGTTTTCGTTGTGGGCAGCGCCCTGACCTGCCCGTTCTCCTGCCCGCCCGGCCCCTGCCCAGGCCCGCCGCTGCCCGTCCTGCCCGGCGCCCTGCCCCGTGCCCGGGGCAATCCCGGGCACGTCGAGCGCAGCCTCAGCGCGTCCTGCCCATCGACTGCCCGGATCGGCTCAGAACGATCCCACCCGGGTGGGCGCGGTCATGGACGCCGCCGCGAGCAGCTGATCGAGGGCGCGCTCGACGTCCTCCTTCCAGAGGTGATCGCTGTCGAGTTCCAGGCGCAGGCGCGGGAAACGGTGATGCGAGGCCACCACTTTGAAGCCGACGTCCTCGAGGAAGTCGGCGTCGATCATGCAGGTCTCGGGGGAGCAGGAGTCGGTGTGCCGGCGCGGGGCCGACGGGACGCCGAACGCCGGGGTATCGATGCGCTCGAGGAACATCATCGAACTCACCGCGCGGGTGGGCAGCATGGTCGTCGACGGATCCTTGCGCAGCCCGAACGCCTCGATGGCCCGCACGCCGCGGCGCACCAGATCGGCCACCACGGCCTGAATCAGCCGATTGCCCACATCGGTGTCCTGGTACGGGGATTCGGTGCGGAGCGTGGTCAGTAGGACCGCGTCCGGGCTCACCGGCGAGGTGGGGAAGAGGGTCGCGCGAGGCACGGCGCTCGGGGGAGCGTACAGCGCGCAGCCGACCGGCTGGTCGTAGGCCAGCGCGATCTGGCCGCACGAACCCCACTCGAGCATGACCGTGGACAGCCATGCCTCCTTCTCGAAGACGGGATCGCTGAAGGCGCGCGAATCCTCCGCCACGGCCGGATCGATCTCCCAGAAAACACACCGGCGGGCGTGGGCGGGGAGTTTGTCCAACCCGCCGAGGGTAAGTGCGGTCACGCTGGTCGACACTGCTCTGCTCAGCCTCCAGCTGTCCGATTCATCCACGCTCACGCCGCATCAACATCTGCTCGCCAGCAAGAATAAGCGATCAACGCGAACCGCCTCATTTCCCATCTGCTGTTCTTCAGGATCGCGACAGGGGGCATCGTCACAGTGACGTTTCGCCCCCAGGTCGGTGGTCAGGTCCGAAACGCTACCGGTTCGGGTCCATCAGGGTGACGATGCGTTCCAGATCGGCGATATCACCGAACTCGATGACGATCTTGCCCTTCTTCTGCCCCGCGCTGATCGCCACGCGGGTGTCGAACGAGTTGGCCAGCCGTTCGGCCAGCCGGTCGATGCCGGGGGCCTGAATGGGCTTGCGCTTGGCGGGCTTCGGCTTGTCGCCGTCCCCGTCCTCGGGATACTTGTTGGCCAGCAGCACGGCCTCCTCGGTGCTGCGCACCGAAAGCCCCTCGGCCACAATCCGTTCGGCGAGCTTGATCTGCGCCTCCGCACCGGCCTCCAGGCCGAGCAGGGCGCGCGCGTGGCCCGCGGACAGCACGCCGCTGGCGACCCGCCCCTGCAACTCGACCGGAAGTTTCAGCAGCCGAATCATATTGGTGATGAAGGGCCGCGACCGCCCGATCCGCGTCGCGAGCTCCTCGTGGGTGACGTCGAACTCCTCCAGCAGCTGCTGATACGCCGCCCCCTCTTCGAGGGGATTCAGCTGCACCCGGTGGATGTTCTCCAGCAGGGCGTCGCGCAGCATCGCCCCGTCCTCGGTCTCCCGGACGATGGCCGGAATGGTTTCCAACCCGGCCTTCTGGCAGGCGCGCCACCGCCGCTCGCCCATGACGAGCTGATAGCGGGGAGTGGGGGAGGACTCGAGTTGGCGAACCACGATCGGCTGCATGAGGCCGAATTCGCGGATGGAGTGGACCAATTCGTCGAGCGCCTCGGGGTCGAAATGACTGCGCGGCTGCTTGGGATTGGGTTCGATCTGATCGGCCGGAACCTCCCGGTACACCGCACCGGCATCCGATTCCGCACTCGGATCGGGCACCCGATGCAGATACGCCTCGGCCGGATGCGGACCGATCGGATCGAGGCCGATCACCGCGTTCGCCGCGGCGCTGCCGAGACCCTGTACCTCGGCCGGTCCGGTCGGAATCAGCGCCGCCAGACCGCGCCCTAGTCCACCCTTCTTCGCCTGACTCATAGACTCACCGGCCCCTTTCCTCGTTCACACCACTCGCCGCACGCACGGGTACGGATCGGGCCGCGATCTCCCGACCCGCGTCCAGGTAACTCATCGCACCGCGCGAACCCGGATCGTAGTCGAGCACGGTCATTCCGTAACCCGGCGCCTCGGACACCTTCACACTGCGCGGGATCACCGAGCGCAGCACCACATCGCCGAAGTGCGCGCGCACCTCGTCGGCGACCTGATCGGCCAGCTTGGTCCGTCCGTCGTACATGGTGAGGACGACCGTCGACACATGCAGTTCCGGATTCAGATGTGCCTGCACCAGACCGATATTGCGGAGCAGCTGACCCACGCCCTCCAGCGCGTAGTACTCGCACTGGATCGGGATCAGCACCTCCTTGGCTGCCACCAACGCGTTCACGGTGAGCAGGCCGAGCGAGGGCGGGCAGTCGATCATGACGTAGTCGATGTCGTAGCCCGCGATATTGGCTTCCTGAATGGCCGCCTTGAGGCGACCCTCGCGGGCCACCATCGACACCAATTCGATTTCGGCGCCGGCCAAGTCGATGGTCGCCGGGATGCACAGCAGCCGCTCGTTGTGCGGACTCCGCTGGATCGCGTCCTGGACCGAGATCTCGCCGATGAGGAGTTCGTAACTGGAGGGCACGCCCGAGTGATGTTCGACGCCGAGCGCCGTGCTGGCATTGCCCTGCGGGTCGAGATCGATGACGAGCACGGTCATGCCCTGAAGGGCGAGCGCGGCCGCGAGATTGACCGCGGTCGTGGTCTTTCCGACGCCGCCCTTCTGATTGGCGATCGTGATGATGCGCTGCTCGTGCGGCTTGGGGACGGACATGGAGCCGGGGTGCAACACCTGACTCGCGCGCTGGGCTTCGGCGGCGATCGGCGTCTCGGCGGGGGAGATATTTCCGAAGGGCGTGCGGGCCAGTTCATCCAATTCGACGCTCCCGTCCAGCATTCCGGGCACCCGCGACGTTGTTTCCCGTGAAACATTCGCCGGACCTTTAGACATACAGGCTCCTAACCCCGAGAACTTCAGACACGCGCTCAGACAGCCTCAGCGCCGCATGAGCTCGAACAAGCAGAGCGCGGGTGCAATCTGACGAGCCTGTCGGACACCGCGAATCTGCGCTCACGCTCGACGACAACAAGCTTGCCAGTACCGGACACAATACGGAAGTTGAACCGCGGCAATCCTTCTACGACACGCGCAGAATCACCACGAATCGCCGTTCGCGCGGCGCTGTTTCATGTGAAACAGGGCAAGGGGAGGACGCGCGCGGAAGGTCACGTGACGGTTCGGGCACCGGGGGAGGGGAGGGGCGGTCTTCGTTTCCCGTGAAACATGCCGGGCGGCAACCACACTCCCGCCCGATGTTTCACGGGAAACAACGACCGCTCACGACTTGCGCCCGCGTCGAGTCGCCTTGCGCCCCGGCCGCTCCGACCTCGGCAGCCGCTCGACGCTCAGCACAACGGTCGCCGGAGACACGATCCCCGCACCGCACTCCAGCACCTGCGCGTTCCCGCCGCCCGCCCGCGCGATATCGGCCTGATCCCGCTCCAATTCCTCGGCGGCACTGGACCCCTTGAGTGCGAGCATCCGCCCGTGGTCGTGGACGAGCGGGAGCGACCATTTGGCGAGTTTGCCGAGCGGCGCGACCGCCCGGGAGGTGACCACATCCGCGCCGCCCGCCTCCTTACGCACATCCGGCTGTTCGGCGCGCCCGCGCACGACCGTAACCTCGAGACCGGCCGCCTCGATGAACTCCGCCAGAAAAATGGTGCGGCGCAACAGCGGTTCGACGAGGGTGATCCGGAGATCGGGTCGCGCGATGGCGAGCGGGATGCCCGGCAGCCCGGCGCCGCTGCCGATATCGACGACGGCGGCGCCGGGCGGAATCAGCTCGCCCACCACCGCGCAGTTCAGAATGTGGCGCTCCCACAGGCGCGGGATCTCGCGCGGACCGATCAGCCCGCGTTCGACCCCGGCGGTGGCGAGGACGGCGTGATAGCGCTCCGCCAACGGGAGTCGCTCCCCGAAGACCCGCGTCGCGACGGGCGGCGGCTCGACCGCGGCGACCGCGTCGGACGGTTCGGGGGAGTGGTCTGGGTTCGTCGCACCGGGGTCTCGTTCCACGTGAAACATCCTTCCGGACTCGCTGCCAGGGACAAACGTAGGGCCCCCGGTTCGCCGAACCGGGGGCCCTACAGCCGAATTCGCCCGAGCGTCAGGCGGGGAGCACGACCACGTGCCGATTGGGCTCGACGCCCTCGCTCTCGCTGACGACGCCCTCGACGGCCGCCACCGCGTCGTGCACGATCTTGCGCTCGAACGGGGTCATGGGCGACAACGCCTCGCGCTGACCCGATTCCAGCACGCGCCGGGCGGTCTCGGTGCCGAGCGTGCTCAGCTCCGAACGGCGATTGGCCCGCCAGCCCGCGACATCGAGCATGAGGCGACTGCGCACCCCGGTCGCCTGCTGCACGGCGAGCCGGGTCAGTTCCTGCAACGCGTCCAGGACCTCGCCGCGCCGGCCGACCAACTTCGACAGATCGCGACCGCCGTCGATGCTGACCACCGCGCGATCGCCCTCGACATCGAGGTCGATATCGCCGTCGAAGTCGAGCACGTCGAGCAGCTGCTCGAGGTAGTCACCGGCGATCTCGCCCTCCTCGATGAGCGCCTCTTCGCTGTCGCTCACGTCGTCGTCGGTGGTCTCCGGCTCGGTGTCCGCAATCGTCGTCGCCACGGTGGCGTCCCCTCCGTCGGTCTCAACAGTCATTGTCGTTTCCTCAATCCGCATCGTCGCCTCGTCTAACGACGCTTCTTCTGATTGGCGCGGCCTCGGTTCCCCGATCGTTTCCGGTTGCCCTGCGCGTTCGATTTACCGGAGGACGCGCCCGCCTTGCCCGCGGGCTTGGCCGTTCCGTTCTGACCGGTTCCGTTCGGCGACGGTTCGGCGGGCGTCTCGTCGACGGGCGCCGCCTCGACGGCCTGCTGCTTCTTCTTCGGATCGACCGGCTTCGCACCGGGTTTCGGGGCGTTGGCGGCGCGGCGCTGGAGGGCCTCCTGCTTCTTCGCCTCTTCCTCCTTCTCGATCCGGCCGAACACCAGATGCTGCTGCCCGTAGGTCCAGATGTTGTTCGACACCCAGTAGAGGAGGATCGCGATCGGCAGGAACGGGCCGCCGACGATGACGCCGAGCGGGAAGACCCACAGGGCCATCTTGTTCATGATCGCGGCCTGCGGGTTGGCGGCCGCCTCGGCGCTCTGCCGCGCGACCGACGCGCGCGCGTTGAAGTGGGTGGCCAGACCGGCGATGATCATCAGCGGAATCGATACCGCGGCGATGCTGGCGACGTGCGGGATGCCGCCGTAGTCGGCGAACGCCTTCAGCTGTTCCCCGGGCGTGGTGATGGCCGCCGAGATGGGCGCCCCGAAGATGCGGGCCCGCAGGAACGACTGCACGTCGTCGGCGTTGAAGACGTAGTTGGGAGTGTTGGCGTTCTGCGCCGCGGTCATGCCGCCGCTGTGGCCGAAACCGCCGAGTCCGCCGCTGCCGACCCGGTTGAACGAGCGCAGCACGTGATACAGACCGATGAAGACCGGCACCTGCGCCAGCACGGGCAGACAGCCCATGAGCGGATTGAAGCCGTGTTCCTTCTGCAGCTTCTGCATCTCGAGCGCCATCTTCTGGCGATCGTTGCTGTACTTCTTCTGCAGGGCCTTGATCTGCGGCTGCAATTCCTGCATCTGCCGCGTGGTGCGGACCTGCCGCACGAACGGCTTGTACAGCACCAACCGCAGCGTGAAGACCAGGAACACCACGGCCAGCGCCCAGGCGAGACCATTGTCCTTGCCCAGCGCGAACCCGAACACCCGGTGCCAGAACCACAGGATCCAGGACACCGGATAGTAGATGAAATCGAGCACGGCTCTATGTACTCCCGTCCGTCGTATCGCCGGTCACCGCGGGCGGCGACCCTTTCCAAGGCTTGTGTGCGGCCGCGTGCCCGCGTCCGTGCCCGTCCGTTCGCTTCGGGGGAACGGGGTCCCACCCACCAGGGTGCCAGGGAGCGCATTTGGCCAGGCGCACGACCGTCAGCCCGAGGCCGACGAACAGGCCCCCGGTGCGCAGCGCGGTGACCGCGTACTCGCTACAGGTGGGGGTGAATCGGCACACCGGCATGCGCGTGGGGGAGACGTAGGTCCGGTAGAGCTCGATGAGGAAGATCAGCGCGCGGGCGGGCAGCCGGGTCAGCGTGCGCGGATTCATGAGGTCCCGCCGGACTCCGGTGCGGCCGAAACCGGCTCGGCCACAGCGACATTCGGGACCAGCTTGCGCAACGCGCCACGCAGCTGCCGCTCCAGATCGGCGGCGGGGGCGTGCGCCGCACCGGGAAGCGCGCGAATCACGACGTCCGCCTCCTCGGGTAACTCATCGATGAGTGGGCCGCACATATGACGCAGGCGGCGGGCGACCCGGTGACGAATCACCGCGTTGCCCACCGCCTTGCTGACGATCAATCCGAACCGCGGTCCGCCGAACCGGACGGGCACGTCGCTCGCGAGCAGTACGTGCACGACAAGGTCACGCCTCCCGAGTCGCCGGCCGTGCCGCACCGTCCGGGAGAAATCGGAACGATGATGCAGCCGATACGGCTCAGGCAACACCCGAGTGTCCGAGCGCGTAACGGGAGCGTGGTAGCGGACCGTACGGCGAATCGGTCATGACGCCGAACCCGGTGCCGACGGGATCAGGCCGTGAGCGCGGCGCGACCCTTGCGACGGCGCGCCGAGACGATCGCGCGGCCCGCACGGGTGCGCATCCGGAGACGGAACCCGTGCACCCGCGCCCGACGACGGTTGTTCGGCTGGAACGTCCGCTTGCCCTTGGCCACGGTCGACACTCCTCGAGTTGGTGAGCGCCCGGCGGCGCTCGAAGCTTGTGGTGTAACTGGCGCGCGAGGAACGAACTCGCCCGCGCAACCCCCATCGCGGACGGGCAGCAGGCAGCCGCCACCGCATCAATGGGTGACTGTACGAGGGTACTTATCGGCTGGAACAGGGTCAAACTCGGGGTACCGTGAACCGGGCTTGCCACCGCGACACGCCAGCGGACGCGCGCTGTAGCCAAGAGATAGCTACAGAAGCCCAGGTCCGGGCACCGACGCCCGGCGCGCCCCGGCCCTACTCACACCCTTGTGGTTCTCCACATCTGTGGATAATTGTGTGGAAAGACCCCTGGAGTGGCATATTCGTATGGCCGACGGCCCCGCCGAACACCCGCGCTGAAGGGGGATGCGGGCAGTTCCAGACCGTCTGCTCCAATCGACCGATTCCGGGGAGGAAAACCTACGTGGACGACGAGCAGAACGTGTTGACCGCCGTCTGGCCCGAAGTGGTAGCCGAGCTTACAACCGGTTCCGCCGATGGTGCCATTCCGGCGGTGACCAATGCTCAGAAAGCCTGGTTGGGCCTGGTCAAGCCGCTGACCGTGGCGCAGGGCTTCGCACTGCTCTCGGTCCCCTCCTCGCTCGCGCAGGAGGCCATCGAACGCGATCTGCGCGAACCGATCCTGCGCTCGCTGGGCCGTCGGCTCGGTCCCCAGGTGGAGGGTCTGGGCGTGCGGATCGCCGCGCCGACCACCCCGCCCGCCGACCGGCCCGCGGGTCCGCCGCGGCACGCGCGGCTCACCTCCCGCCCGGAGCGGGTCCGGGAGACCCCGCGCGAACCGGTGCCCTACCCGCCCGCGCCGGAGTATCAACCGGCCGTCGAGTACGCCCCGCCGCGCTACCTTTCCCCAGGCGACTATCCCGCGCGGGCCGACTATCCCCAGGACGAGTTCCCCACCCCATCGATGGCTCGGGAATTGCCGGACACCCCCGCGGCGGAACCGCCCGCGCCGGTGCACCGGGATCTGGACCTGCCGCCCGCGCGGGCGGCCACGCCCGGACAGGAGTCGCTGTTCGCCCCCGAGGGCGACGGCCGCCGCCCCGGCGCCCCGGAGCCCGCCGACGACGAGCCGGTGGTCAACGTCCGCAACTCCTGGCCGACCTACTTCACCAAATCGCCCGAGCCGACCCCCTCGGCGCCGGTCTCCTCCTCGGCCAGCCTGAACTCCAAGTACACCTTCGAGACGTTCGTCATCGGCGCGTCCAACCGGTTCGCGCACGCGGCCGCGGTGGCCATCGCCGAGGCGCCCGCGCGGGCCTACAACCCGCTGTTCGTCTGGGGCGCTTCGGGTTTGGGCAAGACGCATCTGCTGCACGCGGCCGGGCACTACGCCCAGCGGCTGTTCCCGGGCATGCGGGTGAAGTACGTGTCGACCGAGGAGTTCACCAACGACTTCATCAACAGCCTGCGCGACGACCGCAAGGTGGCGTTCAAGCGCCGCTACCGCGAGACCGACATCCTGCTGGTCGACGACATCCAGTTCATCGAGGGGAAGGAAGGCATCCAGGAGGAGTTCTTCCACACCTTCAACACGCTGCACAACGCGAACAAGCAGATCGTCGTCTCCTCCGACCGGCCGCCCAAGCAGCTGGCCACCCTCGAGGAGCGGTTACGCACCCGGTTCGAGTGGGGTCTGATCACCGATGTGCAGCCGCCGGAGCTGGAGACGCGAATCGCCATCCTGCGCAAGAAGGCTCGGATGGATCGCCTCGACGTGCCGCACGACGTGCTGGAACTCATCGCGAGCCGGGTCGAGCGCAATATCCGCGAACTCGAGGGCGCGCTGATCCGTGTGACCGCCTTCGCCTCGCTGAACGGCCAGCCGCTGGATCTGTCGCTGGCCGAGGTCGTGCTGCGGGATCTGATGCCCGACACCACAACAATCGAGATCACCGCGTCCACGATCATGGCCGTGACCGCGGAGTACTTCAACACCACGCTCGAGGAGCTGACCGGGCCGGGTAAGGCCCGCCCGCTCGCCCAGGCCCGTCAGATCGCGATGTACCTGTGCCGCGAGCTGACCGATCTGTCGCTGCCGAAGATCGGGCAGGCGTTCGGCCGCGACCACACCACGGTGATGTACGCGGAGAAGAAGGTGCGCAAGGAGATGACCGAGCGCCGGCGCGTGTACGACCAGGTGCAGGAACTCACAGCCCGCATCAAACAGCGCTCCCGCTGATTCGCTCCCCAAGCCGATCCACCCCCAATGACCTGGGTGGATCGGCTTTTTCGTGTTGTGGATTCCTCGAGGAGTCCTTGTGGAGTCCTCGAGGAATCCCCCTGTTCTCCACCGGTTCGCTCACAGTTCGGGGACACCCCCGTTGACAGCTCCGCCAACACCCGTTCATGCACAGTTCCCACAGGCGAACTCATCCACCGGGTCCGACCTGCCCGAATCCCGTTGCGGCCTTGTGGATTCCTCGAGGAGTCCTTGTCAGGTCCTCGAGGAATCCTCGAGTTGTCCCCGGGTCGGTGCACACGTGTGCACAACCGGGGTACGGTCCGGGGAGAACTCGAGGATGGCTCGAGGACAGGGGTTGAACAGATTCGTAACCTCCACAGCGCCCCGCCGTTCATCCTCGAGACACCGAGCGGACATCCCCATGACGGCACGCGTCGCGAGCAGCGGATTCGCCGGGAGTCCACAGAATCCACAGCGCCTACTACTGTTTCGGTTCTTCTTCTAGAGAGATTCTCTTGAAGACAGGATGTGTGGAAACCCGGTTCGGGACCGGACTACCCGGATCGCGCCGCGGCACTCCTCGCGACGACGCATCGAGGAGATGGGTTGGGGACGACACGCATCCGAGGGGTGGCGTGGTGATCACGGCCCCGCGCGGGTACGGTTTGGTGTCCGGCATCGAGCCGAACGGATCACGACCGATCGAGACTTGGGAGAGGACAGTCGGGCGATGGAAAGCATGAAGTTTCGGGTCGCTCGCGAGGATTTCGCCGAATCCGTCGCCTGGGTGGCCCGCAGCCTGCCGTCGCGCCCGCCCGTACCGGTGCTCGGTGGCGTCCTGCTCGTGGCCGACGAGGACGGACTCACCGTCTCCGGCTTCGACTACGAGGTCTCCGCACAGATGCGGGTGGCCGCCGAGGTCGCCGGGCCGGGGCAGGTGCTGGTGTCGGGTCGCCTTCTGGCCGACATCACGAAGGCGTTGTCCAACAAGCCCGTCGACGTCTCCGTGGACGGCACCCGCGTGCTGATCGCCTGCGGCAGCGCGAAGTTCTCGCTGCCGACCATGCCGGTCGAGGACTATCCCCAGCTGCCCGAATTGCCGCCGCAGACGGGCGAACTCGGGGCCGACGTGTTCTCCTCCGCGGTCGGTCAGGTCGCCGTGGCCGCGGGCCGCGACGACACGCTGCCGATGCTCACCGGCATCCGGGTCGAGATCGAGGGTTCGAAGGTCGTGCTCGCGGCCACCGACCGGTTCCGCCTGGCGGTCCGGCATCTGGAGTGGCAGCCGGGCCGCGACGACGTGGAGACCGCCGTGTTGGTCCCCGCCCGCACCCTGTCCGAGTCGGCGAAGACGCTGGGCCCGTCCGACGCGCCCGTGCAGCTGGCGTTCGGCACCGGCACCGACGGGCTGCTCGGCATCGTCAACGGCGGCCGCCGTACCACCACCCGGCTGCTCGACGCGGAATTCCCCAAGTTCCGCCAATTGCTCCCCAAGGAGCACACCTCCATCGCGACTCTCCAGGTGAGCGCGCTGATCGAGGCCATCAAGCGCGTCGCGCTGGTCGCCGAGCGCGGCGCCCAGGTGCGGCTGGAGTTCTCCGAACAGGGCCTGCAACTCTCGGCGGGCGGGGACGACGCGGGCCGCGCCGAGGAGTGGCTCGAGGCCGACTTCCGCGGTGAGCCGCTCACCATCGCCTTCAACCCGGGCTACCTGAACGACGGGCTGTCCGCGCTGCACTCGGACCGGGTGACCTTCGGGTTCACCACGCCCAGCCGCCCGGCGGTGATGTGCCCGACCGGCGAGGACGAGCCGCCGACCACCGAGTCCGGGGCGTACGCCGCGCCGGCGAGCGACTACATCTACCTGCTGATGCCGGTCCGCCTGCCGGGCTGACCCACATTTGTGAACATTGTTGATAACCCTGTGCAGAACTCGGGATATCGCACGGTCGCTCGCGGTGTGCCGGGGTCGGTGGGCTGACCGATGTACGTGCGGACGCTGACCCTGCGGGACTTCCGTTCCTGGGCGCAGGCCGACCTCGAACTGGCCCCGGGCCGCACCGTCTTCCTGGGCGCCAACGGCAACGGCAAGACCAATCTGGTGGAGGCCGTGGGATATCTGTCGACGCTGGGCTCGCACCGGGTGTCCACCGACGCCCCGCTGATCCGCATCGGCGCCCAGCGCGCCCGGATCGGGGCGACCGTGGTGAACACCGGGCGCGAACTGCGGATCGACATGGAGCTGAACCAGGGTTCGGCCAACCGGGCCCAGATCAACCGGTCGCCGGTGCGGCGGCCGCGGGAGATCCTCGGCATCCTGCAGACGGTCCTGTTCGCCCCCGAGGACCTGGCGCTGGTGCGCGGCGACCCGTCGGAGCGGCGGCGCTTCCTCGACGAGTTGTGCACCGCGCGGCTGCCCCGGCTGGCCGGGGTGCGCTCGGACTACGACCGGGTGCTGCGGCAGCGCTCGGCGCTGTTGAAAACCGCTGGGCGGCAAGCGCGTTCGCGGTCCGGCTCCGAGCTGAGCACGCTCGACGTCTGGGACGGGCACCTGGCCGCGCACGGGGCGGAACTGCTGGCCCAGCGGCTGCGCCTGGTGCACGAGCTGGCGCCGCATCTCGAACGGTCCTACCGCGGTATCGCCCCGGAATCGCGGGCCGCCGCCGTCCGCTACCGAAGCGGTTGCCTCCCAACGGAATTCCTCGATCCCGATCGCGCGCCCGAACCCGACGACGCCGAGGTGCTCGAGTCGATCCTGTTGCGCGAGTTGTCCACAGCCCGTCCCAAGGAACTGGAACGCGGGGTGTGCCTGGTCGGTCCGCATCGCGACGATCTGGACCTGATGCTCGGCTCCGCGCCCGCGAAAGGCTTTGCCAGCCACGGGGAGTCGTGGTCGTTCGCGCTCGCGCTGCGCCTGGCCGCGTTCGAACTGCTGCGCAGCGTCGGCACCGACCCGGTGCTGCTGCTCGACGACGTGTTCGCCGAACTGGACCGCCGCCGCCGCGCCGCGCTGGCGGCCGTCGCGGCCACCGCCGAACAGGTGCTCATCACCGCGGCCGTCCCCGAGGACGTCCCGCCCGAACTCGAGGCCACCCCGCTGCGCGTGGAGACCACCGGCGCGGCCGACGAACGCGCCTCCCACATCGCGGGGGAGACCGTCCCCGCCGAGCAGTGAGCGACGCACCTCTCGGGTCCGTGCACGGCTGTCCCCACCGGGCACCGAGCCCCCCGCGGGGATGTCACAACTGGGCCGTGTGACACGGCCCGCGCGCGGTAGGTGTCGCGGTTGCCGAGCGCTAGCCTTGTCCTCCTACGCGACAAGATCGATCCGGGAGGTGGCATGGCGGACGGTACCGACGACGACGGTGCGAAGTCCCCTGCCGACGGGTCCCAGCCGGAGTTGCGCGGCATCGATCTGGCCCGCCGCGCCCTGGAGGAGGCCCGGGCCGCGGCCAAGGCGAGCGGTAAGGCCGTCGGGCAGGGCCGGGCCTCGCCGCGCAAGGGCGGGGTGCGTGCCCTGCGGCGCCGCGGCTGGTCCGGCGCGCGGCCCGACGAACGCGATCCCCAACTGCTCGCCACCCTCGCCGGGGCGCTGGCCAAGAACCGCGGCTGGTCGGGCAAGGTCGCCGAGGGCACGGTCTTCGGCCGGTGGGCGGGCGTGGTCGGCGAGGACATCGCCGCGCACGCCACCCCGATCTCGCTGACCGACGGCGTGCTGAGCGTGCAGGCCGAATCCACGGCCTGGGCAACGCAATTGCGCATGTTGCAGGCGCAGCTGCTGGCCAAGATCAACGCCGCCGTCGGCCAGGGCGTGGTCACCCAGCTGAAGATCAGCGGCCCGGCCGCGCCCAGCTGGCGCAAGGGCGAACGGCACATCAAGGGCCGCGGTCCGCGCGACACCTACGGCTGAGTCGTTTCACGTGGAACGCCGCGCGAGGGCGGGTGCGCGGCAAACAATTTCCGCGCGGGCCGCAGCGGGCCGCTGAGACTCGCGAGACCCCGGAGACCTACAACCGGACTCGGCGGCGATCGATTTCACGCACTCACGGAGCTCTCAGGGGTGTCATAGGTGCATCCTGTGGCGGGTGTACCAGTAGGATGGGGGAGTAACTAGCGGCGATACCTTCGGCGCGCGACGCGCGGCCCGCGCGCGGACCCGTAATTCTCGAGCAGTTCGTCATCTCGAGCCTGTGGACCGGGGCCACCCGTGCGCTGTTCGCGTTGCGCCGAGGGATCAGCAAGTAAGGAGAGCTACCGAGCAGTGGCTGCCAACGACTCCAACGCAAGCGGCTCCACCCCGGCGAAAGCGGGCAATCAGGATTACAGCGCCTCCAACATCACGGTCCTGGAGGGCCTCGAGGCGGTCCGCAAGCGCCCCGGTATGTACATCGGTTCCACCGGCGAGCGCGGTCTGCACCACCTGATCTGGGAGGTCGTGGACAACTCCGTCGACGAGGCGATGGCCGGCTACGCCACCCGGGTCGATGTCACCCTGCTGGCCGACGGCGGCGTCGAGGTCGTCGACGACGGCCGCGGCATCCCCACCGATATGCACGCCCAGGGCATCCCGACCATCGAGGTCGTCATGACCCAGCTGCACGCGGGCGGCAAGTTCGACTCCGACGCCTACGCGGTGTCCGGCGGTCTGCACGGCGTCGGCATCTCGGTGGTGAACGCGCTGTCCACCCGCCTCGAGGCCGATATCGACTACCGCGGTTTCCACTGGAGCCAGGAATACAAGGACGCCAAGCCCGGCAAACTGATCCAGGGCGACGCGACCAAGCGCACCGGCACCACCATCCGGTTCTGGCCGGACGCGGAGGTCTTCGAGACCACCACCTTCAACTTCGAGACCGTCGCGCGCCGCCTGCAGGAGATGGCCTTCCTCAACAAGGGCCTGACCATCACGCTGACCGATCAGCGGGTGAGCGACTCCGAGGTGACCGAGGACGTCGTCAGCGATACCGCCGAGGCGCCCAAGACCGACGCGGTCGTCCCGTCCGAGCAGAAGGTCAAGACCCGGACCTACCACTACCCGGGCGGCCTCGAGGACTTCGTCAAGCACATCAACCGCACCAAGCAGTCCATCCACAACTCGATCGTGTCGTTCACCGGCAAGGGCACCGGTCACGAGGTCGAGGTGGCGATGCAGTGGAACTCGGGCTACTCCGAGTCGGTGCACACCTTCGCCAACACCATCAACACCCACGAGGGCGGCACCCACGAGGAGGGCTTCCGCGCGGCGCTCACCACGGTGGTGAACAAGTACGCCAAGGAGAAGAAGCTCCTCAAGGACAAGGACGGCAACCTCACCGGCGACGACATCCGCGAGGGCCTCACCGCCATCGTGAGCGTGAAGATCTCCGATCCGCAGTTCGAGGGCCAGACCAAGACCAAACTCGGCAACACCGAGGTCAAGTCGTTCGTGCAGCGCACCTGCAACGAGCACCTCGCGCACTGGTTCGAGGCCAATCCGGCCGACGCCAAAACCATTGTGCAGAAGGCGGTCTCGTCGGCGCAGGCGCGCATCGCCGCCCGCAAGGCGCGCGAGCTGGTCCGCCGCAAGAGCGCGACCGATCTGGGCGGGCTGCCCGGCAAGCTGGCCGACTGCCGCTCCAAGGATCCGGCGAAGTCCGAGATCTACATCGTGGAGGGCGACTCCGCCGGCGGCTCGGCCAAATCCGGCCGCGACTCGATGTACCAGGCGATCCTGCCGATCCGCGGCAAGATCATCAACGTCGAGAAGGCGCGCATCGACCGGGTCCTCAAGAACAACGAGGTGCAGTCGATCATCACCGCGTTCGGCACCGGCATCCACGACGAGTTCGACATCGCGAAGCTGCGCTATCACAAGATCATCCTGATGGCCGACGCCGACGTGGACGGTCAGCACATCACCACGCTGCTGCTCACGCTGCTGTTCCGGTTCATGCGCCCGCTGGTCGAACACGGTCACGTGTATCTGTCCTGCCCGCCGCTGTACAAGCTCAAGTGGCAGCGCAGCGAGCCGGAGTTCGCCTACTCCGACCGCGAGCGCGACGCGCTGCTCGAGCGCGGCCAGGCCGCCGGGCGGAAGATCAACAAGGACGACGGCGTGCAGCGCTACAAGGGTCTGGGCGAGATGAACCCCAAGGAGCTGTGGGAGACGACCATGGACCCGGCCACCCGCCTGCTGCGGCTGGTGACCCTGGACGACGCGGCCGCGGCCGACGAGCTGTTCAGCATTCTCATGGGTGAGGACGTCGAGGCCCGGCGCAGCTTCATCACCCGCAACGCCAAGGACGTCCGCTTCCTCGATCTGTGACCCGTTCCGTGTCCCGGCGCGCCCACGCGCGCCGGGATGACGAGTTGCCCAGGGCCACACAGACTTCCAACGGAGAACATCGATGACCGAGACCACCCTCCCGCCCAACGGCGGCGGCGACCGCATCGAGCCGGTCGACATCCAGCACGAGATGCAGAACAGCTACATCGATTACGCGATGAGCGTGATCGTGGGCCGCGCGCTGCCGGAGGTGCGCGACGGCCTCAAGCCGGTGCATCGCCGGATCCTCTACGCGATGTACGACAACGGGTACCGGCCCGACCGCGGCTATGTGAAGTCGGCCCGCCCGGTCGCCGAGACGATGGGCAACTACCACCCGCACGGCGACGTCCCGATCTACGACACCCTGGTCCGCATGGCGCAGCCGTGGTCGCTGCGCTATCCGCTGGTCGATCCGCAGGGCAACTTCGGTTCGCGCGGCAACGACGGCCCGGCGGCCATGCGCTACACCGAGTGCCGCCTGACGCCGCTGGCCATGGAGATGCTGCGGGAGATCGACGAGGAGACCGTCGACTTCCAGGCCAACTACGACGGCCGTTCGCAGGAACCCGTCGTTCTCCCCAGTCGTGTCCCCAACCTGTTGATCAACGGTTCCGGCGGCATCGCCGTCGGCATGGCCACCAACATCCCGCCGCACAACCTGCGCGAGGTGGCCGAGGCGATCTACTGGGCGCTGGACAACCACGACGCCGACGAGGAGTCCACCCTCGCGGCCTGCGTGGAGCGCATCAAGGGCCCGGACTTCCCGACGCACGGCCTGATCGTGGGCGGTCAGGGCATCCAGGACGCCTACAAGACCGGGCGCGGCTCGATCCGGATGCGCGGCGTGGTGGAGATCGAGGAGGACAACCGCGGTCGCACCACGATCGTCATCACCGAGCTCCCGTACCAGGTCAACACCGACAACTTCATCAACTCGATCGCCGAGCAGGTCAAGGACGGCAAGATCGCGGGCGTCGCCGACGTCCACGACGAGTCCTCCGACCGCGCGGGCATGCGCATCGTCGTCACGATCAAGCGCGACGCGATCGCCAAGGTCGTGCTGAACAACCTGTACAAGCACACCCAGCTGCAGACCAGCTTCGGCGCCAACATGCTGTCCATCGTCGACGGCGTGCCGCGCACGCTGCGGCTGGACCAGATGATCCGGCTCTACGTCAACCACCAGTTGGACGTCATCATCCGGCGGACCCGCTACCGGTTGCGCAAGGCCGAGGAACGCGCCCACATCCTGCGCGGCCTGGTCAAGGCGCTCGACGCGCTCGACGAGGTCATCGCCCTGATCCGGCGCTCGGCCGACACCGAGACCGCGCGCACGGGCCTGATGCGGCTGCTCGAGATCGACGAGATCCAGGCGACCGCGATCCTGGACATGCAGCTGCGCCGGTTGTCGGCCCTGGAGCGGCAGAAGATCGTCGACGAGTTGGCCAAGATCGAACTCGAGATCGCCGACTACAAGGACATCCTCGACAAGCCCGAGCGGCAGCGCGCGATCGTGCGCGACGAGCTGAAGGAGATCGTCGACAAGCACGGCGACGACCGCCGCACCCGGATCATCGCCGCCGACGGCGAGGTCAGCGACGAGGATCTGATCGCCCGCGAGGACGTCGTGGTCACGATCACCGAGACCGGCTACGCCAAGCGCACCAAGACCGACCTGTACCGCAGCCAGAAGCGCGGCGGCAAGGGCGTGCAGGGCGCGGGCCTCAAGCAGGACGACCTGGTCCGGCACTTCTTCATCACCTCGACCCACGACTGGCTGCTGTTCTTCACCAATCTGGGCCGGGTGTACCGGGCCAAGGCGTACGAACTGCCCGAGGCCAGCCGGACCGCGCGCGGTCAGCACGTGGCGAATCTGCTGGCCTTCCAGCCGGACGAGAAGATCGCCCAGGTCATCCAGATCAAGTCCTACGAGGACGCGCCCTATCTGGTGCTCGCCACCAAGAACGGCCTGGTCAAGAAGTCGCGGCTGACCGATTTCGACTCCAACCGCTCGGGCGGCATCGTCGCGGTGAACCTGCGCGACAGCGACGAATTGGTCGGCGCCGCACTGTGTTCGGCCGACGACGATCTGCTGCTGGTGTCGGCGCACGGCCAGTCGATCCGGTTCCCCGCCAACGACGAGGTGCTGCGCCCGATGGGCCGGGCCACCTCCGGGGTGCAGGGCATGCGGTTCAACACCGACGACGAGTTGTTGTCGCTCAACGTGGTCCGGGACAATACGTACCTGTTGGTCGCCACCGCGGGCGGCTACGCCAAGCGGACGGCCATCGAGGAGTACACCGCGCAGGGCCGCGGGGGTAAAGGTGTATTGACTATCCAGTACGACCAGAGGCGTGGCAGTCTGGTGGGAGCGCTCATCGTCGACGACGAGGACGAGCTCTACGCCATCACCTCCGGCGGCGGGGTCATCCGGACCTCGGCCAATCAGGTGCGCAAGGCCGGACGGCAGACCAAGGGCGTGCGATTGATGAACCTCGGCGAGGGCGATACGTTGCTTGCGATCGCTCGGAACGCCGACGAGCCCGACCAGGTTTCCGGCGAAGAAGACACCAGCGGTTCCGAGAAGCAGTAATTTCTCCACAGGCAGCGGCGGCACGAAGGATTGAAGGATCCCCAATTGACCACTCCGAACCAGCCGAATGACGAGCGGCACCACGCCAACGGTGTGACCGAGCGCATCGCGCCGTCTCCGATTCCGCCGCGGCCGATTCCGCGGCCGGGCGACGGCGGCGGCCCGGGCAGCGCGTCCGATCGGTCCGACAACCCCGGCGATTCCCGGGGTCCGGAGGGCGCGCAGGAGGGCCCGGGGGAGCAGTCCGACGGCGCCGACGGCGCGACCACCCGGTTCGAGGAGGGCTGGTCGCAGCTGCCGCAGCGCGAACCGCAGTCCAATCTGAACCGGCCCGGGCAGTCCCCGGTGACCGGGCGGCCCCCGGTCAACCCGATCGGGCTCAACGCCGGGGTCAGCAATGCCCGTACCACGGCCGACCTGGCGGCCAAGGCGGCCCGCAAGGAGGCCGCGATGGTGAAGTCCGTCGGCATCGACGGACCCACCCGCAGCATCGCCCGGCCGGAGCTGGTCAAGGACATGCCCGACCTGTCGGAGCTGCGTCATCCGCTGCCGCCGTCCGCGCCCGCCGCCGAGCCGCCGGGGCATCGTCCCGGCCCGCAGGCCGTGCCGATCTCGCCCGCGGTCCCGGCGGCGGTCGCCCAGGCGGTCAGCACCGGTGAGCCGCTGCGGGCGACCGTGCAGGTGCGCCACATCGATCCGTGGTCCACGCTGAAGATCTCGCTGGTCATCAGCGTGGCCATGTTCTTCGTGTGGATGCTGGCGGTCGGCTTCCTCTACATCGTGCTCTCCGGCATGGGTGTATGGGACCGCCTCAACAGCACCTTCACCGATATGGTCTCCGACAACGGCTCGTCCTCGGCGTCGCTGATCGACGCCGGGTCGGTCTTCGGCTACGCCGCCGTGATCGGCCTCATCAACGTCGTCCTGCTCACGGCCCTGTCCACGGTCGGCGTCTTCATCTACAACCAGTGCACCGACCTCGTCGGCGGCATCCAGGTCACCCTGGCCGATCCCGATTAGGTCGCAGGCCCGCCAACGGCCGGTTCCGCCCGTCAGGGCCGGGACCGGCCGTTTTGGTTATCGAGGGCCGCGTACGGTAATCTCGTGCCTCGGTTCGGGAAGTAATCCCGGGACCGAAATCCGGGCCTATAGCTCAGGCGGTTAGAGCGCTTCGCTGATAACGAAGAGGTCGGAGGTTCAAGTCCTCCTAGGCCCACACCCGGTCGATCACAGTAGGGTGGGATTCATGAAAATTCTCCTCATGCTCGGTGCTGTGGTTGCGGTCGTCTTCGCGGTCAGCAAGTTCCGCCAGCGCAGCGAGCCCGATCTGTGGCACGAGGTGACCAACCGCTGAGTTCCGTACTCGGCCACCAGGGGCCTTAGCTCAATTGGCAGAGCACTGCCTTTGCAAGGCAGGGGTTAGGGGTTCGATTCCCCTAGGCTCCACTTCAGCGCACGCGGTCGTAGACCAGTGCCATTTCGCCCAGTTCACCGGATTCCCGAAGGGCGAGTTGCCATTTCGTGCCGGGGAGGCCGTCGTCGAACAGGCGGGGGCCGCCGCCCGCGATCTCAGGGCAGACGATCAGGTAGAGGCGGTCGATCAGGTCGGCGGCGAGCAGCGGTTTGATGACGCTCGAGCTGCTGTTGACGAGGATGTCGCCGGTGCCGGAGGTGCGCAGGTCGGCGACGACGTCGGCGGCGGGGGCGTTCACGACGCGGGTGCGCTCCCAGGGCGATTCGGTCAAACTCGTTGACAGCACGACCTTTTCGGTGTTCACGAGCCATTTCGCGTAACCGCGGTCGCGCGGGTCGGCGTCGGGGTTGTCGGCCATCGTGGGCCAGAAGCCCAGGAAGCCCTCCGCGTTGCGGCGGCCGAGCACCGCCGTGGTGGCGTTCTCGTGGGCGCGGCTCATCTGATCGCGGGCGACCTCGGTGACGGCGTAGGGGACGATCGCGCCCATATCGCCGGGGCCCGCGGGGCCGTGGTAGCGGCCGTCCAGGGTGAGGCTGAGGTTCGCGGTGACCTTGCGGGCGGGGGAGTCGGACATGATCATGCTTCTTTCTTCTCGAGGGTGTGGGTCAGCTGATCGAGGACCTGACCCCAACCGGTTTCGATACCGGCGATGAAGGGGGCGGCCTCGACCGTCGTCTCGGTGATGGACAGCCGCATACGCAGCCGGGTGCCCGATCGGTCCGGGGCGAAGTCCAGGTCGTAGTGGCCGGTGAACGCGACCGCGCCGGCCGCGTCCAGGACCGACAGGTCGAAGGCGAGATGTTCGGGTGCGCGCGCGGCGTCGACCCGGCCGGTCGAGCGGTAGGAGCGCCCCTCGGCGTCGCGGTAGTCGAGCACCACCCGGCCGCCCGGTTCGGGCTCGATGACGCAGGCGGACATCGTCATCGACGGCGGCGCCCACCAGGCGGCCAGCAGCTCCGGTTCGACCCAGTGCCGCCAGACCGTCGCCGGGGGCGCGCTCAGCAGGCGCTCGAAGGTGAAGGTCCGGCCGTCGGCCCACCGATCACGGTCCGCCGCGGCGGTTTCCGTGTCGATGGCGGCGCGGTAGCGCTCCACCACATCCCGCTCGCCCGCATGCGCCTCGGCGGTCTCGACGAGTTCGCGCAGGCGGAGTTCCAGCGCGACGAGCGGGCCGGTGTCGAGGGCGTAGACGCGGCGCTGACCGAGCGGGACGGCCGTGACCAGTCCGGCGCGGGCGAGCGTCTGGAGATGTTTGGTGGTCTGCGGTTGCCGCAGGCCGGTCAGCTCGGCCAGCTCGCCGACCGAGCGCGGTCGCTCGGCGAGCGACTCGACGATGCGCCAGCGCGCCGCGTCCGCGAGTGCTGAGGTGATCCCGTCCATGACGAGAAGTATTCTCCACAGAGAATATTCTTGTCAAGGAATACTTTGGGATCGGGTCAAACCTCCAGCTCACGATGCGAATCCATACGGGCGAGGATGCGCTCGATCGCGGAAGTGATCCAGCCGACGAGGCCGTCCGAACCCGTGCCGACCGCGATCGGGGCGGGATCGTCCAGCGGCATGACGTAGCGGCCGTCGTGCGGGAGATCGCGCCACAGCACGCCGGATTCGACCAGGCCGCGCGGACCGAACTTCGACCGGCCCTGGAGCACCTTGACGATGCCCGTGGATACGGCCGGGGTGTCGAAGAAGCGGGCGGCGGTGAACTGCTCGTCGTCCTCGTCGTCGGCGACCATCGAGCCCGAAACCCGTTCCGGCGCGGGCGTTTCCGATACGACGATCGGAATCGCGCCACGGCGGCCGGGACCGCGGCGCGGCAGCCGGTCCACCACCGCCTCGCTCAGCTCGCGCGGTCCGCATTCGGTGATGGTGAAACCGCCGCTGTGCCAGAGGGTTTCGCCCGGTTTCTGGTCCAGGACGTAACCGCGGGAGCCGCGCCGGACCGCGTGCACGCGGATGCGCTTGTCCGGATTCTCGAAATCCTGGTCGTCCCAGGCGTGCGCGACCACGAACACCTCGGGCCGGGCCACGGTGTCGACCATCGCCTCGAATTCGCCGTCCGCGCGGTCGCGCAACCGGTCCCGCGCCGCGGCCCGCTCGCGTTCGTAGTCGGCCAGCAGGGCGGTGCGGCTGGTGAACGAGAAGGGGGCGGGCAGCACGCCGTGCCGATGGTCGTCGCACAGCAGCTGGAATTCCAGATCGGTGAGTTCCCACGTGCGGCTCATTCGATGACCGGCTTCACCTTGTAGGGCATGTCGCCGAGCGCCTCGTCCATGTTCTCCCGCGACTGGAGGAACTTCGCCCGCCGATGCTCGCGGCTGGACGCCGCGCCGCCCGCCCCGCCCGCGGGCGCTCCGGCCATACCCGGCGCGCCCATTCCGGGCGAATCCCCGTGCGCCGCATCGAGTGCCGGGGTCCCCGGCAGTTCGGCGCGCGGAAACAGTTGGGCGGCACGGGTGTTCTCGTACGGCTGCTGTGGGGTCTGCGGCACGTCGCCGCCGCCGACATCGCCGCCGCCTCCACCACCGCCGCCCCCGCCCAGGGCGTTCGGATCGAACGCGCCGCCGGTCAGATCCGAGAGCTGTTGTCCGAGATCGGGAATCTGTCCCGCGAGGTGGTGCAGTTCGTCCAGGCCGCCGAGGCTCGCCCCCAGATTGGTGAACGCCTCGATGCCCTTGTTCAGGGATTCGCCCAACTGCCCCAACGCCTCCTGGCCCGCCGAGAGGAGTGATTCGATGGGATCGCCCTGGCCCGTTGTCCCTTGGCCGCCGGAGAACAACGATTCGATGGGATTGCCTCGGTCCGAGGCGGATTCGGTGCCGAACGGTGAGTGAGACGAGGTGGCGTGCCCGGTGGTGCCCGAATCGGTGCTGCCGAAGGCGGGGACGTGAGTGCCCGACGTGCCGCCCGTGGTCGGGGCATCCGGCATCGGGACCTCGCTGCCCGTCGAGCCGGACAGGCCGGAGACGAGATCGTCGAGCGAGGGGATGTTCGAACTCGGCGCGGACGCCGAGCCGGAGGAGCCGCGGCCCGAGGAGCCCGAATTCCCGCCGCCGAACGAAGGGGTCTTGCTGCTGGTCGAGCCGCCCGTGGTGGGGACGTCGGGCATCGGCGCGGAGGTGCCCGTATCGCCGCCGCCGGACAGGCGGGAGATCACGTCGTCGAGCGACGGCGTGCTCTGGCCGCCGGACGGGGATTTCGATGAACCGCCGCCGGAGCGCGAGCCGGATCGACCACTCGGCGAAGGGCTTCCGAAATCGGGCGTCGAGAAGGTCGGGGCCGCGGGCATCGGGGAGCTCTGGCCGTAGTCCCCGGATCCCGACGAGTAGTCCGACGGGATCGATGCCGACGGCGAACCGCTCGAACCCGGACCCGATGCCGAGCCGGGGGAGGAGGACGAACCGGAACCGCCGGAGCCCTGCGGATCCGAATTGCCGAACTGGGGCATGGGAACGCCGGGGGAGGAACCGGTGCCGCTCGAGCCGGTCGTGCCGCCGCTCGCGTCCTGGTAGCCCTTTTCGTAACCGGCCTGGTAGCCCTGCTGGTAGTCGCCCTGGCCTTGACCTTGGCCTTGGCCGTATTGCCCTGTGCCGTAGCCGTATTGGCCGGAACCGGTGCTGCCGTAACCGCTGCCGTCGCCGTACTGCCCGGTGCCGTAGCTGTTCCCAGGTCCGTATTGCCCGTTGCCCGAACCGTATTGGCCGCCGGTGCCGTAGCCGTTGCTGGAACCGTAACCGTTCTCACCGCCGTAGCCGTTGCCGTACGGATCGTAATTCCCGTATTGACCGGAATTCCCGTACTGCCCGTTCTGGCCGTACCCGGCCTGCTGGCCCGCCTGATATCCGGCCTGATACCCGGATTGATACTCCGGGCTCTGGTTCTGCCCGTTCCCGTACTGCCCATTTCCGTTCTGCCCGTCGCCCGTTCCGTCCGGGTTCTGCCCGTTGCCGTTGCCCTGGTTCTGCTGGGTCGGGGCGTCGAGCGAGGGCATGACCGAGACGGAGTTCTTGATGCCCGCGATGTAATGGCTCTCGAACTCGCCGCGGAAATGCGCCATCTGCTTTCCGGGACAACAGGAGTCGGGCTTCGGATTGTGCGGCATGCTGAGCGCGGTGGCGTACAGCCAGCGGGCGGTGTAGTCCAGGTTCTGGCTCATCGCCGTCATCGCGTCGGTCAGCGGCTGCACGCCCTGCTGATAGCGCTGGGTGGCCGCCACCGCGGCGCTCGCGGCAGTGCCCTCCCAGTGGTTGGAGACCGAGGAGATGGTGCTCGCGAAGTCGTTGAGCTTCTGATAGAGGGTCTCGCCCAACCACTTCCACATGCCCGCCGCGTCGGCCACGGGCTGCGGCCGGATGGTCTGTCCGAGCTGATACAGATCCTGGTAGCTCAGACTGTCCTTGTTCTCGTACATCACGGTGACGGAACTGTCCTTGTTCCCGTGATAGTCGGTCAGCGAGGACGGGAAGTCCGGCATCTTGAAATCCAGGCCCCAGTCGATACCGCCCAACTCCGGCGTCTGGAGATCGGAATGAGTGGGCATATTCAGATTCGACGGCTGCACGGACCCGCCGATCTGCTGCGACGAGCCGTCCTCGGCGAGTTGATAGGTCTTGCCCGCCAGCACGAAGGTGTCGTGCATATCGCCGACGATCTTCGCGTTCTTCTGCAGAATGTCGTGCAGCCGTGCGGCTTTGGTGCTGAACGCGCCCGCCAGCTCGCGCCCGGAGTACAGGTTGCCGAACGGGTCCATGCGGTCGAGTTTGTTGTCCGACACCGCCTTCGCCATCGCCTGCAGGTCGGCGACCAGCTGCTGGGCGGCGTTCGCGGCGGTGATCGCGTCCTGCCTGTCGAATTGCAGATAGCCGTTGGACGCCGCGTTCTTCAGACCGGCCCACTCGTTCTGATCCGGCGTCGTCGTCGTGGTGGTCGGTGTGGTCATCGTCTCCCTTTCGACCGTGCGCTGCGGGTGCGGGGCGGATCAGTGGAACGGTTGCGCCGAACCGCTGTCGGTCTTGCCGAGGAAATCCGCGGCGGTGCGCTGGCCGTTCGCGAACTGCTCGAGCGTCTCGCCCATCCCGTCCGTGCCGGAGAGCAGATTGTCGCGGGCCTTCTTGTAGCCCTTGTCGCCGTCGGCGAACTTCTTGCCGGTCTTGTCGTTTCCCCAGGGCCGGTTGCCGCCGTCGGATTCGATGCCCGCGAGGGCGGTGCGCAGATCCGAGCCCACCTTCCGCACCTTGGTGGCCAGATCCGCCGTGACCTCGGCGGCACTCCTCAGCTGTTGGGGATCGACCTGGACCTTGTCCGCCATGACTGCTGGCACCTCGTTCTGGTGTTATTCGGTGGGGGGTCGGAACGCCACGTCGACATCGGGAGTCGGTTCGGGCGGCACCCACTGCTGCCACCGCGGCGCGCCGGGCGCGTCGTAGTGGGCGGGCAGGGGTTCGATGTAGGGCACCTGTTTCGGCCGGGTCTTGGCCTTCATGTCCTTGCCCGCGCCCAATTCCTTTTCCGGCGTGGGCGGTTCGGGCGCGGGATGCGTGCCGCTGCTGCTCGACGAGTGCGTGCTCGAACCCGACGAACCCGACGCGCCGCCGCCGTGACTCGAGCCCGCCGGTCCGGCCGTCACCGTCGGATGCGCGCCCGAGGGCCGCCAGCCGCCGTCGACCGAGGACGACCACGAGGTCGGCGGGGTGCCGCCGGTCCATTCGCCGGGCCGGGTGGGCGCGGGCGCGCCGTGGCTCGAACTTCCGGACGAGATGCTGGACGGGGCCGTGTGGAACGATCCGCCGCTGCTCACCGGCCGCGGCGCCGAGCCGTCCGGCGCGGTCACGAACGAACCGCCCGAACTGGCCGTGACGAAGGATTGCTCGTCCCCGCTCGACGAGGTGGGTCGCGATGACGAACCGCTCGAGGACGAGGATCCGCTCGAACTCGCGGGCGGCGGCGCGGGCGGTCCGCTCGGCGGCTTGTTCTGCGCGCCCTGCCTCATCCAGAACGGGAACCGCGGATCGGAGCTGCTGATCGGCGTCCACTTGGTGAAGCCGCCACGCGCGCCGCCCACGATCGCGCCGCGCGACGCGCCGCCGACGTAGCCGGTCGGCGAGGCGAACGAGGACAGATCACCGGTCACCGCGGCCGCGCCCAGATTGCCGAAAACCGAACCCACGACACCGGATCCGGCCCCGATGCTCGCACCGTAGAGCACCGAGCCGCCCGGCATCTTCGTCAGCGCGTCGCCCGCGAACTTGTTCAGGCCCAGCCCGGCGTAGCGCGCGAACTCGCGGCCGGGGATCGTGCCCGCGATCGAACCCACCGCCGAGGCCCCGAACTCCTTGGCGTTGAAGGTGCGTCGCTTGCCGTCGGCCATCTGGCCGAGCTGCACGGCGGCGTTGAGGCCCATCGAGGTGACGCCCGACTCCAGCGCCTTCACCGAGTACACGCCGACGCCCTTGGCGGTCGGCAGTACGAACCGGCCCGCCGCGAGCTCCTTGAAGAAGTAGCGCGACGAACTGCCGGTGGCCGCCTTCAGCTGCGCCCGCGTCGCCAAACCCAGCTTCCCGGCGAGCTTTTCGATCGCGTTCGCCACGAAGTCCTCGAACACCCGCAGGAACGATCGCGTCGTCGAGATGGCTGCGGCCTCGACCGCGGGCGCGGTCGGCGGAAACAGCCACGCCCACAGGATCTCCGCGGCCAGCCAGGCCAGGCTCACGATGACCGTGATCTTCGTGGACTGGAGCTCGGTGCCCATGTCGAAGGTGGAATCGGACACGGTGTGCAGCAGTTCGGCCAGCGACTCGATGGACTGATCGCCGGTTCGCAACTGGTCGAACAGCTTTCCCATCTCCTCGGCGGCCTTGCCGTCGGGATAGGCGGCCATCGTCTTCCGCTCGGCCTCGTCGACCTCGGCGAGCAGGGCCTTCAGGTCCTCGCTCGCGGTCTTCCAGGCCGCCGACACCTTCCACATGGCGTCCTCGTCGCCGTCCGGCCAGGTGGTACCGGCGACCCAGGCCAGCCAGCGCAGCCCGTGCGGTAGGTCCAGGGACATCGCCGGTTACCAGTCCTGGTCGGCGATGAGCGAACGGGTCACCGAACCGTCGCCGGGGGTGCGCGGATCGGGCCGGGTGGTCGGCGGGGGCGGGGCGACCGGCAGCATCGCCCCCAGATCCGGTGCGCCCTCTACGATCTCGGACAGTTTGGGCAGCCGCGACTTCTTCTCCAGCAGGGGCTCCATGAGTTCGCGGCCGCGGCGCAGCACCTCGGTGGCGGCGGCCTGGACGGCGGCGGTCATGCCCGCGGCGATCTCGTCGTAGGTCAGATCCGCGATGTCCTCGGCGAAGGCGATGTCGATGAGCAGGCCGTCGGCGTTGACGGTGACCTGGATCCGCTTGTCGCAGACGGTCGCGGTGGCCGTCAGCAGGGAGCGCTGCCGCTGGATCTCGGCGATGCCACGCAGTTGTTCGTCCAATCCCTCGAGCATCGTCGCCATATCGGCCTGCAAGCGCTCGTTGACCATCGGCTCCTCCGTCGTCTGCCCCGTGGGACAGGACAGCGCATCTCGTTGAACTTCCGGTGCAGCACAGGGAAATTCGGTGAGACGCCTGATTCAACCTTCAACACGGAGGAGTGCCGCCGGGGCCGCGCGTCCCCGCGCGGCGAAATTGTCCAAAGTGCCGTTGCCGCACGGAATGCCGTGTTTTCCGCGCGGGTGTGTCGTTGCGCGAGCACACAATTGCGATGCTGGAAGCTGGAGCGCATGAATTGGACCGAAAGCGCGGAAACACTCGCGTCCCGCTGTACGCGTATCGTGGCCAATGCCGCCGTGGCCGGAATGCTCGCCGGTGTTCTCGCCGCCCTCGGCGCGCCGGCCGCGAATGCGGATCCGGCCGCTCATCCGGAGCGAATCGCCGCCGCCACCTCGGCCGACGGTTCGAAGATCACCGGCGTCGAACGCGTCGACGATCGCAATATCCGGCTGCAGGTGTACTCCGCGGCCATGGACAACACCTTTCCCGTGGAGGTCCAACGCCCCACGGACAGCGCACAATCCGCGCCCACGCTGTATCTGCTGAGCGGGGTCGACGGCGGTACGAATGCGGCCTCCTGGCAGGCGCAGACCGATGTGCGGCAGTTTCTCGCGGACAAAAACGTCAATCTGGTCATGCCGATCGGCGGCCGGTTCAGTTATTACACCGACTGGGTGAACGACGATCCGGTGCTGGGCCGCAACAAATGGAAGACGTATCTGACCGAGGAATTGCCGCCGCTGATCGACACGGCGCTGAACGCCAACGGCGTCAACGCGATCGCGGGCATCTCCACCTCGGGCACCTCGGTGCTGAATCTGCCGATCGCCAAGCCCGGCCTGTACCGCGCCGCGGCGGCCTACAGCGGGTGCGCGCAGGTGAGCGACCGGCTGGGGGCGGCGTTCGTGCGGGGTATCGTGACCGCGTTCGGCGGCGGGAACGTGAACAATATGTGGGGCCCGCCCGGTTCGCCGGAATGGCAGGCCAACGATCCCTATGTGCACGCCGACGAGCTGCGCGGGGTGGATCTCTACATCTCCTCGGGCAACGGCATGCCGGGTAAATACGACGTGCTCGACGGGCCGCGCTCGCTGCCCGGTCCGGACGGGCTGGCCAATCAGCTCGTCATCGGCGGCCTGATCGAGGCGGCCACCAACTACTGCACCCACAATATGCAGGACAAGCTCACCGAACTCGGCATTCCGGCCACCTTCGACTACACCTCGGGCACGCATTCCTGGGGTTACTGGCAGGACGAACTGAAGCGGTCCTGGCCGGTGCTCGCCCGCGGCCTCGGTCTGGCCTGATCGGTTCACGCTCGTTCGATTCCACCGCCGTGCCGCGTCGTCTCGCGGCACGGCGGTTCGCTTTTCCCTTGTGGCGCAGGGCAAAACGAAGGCGGGTCGGTCGCCCTCCGGATGGCGACCGACCCGCTGTGCTTCGGGGTGCGTCAGATGATCGCGACCAGCGCGCCCAGCAGAATGCTGGCGAAGGTGCCGACCGCGGCGACGCCGATTCCGAGCATGCTTCCGACGAGAGGCAGCAGCATTTGTCGATCCTTTCGATGTTGGTGAGAACGGGATATTTCCGATCCGGGCGCCGAGCGGCGCCCGGGGTACCACGAACTAGACGATGGCGACGATCGCGCCCAGCAGGATGGACACGAAGGTGCCCACCGCGGCGACGCCGATACCCAGGATGCTTCCGGCGAGAGGCAACAGCATGAGAGTGCTCCTTCTTTCGTTCGGTTGATTTGGGTCGTGCCGAGAAGAGGACGACTAGACGATGGCGACCAGTGCGCCCAGCAGGATGCTGACGAAGGTGCCGACGGCGATGACGCCGAGTCCGAGGATGCTTCCGACGACGGGCAGCAACATGAGATGGTTCCCTTTCCGTAGAGATCGAACGTGGTGTGCATTCATCCATCAATTCGCCGCCGTATCGGAGACCGCAACGACGTCGTCGAGCAGCACACCCGCTAATACCGCCGCGGAACGGTGGCGGGTGTGCGTCGAGCCGGGAAACCTTTACGCCGGGGTTGGCTTTCGCGTCGATGTGACGCTCGTGCGACGAATCCAATGTCGCTGGTTATGGGACGCCGAGGAGACTACCGACAAAGGGAGACGCACGATTCTTCCTTCCTGGTTGTCCAGCTCGTGTCCGACCAGCAGCAGTGATCATGCCAACTACGGCGTTGTTTCAGATGAACCGTCTCGGCGTGTCGGAAACTTGCTCGAGACAGGTAGAGCATACAGCCGGAAAACGTGGGAACCGAGCGGTCTTACGGTGTGTCCCGCCAAGCGTCCGATTGGTCCCAATGGCCGAATCAGCGCTCGGCGGCGGCCGTGTCCCCGCCCGGATACCGATGGCACGCCGTGGCGGCCTCGCGCAGCACCGTGCCGACCTCCGGCCTGGTCATCCCCAGTTCCAGCAGCCCGCCCAGGAGTTGCTTCCGGGTCTCCAACTGCTGGAACGCGCGCTGGCGCAGATCCGGCGACTGGGCCAGCGTCATTTGCAGCATCGCCTTGGTGGCGGGATTTCCGTCGAGCCGCTGCGCCGATTCCGGAGCGATGTCGTGCAATGCGGCCTCGATCTGATCGAATGAGCAGGTGGACGTCAGCAGCGGCTGCGCGTCGTCGAGCAGATCGGCGTTCGCGATTCCCGTTCCGAACAGCGCGGCACCCGTGACGAATGCACCGATCGCGAACGTGGTGACCGCGGTCCGGGCATGGGTCATCCTCATGAATTCACCCTTCGTTCGTAGGTGTATCGAATGGAGTCTGGAAGCGCTCACATGTAAACCTGGAGTGCAATCCCACTGTAATGGCTATCGAATGGCAAATGTAATCGGGGCTCATTCCGGTCCCGGCCACGCGCCCGCCGCCGCGGCCTCGTGCGCGAATTCCCGGAAATCCCGAGGTCGGCGGCCCAGAGCTTGTTCCACACCGTCCGCCGGGCGCGAGTTGCGGCCGTCGAGGACCGTGCCGAACAGATAGTCGAGCAGGCCGATCTCCTCGGCCGGAACACCGTAGGTGGTGAGACCGGCGACGAATTCGGCGCGGCCGATGGGAATGTAGGCGATCGGGCGTCCGGTCGCGCTCGCGATCTCGGCGACCGCCTCGGCGAAGGTGAGCGACCGGGGTCCGGTGAGTTCGTAGACCCGGCCGTGGTGGCGCGCGTCGGTGAGCGCGGCGACCGCGACGTCGGCGATGTCGGCGACGTCCACGAACGGTTCGGGGACGTCGCCGGCCGGGAGCGCGACCTCGCCCGCGCGGACGAAGTCGGCGAATCCGCCCTCGCTGAAGTTCTGCGCGAACCAGGCACACCGCGCGATGGTCCAGCGCAGGCCCGAATCCCGCACGATCGCTTCGCATTCGGCGGCCTCGGGCTCGCCGCGGCCGGACAACAGCACGACCTCGCCGACCCCGTGCCGCCGCGCGGCGGCGACGAGCGCGTGGATCGTCTCGGGCGCGCCGGGAGCGGCGAGATCGGGTTGGTAGGCCAGGTAGATCGCCCGTACCCCGGTGAGGGCGGCGTCCCAGGTGGCCCGGTCGGTCCAGTCGAACGGCGTTGCGGCCGAACGGGATCCGACGCGCACCGGGATCGATCGCGCGCGCAGCCGGGCGACGACGCGGCTGCCGGTCTTCCCGGTGCCGCCGAGGACGAGGACGGGGTTCGAATTCATCATGTGTCGAGTACAGCCGCGCGGACGCGGCCCGGACATGGCCCAGACGCGCGGGCGCATACGTCAGCGTCCACCGACATCGCGCTGTGACGAATCACTACGGTGGCGCCGCCGAACCGGGCCGTAAGGTCGAGGACATGGTCTCCCCGGAGATGTCGAAGCTGGTGCAGGCGGCGGTCGAGCCGTACCTACTGGCGGGGCCGCGCCGGTACGACCGGGAGGATGTGGCGCGGCAGTCGGGGGTGCCGTCGGAAATCTCACGGCGCCTGTGGGTTTCGCTGGGTTTCGCGGCGAATCCGGACGACGCGGCGGTGGAGTTCACCGAGGCGGATGTCGCCGCGGTCCGCGATTTCGCGAGCCTGGACGTGCTGGCCACGGCCGATCCCCGGCGGCAGTCCGCGGCCGCGCGCACGCTCGGGCAGTCCATGGCCCGGCTGGCGGAGTGGCAGGTCGATCTGGTGGCCGAGGAGATCGCCGACCGGATTCGCGCGATCACCGCGGCCGATCCGGACGCCGACGAGCTCGAGGCCGCGCGCCTGGCCACCGCCGAGGTGGTGACCGCGCTCGAGCGGTTGCAGACCTACGCGTGGCGGCGACATCTGGCCGCGGCGCTGACCCGCTCGATGGACGGCGGCGCGGCGGCGGGCGACACCGTGCGGGAGCTGGCCGTCGGCTTCGCGGATATGGTCGGGTACACGCGGCTGACCAGGCATCTCGATCCCGAGGAGCTGTCGGAACTGCTCGCCGCGTTCGAGACGATCACCACCGACGCCATCACCGGCAACGGCGGCTGGACCATCAAGAACGTCGGGGACGAGGTGATGTTCGCGGCCGAGGACGCCGCCGACGGCGCGCGGATCGCGCTGGCCGTGCAGGAGGCGACCGCGCGCGCGGCGCTCACGCCCGAACTGCGGATCGGGCTGGCGTACGGGGATGTGTTGCTGCGCTTCGGCGATCTGTACGGCTCGGTGGTGAACACGGCCGCCCGGCTGACCGGGGTGGCCCGGCCGGGCACGGTGCTGGTGGACGACGGCGCCGCCGCGCGGCTGGCCGACGAACCGGAGTTCGACCTGCGTCACCTGCGCGGGGTGCGTGTGCGGGGGTTCAGCAGGCTGCGGTCGCATGTGCTGCGCCGCGCGGCCCGCTGAGCGAATCGACCCGGAAATTAGGAGCGGGCCTCGGCGAAGGGGGGGAGTTAGCCGAGGCCCGCGTAAGGTCGGCCCGGGGGGGAGGGGCCGACGTGAACGATCCTACGCGACGATCGCCGATTCCGGGTGTATGAGTGGCGCCACTTTCCGAAGTTTTTTGCGGCGAGTTTTCGACGGGCCTGGTCGCTCGACGGTCGCCGTCGCGCGGTGTCGGGCGGTCCGTCGACCGAAGATGTTGTGGCACAAAAGCTTTCGTGACCGATCACAGAATCGGTGGGCGGCACGACCGCGGTTTCGCGCCCCCGGCGATGGTCGCCGGAAGTGTGCGGATCGGCGGTGACGCTCCCATCGCGCCCGATTTCCGGGCGTGTCGGCGGCGCGCGCGGGTTTGCCGCCGCGAACGAGTAGTGCACTACTCGCGATCCGCGCGGCCCCGCACGACACCATGGAGGAGGCCGCATCCCCCGGCACCCCCGAGCACCGCCGGATCCGGGATGCGGCCACCTGCCCCACGGCGATATTCGAGTGAACTTGTCGGTGCCCTCCGCAATACTGACCCCGAGTGGCCCGGCTCACGTCCATCATCCATATCGAACGGCAGGTACAGCTCATGCCCGACGCCATCATCGCCGAGGGACTGACCAAGCATTACGGCCGTCTGGTCGCCCTCGACGGTCTCGACCTGACGGTGCCCGAGGGCACGGTCACCGCGCTGCTGGGTCCCAACGGGGCCGGGAAGACCACCACCGTCCGGGTGCTGACCACGCTGCTCATGCCCGACGCGGGCCGCGCGGAGGTCGCCGGGATCGACGTGTTGCGCGAACCGCAGCGGTTGCGCGCGCACATCGGCGCCTCGGGTCAGTACGCCGCGGTCGACGAATATCTCACCGGCTTCGAGAACCTCGAGATGGTCGGCCGGCTCTACCACCTCGGCGTGCAACGCAGTAAACAGCGGGCCCGCGAGCTGCTCGACCGGTTCCGCCTGGCCGACGCCGCGGACCGGCCCGTGCGCGGCTACTCCGGCGGTATGCGGCGGCGGCTCGACCTCGCGGGCGCGCTGGTGGCCAATCCGCCGGTGCTGTTCCTCGACGAGCCGACCACCGGCCTGGACCCGCGGGCCCGGATGGATCTGTGGGACGTCATCGAGGAACTGGTCGCGGGCGGCACCACGCTGCTGCTCACCACGCAGTACATGGAGGAGGCCGACCGGCTCGCCGACGCCATCGCGGTCATCGACCACGGCCGGGTCATCGCGCGCGGCACCGCCGACGAGCTCAAGTCCCTGGTCGGCGGCGACCGCATCGAACTCACCGTCGACCACGTCGACAGCCTGGGCGCGGCGCAACAGGCGCTGGCGAGTCTGGCCGTGGGCGAGATCCACCTCGAACCGGGCCTGCGCCGCATCATCGTCCCGGTCGACGACGGCTCCCAGGCCCTGGTCGACGCGATCGGCCGGCTCACCGCGCACCGGGTGGGCATCCACGACGTCGGCCTGCGGCGGCCCTCGCTGGACGACGTCTTCCTCACCCTCACCGGGCACGAGGCCGAGGAGCCGTCCGGGGTCGACGAATCCGAACTGCAGAAGGCCACCGAGGGAGAAGCCCGATGAGCACCGCGACCCTGGCCGACCGGCCCTCGTTCACCGAACGCGTCGGCATGCTGGTGTCGGACAGCCTCACGATCACCAAGCGCAATGTCATCAAGATCCGGCGCGTGCCCGACGTGCTGATCTTCTCGACGCTGTCGCCGATCATGTTCGTGCTGTTGTTCGCCTACATCTTCGGGTCGGCGATCAAACTCGAGGGCACCTCCTACCGGGAGTTCCTGATCGCCGGAATCTTCGCGCAGACTTCGGTTTTCGGGGCCACCTTCACCGGTTCCAGCCTGGCCGAGGATATGCAGAAGGGCATCATCGACCGGTTCCGGTCGCTGCCGATGGCCCCGGCCGCGGTGCTGATCGGCCGCACGGTCGCCGACGTGGCGATCAATGTGGTGAGCCTGGTGGTGATGTCGGTGACCGGGCTGCTGGTGGGCTGGCGGATCCGCGGGTCGTTCGCCGACGCCGTGCTCGGCTACGTGCTGTTGCTGCTGTTCGCCTATGCGGTGTCGTGGCTGATGGCCGTGGTCGGACTGCTCGTGCGCACGCCGGAGGTGTTCAACAACGCCAGCTTCATGGTGATCTTCCCGCTCACCTTCATCGCCAACACCTTCGTGCCGAGCGATACGCTGCCCGGCCCGTTGCGGGCGTTCGCGGAATGGAATCCGGTCTCGGCGGTCACCCAGGCGACCCGCGAGCTGTTCGGCAACACCAGCGCGCTCGCGCCGCCGCCGGACGTCTGGTCGATGCGGCATCCGGTGGCGACCACGCTGATCTGGGTGGTGGCGATCCTGGTGGTGTTCGTGCCGCTGTCGCTGCGTCAGTTCAAGCGGACGGTCAGCCGATGAGGCACGCCGACCTGCGCTTACTGCGGGCGGCGGCGGCCTGTGCCAAAGTGGTCGCATGTCGAAGGGGAGCCCACGGGAATCCGGCCGGTTGCGCAACCGGCTCATCGTCGCCGTCGTCGTCGCGCTCGCGGGTGGGGCCGCCTGGCTGGTGGCCAACCGCCGTCCGCAACTCCCGCAACCGGCCGCCGAGCCGCCCCGGCTGGGCTACTCGACCAACGGATCGGCCCCGCACGGTGCGGTCCACGTGCCGTAGCGCCGGGTCGGCGCGGGTGCATGGCACGATGTTGCGGTGACTGCACCGAATCAGACGGCCGTGGCGACCCTGCACACCAGCCTCGGCGAAATCGCGATCGCGCTCTTCGGTAACCACGCCCCGAAAACGGTGCGCAACTTCATCGGCCTGGCCGACGGTTCCGCGCCGTACACCACGAAGAACGCGTCGGGCGGCGACTCGGGTCCGTTCTTCGACGGGGTCGAGTTCCACCGCGTGATGGAGGGTTTCATGATTCAGACCGGTGACCCGACGGGTACCGGCCGCGGTGGACCCGGTTACCAGTTCGGCGACGAGTTCCATCCGGAGTTGCGCTTCGACCGGGCCTATCTGGTGGGTATGGCCAACGCCGGGAAGGGAACCAACGGGTCGCAGTTCTTCATCACGGTGAGTCCGCAGCCGCATCTCAACCGCAAGCACACCATCTTCGGCGAGGTGGTCGATCCGGACTCCCGCAAGGTCGTCGACGCCATCGCCGCCGCGCCGACCGACCGCAACGACCGGCCCAAGGAGCCGATCGTCATCTCCACCGTCACGATCAGTTGAGCGAGACCCCCTGGTGAATCCGCAGCCGCCCGCACCGACCTGTTATCGCCATCCCGACCGCGTCACCGGTCTGGGCTGCACCCGGTGCGGGCGGCCGGCCTGTCCGGAATGCCTGCGGTCGGCCGCGGTCGGCCAGCACTGCGTGGACTGCGTCCGGCAGGCCGAGGGGCAGGTGCGGCCGGTGCGGACGGTCGCCGGGGCCGTCGCGCCCACCCGGCCGACGCCGGTGGTGACCTACGCGCTGATCGCGCTCAATGTCGCGGTCTTCGCGCTCACCGCGGCGCAGGCGGGCAGCCTGCTCGACAACGATCTGTCCCCGATCTTCCGGGACTGGACCCTGATCCCGCCGCTGGTCGGGCACGGCGAGTGGTTGCGGGTGTTGACCGCGGGGTTCCTGCACTTCGGGCCGGTGCATCTGCTGATCAACATGTTCGCCCTGTACGTGCTCGGCCGCGACACCGAGACGGTGCTCGGGCGGACCCGGTACGTGGCGGTGTATCTGGTGTCGCTGCTGGGCGGTTCGGCCGCGGCGCTCGCGCTCGCCCCGGTGCTCAGTTCCACCGCGGGCGCGTCGGGTGCGATCTACGGGTTGTTCGGGGCGATGACCGTGATCCTGTTGCGGCTGCGGCAGTCTCCGGTGCAGATGCTGGTGCTGATCGCGATCAACCTGTTCATCAGCGTGTCGCTGCCGGGCATCTCGCTGTGGGGACATCTCGGCGGGCTCGCCGCGGGCACCGCGGCCACCGCGGGAATCCTGTTCGCGCCGCAGTGGTTACAGGCCCGGTCGCCGGAGTCCGCCCGCGCGATCGGCTGGGCGGCCGTGGCGGCGGTCGCGGTCGTGACGCTCGTGGTGATCGTCGCCGCGGGAGTGCAACGGGCGCTGTGAGATTCGGCTAGGGCACCAGGCCGTGGGCGCGCATGGCGTCGAGCACGTCCTCGGGATGGGTGCCCAGGTCCCAGCGGCCGAAGATGAGCAGCCGCTCGTCGCCGTGCTGGTCGACGTCGAGTTCCAGATTCGGCACCTTGCGGCCCAACCGGCGGAAACCCACGACTCGGGCGCGCAGGATGCGCTGCGGCGGATATTCGGCCGGGCCGGTCAGTCCGCGCACGATCAGCAGCGGCGGATCGCCGGGAACGATGCGCAGCCGCGGCCGCTGCCGCAGGCCCAGGGCGGTGAGGCCGAGCAGCAGCACCGCCGCCAGGCCGATCAACAAACGGCTCGGCCCGTCGCTGGCGAGCACCGCGGCCACGATCAACGCGACACCCCCGATGCCCGCCGCGGCGAGCGCGGCCGGGGGAGTGGACCATTCGAGCCGGGACTCGGGTTCGGCTGCCGTCACGGTCCCCAATCACTCCTCGAGTTGTCCACAGGGTCATCCACAGGTGTGCATGAATGACACAGGTGTCAGGTCAGCGCGGGATCCGCGTCACCGCCACCGCATGGTCATGATCAGGCCGACGACCATCAGACCGAAGCCGATCAGGAAGTTCCAGGCGTTGAGATCGCTCATCCACTGGATGTGATCGGCGCCCAGGTAGTACACCAGCAGCCAGGCCAGCCCGGCGAGCATGAAGCCGAGCATGACGGCGACGTACCAGACCGGCGACGGACCGCCCTTGACCTTGACGGGGGTACGGCTGGCCGGGTTGATCGTGTAATCGGTCTTCTTGCGGACCTTCGACTTGGGCATGACGTCCTCGTGTTGGCGTACGGGTCTTCCGGCGGGGGCGCGGGGCCGGGGTCTGCCTAAAGGCTATCCCAGCTGCGCCGACGGATGCGGCCCGGACCGTTGTCACGAGGGTCGCCGGGTATTCCCCGCGACGGCGTGTCGGGGTGGCACGTACCCTCGAACCATGCGTGTTCTGGTCGTCGACAACTACGACAGCTTCGTGTTCAACCTGGTGCAGTACCTGGGACAACTGGGCGCCGAGGCGACTGTGTGGCGCAACGACGATCCGAATCTCGCGAACGTCGACGATGTCGTCACCGAATTCGACGGCCTGCTCATCAGCCCCGGCCCCGGCACCCCCGATCGGGCGGGGGCCAGCATCGAGCTGGTCCGCGCGTGCGCCCGGCGGCGGACCCCGCTGCTCGGGGTGTGCCTGGGGCATCAGGCGATCGGCGCGGCGTTCGGCGGCACGGTGACCCGCGCGCCGGAACTGCTGCACGGCAAGACCAGTTCGGTCTTCCATCTCGGCTCGGGCGTGCTCGCGGGTCTGCCGGATCCGTTCACGGCCACCCGCTACCACTCGCTGACCGTGCTCCCGGAGACGCTGCCCGCCGAGATCGAGGTCGTCGGGCACACCGAGAGCGGGATCGTGATGGCCCTGCGGCATCGCGAACTGCCCATCCACGGTGTGCAGTTCCATCCCGAGTCGGTGCTCACCCAGGGCGGGCACCGCATGCTCGCCAACTGGCTCGAGGTGTGCGGCGAGCGGCCCGCCGAGGGGCTGATCGAGCGGCTCGAGGCGGAGGTCGCCGCGCTGGTGTGAGCGCGGCGTGCTGTGATCGACGCATGAGCCGACCGTATGTGCTGTTGTCGGCGGCGGTCAGCGTCGACGGCTATCTCGACGACGCCGCGCCGGACCGGCTGCTGCTGTCCAATGCCGCGGACTTCGATCGGGTGGACGCCGTGCGCGCGGACTCCGACGCGATCCTGGTCGGCGCGCAGACGCTGCGGCGCGACGATCCGCGGCTGCTGGTCCGCGGCGCCGAACGCCGGGCCGCCCGCCTCGCGGCCGGGAAACCGGAGCATCCGCTCAAGGTCACCGTCACCGCGTCGGGCGCGCTCGACCCCGGCCTGCGATTCTGGCAGCACGGCGATCGAAAGTTGGTGTACACCACCGATATCGGCGCGCGGCGACTCGGTGCTTCGCTGCCCGATTCGGCCGAGGTCGTAAGCCTCGGCGAGACAGTCGATTTCGCCGCGCTGCTCGACGATCTCGGCGCGCGCGGCGTGCGGCGGCTCATGGTCGAGGGCGGCGGTCGCGTGCACACCGAATTCCTGGCCGCGGGCCTGGCCGACGAACTGCACCTGGCCATCGCGCCCATCCTGGTCGGCGATCCGGCCGCGCCGCGCTTCCTGCGTCCGGCCGCGTTCCCCGGCGGATCCGGGCGCAGAATGACATTGGCGGACGTCACCCGCGTCGGCGATATCGCGCTGCTGCGCTACCTGACAACGAACGGAACCCCACCGTGACCGATCGATTCTGGATGCATCACGCCATCGGCCTGGCCCGGCTGTGCCCGCCCAGCGAGACGGCCTTCTCGGTCGGGGCGGTCGTCGTCGACGCGCGCGATGTCGAACTGGCACACGGCTTCTCGCGCGACACCGACGCCAAGGTGCACGCCGAGGAGTCGGCGCTGAACAAACTCGGCGACGACCCGCGCCTGATGACCGCCACCCTCTACAGCACCCTCGAACCCTGTTCGCGCCGCGCGTCGCCCGATCGGCTCCCCTGCACCGAACGCATTCTCGCCGCGGGCATTCCGCGCGTGGTCATCGCCTGGCGGGAGCCGGGCACCTTCGTCGAGAACTGCGTCGGCGTCGAGCGCCTGCGCGAGCGCGGCGTCGAGGTCGTCGAACTCACCGATCTGGCCGAGGAGGCCATGTCGATGAACCGGCACCTGCGCCTGAGCTGAGCTCAGGGCGGGCCGAGCGGCAGCACGCCCACCCAGATGTTGATCGTGCCGTTCTTCGGGTACTGGACGCCGGGCGCGGGCTGCTGGTTGACCACCTTGCCGACGCTGTTCGCGTCGAGGGTGGTCTGGTTGTTCTGCGTCACCTGGGCCATCGATCCGGTCCAGCCCTGAGCGCGAAGCGCGTCCACCGCCTGCGAGGCGCTCATCCCGCGCAGATCCGGCATCGGGAACTTGTCGCTGGTGGCGACCTGCACGGTGATGGTCGAACCCTTGTCGGCGTCGGAGCCGCCGGGCGGATCGGTGGCGAGTACCTCGCCGTCCGGGCGGGTCGAGGGCACCTTCTTGATCACGACCTTGAAGCCCGAGGACTTCTCCAGATTGGGCTGGGCCACATCGATCTGCTGACCCACCACATCGGGAACGCGGACCTGTTCGGGACCCTTGCCGAGGGTGATGCTGACCGCGCTGTCCATGTCGACCTTGGATCCGGCGGGCGGATTGGTCGTGACGACCTTGTCCTTGTCCTCGATGCTGGACCAGTCGCGGTTGATCTGTCCGTCCAGCCGCAGGCCCTGGGCCTTGAGTTTCTCCTCGGCCTGTTGCTGGGTGAGCTGGGCCAGCTGCGGCACCTGGACCGGCTGCGGTCCGGTGGACACCTGGACGGTGACCGTGCTGCCCTTGGGAGCGCGCGACCCGCCGAGCGGCTGGGTGGAGATCACATTGCCGACGGCGATCTTGCTGTCGGCCTTCTGCTGGATGGCGACGGCGAAGCCCGCCTTCTGGAGTTCGTCCTGCGCCTGGGCCGCGGGCTTGTTGGACAGATCGGGGATGGCCGTCTGTTCCGGTCCCGCCCCCGGGCCGAACACCCAGAACAACGCCGCGATCGCGGCGACCACGACGGCCGCGAGCACCCCGAGCAGCACCGCGCGGCGCGAACCGCCGGGTTCGGCCGGGGGCTGTTCGGCGGTGTCGTCGGCGCCCTCGACCGTGCGGTAGCGGCGCGGCGGGGAGTCGATGCTGCCGAGGATGGTGGTGCGGTCCTCCTCGGTCATGACCATGGGCGCCTGCGGTTTCTGACCGCCCAGCACCCGGATCAGGTCGGCGCGCATCTCGGCCGCGGTCTGGTACCGGTTGGCCGGATTCTTGCTCATCGCCTTGAGCACGACCGAATCCAGTTCGCGCGGCACGCCCGGATGGACGTGCGAGGGCAGCTTGGGGTCCTCGCGCACGTGCTGGTAGGCGACGGCGACGGGGGAGTCACCGGTGAACGGCGGCTCGCCGGTGAGGATCTCGTAGAGCACGCAGCCGACCGAGTACACGTCGGAGCGGGCGTCGACCTGCTCGCCGCGGGCCTGCTCGGGCGAAAGGTATTGCGCCGTACCGATCACCGCGGCGGTCTGGGTCATCGGATTGGAGCTGTCGGCGATCGCGCGCGCGATGCCGAAGTCCATCACCTTCACCGCGCCCTGCCGGTTGATCATGATGTTGGCCGGCTTCATGTCGCGGTGCACGATGCCGTTCTTGTGGCTGAAATCCAGTGCGGCGCAGACGTCGGCGATGATCTCCATCGCGCGCCGCGGCGGCAGCGGGCCCTTGCCGCGCACGATGTCGCGCAGCGTCTCGCCGTCGACGTACTCCATCACGATGTAGGGCAGCGGGCCGCCGTCGACCTCGGCCTCGCCGGTGTCGTACACCGCCACGATCGCGGGATGGTTCAGCGCCGCCGCGTTCTGCGCCTCCCGCTTGAAGCGCAGGTAGAAGGTGGGGTCGCGGGCGAGGTCCGCGCGCAGCACCTTGATCGCCACATCCCGGCCCAGCCGCAGATCGCGCGCCTTGTGGACCTCGGACATGCCTCCGAATCCGATGATCTCGCCCAGTTCGTAGCGAGAAGACAGATTCTTCGGGGTCGTCATGGCAGTCCTTGCGATGGAGTGGCCGGAGTGCTGCTGTCGGTGCTGGTGCCGGTACCGCTGGTGTCGCTGTCGTTGAAGTTACCGTGTACGCCGCCGAGGCCGGGAATCCCCGGAACCTGCGGTGTCCGTGCGGTTGTCGTGGACTGGCGGGTGGTCCGGGTCGGGGTGGTGGTCGGGGGCGGGGGCGTGGTGGTGCTCGGCGGCTGGGTGGTCGTCGCCGTGGGCGCCTCGGTGGTGGTGCGGACCGGCGGCGGGGCCACCTCGGTGGTGGGTTCCTCGTACGTCGTGGTGGTCCGCGACGGCGGCGGGGTCGTGGTCGTGGTGACGACGACGGTCGGCTTGTTCACCGTCGGCGTCGATTCCGGCGGCTTCCCGCTCAGCAGCACCCACGCGGCCAGACCGCCGAGCACCACCGCGCCGACGCCGAGCCCGGCCAGCGCCTTCTGGGTGCCGGTCCAGCCCGACCGGTCGTCCGCGGGCGGCACCGTGCGCGGGCCGCCGGACATGGCCGAGGTCGGACCGACCCGTTGTGCCTGTGTCGCACCGGGATTCGCGGCCGCGTAGCGGTCGTATTCGCCGCGCGGCAGCACCGCGGTCGGCCCGACGGCGGGCGGCAGCACCCGGGCGGCGCCGGTGCCGGGCGTGCCGCCACCGCGCGGCGGCGGGGGACGGCGACCCGAGCGCACCGCCGCGACCGCGTCGGCGAACTCGCCGCCGCTGCGGTACCGGCGGCTCGGATCCTTGGTCATCGTGATCTCGATGAGCTCGCGCACATTCGGCGGCAGATCGGCGGGCATCGGCGGCGGCGCCTCGCGGACGTGCTTCATCGCCACGGTCAGCGCGCCGTCGCCGCTGAACGGCCGATGCCCGGCCAGCGCCTCGTAACCCACCACACCGAGGGAGTACACGTCGCTGGCCGCGGTGGCGTCCTCGCCGGTGGCCTGTTCGGGGGCGATGTACTGGGCGGTGCCCATCACCATGCCGGTCTTGGTGACCGGGGAGGCGTCGACCGCCTTGGCGATGCCGAAGTCGGTGATCTTCACCTGACCGGTCGGCGTCACCAGGATGTTGCCGGGCTTCACGTCGCGGTGCACCACGCCCGCCGCGTGCGCGACCTCGAGGGCGCGGCCGGTCTGCTCGAGCATGTCCAGACCCTGCGCGACCGAGAGCCGCCCGAGCCGGTTGAGCACGGCGTTGAGCGGTTCGCCCTGCACCAATTCCATGACCAGATAGGCGGTTTCGCCGCCCTGGGCGTCGAAGGTCTCGCCGTAGTCGTAGATGCCCGCGATGCCCGGGTGGTTGAGCTGCGCGGTGGTCTTGGCCTCGGTGCGGAACCGGTGCCGGAAGGTCGGGTCGGCCGAGAACTCGGCCTTGAGCACCTTCACCGCGACCCGGCGGTCCAACCGGGTGTCGAGCGCCTCCCACACCTGACCCATGCCGCCGGTGGCGATCAGTCGGTGCAGTCGGTACCGGTCCGCGATCAACGCACCGTTGTTCAGCATTGCAGCCCCCGTAGGGTGTTCAGCGGGTTCATGAGGTCAGCCCCCCTGCATTCCGGCGTCGAGCACCGACCGCGCGATCGGCGCCGCGACCGAGGCGCCCGTGGCCGCGGTGCCGCGATCGCCGCCGTTCTCCACGATGACCGCGATCGCGATCTTCGGGTTCTGGGCCGGCGCGAAGGCGATGTACCACCCGTGCGGCGGCGTATTGCGCGGGTCGCTGCCGTGCTCGGCGGTGCCGGTCTTCGACGCGATCTGATACGGCCGGGCGTCGGTGCCGCCGACCGTGTGCTTCTCCGACTCGATCATCATCGCCGTCAGCTGCGAGGCCACCGGGGCGCTCACCGCCTGACCGACCGAAACCGGTTTGCTGCGCGACAATTCGCTCAGGTCGGGGCCCTGCAACTGGTCCACCAGATGCGGTTCCATCCGCACGCCGCCGTTGGCGACCGTGGCCGCGATGACCGCGTCGTCGAGCGGGGTCAGCGCGACATCGCGCTGGCCGATGCTGGTCTGGGCCAGTGCGGCCGTATCCGGGATGGTCCCGACGGTGCTGTCCGCCACGGGAATCGGAATACCCGAATGACTGCCGATCCCGAACGCCGCCGCCTCGTCCTTGAGTTTGGCCGCGCCCACCCGCATGCCGATCTCGGCGAACGCGGTGTTGCAGGACAGCCGGAACGCCTCCAGCATGGTCGCGGTCGCGCCGCCGCCGCAGGTGGTGCCGTTGTAGTTCTCCAGCGTGGTGGCGGTGCCCGGCAGCGTGATGTTCGGGGCCGCGGTGAACTGGTCGTCGGTCTTCACACCCTGGGCCAGCGCGGCCGCGGCGACCACGACCTTGAACGTCGACCCGGGCGGATACGTCTGCGACACAGCGCGATTGAGCATCGGCTGTTTGGTGTCGGCGGACAGCTGCTCCCACGCCTGGGTGCTCTTGGCGCCGTCGTGGCCGGACAGCTGGTTCGGATCGTAGCTCGGGGTGGACACCATGGTGAGGATGCGGCCGGTGCTCGGCTCGATCGCGACCACCGAACCGGTATAGCCCTTACTGGTCAGCTGCTGGTAGGCGACCTGTTGCATGACCGGATTGATCGTGGTCACCACATTGCCGCCGCGCGGATCGCGCCCGGACACCAGATCGATCAGCCGTCGCCCGAACAGCTGGCTGTCCGATCCGTTGAGCACCGAATCCTCGGCCCGCTCCAATCCGGTGCTGCCGTACTGCATCGAGTAGAAACCGGTCACCGGCGCGTACGCGGCCGGGTCGGTCGGGTAGGTGCGCAGGTACTTGTACCGGTCGTCGGTGGCGATCGAACTCGCCAGAACCGCTCCGCCCGCGGAGATCTGGCCGCGCTGGCGGGAGTACTCGTCGAGCAGCACCCGCGAGTTGCGCGGATCGTTGCGCAGGCTGTCGGCCTTGATCACCTGCACATAGGTCGCATTGAGCAGCAGCGCGACGATCATGAGCATGACGGCCATGGCGACGCGGCGCAGCGGTGTGTTCATACCGTTTCCCCCTTCGCCGGGTTGATCATCGCCGTGGGTGCCTCGGCGATCGGCGCCGGTTCCCGTTTCCGGATCGGCGCGGGTGCGCGGGCCGCGTCGGAGATCTTGACCAGCAGCGCCAGCAGGGCGTAGTTCGCCAGCAGCGACGACCCGCCGTAGGACACGAACGGGGTGGTCAGCCCCGTCAGCGGAATCAGCTTGGTGACCCCGCCGACGACCACGAAGACCTGCACCGCCAGCGTGAACGACAATCCCGCCGCGAGCAACTTACCGAAGCTGTCGCGCACCGCCAGCGCCGTGCGCAACCCGCGCAGCACCAGCACCGTGAACAGCAGCAACACCGCCGTCAGCCCGATCAGCCCGAGTTCCTCACCGATGGTCGCGACGATGAAATCGGTCTTGGCGAACGGCACTTGGGAGGGCCGTCCGCTGCCCAGTCCGGTTCCCGCCAGCCCGCCGGTCGCGAGCCCGAACAGCGATTGCGAGATCTGGTAGCCGGTGTTGTTGTAGTCGGCGAACGGATGCAGCCAGGTCGACACCCGCACCCGCACATGCCCGAAGGCGTTGTAGGCGAACACGAATCCGACGGCCAGCAGCGCCGCGCCGACCATCAGCCAACCCACCCGCTCGGTGGCGATGTAGAGCAGCGCGAGCACGGTCGCGAAGATCAGCAGCGAGGTGCCCAGATCCTTCTCGAACACCAGCACGCCGACGCACAGGATCCACACCGCCACGATCGGGCCGAGGTCGCGCGCCCGCGGCAGTTCCAGCCCGAACACGTGCTTGCCCGCCGCGGTGAACAGATCCCGCTTGGACACCAGCACCGCGGCGAAGAACACGATCAGCGCGATCTTGGCGAATTCGCCCGGCTGCACGCTGAATCCCGGTAATCGCACCCAGATCTTGGCGCCGTTGGTCTCCGAGTACGCCGCGGGCAGCAGGGCGGGCACCACCAGGGCGACCAGTCCGAGCAGGCCGAGGGTGTAGCCGTAGCGGGCCAGCGTGCGGTAGTCGCGCAGCAGCACCAGCACCGCGATGAACACCACGATGCCCAGCGCGGTCCACAGCACCTGATCGTCGGCGTTCGCGCTCGGCATCGGCCACGAGTTGTAGGCCGCGGTCTGCTCGTCGGCCAGATCCAGGCGATGGATCAACACCAGCCCGAGGCCGTTGAGCACGGCCACGATCGGCAGCAGCAGCGGATCGGCGAACGGCGCGAACCGCCGCACGGCCAGATGCGCGACGGCGAACAGCGCCAGATACGCGACCGCCAGCGTGGCCAGATCCCACGAAATCCGTTGATCCTGACTGGCTTCCACCAACACCAACGCGACCGTGATGAGAATCACCGCCGCCGCCAGCAGCAACAGTTCCATATTGCGGCGGGTCGAGGGCGGGGGCGCGGGCGCGAATCCACCGGGCGGACTCGGAAAGGCCCCGGCGGACGGCGGTGCCGGTGCGGACATCAGTCCGCCTTCCTGCAGTTCTCCCCCGGGGTCTGCGCGGCGGGCGATTGCGACGTCGACGGCTGCTGGGCGGGGTTGTTCGTCGGCGTGGGCGTCGCCGAGGACGGCGCCGGATTCGCCGGGGGCTCGGCGGGATTGTTCGACGGCGGCACGACCGGCGGGATCACCGGCGGCGCGGGCGGGACGCACACGGGCAGCAGTTCGGTGCTGGTCAGCGTCTCGAGCTGGCGGCGCGCGTCGTCGAATCCACCGGGCGGCAGACCGTTGGAGATCTTGTCCCGGCCGGTCTGGCGCAGGTCGGCGACCTCGAGGCGCTGGCAGCCGCTGGGGAAGCCCGCGCCGGGCCGCATCAGGGTCAGCTTGCCCTCGCGCGTCACGCACGCCTGCTGATCCACGTCGCGGATCGAATAGCCCAGCACCGAACCGGGCAGCCCGCGCATGATCACGACGGTGCCGTTGTCGGCGCCGACGTAGTAGTTGCCGCGAATCATCTTGTAGCCCACCACGAGTCCCACCGCGACGGCCACGACCAGCGCCAGCGACAGGACGATCCAGCGCAACCGGTGACTTTTGCCGGGTTCGGGCGGGTCGGGGGTGACCGCGGCGCGACGGGGCGCGCTGCGCGGCGGGCGCATGGCCGCGGCCCGCCCCGCGGCGGTGTTGGGCGGCGGGGTGTCCTCGTCCTCACCGGAGGCCGCGCCCGCGACGATGGGATGGCTCTGGCCGTAGTCGAGATCGATGACGTCGGCGACGACCACGGTCACGTTGTCGGGACCGCCACTGCGCAAGGCCAATTCGATGAGCCGGTCGGCGGCCTCGTCGGTGTTGCCCTCGCGCAACGTGTTCGCGATGGTCTCGTCGCTGACCACGTCGGAGAGACCGTCCGAGCACAGCATGTAGCGGTCGCCCGCGCGGGCCTCGCGCACGATCAGCGTGGGCTCGATCTCGTTGCCGGTCAACGCCCGCATGATCAGCGAACGCTGCGGATGGGTGTGCGCCTGCTCGGGCGTGATGCGGCCCTCGTCGACCAGCGACTGCACGAAGGTGTCGTCGCGGGTGATCTGGGTGAGTTCGTCGGCGCGCAGCAGGTAGGCGCGGGAGTCGCCGATGTGGGCGAGGCCGAGTTTGCGGCCCGCGAACAGGATGGCGGTGAGCGTGGTGCCCATCCCGTCCAGTTCGGGCTCCTCCTCGACCTGATCCGCGATGGCCGCATTGCCCTCGCGCACAGCGCGATCCAGTTTGCCGAGCAGATCGTCGCCGGGCTCGTCGTCGTCGAGATGCGCGAGCGCGGCGATCATCAACTGGGAGGCCACCTCGCCCGCGGCGTGACCGCCCATGCCGTCGGCGAGGGCGAGCAGTCGCGCGCCGGCGTAGACGGAGTCCTCGTTGTTGGCCCGGACGAGACCGCGGTCGCTGCGCGCTGCGTAGCGGAGAACAAGTGTCACGATCGCAGCTCGATCACTGTCTTGCCGACACGGACAGGGGTGCCGAGCGGAACTCGGACGGGGGTGGTGACCTTCGCTCGATCGAGGTAGGTCCCGTTGGTGGAGCCCAGATCCTCGACGTACCAGTCGTCGCCGCGCTGGGACAGCCGCGCGTGCCGGGTCGAGGCGTAGTCGTCTGTGAGCACCAGCGTGGAGTCGTCAGCACGCCCGATGAGCACCGGCTGGGTGCCGAGCGTGATGCGAGTGCCGGCGAGTGAACCCTGAGTCACCACTAGATATTTGGCGCCCTTCTGGCCACGGCTGAAGGATGGCAGCACCGCGGAACCGCGCGCGGCCCGGGGCTGGATCCGGATGCCGGATGCCGCGTAGATGTCGCTTCGCAGGGTGCGGAGCACCGCCCAGACGAACAGCCACAACAGCAGCAGGAAGCCCGCACGGGTCAGTTGCAGGATCAGTCCCTGCACGGCGCTCCACCTCCTGTTCGACCGGTGCCGTAGGTACGGATCGGCCCCGCGACCGGCGTGCTGGGTCAGCACGGCCCGGCCGCCGAGCGATGTTGGCAGCATCATAGGGCCGACGACCGGTCGCGAGCACGATACGGCCGACGAAACCGACGGGCCGTCCCGCGACCCTGCACGCGCGAGCTTACGGGATCAGACGATCCGGATCAGGATCTCCGAATGTCCGGCGCGGATGACATCACCGTCGGCGAGCTGCCAATCCTGGACCGGCGAACCGTTGACCAGCGTTCCGTTGGTGGAACCGAGGTCCGACAGCATGGCCACCTGACCGTCCCAGCGCACCTCGATGTGGCGGCGGGAGACGCCGGTGTCCGGGAGCCGGAAGTGCGCGTCCTGGCCGCGCCCGATGATGTTGCTGCCCTCGCGCAGCTGGTAGGTCCGGCCGCTGCCGTCGTCGAGCTGGAGGGTGGCCGAGTAGCCCGAACCGCTGCGCGGGGGCTGCTGCGCCGGGGCGGGCTGACCGTATCCGGCCGGCTGCTGGGCGTAGCCCTGATCGGCGTACCCCTGGTCCGCGTAGCCCTGCTGCGCGTAGCCCTGATCGGCGTAGCCCTGTTCGTAGCCGGGCGCCTGATAGGCCTGACCCTGCTGGTAGCCCTGGTCGTACCCGCCCGGGGTCTGGGCGTAGCCCTGCTGGCCGTATCCCTGGTCCGCGTACCCCTGTTCGGCGTAGCCCTGCTGCCCGTACCCCTGGTCGGCGTAACCGCCCTGTTCGTAGCCCTGCTGGCCGTACCCCTGTTCGTAACCCGGCTGGGCGTACCCCTGGTCGGCGTAGCCCTGCTGGCTGTAGCCGCCCTGGTCGTAACCCTGCTGGCCGTAAGCCGCGCCACCCTGCTGGTAGTCGTACCCGTTCTGGTAGTCGTAGCCCTGCTGCGCGTCCGGCGCGGCGTAGTCCGCGGGGTACTGGCCGCCGCGACCGTAGTCGTCGCGATAACCGCCCTGCGGGGCACGGCCCGCGGGCGGCGGTGCGTACCCGCGATTGCGTGGATCGGACTCCGCGGGCTCGCGGCTGGGGTCGTAGCCTGAGTTCTGCGTCATGGGGCCAGCTCCTGGTTGCGGGTGCGCGGTTCGTTGTCGGGGTCGTCCAGGGCTCGCGCGGCCCACGTCCGGGTCCACCCGGCCGCGCGTCCTGAACTGTCCGGTGTGCAGCGTAGGGGATGCCTCGAACTCGACGTGTACTTCGCCGTAGGTCTGCCATCCCTGCTCGCGGATGTAGTCCTGCAAATGTTTGGCGAAGGCCTTGGTGGTGAGTTCGTGGTCGGCATCGAGTTGCCGCAGGTCCGAGGGGTTGATGGTGATCACGTAGCTGTTGGGAGCCAGCAGGTGCCCGCCGTCGAGTTCGGTGACCTGATCGGCCGCCTCGCGGTGCAGCGCCGCCTCCACCTCCTGGGGGACGACACTGCCGCCGAACACGCGGGCGAAGGCATCACCGACGGCACCCTGCAGGCGGCGTTCGAAGCGCGACACGATGCCCATCTCGGCCTCCCTTCGGTGCGCGTTCCTCGACTGTCACCATTCCGCGACACGCCAAATGGGCGTGTCGTCGAACGGACACGGTGATTGCATGATATCCACGATCCTCCACACCTGTAACTCTCGGCGTTCCCGCCGAGTTCCCTTACCCCGTCGAGCCGGGTGACCAGCCGATTTCATTCCGGCATCGCCCCCGTGATACGGTCTTCCAGTCGCTCGGGCGAGTGGCGGAATGGCAGACGCGCTGGCTTCAGGTGCCAGTGTCCTTCGGGACGTGGGGGTTCAAGTCCCCCTTCGCCCACCGTAGTCGAAGCGCCGCGGATCCTCACGGATTCGCGGCGCTTTCGCGTTTTCGTGATCAGTCCGTGCTCGCCTGTGCCGACAGCGGAATTCCGGTGTGGAAGAAGCGGATCAACCGGCCTATCCGCACACAGTGTTCGGCGCAGCGTTCGTAGTGGTGCACGAGCAGGGACAGGTCGACGGCGGTGGCGTTGTCGTGCGGCCGGTCCGGGGCGGTGAGGGTGGTGCGGACCTGCTGGTGGAGTTCGGGCAGCGCCGGATCGGGGGCGACGGGTTCGGTGTCGGCGTCGAGTTTGCCGGCGGCGATGACCTCGACCGCGCGGGCCGCGAGAGCCGTTGTGCGGGAACCGATTTCGGCCAGGGGTCCGAGGATCTCGGGCGGGGCGACCGGATGCGGGTAGCGGCGGACCACGCTGTCGGCGATGCGACTGGTGAGCCAGCCCATGCGGGACAGGTGTTCGGTGATCTGGATGGCGCTCACCACATGCCGCAGGTCGCGGGCCACCGGGGCCTCGAGGGCGAGCAGGATCACCGCGCGGTTCTCACAGGCGCCGTATTTCTCCTGGAGCTTCTCGTCGAGGGCGAACACCTCGTAGGCGGCGGTGAGATCGGTCTCGCCGACCGCCACCGCCACCCGCTCGGTGGCCTCGTGGGCGAGGCTCGCCAGGCGCTCGAGCTCACCGGTCAGCGCCGCGAGTTCCGAGGAGAATTTCGTTCGCACGCGGTAATCTTCGCCGCTCGCAGGGTTGATCGCACGAATTCTGGGGAAACGGATGCCCGTGCGCGCTGTGGGGATCGATACATGAATCCGGTTGATGCGCATCCGTATTCGAACAGGCAGGATCGCGGGGTGCCCACCCGCGTTCGCCCCCGTGCCCTCGGCGCGCTGACCACCGCCGTCGCCGCCTGCGTCCTCGCCGCCACGTCCCCGGCCGCGGCGGCCGCCCCCGGACCCTTCGCGGCCCCGAATCCCTATCTGGGACCGCAGGGTTCGGCCACCATGCACGCCGACGCCGGGAATTCCGACGCGACCCCGTTCGCCGGACCCGGCGCGCGGCCCGTCGCGGCGACGATCCTCCCGCTGGCCGCCGCCTGCCCCACGCTGCTGCAAGGGTCGGACGGTCTGGTGGTGGCGCTGTGCACCACGATCGCCGGACAAGTGCCGACGGTGTACCTGCTCGATCCGGACGGTCCGGGTACGCCGCTGGCCGCGCTGCCGCTGCCCAAGGGCGGTCTGCTCGGCGGCGTGTACGCGTATCTCGATCACCGCGATCGGCTCGTGGTCGTGGACGGGCAGCGCCGGTTGGCGCGGATCGCCCACGATCGGGACGCCGCCGGGGCGTGGCGCCTGCGGGTGGACGAGTCGGTGGATCTGTCGGGCGCGGTGCCCGACGGGGACAGCGTGGTCGGGCTGGTGCCGGACGCGGCCGGGGCGGTGTGGTTCGCGACCGCGCGGGCAGTGGTGGGTCGCGTCGACCTCGCGGGGGCGGTGACGACCGTCGCGCTGCCCGCCGGCGAACAGGTGGCGAACAGCATTTCCGCCACGCCCGACGGAAAGGTCGCGGTCGCCACCACCTTCGCGCTCTACGAGCTGGACACCGTCGCCGGGCGGCCGCACGTGCGCTGGCGCGCCCCCTACGATCGCGGCCCGGCCCGCAAGCCCGGTCAGCTCAGTTGGGGCACCGGATCCACGCCGGTGTACTTCGGACCCGAGACCGGGGCGGACTACGTCGCCATCGTCGACAACGCCGCCGGGCCGGTGCGGTTGCTGGTCTTCCGTTCCGGCACGGGTGATCTCGTGTGCGCGCGGCCGGTGCTCACCCGCGGCGGGGCGGGCAGCGAGAACGCGCCCATCGGCCTGGGCCGCACGGTCGTGGTCGCCGGAACCTACGGCTACCCCTATCCGACCGTGCCGGAGGGCGCGGGACCGGCGGACCCGCCGACGGCGGCGTTCACCGGCGGTATGACCCGCGTGGATGTGGACGGGGACGGCTGTCACACGGTGTGGGACAACGCGGTTCGCAGTTCGGCGGTGCCGATCCTGTCCGCCGCCGACGATCTCGTCTACACCGTCGCGCGGATCGGGCCCGAGCACACCACGCCGCTGGACGGATTCGAGTTCACCGCCGTCGATCCCGCGACGGGGGACGTGGTCGCGCGCAGTCCGCTGCCGGGGACCGTGGCCGAGGATCCGTTGCAGATGGCGCCCCTCATCACCCGCGACGGCCGGATCCTGCAGGGCACGATCAGCGGCATCGTTCGAGTGGGTTGAGCACCCCGGCCAAACGCCCGGGGGACTGTGATCTTCGTCGCAGAAGGGGTTGCGGGATCGGGTCGATCGAAAGGGTTGCGGGCGTGGGTTATACGCATGCCGGTCGGCCTTCCGGGCAATGAAAAGGAGTGGACATCAGTGATCGAATCTGCAATGCCGGTCGCATGTCTCGTATTGGCCGGATTTAACAGACTTCGGGTTTGTTTTCTGAATGGCTACCTTTTGGTCACCTTCGGTTGTCTCAGGGAAACCCCAGCTAGACGGCCATGTACTGCCACCGGATGGTGGCCGCCACTGGTCGTGGCAAATGTGAAAATCACACTCTTCCACCGGAGATCTCACCCGTTATCGGCGGTTTGTGAGGTACCGCGAGTACCGCGTTCCCGAGCGCCCACCGGTAGGACGCCGAGAATTTGCGCGGGGGTCTCAAGAGAGCTGTCGGAGGGGTGGTTTCGGGACGGTCACGTATACGCTCGGGCCCGGTGGGGGAGGTTGCATAGCGATAACGATTGTGTAGAGTTGTCGGTAACGCTGGCCGCAGCTGAGCTGGACTCGCTGCGGCCAGTGGTCCTCAAATCCGGTATGTTCGAACCGGTTCGACAAATCCTTCGCCGCACCGCGATCGCAATACTGCGAACTCCATTAGCCGGAGATGAGCGGATCGGTAGCTGTCGACTCCTGCGCCGCCCGCCTGCCCAGGACGAACACGTATCCCAGAAAAGCCGCCTCGGCCAGCAGTCCGATTCCGATGCGGACGGGCGCGGGCCAGCCGCTGGGCGTCACGAATCCCTCGATCAGCCCCGAGATCAGCAGCACCCCAACAAGTCCCAGCGCGATGGTCGCGGTCGCGCGACCCTGCCGGGCCAGCGCGTCGGCGCGCGCGGACCGGCCGGGATCCACCAGCGTCCACCCCAGCTTCAGCCCCGCCCCTCCCGCCACGAAAACGGCGGTGAGCTCCAGCATTCCGTGCGGCAGGATGAAACCGAAGAACGCGTCGAGCCGCCCGGCGTCGGCCATCAGACCCGCCGAGACGCCCAGATTGAGCGCGTTCATGAACAACACGTAGGCCGCGGGCAGGATCAACAACCCGGTGAACAGCGCGACCGCCGCGACCCACGCGTTGTTGGTCCACACCTGCGCGGCGAAGGCGTCGTGCGGATGTTCGGAGTAATAGGTCTCGAACGCCCCGCCCGGCGCGGTCAGCGCGTCGGTGTCGCGCGGCAGGCCCAGAGCCCTACGCGCCGAACCGGATCCGGCCACCCACACCGCCAGCCCCGCCGAGGTCGCGAGGAACACCGCGGCGACCGCCGCCCACCACGGCCACGCCCGGTACAGCGCGGCCGGGAAGCGATGGGTGAGGAACCGGCCGAGTTCGCGCATCGTGTCGCCGCGCGAGCCGAGGATCCGCGCGCGGGCGCGGGCCAGCACGGCGCTGAGCCCCGCGATCAACTCCGGTTCCGGGGACTGCGCCCGCAACCGGGCCAGCTGCCGGGAGGTGCGGCGGTACAGGGCCACCAGTTCGTCGGCCTCGGCGCCGGTCAGGCGGCGTTGCCTGCTCAGCCGGTCGAGCCGGTCCCAGGCCGGGCGCTGCGTCCAGGCGTAGGCGTCCACGTCCATCGGCGGCCTCCCCGTCTTCGTCGTTCGTACCGAGGCTAGCCGGTGCGTCAGCGCCTAGGCTGAGGACACCATGGCCGTCTTCATCACCGGCGAGGCCGTCGCCCTCGAGCTGCCGATCGCGCGGATTCCCACCCGGGCCGCCGCGTTCCTCATCGATGTCGTCGTGCAGGTCGTGCTGGCGTGGATGCTGTTCGTCGGCGTGGTGACGCTGCTGCTCCGGTTCGAACCCGACGTCGCCTGGCTCGAGACCGCCATGCTCGTCGTCTTCGTCACCGTCGTGGCGGGTTACCCCGTGGCCTTCGAAACCCTTCTCCGCGGCCGCACGCTGGGCAAACTCATCCTCGGCCTGCGCGTGGTCCGCTCCGACGGCGGCCCCGTCGACTTCCGCCACGCCCTCACCCGCGGCCTCGCCGGGGCCATCGTCGACTTCTGGGCCCTCGGCGCCCTGGGCGCGGTCGCCGTCGTCACCTCCCTGTGCTCCCCCCGCGCCCGCCGCGTCGGCGACATCCTCGCGGGCACCGTCGTCATCCACGACCGCACCCGAATCCCGTTGCCCGCCTTGGCCGCCCCGCCGCCCTGGCTCCTCCCCTGGACCCACCACCTCGACCTCACCCCCCTCACCGAGGACCTGGCCCTCCCCATCCGCCAATACCTCACCCGCCACCGCACCCTCACCCCCGAAACCGAAGCCGCCCTGTCCCACGCCCTCCTCACCACCACCTGCCACCGCCTCGCCACCCCCCCACCCCCCAACTACCCACCCCTACACCTCCTCGCCGCCCTGACCGCCGAACGCCAACGCCGCGCCCTCACCCCACCCCCACCACCCCAGCCGCACCCCTTGTTCGGATCCGCACCCGTTCCAGGGCGCTAGAAGGGGTGCGGATCCGAATAAAGGGTGCGGCTGGGGTCGTGGGCCTTGGGGGTCAGATGGCGCCGGAGCGTTTGAGTTCGAGGTATTCGTCGGCCAGGGCCTCGGGGAGGTGGGTGGGGGCGGCGGTGACGACGGCTATGCCCTTGCGGCGGAGGCGTTCTCGGGTGAGGGCGCGTTCGGTGCGGAGGGTTTCGGCGGTGGCGGCGGTGTAGAGGGCGGACAGGGTGGTGTGGTCGGTGGCGGCGGTGGCGAGGTCGGGGTCGGTGGGGGAGACGAGCAGGACGCGGTGGCGGTTGGTGAGGGTGGGGAGGAGGGTGTCGTCGGTGAGGGCGGGGTCGAGGGCGGTGAACCAGACGATCAGGCTGCGGCGGCGGGCGCGTTGCAGGGCCGTGCGGATGAGGGCGGCGGTGTCGGTCTCGACGAGGGTGGGGACGACGCCGGACAGGGCGTGCATGAGCTTGGGCTGCAACGCCTTTCCGCTGGTGCCGCGGACCTCGGCGCGCGGTTCCCGGTCGAAGGCGAGCAGATCGGCGGTGTCCCCGGCGGCCGCGGCTAGGCCGCCCAGCAGCAGTGCGGCCTCGATGGCGACATCGAGGCGGGTGCCGGCGCCGACCCGGGCGGCGGCGGTGCGGCCGGTGTCGAGGAGCAGCAGGACGTGGCGATTGCGTTCGGGCCGCCAGGTCCGCACCAGGACATCGGTGGCGCGGGCCGTGGCCCGCCAATCGATCGCGCGCACATCGTCGCCCGCGACGTATTCGCGGAACGAATCGAATTCCGAACCCTGACCGCGCGCGTTCATCACCGTGCGGCCCTCCAACTGCTGCAACTGCCGCACCTTGGCCGCCAGCACCCGCTCGCTGCGGAACGGCGGCAGCGCCCGGACCCGCGCGGGCGCGTCCCGCCGCAGCTGTCGTCCGGCCAGCCCGAGCGGACCGAACAGCCGCACCGTGATCGGCCCGGCCACGCGGTCCCCGCGATGGGTCGGCCGCAGCGCCGTGGTCGAGCGCGTTCTGGTGTTGGGCCGCAACCGGATTCGACGGGTCCGATACTCGGCCCCCGCGCTGTCCGGCCACGCGTCCCACACCAGCCCCCGCAGCGTCCGCGTCCCGGTGTTCACCATGGTCAACTCGACCTCGGTGGCGCGCCCGGTCCGCACGGTCGTCAACTCCGGCCGCGACAGTTCGAGCCCGGAACCGTTGCCCGCCAACACCGTATCGATGGCGGCCAGCAGGACCAGCACGCCGGTCGCCACCACCACCCCGATCCACGACGGCAGCGCGACCACGACCACCACCCCCGCCACCGCGGCGAGGGCGGCCAGCCGACCGGTGACGACCATCGGCTACACCGGAACCGGAACCGAGGCCAGCAGCGACGCCAGCACGCCCTCGGCCGTCGCCCCGTCCAGTTCGGCCTCCGGCCGCAGTTGCAGCCGGTGCCGCAGCACCGGGACCGCGACGAACTTCACGTCGTCGGGCGTGACGAAACCCCGCCCGTGCAGCCAGGCCAGCGCCCGCGCCGCGGCCATCAACGCGGTCGCGCCGCGCGTGGACGCCCCGTGCAGCACGGCCGTCGACGCGCGGGTGGCCCGGCACAGATCGACGATGTAGGCGAGCACCTCCGGCGCGATCGTCACCTGTCCGACCGCGGTCCGGGCGGCCGCGATGTGCCCGGCCCCGGCGACCGGCCGCAGCCCGGCCGCCGCCAGATCGCGCGGATCGAATCCGGCCGCGTGGCGTTGCAGGATGCGGAATTCGTCGTCGCGGCCGGGCAATCGGATGTCGACCTTGAACAGGAACCGGTCCAGCTGCGCCTCCGGCAGCGGGTAGGTGCCCTCCTGTTCGATCGGGTTCTGCGTGGCCACCACCACGAACGGTTCGGGCAGCGGCCGCGGCGTGCCGTCGACGGAGACCTGCCGTTCCTCCATCGATTCCAGCAGCGCCGATTGGGTTTTCGGGGGTGTGCGATTGATCTCGTCGGCCAGCAGCAGATTCGTGAACACCGGACCGCGCCGGAAGGTGAACTCCGCCGAATGCGGATCGTAGATCTGCGAACCGGTCACATCGCCGGGCATGAGGTCGGGGGTGAACTGCACCCGCGCGTGCTCGAGGTCCAGGGCGGTCGCCAGCGCGCGCACGAGCAGCGTCTTGGCCACGCCCGGAACGCCTTCCAGCAGCACGTGTCCCCGGCACAGCAGCGCCAGGACCAGGAACATGACCGCCTGGTCGTTGCCGACCACGGCCTTGCCGATCTCGGCGCGCAACGCCCCGAACGCCCGGTGGGCGTCCTCGGCGGTCGGGGTGTGGTTGGTGTCCACCGTGGTCATCCGATCTCCGATTCGATGCGATCCAGTTGTGCGACAACGGTTTGCAGGGTCCGATCGTCGGGCACCGGCCCGAACAGGGCCGCGCCCACCACATTCGGATCCGCGCCGGTGCGTGCGGCGACGGCGGTGACGACCCGGTCCGGCGGCGCGTCCGGCGCGAGGCCGAGGGTGGGCCGCATCCGGCGCAGCGCGGCCGCCCGCAGTTTCGCCGCGACGTGGTCGCGGTCGCCGGAGCGGCGGTAGAGCCGGGCCTGTCCCGCGAGCAGTTCGCCCGCGGGCACCTCGACCGGACGCGGTTCGGGGACCAGCGCGCCGCGCCGCCGGGCCCGCCACCACACCACGATCGCCGCGCAGATCAGCAGTTGCAGTCCGCCGAAGGCGATCCGGGCGGGGAGTCGCTCGAAGATCGAATCGCTGCCCTCCCCGGGATCCGGTCGGGGCAGTTCGGGGCGGCCCGGCGACGGAACGTGTTGCGGCGGCGGCGCGGTCGGGGCGGCGGCCAGGCGCAGCAGCAGATAGGCGATGAGCGCGATCGCGAGCGCGGCCAGCACGAACGCCCAGAACTTGGGGCTGCGCAACAGCTCCGGCAACGGCGGTGGCCGCCAGCGCCGCGGCTGTCGCTCCCGCTCGGCGACCTCCACGGGCTCCGGCGGAGGCGGCGGCGCGTGCGAGAAACTGTCGGCCCGTGCCAGCCGCTCGTACTCCTCCGGCGTGGCGGCCCGGCCGCCGTAGACGATCTCGTCGAAACCCCGTGCCGCGCCTGGCAATTCGCCCGCCCGATCCGGCACCTCGGCAACGGCCGCCGCCGCGGTCTCGTGCGCGGTCCGCGCCCGCCGCACCTCGAGCACCCCACCCTGCTCCAGCCCCCGCACCACGGCCCGGAACCGCTCCCGCACCGCCGCGTCGAAATCCCCGCTCCCCGCCGCGCTCTCGGCCGCCGCGAGATGCTCCGCCGCCGGTCCCAACCGCGGCGCGGCCGGGGCGCCCTCCGCAGCTGACCCCGGTCGCGGCGCGGCCGCAGCGTCCTCCGCAGCTGACCCCGATCGCGGCGTGGCCGCAGCGTCCTCCGCCGCCGACCCTGATCGCGGCGTGGCCGGAGCGTCCTCCGCCGCCGACCCTGATCGCGGCGCGGCCGCAGCGCTCCCCGTGGCCTCGGACGTGGACGGTGGGATACCCGCTCGATCCGCGGCCGCGGGCTGGGGTCGGGGCCCGGGGTTCTCGGGTGATGTCATCGGGTCGGCCCTCCCTGGGGAAGGACGATGTCCCAGGCCTCGCGGCGGCAGCGACGGTCCACGTAGGCGACCAGGCGGGTGGTGGAGTCGACCAGTTCGGCGAAGGTGGCCAGGGTCAGGACGACGGTGACGGTCAGGGTGATCATCGCCCAGCGGTGGGTGCCGGAGAAGTCGGAGAGGAACAGGGGGATGCCGAGCAGCGGGACCACCAGCACCGCCAGCAGGCCGCGGTGGTAGAGCCAGATGCCCGCGAGCTGCCATTCGCCCCCGGCGGCAAGGACTTTCGCGCGGGTCGCGGCGATTCGGTACGGGGCGTTCTCGGCGAACAGGACGGGCACCGTCGTGCAGCGGGTCGCGCGCAGGCGGCCCAGCCACACCACCGCGGGCAGCAGGGTGATGAGCAGCGGCGCGCCCAGCAGGAGCACGCCGACACCGGTCAGGGTGTATCCGGCCTGGAAGCTCAACAGGGGCCGGACGCGAGAGGTGAACTCCCGCAGTGCCGCCCGCCAGCCGAGCGCGCCCCCGGTGATCCGGGCCCACGCCACCGGCGTCGCCACCCCGCGCACGTAGAACCGCAGCAGCAAGACGCACACGGCGGTGGAAAGGATTGCCGCCCAAGCGGTTCCGGCGTCGGAACCGGCCGTGGCCGCCGAACCCGCCGCGGTGATCGCCACGACCGCGCCCACCGCCCCCGCGAGGACCGGCGCGATCAGCCCCGCGAACACCCGGATATCGGCCTGGATCACCGCGAACGGCAGGTCCAGCAGTTCCCGCGAGCCGAGCGGGCGGATGGGCACGGCCTCCCCGGCCGGCGCCGACGACAGCCCGGCCCGACCCGGAGCGGCTGGACACACGGGGCCGAGTCTATCCGCCGGAACGCCGGTTTCAGCGGTCGAGCAGGCGCGCCACGACGGCCCGGTAGCGGTCGGGGGGAATCGCCGGCAGGCCGAGCAGGGCGCGCAGGTAAACGCCGTCGCCGACCAGGCGGATGAGGTCGGCCCGCACCGGATCGTCCAGTTCGTCGGTGAGCCCGTCGTTCCAGGAGGACATGACCTCGGTCAGGGCGCCGCGCACCTCGTCGTCCTCGTCGTCCTGCGGGCCCTCGACCGTGCGCATGGCCGCGACCATCGAACGGTAGAGCGCGAGTTCGAGGGCGTCGGAGTCGTTGTCGAGGTCGGGAGTCTGGAGATACCACTCGGCGACCGAACGGCCCTGGGCGCGGGCCTGCGCGAGCTGTTCGGCGGTGCGGTCGCCGAGGCGGCGCACCAGCCCGGCGAGCAGGGCGTCCTTGCTCTTGAAGTGGTAGAGCAGCCCGCCCTTGGAGATCCCGGCGGTGGCCGCCACGTTCTCCAGGGTCACCTGGGACATGCCGCGCTCCACCAGCAGCGTCTCGAGCGCGTCGAGGATCCGGTCACGGGTCGTGGTCACGGGAATCACTGTACCGTCCGGACGGTTATCCTGTTACTGTACCGTCTGGACGGTAAAACTACGGAAAGTCGAGGAAGTCATGAACACCGCTCGCGCCCTCCCGAACCGGGCCACCGCCCGTACCTGGGCGGGCCTCGGCGTGCTGGTGCTCGCGCTGCTGCTCATCTCCGTGGACGCGACCGTGCTGGATATCGCGGTCCCGGCCATCAGCGCCGAACTCGCGCCCACGACGCCGCAGCTGCTGTGGATCATCGACGTCTACTCGTTCGTGCTCGCCGGTCTGCTGGTGACCATGGGCGCGCTGGGCGATCGCATCGGCCGCCGGAAACTGCTGTTGCTCGGCGCCGCCGGATTCGGTCTGGCCTCGGCGGTGGCGGCCTGGTCGGTGTCGCCGGAGATGCTGATCGCCGCACGCGTCCTCCAGGGCGTCGCGGGCGCCACCCTCATGCCCGCCACGCTCGGCTTGATCCGGGCCATGTTCACCGATCCGCGGCAGCGCACGATCGCGATCGCGGTGTGGAGCGCGATGGCCGGTGGTGGCGCCGCGCTGGGTCCGCTGCTCGGCGGCTGGCTGCTCGAGCACTTCTGGTGGGGTTCGGTGTTCCTGATCAACCTGCCGGTGATGCTCGTGCTCGTCGTGCTCGGCCCGGTGCTGGTGCCGGAGTCGCGCGACCCGAATCCGGGCCGCCTCGACTGGGTCAGCGCCGGACTGTCGATGCTGGCGCTGGTGCCGGTGGTGTACGCGGTCAAGGAGACCGCCGCCCACGGCCCGGACGCGGTGACGCTGAGTATCGCCGCGGTCGGTGTGGTCGCCGGGGTGCTGTTCGTGCGGCGGCAGCGGACGCTGGCCGATCCGATGCTGGATCTGAACCTGTTCGCGCTGCCGCGGTTCCGCACGGCGGTGCTGACCAATCTGCTGTCGGTGTTCGCGCTGGCCGGGGTGCTGTTCTTCGGTTCGCAGTATCTCCAGCTGGTGCTGGGGCGTTCGCCGCTCGGCGCGGGGGTGCTGCTGCTGCCCGGAATGCTGGCGAGCATGGTCGCCGCGCTGGTGTCGGCGTGGCTGGTGCGGCGGTGGCGGCCGACCCGGGTGCTCGGCGCGGCCCTCGCGGTGGCGGCGGTCGGCGCGGCGCTGTTCGTCACGCTGAGCGCCGGGCCGGACGCCGGGGTGCTGTGGTTCGTCACCGGCTTCGTGCTGGTGGGCACGGGCGTCGGTGTCGCCCTGACGGTTTCGGCGGATCTCGTGGTGGGTTCCGCGCCCGCCGAACGGGCCGGGGCCGCGGCCGCGGTCTCCGAGACCGCCTACGAGGCCGGTGTCGCGCTGGGCGTGGCCGTGCTCGGCAGCGTCGTCATGGCCGTGTTCCGGCACGGCCTGGACGTGGGCGGACTGCCCGAAGCGCGGTGGGCCGCCGCCCGCGAATCCCTCGGCGGCGCGGTCGAAACCGCCCACACCCTGCCCGAACACCTGGCGACGACCCTGCTGACCTCGGCCCGGGAGGCGTTCGTCTCCGGCGTGCACATCGCGGCCCTGATCACCGCCGCGATCCTGCTCATCGCCGGAATCGCCGCCGCCCGCTCGGATCGGTCGAAAGACCGTGCGGCCGAGGACGATTCGGGCCGCCCGAGTGTCAGCGCAGGCGGCGGCAGTCGAGTAGGAGGAACAGCGGCCGGGTGAAGTTCCGGTCCCACCAGGGATCGGAGCGCCGCTGTTCCGGCGTCGGACGGGGTTCGCGCAGGCCGGTGATCGCGAACCCCGCGTCCGTGACCATGCCGACGTAGGTTTCGAGGGAGTAGAAGGTCTGATGGGAGGGGCACGGTGAGACGCGCCCCGCCACCGTGAACCGCTGCTCGACCGTGCGCACGCCGAAGTAGGCGTCGAGCGGGAGATCGGTGTCGGTGTTCCGTTCGGCGCGGGCGCGGTAGAAGCAGGGGTGCATGCCGAGCAGCAGCAGACGGCCGTTCGGCGACAGCACCCGGTGGAATTCGTGAAATCGGCGTTCCGGCTGGGCGATTCCGTTCGGGAGCCGATTGGCCACCACCAGATCGACGGATCCGTCGGGAAGCGGCAGATCCGCGACATCGGCGTGCAGGAATGTCGAACGCGCCGCGTCCACCTCCGGATGCGCGCGGGCGGCCGCGATGAATTCGGCGCAGGTGTCCACGCCGTACACGTGCCCGGCCCCGCGGCGGATCAACTCCCGCGCGAAAGCGCCCTCGCCGCAACCGGCGTCGAGTACGCGCAGGTCCGCGGCGGAACCGATGGCCTCGAGCAGGGCCGGATCGGTGAGTTCGGTCTGGAACGGGTCGAGGCGTTCGCGGACGATCTCGATCCAGAATTCGGCATTGCGCGCGTAGGCCGCGGTGACCTGTTCATCGCCCAGCATGCGGCCAGGGTAGATGCTTCACGTGAAACATCCTGGGAAGCAATCCGATTCGCCGGTGGCGCGGATCACTCCGGGCGCTGGAGTTCGCGGCCGGGCACGTCCACGTCGACCACCTGGGCGGTGACCGGGCGGGCCGCGGCGGACGGCCGGGGTTCGTCGGATTCGACGGTGACCTTGCGGGTGCGGCGCAGCGTGAAGGTGATCTCCTCGGTCTCCTCGAACGCGTGCCGGACCGTGCGCAACGGATGGGTCGCGGTGTCGAGGGCGTTGGCGACGAACGAGGGGACCAAGGGCCGGATCCAGCGCGCGGCGGTATCGGTGAACGGCACCGTGCCGATCACCGGAAGTTCCAGGCCGCCACCGGTTTTCGCGGGTATTGCGGGCAGGTTGTCGTGGTCGGACGCGGGCACGGGGCCGTCCTTTCGATCCTCGCTGATGCCTATCTCGAGATTGCCGACGGCGGCGACGACCCGTCTGCGCTGCTGTTCGCGCTCGATGAGCGCGTCGGCGTCGGCGGCCAGCCGGGCGGAGGCCAATTCCTGTTCGGCGCGCAGGTTCTCGGTCTCGGCGTGCACCTCGGCGCGTTTCACCGCGACGGCCGCGGCCGCCTCCTGTTCGGCCCGCTCGGTGACCGTGCGCGCGGCCACCCGGCGATCGAACGAGGTCTCCCCGCGCCACCAGCGCAGCAGCAGCGGCAGCAGGGCCAGCAGCACGCCGGTGATCAGCAGCGCGAGCCGCAGCAGCAGCGCGCCGCCGTGGCCGAGGGTGTAGTCGTGCGCGGCCAGCCAGCGGGCGCCCAGGCCGCGGTCGCCGGTGCGCGTCGCGGCGTCGCGGGCGTCGTCGAGCGCGTGCTGTCGTTCGGTGACGGCCTCGTCCAGCGGCTGGATCCGGTCGCGCGCGGCGGTGAGTCGCGTGCGCGCGTCGTCGAGCATGGCGTTGTCGGCGCTGGTCTCGGGGCCGGTGCCGGGCACGCCGGTGATCTTGGTCTGCGGGCATTCCGGGGTCGGGTTGTATTCGCAGCGCGCGATGACGAGCGCCTGTTCGACCTCGCCCTGGGCCTGGGCGATCGTCCGGTCCAGCGCGGCCCGGTCGGCGCGGGCCTGGTCGAGCCGGGTGTGCGCGGTGACCACGGCGGGCGCGGAATCGGCGTCGCGCCTTGCCCTTTCGTCGAGGGCCCGGTCCACGGTGCCGCCGAGCAGGACGGTGCCCGCGAGTTCGGCGACGATCGCCCCCGCCAGCGCGGCGACCGCCACCCGGGCCAGCAGATCCAGCCGCCGCCGCGCGCGCGATTCCATCCGGCCCGACAGCGAGGCCGTCGCGAGCGCACGGGAGAGCGCGCCGAACACGAGCGCCGCGAGCAGCGCCGCCACCGCGACGACCGCGAACGGCCACCGCGCGCTCGCGCCCGCGAGCGCCACCACCACGGCCGAGACCACGGCGAACAGCGCCACCAGCGCACCGCCGACGGCGTAACCGGCGCGTTCGTGCCGGTCGTCGACCCCGGGTCCGGCTCCGCCGAGCCAGGTGAGGAGGCCCGTCATGGGGTTTCACATCCTCTGTGTCACGGTCGTTTTCGCAAGCCGGGTCCCAGGGTGACAGGGGAATCCGCGTTCCACCGAGCGCCGCGGGGCGGTTGTGGTCAGGCTCACAGATCAACAGTTCCTATCCTCGGGAGAAGGGGAACGGCGAACAGGAGGGGCGCGGATGCGTGCGTACGGGTGGATGCTGGTGGGCGCGTTGATCTTCGGTGCGAGCGCGGGCGCGGGGGTTCCGGCGTCGCCCGCGCACGCCGAGCCGGTGGCCGAGCGGCCGCTGGACCGACTGGTCGACCTGACCCTCGAACGCCTCGAGACCGCGGACGCGGTCGCGGCGGCCAAGTGGGTGGCCGCGCACGGCGGCGACCCCGGGATCGATGATCCCGCCCGGGAGGCCGAGGTCTACGACGCCATGGCCCGCGCCGGGGCGGGCCTGCGCCTCGACGCCGAGCGGGTGCGTCGGGTGTTCGGCGGGCAGATCGAGGCCAACAAGCTGGTACAACGCGGACTCGTCACCCGGTGGCGGGTCGATCCGGCCGCGGCGCCCACGGCGGCACCGGAGTTGAGCGCGGTGCGGCCGGTCATCGATCGGGTCAATGGGGAACTGCTGGCGCAGCTGGCCGAGCACCGCGCCGATCTGGCCGGGCCGGACTGTGTGGAACGCCTGTCCACCAGCGTGTTTCCCGCGCTGACCGGTGGGCGGGCCGACGCGCTGCACCAGGCCGCGCTGGTCCGGGCGAGCGCGGCCCTGTGTGCCCCTATGTGATGTGACATATTGCACAACATTTGTTTGCTGCTCGTGTGCTGAAGGTCACGAACCAAAAGCAGGCCGTACGGTCGGAACATTGGTGTGGCTTGTCCGGTCCGTATCCGGAATGTCTCGCCCGGGTGTCCGGGAAGTTAGCCGTCCGACAATGCGGTTTGTCCGGCATCCGTGCGGGGAATCCTGCTGCGGTGCAGGTGAGAGGTGTTCCGGAACTCACGGCCCGGTTTCGGACGCGATACCGCGCGGGCGACGGGTGTAGTGGCGAATGTGACTCAGAGATCCGCTTCGCCTGCTTTACACTGGACAACGCGCAGGTAGTGGAGGACCGATGAAGACGTGCAGCTAGACGCCCTAATTAGCGCAACCTAAGTTGGTTGCGCTCAGGTCCTGACTTATCGTTTGCTCTTGGTGCCGGGCACGAAATGCCCGGTTACACCGCCCGATTCGGCCACGAGCCAGTGGCACACAGCCCGACGGGCGATACCGGCGCGGCGTACAAGGAACCGCGAGGATCCGCAAACGCCGAGCACCCGACGAAGACATCCGAAGCGGGTGGACAACTGGAGAGGTGACTGCACGGAAGACCATCAGCGCCGCTGGTCTCCAATACGTCCGGGCGCAGTCTAGACGGAGGCGTTCGACGAAGGCCGCATTCTTCGAAGGCCTGATTTTTTTGAAGGCAGAGGGCATGACGCAACTTCCTGGCCACAGGTCCCCCACCGGCGGTGCCGGCTATGGGCACGCACCTCGAGGTCTCTACGACCCAGCCAACGAGCACGACGCCTGTGGCGTCGCGTTCGTGGTCGACATGCACGGCCGTCGCAGCCGCGACATCGTCGACAAGGCTATTACGGCGTTGCTGAATCTGGAGCACCGCGGTGCGGCCGGCGCAGAGCCCAACTCGGGTGACGGCGCGGGCATCCTCATCCAGGTTCCGGACAAGTTCTTCCGGGCGGTCGTCGACTTCGAGCTGCCGCCCGAGGGCTCCTACGCCACGGGCATCGCCTTCCTGCCGCAGGCCCGCCGGGAGGCGGCCCGCGCCGCGTACCACGTCGAGAAGATCGTCCGCGAAGAGGGCCTCGAGGTGCTCGGCTGGCGCGACGTGCCGATCGACGAGTCCTCGCTGGGCGCGCTCTCGCGCGACGCCATGCCGACCTTCCGGCAGATCTTCCTGGCCTCCCCGCAGGGGTCGGCCGAGCGGCTCACCGGCATGGACCTCGAGCGGCGGGTCTACGTCGTGCGCAAGCGGGTCGAGCACGAGCTCGGCAAGCTGGGCGCGGGCGAGGGCACGGTCGGCCGCGAGACCGTCTACTTCCCGAGCCTGTCCGGGCAGACCTTCGTCTACAAGGGCATGTTCACCACGCCGCAGCTGCGCGCGTTCTACCTGGACCTCCAGGACGATCGGGTGGAGTCGGCGCTGGGCATCGTGCATTCGCGCTTCTCCACCAACACCTTCCCGTCCTGGCCGCTGGCCCATCCGTTCCGCCGCGTCGCGCACAACGGTGAGATCAACACCGTCACCGGCAACGAGAACTGGATGCGGGCGCGCGAGGCGCTGCTGAACTCCGACGTGTTCGGCACCGACAGCGCGGGCAACAACCGGCTGGAGAAGATCTTCCCGGTCTGCACCCCGGGTGCCTCGGACACCGCGCGCTTCGACGAGGTGCTGGAACTGCTGCACCTGGGCGGGCGCAGCCTGCCGCACGCCGTGCTGATGATGATCCCCGAGGCCTGGGAGCGGGCCGAGTCGATGGATCCGGCGCAGCGCGCGTTCTACCGCTACCACTCCTTCCTGATGGAACCGTGGGACGGCCCGGCCTCGGTGTGCTTCTCCGACGGCACGGTCGTCGGCGCGGTGCTCGACCGCAACGGCCTGCGTCCCTCGCGCATCTGGGTCACCGACGACGGTCTGGTCGTGATGGCCTCCGAGGTCGGCGTGCTCGACATCGATCCGGCCAAGGTCGTGAAGAAGGCCCGGTTGCAGCCCGGCCGCATGTTCCTGGTCGACACCTCGCAGGGCCGGATCGTCGGCGACGACGAGATCAAGACGCAGCTGGCCACGGAGTTCCCGTACCAGGAGTGGTTGGACAACGGGCCCACCAAGCTGGGCGACCTGCCCGACCGCCCGCACGTGCACATGGCCCACGACCGGGTGAAGATCCGGCAGCAGATCTTCGGGTACACCACCGAGGAACTGAGCCTGCTCATCTCGCCGATGGCCCTCACCGGCGGTGAGGCGCTGGGCTCGATGGGCACCGACACCCCGATCGCGGTGCTCTCGGCGCGGCCGCGGCTGCTGTTCGACTACTTCTCACAGCTGTTCGCGCAGGTCACCAATCCGCCGCTGGACGCCATCCGCGAGGAGGTCGTCACCAGCCTGCGCAGCATGATCGGCCCGGAGGCCGACCTGCTGCACCCGACGCCGGAGTCGTGTCGGCAGATCACGCTGACCCAGCCGATCCTGGACAACGACGAGCTGGCCAAGCTCGTCCACATCAACGACGACGGCTCGCATCCGGGCCTGCGCTCGGTGGTCGTGCACGGCCTGTACCCGGTCAAGAAGGGCGGCAAGGGGCTGCGCAAGGCCCTCGACGCCATCAACGAGCAGGTCTCCGCCGCGATCGACGGCGGCGCGCGGATCATCATCCTGTCCGACCGCGAGTCGAACGAGAAGCTGGCCCCGATCCCGTCGCTGCTGCTGACCTCCTCGGTGCATCACCACCTGGTCCGCGAGCGCACCCGCACCAAGGTGGGCCTGGTCGTGGAGGCCGGGGACGCCCGCGAGGTGCACCACATGGCCATGCTGGTCGGCTTCGGCGCGGCCGCGATCAACCCGTACATGGCCTTCGAGTCGATCGAGGACATGCTCGAGCGCGGCGCGCTGAGGATGCCGGGCAGCACCGGCGATCTGGCCGCCGACTTCCGCAAGGCGGTCGCCAACTACAACAAGGCGGCCGGTAAGGGCGTGCTCAAGGTGATGTCCAAGATGGGCATCTCCACCATCGCCTCCTACCGCGGCGCGCAGCTGTTCCAGGTCGTGGGCCTGTCGCAGGAGCTGTGCGATCGGTACTTCACGGGCCTGACCTCGCCGCTGGACGGCATCGGCCTCGACGACATCGCCGCCGAGGTCGCCGCGCGGCACCGGCTGGCGTTCCTGGAGAACCACAACGAGCGCGCGCACCGCGAACTCGAGGTGGGCGGCGAGTACCAGTGGCGGCGCGAGGGCGAGTACCACCTGTTCAACCCGGACACGGTGTTCAAGCTCCAGCACGCCACCCGCACGGGCCAGTACAAGATCTTCAAGGAGTACACCCGCCTGGTCGACGACCAGTCCGAGCGGCTGGCCTCGCTGCGCGGGCTGTTCAAGTTCAAATCCCATGGGCGGCACGCGATTCCGATCGACGAGGTGGAGCCCGCCAGCGAGATCGTGAAGCGGTTCTCCACCGGCGCGATGAGCTACGGCTCGATCTCCGCCGAGGCGCACGAGACCCTCGCGATCGCGATGAACCGGCTCGGCGGCCGCTCGAATTCCGGTGAGGGCGGCGAACATCCGGCCCGCTTCGAGGTCGAGGAGAACGGCGACTGGCGGCGCAGCGCGATCAAGCAGGTGGCCTCCGGCCGCTTCGGCGTGACCGCGCACTACCTGACCAACTGCACCGACATCCAGATCAAGATGGCCCAGGGCGCGAAACCCGGTGAGGGCGGCCAGCTTCCGGCCCACAAGGTGTACCCGTGGGTGGCCGAGGTGCGGCACTCGACGCCGGGCGTCGGCCTGATCTCGCCGCCGCCGCATCACGACATCTACTCGATCGAGGATCTGGCCCAGCTGATCCACGACCTGAAGAACGCGAATCCGCAGGCGCGCATTCACGTCAAGCTGGTCGCGGAGCCCGGCGTGGGCACGGTCGCGGCCGGTGTGTCGAAGGCGCACGCGGACGTGGTGCTGATCTCCGGCCACGACGGCGGCACCGGCGCCTCGCCGCTGACCTCGCTCAAGCACGCGGGCGGCCCGTGGGAGCTCGGCCTGGCCGAGACCCAGCAGACCCTGCTGCTCAACGGCCTGCGCGACCGGATCGTGGTGCAGGTGGACGGTCAGATGAAGACCGGCCGCGACGTCATGATCGCCGCGCTGCTCGGCGCGGAGGAGTACGGTTTCGCGACCGCGCCGCTGGTGGTCTCGGGCTGCATCATGATGCGGGTCTGCCACCTCGACACCTGCCCGGTGGGTGTGGCCACGCAGAATCCCGTGCTGCGGCAACGGTTCACGGGTAAGCCGGAGTTCGTCGAGAACTTCATGCTGTTCATCGCCGAGGAGGTGCGCGAGCTGCTGGCCTCGCTGGGCCTGCGCTCGCTCGACGAGGCGATCGGCCGGGTGGATCTGCTCGACACCACCCAGGCCAAGGAGCACTGGAAGGCCGCCAAGCTGGACCTGTCGCCGATCCTCGACGATGTCGAGACGGCGTTCATGTACCAGGACCGCCGCCGCACCAAGAGCCAGGACCACGGGCTGGACAAGGCGCTGGACAAGCAGCTCATCGCCCAGGCCGCGGACGCGCTCGAGCGCGGCAAGCCGGTGAAGCTGGAAACCAAGATCACCAACGTGAACCGGACCGTGGGCACCATGCTCGGCCACGAGGTGACCAAGCTCTACGGCGGCGCGGGCCTGCCCGACGACACCATCGACATCACCTTCACCGGTTCGGCGGGCAACAGCTTCGGCGCGTTCGTCCCGGCGGGCATCACGCTGCGGGTGTTCGGTGACGCCAACGACTATGTGGGCAAGGGTCTTTCGGGCGGTCGCCTGATCGTGCGGCCCTCGCTGAACGCGCCCGCCGAGTTCACCGCCGAGGAGAACATCATCGCGGGCAACGTGATCCTGTTCGGCGCCACCAACGGTCAGGCGTTCATCCGGGGTGTGGTCGGCGAGCGCTTCGCCGTGCGCAACTCGGGCGCGACCGCGGTGGTCGAGGGCGTGGGCGACCACGGCTGCGAGTACATGACCGGCGGCCGGGTGGTGATCCTGGGCGAGACCGGGCGCAACTTCGGCGCGGGCATGTCGGGCGGCATCGCCTACATCTACGACCCGAACGGCGTGTTCGGGTCCCGGATCTCGGCCGAGCAGGCCGACGCCGTCGAGCCGCTGTCCGGTGACGACTTCACCTGGCTGCGCGACATCGTGGCCCAGCACCGCGACGAGACGGGTTCGGTTGTCGCCGAACGGATCCTGAGCGACTGGTCGCAGCAGGTCAACCACTTCGTGAAGGTCATGCCGCGCGATTACAAGAAGGTTTTGCTCGCCATCTCCGAGGCTGAGAAGGCGGGCCGGGATGTGGACGAGGCGATCATGGAGGCCGCACGTGGCTGACCCGCAGGGATTTTTGAAGCACACCAGCCGCGAACTGCCGGCGCGGCGGCCGGTGCCGCTGCGCCTGATGGACTGGAAAGAGGTCTACGAGGAGGGTTTCTCGCACGACACCCTCCGCACCCAGGCCAGCCGCTGCATGGACTGCGGAATCCCGTTCTGCCACAACGGTTGTCCGCTGGGGAACCTGATCCCCGAGTGGAACGACCTGGTGTACAAGGACCGCTGGCGCGAGGGCATCGACCGGCTGCACGCGACCAACAACTTCCCGGAGTTCACCGGGCGGCTGTGCCCGGCGCCGTGCGAGGCGTCCTGCGTGCTGGGGATCAACCAGGATCCGGTGACCATCAAGCAGGTCGAGGTCGAGATCATCGAGAACGCCTTCGACGAGGGCTGGGTGGTCCCGGTCTATCCGACGCGGCTGACCGGGAAGAAGGTCGCCGTGGTGGGTTCGGGTCCGGCCGGTCTGGCCGCGGCCCAGCAGCTCACCCGGGCGGGGCACACGGTCACGGTGTTCGAGCGCGACGACCGCATCGGCGGTCTGCTGCGCTACGGCATCCCCGAGTTCAAGATGGAGAAGCGCTTCATCGACCGCCGGATCGCGCAGATGGAGGCCGAGGGCACCATCTTCAAGACCGGCGTGAACGTGGGCGTGGACATCACGGCCGCGGAGCTGCGCGAGCGGTTCCACGCCGTGGTGCTGGCCGGTGGTTCCACCATCGCCCGCGATCTGCCGGTGCCCGGCCGTGACCTCGACGGCGTGCACCAGGCGATGGAGTACCTGCCGCTGTCCAACCGGGTGCAGCTCGGCGATCCGATCACCGACGAGAACGGCCTGCCGCCGATCAACGCGCGCGGCAAGAAGGTCGTCATCATCGGCGGCGGCGACACCGGCGCGGACTGCCTGGGCACCGCGCACCGCCAGGGCGCGGCCAGCGTGCACCAGTTCGAGATCATGCCGCGCCCGCCGGAGGCGCGCGCCGACTCCACCCCGTGGCCGACCTACCCGCTCATGTACCGGGTGTCCTCGGCGCACGAGGAGGGCGGCGAGCGGGTGTACTCGGTCAACACCGAGCGCTTCGTCGGGGAGGACGGCAAGGTCACCGCGTTGCAGGCGCACGAGGTGACGATGGTCAACGGCCGCTTCGAGAAGGTCGAGGGCACCGACTTCACCCTCGAGGCCGATCTGGTGCTGCTCGCCATGGGCTTCACCGGACCGCAGAAGAACGGCCTGCTCGAGGATCTCGGCGTGGGCTACGACCAGCGCGGAAACGTCAAGCGCGACAACGATTGGCAGACCACCGTGCCCGGCGTCTTCGTCGCCGGTGACATGGGCCGCGGTCAGTCCCTCATCGTGTGGGCCATCGCCGAGGGCCGGTCCGCGGCCGCGGCGGCGGACCGCTACCTCGAGGGGGACAGCGCGCTGCCGACGCCGATCGCGCCGACCACGGTCGCCCAGCGCTGATCGCCGATCGATCCCGGGGCGCTCACGATCCTTCCGATCGTGAGCGCCCCTTTTCGGTGCCGCCACAACGAAAATCGGACTTTCTCGCGGCGTCGAATGGCCTCGCGGGCAAGGGGCCTTTATTCTGAGCTCCGGTGTTGCGCCGCCGTGGGGTCGGTGTGTGCTCGGGTCGATGGTGACAGCCGGGGTTCGCCGCGGGTTTACCGAACCGCAAGACGGCCGCTTCACCATGTCAGCTGAAACGACGGGGTGCCCTGTTGCCCGGGGCGGGCTTGGACTGGAGCGGTATGCGGTTGAGGAAGTTTGTCGCGGCTGCGGGTTCGGCCGCGGCGGTGTTGTCCGGATTGGTGTTCGGAACCGGTGCCGCGGCGGCGGATCCCGGCTGCCCCGGCCTGTACGTCGTCGCGATCCCCGGCACCTGGGAGACCGGCGATCATCGGCCGGAGGACATGGTCGGGCACGGCATGCTGGGTGGCGTCACCCGCGGCCTGCCGGGCAATACCGAGGTCGACTACGTCAGCTACGCGGCGACCGCCTTCCCCTGGGAGGGCGATGTCTACGGCGCCTCGAAGAAGCAGGCCATGGACAACGGCCGCGGCCTGATCCAGGCGATGGCCTCCCGGTGCGGCGCGACGCGTTACGCGATCGTGGGCTACAGCCAGGGCGCGGACGCGGCCGGTGATCTGGCCGCCGAGATCGGCACCGGGCTCAGCGTCGTGCCGCCGGACCGGGTCGCGGGCGTGGGCCTGATCTCCGACCCGCGCCGGTCGCCGACCGACGTCCAGGTCGGTCCGGTGGTCGGCGGCGCGGGCGCGGGCGGACCGCGGCCGGGCGGCTTCGGCTTCCTCAGCGACCGGGTGCGCACGATCTGCGCCGAGGGCGACCTGTACTGCTCGACCGCCGACCAGGACTACGTCACCCGCTTCGCGGGCTTCCTGGCCCAGGCGTCCGGCGCGACCCCGGCCAACCTGTGGCGCTACCAGCTCGAGGCCGGCTCCATCATCGGCGACCTGATGTCCAACGGCGGCGTCGCGACGCTCGGCGCCCAGCTCACCGACGACGCCAACCAGGCGCGGGTCAAGCAGCTGGAGCAGTTCTACGGCACCGGCACGCACACCTCGTACGGCAACTACTCCGTCGGCGGCGGCCAGACCGCCATCACCTGGATGCACAACTGGATCGCCGGAATGGCATGAGAGTTCCGTTCGCACGGACGAATTCGCGACGGGCCGCTCCCTCGGGAGCGGCCCGTTTCGCGTTTCCTACAGCGCGGAGCCGGTGGGCGGCAGCTGCGGGGCGGGCGCGGGCGCGTTGTCGTCCGGGCCCGGCCGGTCGCGATCGCGGTCGCCGCGGTGATCGTCGCGGTCGTGGTTCCAGTCGTGGTGGTCCCCGGGCCCGCCGTGGTCGTCGCGGTCCAGCGCGATCGAGCTCGCCGGGGCGTCGGTGGTCGCGGCCATCGCCGGTACCGCCACGGCGGACAGGGGAACCAGGGCCAGGGCTCCGACGGCGACGACGCGGGTGGCCAGCTTGCGGGAACGAATCGACTTGGTGCGCAATGGATTGCCTTTCTCTCGACCGTGAACCGCTCGGTCAGCGCCTCACTGCCCTCCATCGAAGCGGCCGACGCTGGGACGGGGATGCAAGCGGCCTGGCAATCGGCTGGGACGCGCCCAACCCCGTACAGCACAAGGCCGCTCCCTCGAAAGAGGAAGCGGCCCTTGCCGATTCGGTCTCAGCCCGCGGAACCGGTGGGCGGCAGCGGGCGATCGGGACCGTGGTGATGGTGATGGTGGTGGTGCTCACCGTCACCGCGGTGCGGTCCGCCCGGGTGCGGCCCCGGGGGGAACGGCGGCTGCCAGGGGCCGTCGATCTGGGTGGCGTCCGGGGTGGCGTCGGCCAGGGCGGGTCCGGCCACGGCGGCCAGCGGCAGCGCCACCAGCGCCGCCGCGACGGCGACCCGCGCCGCGATGCGCGAATTCTTCTTCACAGAGAGCACGGAAATTGCCTTTCGTCCGAGAACGTGAGCCGAACCGACACCGGCTCACGGGGACTCATCGAACGACGCGGCGCTGAGACGGGGGTGCGACGAGCCTCATAATCGGCTGGGAATCTCAGTGCCCGCCTTGACACGCGGCCAGATTGCGCGGGAGCAGGTCCCAGACGTGCCCGTTCTCGTTGATCGTGGCGGCCGTGCGGGCGCCGGTGCGCGAGTAGAGCACCCGGGTGATCGAGCAGTAGTCGATCGGGAAGGTGAGCGGGCGGGCCAAGCCGAGCACGTCCTGCATCAGCACGTTGATCACCCCGCCGTGCGCGAAGACGACCACGGTGTCGGAAGGCGCCGCCGCCGAGACGGTTTCGCCGATTCCGGCCAGCACCCGGCGCACGAACGCCGGGCCGTCGATCTGTTCGGGCAGCTGCCCGGCCTTGATGCGGCGGTAGGTCGCGCGGAACTCCTCGATCAGTTCGGCGGGCGGCGCGCTCGCGTCGGCGGGCACGGCGCCGCCCGCCCAGCCGCGCGCGGCCTCGATGGGCACGTAGGCGGGCAGTTCCCGGTCGTATTCGGCCAGGCCGTCGTGCACCTCGACCGGCAGGCCGAGTTTGTCGGCGGTCGGGGCGGCCGTCTCGCGGGCGCGGCGCTGCGGACTGCTCACCACGCGGGTGATGCGGTGCTCGCCGACCTCGAGCCGGGCCAGCACGGCCGGGACGCGCGCGGCCTGTTCGACGCCGAGTGCGGTGAGGCCGGGATCGGCGGGGCCGTCGGCGGAGCGGGCCCCCTCGGGCTGGGCGTGACGCACGAGTACCAACTGCACGTCTCCACTCTGCCGTACGCGCGGGCCGCCGATGAATTCGCCCGGCCGGCCGCGTCTGGATAGGTGAGCACGCCGGAAATCGGTTGATCCACCGAATTTTCGACCGGTAGCGTGCGGCGACTCGATCGGCGGAGGTGCGTTGTGGAGAAATCGACCAAGGGCAGATGGGCGGCGTTGTATCTGCTGTGCGGCGGGGCGCTGATGATCGTGCTGGACGCGACCATCGTCAATGTCGCGCTGCCCGCGATCGAGCACGATCTGGGTTTCACCCAGGCCGGATTGGCGTGGGTGGTGAACGCGTATCTGATCGCGTTCGGCGGACTGCTGTTGCTGGTCGGTCGGCTCGGCGATCTGATCGGGCGCCGGCGGATGTTCCTGGCCGGGCTGATCGTGTTCACCGCGGCGTCGGCGCTGTGCGGGGTCGCGCAGAGCCAGGCCATGCTGATCGGGGCGCGGTTCCTACAGGGCGCGGGCGGGGCCATGACGATCGCGGTGGTGCTGGGCATGATCGTGTCGCTGTTCCCCGAACCGCGCGAACAGGCCAAGGCGATCGGCGTGTACGCGTTCGTCGCGTCGGCGGGCGGCGCGGTCGGCCTGCTGGCCGGTGGCGTGCTGACCGAGGTGAACTGGCATTTGATCTTCGCGATCAACATCCCGATCGGGATCGCGATCGGGGTGGCCGCCCTGCGGGTGCTCGACGACGATCGCGGGCTGGGCCTGCGCGAGGGCACCGACGTGCTGGGCGCGATCCTGATCACGGCCGCGCTCATGCTGGGCGTCTACACGATCGTCAAGCCCGCCGCCGAGCTGGGCTGGACCGCGGGCCGCACGCTGCTGCTGGGCGCGGCGGCGCTGGCGTTGCTCGCCGCGTTCATCGGCTGGGAGGCGTGGACGAGACATCCGCTGATGCCGCTGCGCATCTTCGGATCGCGAAACGTGTCCGGCGCCAACCTGATCCAGGTGTTGGTGGTGGCGGGCATGTTCGGGGTGTTCTTCCTGGGCACGCTGTACATGGAGAAGGTGCTGGCGTTCTCGCCGATGCGGGTCGGGCTGGGCTTCCTGCCGGTGACCGTGCTCATGGGCACGCTGTCGGTGCGCTACTCCGAACGGCTGATCATGCGGTTCGGACCGCGGGCCACGCTGACCCCCGGGCTGGTGCTCATCCTGAGCGGGCTGCTGCTGTTCACCCGCGCGCCCGTCGACGGGAACTACTGGCTGCACGTCTTCCCGGTGATGGTGCTGTTCGGCGTCGGCGCGGGCCTGGCGTTCCCGGCCCTGATGAATCTCGCCATGGCGGGCGTGGCGCCCGCCGACGCGGGCATGGCCTCCGGCCTGGCCAACACCACCATGCAGGTCGGCGGCGCGGTCGGCCTGGCCGTGCTGGCCACCCTGTCCGGCAGCCGCGCCAAGGATCTCGCCGCCGCCGGGGCCACCCAGGCCGAGGCGCTGACCGGCGGTTTCCACATCGCCTTCGCGGTCGGCGCGGGTTCGGTGGTGGCGGCGCTGGCGGTGGCCGTGCTGGTGCTGCGGTCGCGGCCCGCGAACGATCCGGACGCCGAACTGGACGAGCTGGCCGAGGAGATCCGGCCGGTGCACGTGCTCTAGGTCAGCGCGGTTTCACCAACGGGAAGGGCAGGGTTTCGCGGATGCTGCGGCCGGTGATGAGCATGACGACCCGGTCCACGCCCATACCCAGCCCGCCCGTGGGGGGCATGGCGAATTCGAGGGATTGCAGGAAGTCCTCGTCGAGTTCCATGGCCTCCGGGTCGCCGCCCGCGGCGAGCAGGGACTGTTCGGTGAGGCGCTGGCGTTGCTCGACCGGATTGGTGAGTTCGCTGTAGGCGGTGCCCAATTCGACGCCCCAGGCGACCAGATCCCAGCGTTCGGCCACGCCCGGCACGGCGCGGTGGGCCCGGGTGAGGGGGGAGACCGAGGTGGGGAAGTCGATGTAGAAGGTGGGCGCCTCGGTGCGGGCCTCGACCAGATGCTCGTACATCTCGAGCACGATCTGGCCCGCGTCCCAATTGAATTGGTGCGGGACGCCCGCCTTGTCGCACAGCACCCGCAGCCGCTCGATATCGGTCTCGGGTGTGACCGTCTCGCCGAGCGCCTCGGAGATCGCGCCGTGCACGGTCTTCACCGGCCACTCGCCGGAGATGTCGACCTCCACCGGGACGCCCCGCTCGTCGGGGCGGATGGCGACGCAGCGGCCGTTGGCGGCGACCGCCGCCTCCTGGATCAGCTGGCGGCAGGCGTGCATCATCCGCTCGTAATCGCTGTGCGCCTCATAGGCTTCCAGGATCGTGAACTCCGGATTGTGGCTGAAGTCCACACCCTCGTTGCGGAACACCCGGCCCAGTTCGAACACCTTCTCCATGCCGCCCACGCACAGCCGCTTCAGATACAGCTCGGGCGCGATGCGCAGATACAGGTCCAGATCGTAGGCGTTGATGTGGGTGGTGAAGGGGGTCGCGTTGGCGCCGCCGTGCACCCGTTGCAGCACCGGCGTCTCGACCTCGAGGAAACCCCAGCCGCTCAACGTGTCCCGCAGCGAGCGCACCACCGCGCTGCGCTTGGCGAGGATCTCGCGGGCCTCGGGATTGATCGTCATGTCGACGTAGCGCTGCCGCACCCGGGCCTCCGGATCGGCCAGGCCGCGCCACTTGTCCGGCAGCGGGTGCAGGCATTTGCCGATCATCCGCCAGTCCTGGGCCAGCAGCGACAGCTCGCCGCGGCGGCTGTGCCCGATCCGGCCGCTCACCTCGATCAGATCGCCGAGGTCGAAGAACTCGTCGAAGGCCGCGATCCGCTCGGCGCCGACCCGGCCGCGGTCGATCATCAACTGGATGTCGCCGGACCAGTCCCGCAGCACCGCGAAGATCACCCCGCCGTAGTCGCGAATCCGCAACAGCCGCCCGCAGACTCGCACGGTCGTGCCCAGGGGCGAACGCCGCGCGGCGGCCACGGTGTGGGTCGGGGGATAGGCGACCGGGTAGGCGTCCACCCCGGCCGCGGTGAGGCGCTCGAGTTTGTCCATCCGCACCCGCACCTGTTCGGGGCGGCGCGGCCGGGCCGCGTCCAGCTCCTCCTCCGGCGGTTCGGGCGGGCTGCCGTCGGCGTGCAGGCCGGTCAGGGTCGCCGGGACGGCCGAATGAATGCCGGTGTGCGCCAAGGCGTCCGGCTGTTTGCCGAAGCGCGGCAGGAATCCCTCGGCGAGCGCGCTGGCCGTCGCCACCCGGACCAGCTGGCGGCGATCCTCGAAGATGAAGAACCGCGGCACCCACTGCGGCTGGTATTTCACGTTCGACCGGTACAGCGCCTCGAGCTGCCACCAGCGCGAGAAGAACATCAGGACGCTGCGCCACAGCCGCAGCACCGGACCCGCCCCGATCCGGCTGCCCTCCTCGAACACCGAACGGAACACCGCGAAGTTCAGCGAGACCCGGGTGATCCCGTACTGGTCGGAGGTGAGCGCCAGCTGCGAGATCATCAACTCCATGATCCCGTTGGGGCCCTTGGGATCTCGTCGCATCAGATCCAGCGACACCCCGGTCCGGCCCCACGGCACCAACGACAGCATGCCCAGCACGCGCTCGCCCTCGACCGCCTCGACCAGCAGGCAGTCCCCGTCCAGCGGATCGCCCAACCGGCCCAAGGCCATCGAGAAGCCGCGTTCGGTCTCGGTGTCGCGCCAGGCGTCGGCGCGCTCGATGACCTGGGCCATCTCCTCGGCGGTGAGCTCGCTGTGGCGGCGGATCCGCACGGTCACACCCTGTTTGCGCAGCCGGTTGGCGGCCTGGCGGACCTGTTTCATCTCCGGGCCCGCCAGCGAGAACGCGCGGGTCTCCAGGATCGCCTCGTCGCCCAGTCGCAGCGCCGACAGCCCGGCCCGGCGGTAGGCCGTCGCGCCGATCTCGCTGGCGCCCATCACCGCCGGGGCCCAGCCGTACTGGTCGGCCAGCCGCAGCCAGGCGTCGATGGCCTGCGGCCACGCCTGGGTGGGGCCGATCGGGTCGCCGGAGGCCAGGCACACGCCGAGTTCGACGCGGTAGGTGACCGCGGCCTTGCCGTTGGGCGCGAACACCACCGCCTTGTCGCGGCGGGTGGCGAAGTAGCCGAGCGAGTCCTCGACGTCGGCGCGTTCGAGCAGGCCGCGCAGCGCCGATTCGTCCAGGCCGGTCAGCGCGTTGGAGGCGCGCTGCGACCGGAACAGCACCATCGCCGCGGTCAGCAGCGCCACCGCGCCGAGCAGGCCGAGCAGCAGGTTCACCGGATGCGGCGGGCGGCCGTCGAAGTTGTCGGTGCCGAACAGGATCGCCGGGATCACCCGGGCCGCCGCCCACAGCGGGCGCTGCGGACCGCGCGGCAGCGTGCCGGGGAACAGTTCGACCAGCCCCCAGCCCAGCAGCCAGCCCACGGCCAGGCCGCCGACCAGCACGCCCAGCGCCTTCCACAGCGCGCCCGGCCGGACCTGGGTGTAGAACTCCGGCCACGCGGCGATCAGCAGCACGATCACCGCGACGTGCACGATCAGCGCGACCATCGAGTTCGGGTCGTGGTCGGTGCTCACGTCCAGGGCGTTGGCCACCGCGAACATCGCCAGATAGACCACGAGCAGCCACCAGGCGATCCGCTTGCGGGTCGCGATCGCGCCCGCGAGCAGTCCGACCATGAGGGCGGTGACCAGGCTGGTGTCGGGTGCGTCGAAGTAATAGTTGTCGATGTAGCGCCGCGGCACCGCGGTGATGTAGCGCAGCCCCGGCGAGATGCTCCACAGCGCGCACAGCACCGAGAACACGCCCAGCACGAGGCCCACCAGATGCGGCACGTCGCTCAGGCGGCCGTGGCCGCGGTGGGGCACTTCCGGGGAAGTCATCCGACCAGTGTGCGGCCCGCCGCGGCCCGAGTGTGGCACGTCGGCGGGTGAGTCCGCGGGGGTGGCGTGCGCCCCGCGGACGGTGGAAGTAAAGATGTACCCCATGTCGGATCCAGTCGATGTGCCGATCGATGACGATGTCATTCGGCTCGGTCAGTTCTTGAAGCTGGCCAACCTCATCGAATCCGGTTCGGAGGCCAAGACTGTTATCGCCGCCGGCCTGGTTCGCGTGAACGACGAGGTCGAACTGCGGCGCGGTCGGCAGTTGCACGGTGGGGACGTGGTGGCCCTGGCGGGCCATCGCGTCCGGGTCGTCAGCGCCGGGTGATCATTCGGCGCGGACGACGATGCCGTCGTGATCGCTGTAGAGCATCTCGCCCGGGACGAAGGTCACGCCGCCGAACTCGACCGGCACATCGCGTTCCCCGGACCCGGTCTGGGTGCTCTTGCGCGGGTTGGTGCCCAGCGCCTTGAGGCCGATATCGAGCGTGCGCAGGATCGCCGAATCGCGGACCGCGCCGTGCACGATCACGCCCGCCCAGCCGTTGTCCACCCCGCGTCCGGCGATGACGTCGCCGACGAGCGCGGTGTGCACGCTGCCGCCGCCGTCGACGACCAGCACCCGGCCCTCGCCCGGTTCGCCGAGCGTCTGTTTGACCAGGAGGTTGTCCTGGAAACAGCGGATGGTGACGATCCGGCCCGCGAACGCCGCGCGGCCGCCGAATTGCGTGAACTGGATGTCGCAGCTGCGAATTCCGGGGCCGATCTCGTCGGCGAGGTCGGCCGTGGCAACGGTGTCTGCTGAATCGGTCACGTCAGCCAGCTTGCCATGCGGCGAATCGGATCACGCTGTGACCGCCAGTGTCGCCGCCAGGCCGAACACCACCGCCATCGCCACCACCTCGCCGACCGCCCGGCGCAGCGACGATTCGGCGGTGAGCCGGTGGTCGGCCGCGCGCGGCACCCAGGTGCGCCGCCACCACCAGCCGAGCAGCAGCAGCGCGAGCACGAGCGCGGACTTGGCGAGCAGGATCCGGCCGTACCCGGTGTCGACCAGCGGGGTGAGGCCGCGCACGCGGACCAGGCCGTTGCACACCCCGGTGACCGCGACCGTCGCGGCGGCGGGCAGCGCCCACGCCGAGTAGCGGGGCAGCACCGCCGCCCACTCGCCGCGGGTGCGCACCACCAGGGTCAGCGCCACCAGCAGCCCGAACCAGGCGGCCGCCGCCAGCGCGTGCAGCGCGCCCAGCACCGAACCGAGCGGCTGCTGCGACATGTGCCCGGTGATCGGCCGCAGCACCAGCGCGACGGCCGCGAAGACCACCACCGGATCGGCGGACGCGCGCTCGGGCCGCCGGTACGCCAGCGCGGCGTAACCGGTGACCACGAGCGTGCCGACCCCGATCGCGATGCCGATCTGCCCGCCGCTGACCCGGGTCAGGTAGGTGCCGAAGTCGGCCGCCCGCAGCTCGGTGACGCGCACGCCCACCACCTGAGCGGCCTCGTAGGCGAGCACCACGAATTCGGTCGCGGCCCACAGCCCGCCGAGCGCGGCGAGCGGCCGCCAGGGCGGGGTCAGCCGGTCGTGCAGCCGCGGCAGCGCGGCCAGCCCGAGCACCACCGCGCCCGCGCAGTCGGCCAGCGCCCGCACCGGCGCCTCGGCCTGCACCGGGTCCGGGACGGCCAGGGCCCAGGCGATCGCCACGCCCAACAGGGCGGCCGGGACGACCAGCAGCAGGGTGGACCGCGGGGCGGTCGGGCTGCCGCCGGTCGCCGCCCGGTTCACGACCGTCCGCGTCCTTTCCGGCCGCCGAGCAGGGCCACGGCCAGTCCGCCCGCGAACAGCACCACCGCGCCGAGGATGAACACCCAGACCGGCACACCGCCCGAACCGCCGTCCCCGCCGGAGTCGGCCGCGCCCGCCTTGGGACCCGGCGTGCCGTGCCCGGCGGTGGTGAGGGTGAAGGTGCGGGTGCCGCTGACCGGATGACCGTCCGCGGAGGTCACCCGGTAGGCGATGGTGTACTTGCCCGCCGGGCCGAGATCGCCGACCGCGACGCTGACCGTCGGGCCGTCGATGGTGGGTTGTCCCTTGTCCCAACGGTTTCCGTCGGGGCCGACGACGGTCAGCGACGGGAACTCGGTCTGGAGGTTCTCGTTGAAGGTGACGCTGGCGCGGGCCGGGCCGGTGTCGATCGACGCGTTCTCGGCCGGATCGCTGGCCACCGGCGTGGAGTGCGCGGCGGCCGGACCGGCCGCCGCCACCGCCAGGCCGCCCGCGAGCAGCGCCGCGCACAGCCCGGCGAGCAACCGGCGCGTCACGAGCGCCGGGCCCGGATCAGGCTGCCCAGACCCAGCGCCGCGCCGAGCGCGCCGAGGACCAGGCCGACGCCGCCGAGCCAGCGGGCGGTGTCGTCGTTACCGCTGTCGTCGTGCGCGGCTTCGGGTTCGGTGGCGGCCGAATCGTGGTGGTGCTCGCCGCCCTTCGCCGCCGCGAGGGTGAGGGTGGGCGCGGGATGTTCGGGTTCGGCCTGGCCCTCGGTCATCGGCTGATCCCAGGCGACCACCTTGCCGTCGCTGTAGGTCTGGGTGGCGGGCAGGCGCACGGTGTCCTGCTTGGGCAGCGGCCCGACCGACAGCGCGAACCGCTGGAACTGCCCGGGGGCCACGCCCGGGTTGCCCGGATCCGCGGTCCAGGTGACGGCCGTGACCTCGTTCTTGTCGTTCTTATCGATCTTGGCCGACCAGCCGGGCATGGGTTCGGTGCGGGCCGAGGACACGCCGGGCAGCTGGACCGACAGTTTGGTGGTGGCGGCCGTCTCCGATTCGGTCGGCACCCGGAAGGTGACGACGGCATAGCCGCCCTGGGCCGCGCCCGGGGCATCGGCGGTGACATGGGCCGCGGCGGTGCCGGCGGCCAGCACGGCCAGGGTCGCGGTGGTGCCCGCGGTCATGAGGGCACGCGAAAATACGCTGTACATAAGGGGTTTCGCCTTCTGTTCGGGTGAGAGGTGGATCGAGAACTCACACCCGGACCGGCGGTCCCCGCGAGCCGAGGGCACCGCTGCCCGCGCGGCCGCGGGCAGGTGTCGGATCGGTGGGCAGGCATGCCGCGTCGCGCGCGGGCACGAGGGCGCCCGGTCGTTCGACGGCGGCCCGGAACGCCTGGGCCACCAGGGCGTACAGCCGTTCGGCCAGCACGATCAGCAGGGCACAGCCGAGGGTGGCGAGCGCGTGGGCGCCGATCATCGCGGCCCCGGGCAGCGCCTGCCCACCGAAAGTCGTTGCCGCCGAATCGGATCCGTGCTCGTGTGCCAGTCCGGTCAACGCCTCGTGCCCGGCGAGCTGCCCGGCCGCCAGGGCGCCGAGCAGCTTCAGCCGCCCGCCGGGGCCCGCGACCGACCGCACCTGCCCGGCCAGTGCCCCGATGCCCGCTGCGGCCGCCAGCAACAGGCCCACCCCCGCCGAACTGGGCACGCCCCCGCCTCCGGCACCGTGCGCGGCCACGGCCAAGCCCGCGACCATCGCCCCCACCACCTGCCCCCGCAGGGCGGCGAGCCCGGCGATCGGCCCGGATGCCCGGCCGCGCGCCGAAACGCCCCCGCCGAGCGGCGCCGCGACCGGGTCGCGGCGGGCCGGGGCGGGGGCGGGTGGCATGGGTCGGGTCAGCGGACGCCGAGGCGGGCGAGGAGGTCGGCCTCGATGCCGGACAGTTCGCTCGAGATGGAGGTGTGCACGGCGCGGCGACGCTGGGCGGGCATCTGCTCGGCGGTGCGCACCGCGGCGGCCAGGCTGTCGAGGCGGTCGCGGGTGGCGGCGGTGAACTTCTTCAGTTCCGCGTCGCCGCCCTGGCGGTTCTCGAGTTCGGCGAGGGTGGCCTCGGTGTTGGCGATGCGGGCCTGCAACCGGCCGCCGTGACCGGCGAAGTCGCCGAGCTGGTCGATGCCGATGCCCAGCCGCTGCGCGCGGCGGGTGTCGAGCTGCCCGCGCACGAAGGTGGCGGCCCGGTAGGCCAGCGGGGCGAGCACGGGAACCAGGACGCGGGCCACGCCCAGGTACTTCTTGACCTGGCCGGCGCTGATCAGCTCCCGATCGGCGCGCTCGGCCGCCTTGAGCGCGGCCTTCTCCTCGGCCTTGAGGGTGGCGACCTGCTGCTTGGCCACCTCACGCTGATTGCGCGCCTCGGCGCGGTCGCGCTTGCGCTCGTTGCGCGCGCTGAGCTTGGCCTCCAGCTTCGCCTTGTGCTTGAGGGCTTTCGCCTCGGCTTTGCGGTCCGGGCGCCGCTTGCGCTTGGTGAACAACCCCATCGAAGGCCTCCGTCATGCTGTTGTGTACCCACGAGCCACACGGTTTGCGCCAACCTTAACGGTTCGTCCCGACGCGCCGCGAGGCACGTTCGGTGGGCTCGGATCACCATGTGGTTGGCGAGCTTGTCGGGGGTCCGCGCCATACTGCAGAGGTGTATTCGGGCAGTGGCGACCGGAGCGGTCGCGAGCGGGACGGTGGCGGAGACGAGCGGCGGGCGGTCGCGGTCTCCACGGCCGCAACGCCCGAGCCGGATCCGGCCGGGCGCGCGCAGGGCCCCGGAATCGCCTCTCCCACAGGCGAATTCGAGCCGGTGGCCTATGTCGACGCGCGGGCGCTGATCGGCTGCCGACATCGGCTGCATCTCGAGGCCACCCATCCCGAGGTGCTCACCGGCGTGTCCGAGGACGCGGGCGTCAAACAGCGCCGGGAGGCCGCAGCCGCGCATCGCGAGCGGGTGCGCGCGACGCTCGTGGCCCACGACCCCGACGCGTGGGTGATCATCGACCCCACCCGCCCGGCCGCCGAACGGGCCGCCGCCACGCTGCGCGCGTGCGAGGCCGGGGCGCAACGGGTCTGGGGCGCGCTGCTGCCGCAGGAGCCCGACACCGGGCGCCGCGGCGGCGCGGAGATCCTGCTGCGCGACGCCGACCGCGGCGGCTACATCCCGATCATCGTGGTCAACCACAAGGTCACCGATCCGCGGCAGCCCGATCCGGCCGACTTCCACCCGCTCACCTCGCCGCTGCACGAGTGGCGTCCGCGCCCGGACCGGGGCGTGCGCGTGCGCACCCAGCCGCGCGACCAGCAGCGCCTCGCCCACCTCTACCGCATGTTGCAGCGGCACGGCCTGGCCAGCCCGGCGCTGGTCGGCGGGGCGATCGGCTTCCACTTCGACCGCGTCCTGGTGCACGATCTCGCCCCGCTGCTCGACGACTACGACCGCCGCTACGCCGACCGCATCGCCGTGGTCCGGGGCGAACTGCCGACCGTGCCGTCCAAGGTGCCCGAATGCCGTCAGTGCCCGTGGTGGTCGCGGCAGGCCACACCCGAGACGCCCAGCTGTGAGCGCTGGCTGATCGAGCATCGCGACGTCAGCCTGGTCGCCCCGGGGTCGCGGGCGGAGCTGCTGCGCCGCCACGGCGTGGAGACCGTGGAGGAACTCGCGGGCTGGACCGGCGACGAACCCGACGACTGGCAGTACGAGCCGTTCGCCGAGACGGTGGTGACCGCGCGGGCCTGGATCTCGGGCGCGCCGCTGGTCCGCCGGGTGGACCGGGTGTGGGTGCGGCGCGCCGACGTGGAGGTCGACGTCGATCTGGAGAGCTTCCAGGAGTTCGGCGCCTACCTGTGGGGCACGCTGCTCGACGGCGTCTACCGCCCGTTCGTCACCTGGGATCCGCTGCCCACCCCCGACGAGGCGCGCTCGTTCGCCGAGTTCTGGCGCTGGCTCATGGGTGTGCGCGCCGAGGCCGCCGCGGCCGGGAAAACCTTTGCGGCGTACTGCTATTCGCGCACCGCCGAGGACAAGTGGCTGTACGAGTCGGCGCGCCGCTTCGCCGGGATGCCGGGCGTGCCGACCGAGGCCGAGATCCGCGAGTTCGTCGACGGGCCGCAGTGGGTGGACATGTTCCAGGCCGTCTCCGAACAGTTCATCTGCCCCGGCGGCAAGGGGCTGAAGAAGATCGCCCCGGTGGCCGGGTTCGCCTGGCGCGATCCCGAGGCGGGCGGCGAGGCGTCGATGAGCTGGTACCGCCACGCGGTCGGCTACGACGGCGAGATCGACCCCGGCCAGCGCGTGCGGCTGCTGGAATACAACGAGGACGACGTGCGCGCGACCAAGGCGTTGCGCGAGTGGATGTACCCCGCCGAGCCCGGCGCGCGCGGCGCGGACACCGAGGTGCCGGGTATGGCGGACTTCCGCGGCCCGGATTTCGTAATATCTGGACGTGACTGAGCACGTCGAACACCTCGAGTTTCAGGCCGAGACCCATCAGCTCCTGGAACTGATGATCCACTCGGTCTATTCGAACAAGGACATCTTCCTGCGCGAGTTGATCTCGAACGCCTCCGATGCGCTGGACAAACTACGACTGGAGTCGTTCCGGGACAAGGACCTCGACGTCGACACCTCCGATCTGCACATCGAGCTGGAGGTCGACAAGGACGCCCGGATCGTCACCGTGCGCGACAACGGCATCGGCATGGCCCGCGAGGAGGTCGTGGACCTCATCGGCACGCTGGCCAAATCCGGCACCGCGCAGCTGCGCAAGCAGCTGACCGAGGCCAGATCCGACGCCGCCGCCGAGGAGCTGATCGGCCAGTTCGGCATCGGCTTCTACTCGACGTTCATGGTGGGGGACAAGGTCACGCTGACCACCCGCAAGGCGGGCGAGACCACCGGCACCCGCTGGGAGTCCACCGCGGGCAGCGCGACCTACACCATCGAGACCGTCGAGGACGCCCCGCAGGGCACGTCGGTGTCGGTGCACCTCAAGCCCGCCGACGAGGAGGATCACCTCTTCGACTACACCCAGGAGTGGAAGCTCCGCGAGATCGTCAAGAAGTACTCCGACTTCATCGCCTGGCCCATCCGCATGCCGGTGGAGCGCACGATCACCGAGGGCGAGGGCGAGGACAAGCAGGAGAAGACGATCCTCGAGGAGCAGACCCTCAACTCGCAGAAGGCGCTGTGGACGCGCCCGCGCGGTGAGGTCTCCGACGAGGAGTACAAGGAGTTCTACAAGCACATCGGCCACGCCTGGGACGATCCGCTCGAGATCATCCAGCTCAAGGCCGAGGGCACCTTCGAATACCAGGCGCTGCTGTTCATCCCCACGCACGCGCCCTTCGACCTGTTCATGCGCGAGCACAAGCGCGGCGTGCAGCTGTACGTGCGGCGGGTGTTCATCATGGACAACTGCGAGGAACTCATGCCCGAGTACCTGCGCTTCGTCAAGGGCGTGGTGGACGCGCAGGACCTCTCGCTCAATGTCTCGCGCGAGATCCTCCAGCAGGACCGGCAGATCCAGATGATCCGCAAGCGGCTGGTGCGCAAGGTGCTCTCGACGGTCAAGGATCTGCAGGCCGCCGAGGACAAGTCCAAGTACGAGACGTTCTGGAACGAGTTCGGCCGCGTCCTCAAGGAGGGTCTGCTGTCGGACTTCGACAACCGCGAGACCATCCTGCAGGTGTCCTCGTTCGCGTCGACCCATGCCGCGGACAAGCCCACCACGCTGGCCGAATACGTCGAGCGGATGCGCGACGGCCAGGACAAGATCTACTACATGACCGGCGAGTCCCGGCAGCAGATCGAGAACTCGCCGCATCTCGAGGCGTTCCGGGCCAAGGATCTGGAGGTGCTGATCCTCACCGATCCGGTCGACGAGATGTGGGTCGGCTCGGTGCCGGAGTTCGACGGCAAGCAGTTCCAGTCCATCGCCAAGGGCGAGGTCGACCTGGAGTCCGAGGACGAGAAGAAGGCGTCCGAGCAGCTGCGCGAGCAGCAGAACAAGGACTTCGGCGAGGTGCTGAAGTGGCTGGAGACCACGCTGTCCGACAGCGTCAAGGAGGTGCGGTTGAGTTCTCGGCTGACCACCTCCCCGGCGTGCGTGGTCGGCGACGTGTTCGACTTCACGCCGCAGCTGGAGCGGATGTACCGAGCCTCGGGTCAGGCGGTGCCGCAGACCAAGCGCATCCTCGAGCTCAATCCGGACCACGCGCTGGTGACCGGCCTGCGCGACGCCTACGCCGCGAACAAGGAGGCCGCCGAGGCGGGCACCGCCGAGGACCTGCGCGCGACGGCCGAATTGCTGTACGGCACGGCCATTCTCGCCGAGGGCGGGGAGCTGAAGGATCCGGCGCACTTCGCCAGGATCCTGACCGACCGGCTGACCGCGACTGTGAGATAAGTCTCCAACAAGGCCCCCCGGGGGAACTCTCCCGGGGGGCTTACGTTAGACATGTCGGGTCGCAATTTTCAGCATGTTCGTGTTACCACTCGGGCTCGCGCGGAACATTGTGCGGGCGTCGGTTTCTCCTTGCGAGGCAAGTTGCAAGTCGCCGTCTGATGCGACCCGGTCCCACGACCGTGGGGTCGAAGTAACAACTCGTCAGGAGACGACAAATGGTTCAGGGAACCGTCAAGTGGTTCAACTCGGAAAAGGGCTACGGCTTCATCGCGCATGAGGGCGGCCCCGACGTGTTCGTGCACTACTCGGAGATCGAGGGCTCGGGCTACCGCGGTCTGGAAGAGGGCCAGCAGGTCAGCTTCGAGATCACCCAGGGCAAGAAGGGCCCGCAGGCCTCCAGCGTCCGCGGCCTCTGATCGGTCGAAATCCGAAGGCCCGCACCGGTTCGGTGCGGGCCTTCGGCCTGTTTTCGGGACCGTCAGCGCGGGGCCATGCGCAGCGCGCCGTCCATGCGGATGGTCTCGCCGTTGAGGTAGTCGTGCCCGACGATGTACTCCGCGAGCTGGGCGTACTCGTCCGGGCGGCCGAGGCGCGACGGGAACGGGACGCCCGCCTCGAGGCCCTTGCGGTACTCCTCGGTGACGCCCGCGAGCATCGGGGTGTCGATGATGCCGGGGGCGATGGTGTTGACGCGGATGCCGAACTGGGCCAGGTCGCGCGCGGCGGGGATGGTCATGCCCGCGACGCCGCCCTTGGAGGCCGAGTAGGCGATCTGGCCGATCTGGCCCTCGAACGCGGCCACCGACGCGGTGTTGATCACCACGCCGCGCTGGCCGTACTCGTCGACCGGTTCGGTCTTGGCGATCGCGTCCGCGGCCAGCCGCATGACGTTGAACGTGCCCAGCAGGTTCACGGTGATGACCGTCCGGAACAGTTCGAGGTCGTGCGGCCCGTTCTTGGACAGGATGCGGCCCGCCCAGCCCACGCCCGCGCAGTTGACCACGATGCGCGGCGGCACGCCGGACTCGACGACCTTCGCGACCGCGGCGGCCACCTCGTCGTTGCTGGTCACGTCGGTGGGGATCAGGGTGACCCCGGCGGGCACGTTGTCACCCGCCCGCTCGATCGACTGCTCCAGGTCCAGACCGAACACGGTCGCGCCCTGGTCGGCGAAGCGCTTGGCGGTCGCGGCGCCCAGACCCGACGCGGCGCCGGTGATGATTGCGGCGGAGCCCGAAATCTCCACGGTGTATGGTCCTCTCGTTCGTGACGGCCCTTCGCTGGCCTTCCGTCAACAGGCACCCTAACCGGCGTTCCGGGCAGATCGGCCGGGGGAGGGGCGGTTCGGCGAGAATGGAGCGACGTCCATCGAATCCCTCGATCGCAACGCACACGGAGTCGCCCATGCCGGAGCCGGCCCTCACCGTCCGCCAACTGCCCCGCGGCCGTCACGGCCTGCCCCGCGAGACCGTGGTGCGGTCCCAGCGCGAACGCATCCTCACCGCCATGGCCGAGGTGATGGCCGAACACGGCTATGTGAAGACCTCGGTGGCGATGATCATCAAACGGGCCCGGGTCTCGCGGGAGACCTTCTACGAGCAGTTCCGGTCCAAGGAGGACTGTTTCCAGGCCGCCTACGAGCGCGCGGTGGAACTGCTCATCGCGCGGATCGAACAGGCCACCGCGGATTCCGGAGTGGGTATCGCGCGGCTCGACGGCATCCTGGACGCCTATTTCGAGGGCCTGGCCGTCGAACCCGCCTACGCGCGGCTGTATCTGGTGGAGGTGTACGCGGCGGGCCCGGAGGCGATCGCCCGGCGCATGGTGTTGCAGGAGTCGTTCGCGGGCCTGCTGTGGGAGGCGCTCGGCGCGACCACCGAGGATCAGCGCTTCGCGTGTCAGACCCTGGTCGCGGCGATCAGCGCGCTGGTCACCGCCCGGATCTCCGCCGACGATCCGGCGGGCCTGCGGGCGTTGCGCGAGCCGCTGGTGGCTATGGTCCGTCGCGGTGGGAATCTGTACGGCTCGCTCGCCTGAGCCTCAGCGCGGCGTCTCGACCGGTTCGGGCGTGTCGGCCGTCCGGCCGCGCAGCGCGAACAGGATGAGCGCGGCGGCGATCGGGGCGAGCGCTGCCAGTCCCATCTCGGTCGCGCGGCCGATGTCGAGGACCGACAGCAGGGTGGCCGCGCCGATGTAGAGGAACAGCAGCCCGGAGCCGACGGCGATGGCCCGCTCGGGAATGTGCTTGCCCACGGTGATCCCCACCGCGATGGCCAGCCCGCCCGCGGCGACCATGCCCAGCACCGAGCCCAGCCACACCGCCAGCCAGCCGCGCTGGGAGGCCAGCGCGATGGTGGCGAACATGGTCCGGTCGCCCAGTTCGGCGAGCAGGAAGGCCGAGATCACCACGAACAGCGCGCGGCCCGCACCCGGCGCGGCGGGCTCGGCGGGGGTCTCGTCCGCGTCCCGCGGGGCGCGCGCCTCGCGCAGCGTCCAGCCGCCGACGCCGAGCAGGATGAGCGCGGTGACGATCGCGATGAGGTGGGTGGGCAGCGCCGCGCCCAGGAAGTGGCCGACCGCGACGGCGATCAGATTGACCGCGACGCTCGCGATCGCGATGCCGGACAACACGATCCACCAGCGGTGCCGCAGCGCGAAGGTCAGGGCCATGAGCTGCGATTTGTCGCCCAGTTCGGCGACGAACAGCACGCCGAAACCCAGCAGGATCGTGGCGATCATGAAAAACGGCTCCCAGTCCTCGGCCCGCTGGCCGAAGACGGTAGCCTCCGGCCGACGATGCACCCGAAACGATCGGTTGAATCTGTCCTCGGCCGAAGGTCTCGCCCACCGGAACATCGCCGGTTCGTGGGGCCGGACCCGGATACCGGATCAGTATGTCGACACCCACGATTGGGGGCTACTCCCCTTCGCTCAGCGACCACCCTACCGCGCGGAATCGGACATCGCAACGACCCCATCGTCGAAATCGCAATGGGCGCAATAAGTTTGGGCTCCCACGGCGAAGACTTCGGGTACCCTCACTACCGCGTCGGGGAGCCCGTCACGCGGCGAGCAGCATGGCCAGCACCGCGGTGTCGGGATCGCTGATCGGATCCACCCCCACCCGGCTGACCATCGAGGTCACCGTGCCGTCCACCTCGGCCTCCACCCAGGCCGCGCGGTGCGCGAGACCCAGATGCGGCACCCCCGGCAGCAGCACGCAGCCCGAGGCCGCGCCCACGCATTCGGGCAGCGTCGGCCGGGTCTCCGAGGGCGGATGCAGCATCATCAGCGCGGGCGGCACATGTTCGGCGAACCGGCCGGGTTCCAGCGCCTCCTCGCCGAGCACCGGACCCTCGGCCACCACCAGGCCGACCGTGCCGGGCAGCGGTTCGTCGGGCAGTTCCTCGCGCGCGCCGAACACCGTGGTCGTGGACAGCAGACCCGGCAGGCTGGCCACCCGCACGGCCAGGGCGAGCAACTGGGCCCATTCCTTGGTGGTGTCGGGCCAGCGGCCGGAGATGACGAATCCGCGTAAGGTGCCGCGCGCCTGGAAGGGGGTGACGCCGACGTTTTCGTTGCTGCGCATTGTGCCTCCCACGAGCCAGAGCTGTGCTCCGAGTACCCGAGAATGACGCAAACAATGTCTGGCACACAAGTACCAGAGAGTGCCAATCCCCAGGTAACAGCCCTGAAACACGCAACAGGCCCGCGAACCACCCGGGTTCGCGGGCCTACCGACCGAGGGGAGGCTCAGCCGAAGACGAGACCCTTGCCCTGCGAGACGGCGCGGCCGAAGCGCTCCTGCACGTCGGCCCAGTTGACCACGTTCCAGAACGCCTTGACGTAGTCCGCCTTGACGTTCTTGTACTGCAGGTAGAACGCGTGCTCCCACATGTCGACCTGCAACAGCGGGATGATGCCCAGCGGCACGTTGGCCTGCTGGTCGTAGAGCTGGAAGGTCAGCAGCTTCTGACCCAGGGTGTCGTAGCCCAGCACGGCCCAGCCCGAGCCCTGCAGGCCGTTGGCGGCCGCGGTGAACTGCGCGCGGAACTTGTCGAACGAGCCGAACTGATCGTCGATCGCGGCGGCCAGCTCGCCGGTCGGCTTGTCGCCGCCGTTGGGGGACAGGTTCTTCCACCAGATCGAGTGGTTGACGTGTCCGCCCAGGTGGAAGGCCAGGTTCTTCTCGTGCAGGAAGATCGCGCCGTGATCGCCGGACTCGCGGGCCGCCTCGAGCTTCTCGAGCGCGGTGTTGGCCCCGGCGACGTAGGCGGCGTGGTGCTTGGAGTGGTGGAGCTCGTTGATCTGCCCGGAGATGTGCGGCTCCAGGGCGCCGTAGTCGTAATCCAGATCTGGCAGCGTGTACTCAGCCACGATGTCCCTTCCTCATGATGTCGGCCGTGTGCGCCCGAGTCGCCGAGCGCACCCAACCATCATTCGTACACCCGCTCGTTTGCAACCGGGTTGCATGCCCCCGGATTCCAACATCCGGCGAATTCCCCGCGTCGGAAGGATCGACCGCCCCTACATGGGCGGGGCCACATCGGGCAGCATCGTGCGCGGATCGCACGAGTCGTGCGCCTTCCACCAGCGCTTTCCGCCCGCGACGAAGTCGGCCGCGGCGATCGGGCGGCCGTCGGCGGTCTCGATCTCGAGGTTCTCGAACCAGACCCGAACGTCGAGTTCGCGCGGATCGACGCCCTCCTGCTGGGAGAACTCCAGGACGTGCGCGGCGGGCCGATCGCTCAGCGCGGTGTCGAAGCTGAGCAGTTCGCGCCACAGCGACCAGCTGCTGTCGTCGACGTCGATGAAGTCCCAGCCGTGCAGCGCGCTGCCGCCGAAGCTCGCGATGGCCTCGCCCAGCCCCTCGAGGGTGAGCGGGAAGACCTTCGGCTCGATGTCGTCCCAGTTCTGCATGCGCAGCGAGGCGGCCACCCGGCTCACCCCGGTCAGCGTGAGGTGTATGTGCCGGTCGTCGAGCTGCCCGCCCTGCCCGTCCGTGGGCAGCGTGAGCACCTCGAGTTCCAGGCGAATGCGCGCGGCCGCCGGATCGGCCGTCACGCCGAGGCATGTGGCCTCGGCCAGCGCCGTGTTCAGGCCCGTCGTATCCAATGTGGCTGTCGTATCCATCGCGTCCACCGACCCCCTGCTCGCGTCCATGCCTCTCAGGCTACCCATCGGCCCTGCAAGACCCCGGGATTTCGGTTTCTCGGCAAGGTTTGTCGGCTTTTTCGGATCGGGGTGGAACCGGAGGCGGCCCACCCGCGTCCAAGTAGATGTCGGGGCCTCGCGGTCTCGCGTCCGGCCGGCGGCGATCGCTCCGGGATGAGGAGGGGAGTCTCGGATCGATCGCCGTCCGGCCTTCGGCCCCGATCGCCCCGTGATTCGCGGATGACCGATCGGTCCGTGTTGCCCGGCCTGTGGATCAGGTTGTGGATTATGTGGATAACTGGGCTGGGCATATGCACAGGTCGGGGCCATAACCGGCATGTGATATGCGAATCGCGCCCGAAACAGACCGTAGGTCGGTCAGGGAACTGCCCGCCCGCCCGGCGCCCGTGGCAGGATCGAAACCGTGACGAGCCCCGAATTTCCGTCGGTGCCGGTGACGGAGGTGCCTTCGGCGGCGCTGCTGCTCGACGTCCGCGAGGACGACGAGTGGCGGCTCGGCCACGCTCCCGGCGCGGTGCACATCCCCATGGCCGACATCCCGGCCCGCGCCGACGAGCTGGACTACGACCGCGAGGTCTACGTGGTGTGCCGCCAGGGCGGCCGCTCCCCCCAGGTCGCGCAGTACCTGGCCCGCATCGGCTACGACGTGGTCCAGGTGACCGGCGGGATGGTGGCCTGGCAGAAGGCGGGCCTGCCGCTGACCGCCGAGGGCGACCACGAGGCCGAGATCTACTGAGCGGGATCGAGTCGATGGAACGCGGAGGTGCCAGGTGAGCACGGTCGTTCAGCCCTGCGCCCGCTGCGGCGCCCGGTGGACGGTGCGCGGCGCGCCCATGCACTGGTGCCCGCGCTGCCGGGGCGTCCTGCTGTCCCCGGCCCCGGTCGACGCGCCCCCCGAGCGCCGCAACTACCGCTGGGTGGCCCGGGTGCCCGGCCGCCGCCCGCGCGAGGGGCGGGCCGCGCGCCCGGCCGCCCGCGCGGCGACGGGCACCCCGCGCTACGCCGAGATGCCGCGCTGGGGGCTGCGCGACGTGCCGCGCCCGGCGCCGGCGGGGCCGCGAAACCCGTTGGCGCGCTTCACCGATCGACTCCCCGGACTGCTGACCGCGACCGCGGTGCTGTTCGGCGTGGCCGCCCTCGCCGAACTGGGCCGCTACGTCATCGTGTTGCGCAATCAGAGCAAGCTCATCCCTCCCGCGCTGCTGTTCTTCTCCGACGCGACGGTGTACCTGTCGGCCGGGCTGGCAGCGCTGTGCGCGCTGGGCGGCGCGGTGGGCGCGGCGGGCTGGCTGGTCCGGGCCCGCGCGGCGGCCTACGGGCAAGCGGGCCGGGCGGATCCGCGCTCGGTGCGAACGCTGTTGTGCGGCAGCCTGATTCCGGTGGTGAATCTGCTCTGGCCGGGGGTGTTCCTGACCGAACTGGTGCGCCGGCTCGGCGGGGACGCCCGGGTGCTGCGCGCGGTGCGGATCTGGTGGGGGGTGTGGATCCTCAACGGCGCGATGGTGTTCGCCGCGCTCTGCTTCCGGTTCGCCGATTCGCTGCAGGCCCAGGCCGACGGTGTGATCTTCACCTGCTACACCGATCTGGTCGCGGCCGTGGTCGCGGTGCTCACGCTCGGGGTGGTCCGGCTGTGCGAGGGCCGTGACCTGCGCGGCCGGGTGCGGGCGCCGAAGCGGTGGTTGCCCGCCACGGGTCCGGTGGAACCCGTGATCGAACCCGTGCACCCGGTGGGCGAGTCCGCCGAGCGCGCAGCCGATTCCGCCGTCGGGAATGATGTCGGGACGGAACCGGCGTCCGCGCCGAGCGCCGAGCGGCAGCAGGAGGAGGTCATGGCGAAGTGAGCCGGGATAGTCGCGCGCCGTTCGTGGTCGCGCACCGAGGCGCGTCGGGAACGCGTCCGGAACACACACTGGCCGCCTACGAACTGGCGTTGGAGGAGGGTGCCGACGGCGTCGAATGCGATGTCCGGCTGACCCGGGACGGCCATCTGGTGTGCGTGCACGACCGCACGGTGGACCGGACCTCCTCGGGCACCGGCCTGGTCAGCGAGATGTCGCTGGAGGAGTTGCGGCAGTTGGACTTCGGCGTCGACGGCGCGCCCGCCGCGGTGCTCACGCTCAGCGAGCTGATCTCGCTGGTGCTCGATTGGCGCAGCCGCCCGACCAAACTGTTCATCGAGACCAAACATCCCGTGCGCTACGGCGCGCTGGTGGAGGCGAAGGTGCTGGCGGAGTTGCAGCGCTTCGGCATCGCGACCCCCGCCTCGGCCGATCACGCCCGCGCGGTGGTGATGTCGTTCGCGGCGACCGCGGTGTGGCGGATCCGCCGGGCCGCGCCGATGCTGCCGACTGTGCTGCTCGGCGAGTCGTCGCGGTACCTCGGCGGCAGCGCGGCCACCACGGTGGGCGCCACCGCGGTCGGTCCGTCGGTGAAGACGCTGCGCGAACATCCCGATCTGGTGGACAAGGCCGCCGCCGCGGGCCGGGCCACCTACTGCTGGACCGTGGACGATCCCGAGGACGTCAAGCTGTGCGCGGATCTCGGGGTCAGCTGGGTCGCCACCAACCATCCCGGCCGCACCAAGGCGGTGCTGGCGAGCGCGTGAATCCGCCTGGCGCGCCCCTGCGTTCGCGGGCCGGGGCGACACTGTAGGTTCTGCGTTCGTGGGTAAGTCGAAGCGAAATACGCCCAAGCCCGACAGCAACCGGGCCCAGCGGCTGGCCGCGCGCCGCGCCGCGCACGAGGAGTCGGCGCGGGCGGTCACCCGGCCGTTCGCCGGATTGGCCGCCGAATGCGATCTGGTCGCGCTGCGCGAGTTCGTCCCGTCGGCGACCGCGACGCTGAAACTCGCCGCGGGCGCGCAGCGGCCGGTCACGCTGGCGACCGTGCTGCCCGGCGCGGTGGCCGCACTGGTGCGCGCGGGCGAGGAGCCGATCGGATTCGTCGCGGCGCAAACGCAATTCGCCTCCGACGATCCGGCCGCCGATCTGGCGGCGGCCATCCGCTGGACGCAGACCGCGGAGCCCGGCGAATCCCTGTCGGCCGCAACGGCTTCCGCGACGTCGGGGGAGGGGGCGGTGGCGCTCGGCGAGGTGATCGACGCGGGCGCGGGCCTGGATCTGACCGTGCACCAGAACTTCGACTGGTGGGTGCCGGCGGACGTGCAGCCCGATCCGCAGGTGGCCGCCACCATCGAACAGGCCAACCGGGCCATCATGCCCTCGGCGCGGCTGGAACTGGGCGGCGACGCGATCGGCGCGGCCTGGTGGGTCGACGCCGGGGAGCGCGCGCATCTGCGCTGGGTGCGGCCCGAGGACGAGGACGCGCTCATGCTGGCGCTGGCGCGCGTGCACGCCGCGGGCGGCCTGCATCTGGGCGAGGGCTCCCGGTTCGCGGGTTCGTTCCGCACGCACGGTCTGCTGGTCCCGGTGTTCGATCTGGACCGCGAGCGGCACGCCACCGAATGGACCACGCCCGCAACGGAATTCGGCGCACGGCTGGCCGCGGCCCTGGCCTCGGACGCCCCGCTGACCGCCGACGAACGCCGCTCCCGCGACGGCCTGCGGTCCCGGCAGATCACCCTGCGCTGAGCCGGTCGGTACACCCACCGCGACCCCGGCCCGCTCACTTGGTGAGCAGATCCTCCGGGACGGGCCGGTCCGCGGCCAGCGCCTCGAAGAACTTGCCCGCCTTGGCCTTGTCCCAGAGCAGCACATTGCCGCTGCCGGAGACGTCCTGGAATCCGGCCACCGGCACGGTCGTGGCGACGGTGTCGGCGTGCAGCGCCCAGCCCAGCCGGGCCAGATCCCAGATGTGGTCGCCGTTGTCGACCTGGAGGGAGGCGGCCAGGCCCTTGGCGAGGGGCCAGAGCGTGAACGGGTTGGCCAGGGTGCCCGCGCTGGTCGCCTTCTTCAGCAGGGCCGACAGGAACAATCGCTGATTGTTCATCCGGTCCAGGTCCGCGCGCGGGGTGGCGCGGGTGCGAACGAAACCGAGCGCCTGCGGTCCGCTCAGATGCTGGCAGCCCGCGGGCAGATTGATGCCGGCCAGCGGATCGTCGATCGCCTCGGGCAGGCACATATCGATGCCGCCCAGCGCGTCCACCATTCCGGCGAAGCCGCCGAACCCGATCTTGGCGAAGTGATCGATGTGCAGGCCGGTCGCCGTCTCCACGGTCTGCACCAGCAGTTTCGGGCCGCCGACGGAGAAGGCGGCGTTGAGCTTGTCGCGGCCGACGCCCGGGATCGGGACATACGAGTCGCGGGGCAGGCTGACGATCGTGGTGGGCCCCGACTTCGCGATGTGCACGAGCATCATCGTGTCGCTGCGCTCGCCGCCCGCGTCGGATTGATCGCCCGTCGAGAGTTCGGCCTCCTGATCCGCGCTCAGACCCACCCGGCTGTCGGATCCGGTCAGCAGCCAGTTCGTTCCGGCGGTCTGCCCGACCCGGCCCGAGTAGTCGGCGAGGACGGGGATGCGGTCGAGCGAGCGGTCCAGATAGATCACCGCGCCGACCGGCAGGGCGATGAGGATCACCAGGATCACCAACAGCCAACGCCCCCAAAGGCGTTTGCGGCGACGCGGGGGACGCTGCTCGGCCGGGGCCCGGCCGGATCCGCCGCGCGGACCGCGCGGGGGAACGTCGCCCCGGCGCGGGGGCGGCGGGGGATCCTCGCGATAGGGGACCGGGCGCTGGGTGGGCGCGTGGGTGGGCGGACCGGACCGCGCGCGGGGCGGCGGCAGCGGCCGGGCCGGGGGCGCCTGCGACCAGGCCAGCGGTCCGTCGGCCGGGCCGTCGCGCCGCATCACCTGGGTGGGTTCGATCCGGTCCGGTCCGTCGCCCGGGGGGCGCTGCGGGGGCGGTGGGCGGCGCGGTCCGGGGCCGTGCGGCGGCGGCACCCGGCGCGTCCGCGGGTACTGCCGGGGGTCGTCGCCGTTCATCATCGTGATGCTACTGTCCGGAACGCGTTCGGGTTCATCTCGTTTCGACAGCGGTCACGGCAGCCACGACACGTGCCCGTGCAACACGGTGTAGCCGAGGTAGGCGACGGTATCGATGGCGGCGTGCGCGAGCACCAGCGGCCACAGCCGGGTGGTCCGCTGCCAGTACCCGCCGAAGATCACGCCCATCACCAGATTCCCCAGTCCGCCGCCCAGGCCCTGGTAGAGGTGATAACTGCCGCGCAGCACCGCCGAGGCGAGCAGTGATCGACGCTCCGACCAGCCCAGGGCCCGCAGCCGGGTGAGCAGGTAGGCCACCACGAGGATCTCCTCGGCCACCGCGTTCGCCACGGCCGCGAGAATCAAGGCGGGTAGACGCCACCAGTGGTCGCCGAGCGAACTCGGCACGATGGTCACGCTCAGCCCGAGCGCGTGCGCGATCAGGTACAGCCCCAGCCCCGGCAGCCCGATGAGCGCGGCCAGCGCGAGCCCGGGAAGCACGTCCCCGCGCAGCCGAATTCGGGCCAACCCGATCAGCCGCGGCCCGAAACCGCTGCGCCACAACAGGTACAGGCCCAGCGCGCCCCAGCCCAGCAGGCGCAGCACGGACAGCAGCTGATACAGCAGGTCGATGGTCGATCGCGTGGCCCGCGAGGGATTGAGCGCCACGGTCTGCCCACCCACCCCGCCGGGCGCGAGCGCGCTCTCCACCAGCGACAGCAGCGCGCTGGCGCCGCTGAGCCCGAAGGTGACGACCAGGACGACCGCGAGTTCGAGCCGGATCGCCGTGCGTTCGCGTCCGGTCGCCGGGGCGGGCCAGGGCGGCGCGGATTCGGCGGGGGAGATCATGCCGCCAATCTAGGTGGCGGCGCTCAACTTCGGCGCAGGCCGTGCAGGAACGGGCACCCCGCGAGGATGCGCACCGCGCGGCTGAGCGACTGCACGTCGTCGACCGGGCCCTCGAAGGGCAACCGGACGTCGTGATCCCCGCCGTCGCCCTCCACCCGCAGTGTCACCCCGTAGCGATCGATGGCGAGCGGGCGAATCGTGCCGCCGCGCAGGCGAACCGGCAGATGCCGGGCGAGATCGGCGATGACGTCCGCGTGATCGGCGTCCATATGCCGCAGCCACGCCGATTCCAGCTCCCAGAACGGATCCGGGCGCGCCTCCCGCAATTCGCGCCGGCACACCGAGGCCGCCCCGCCGGAATCGGCGACCACCGCCGAATCGAGCACCAGCCGCAGCAGGACGGTGGTGTGCCCGACGTCGAGCAGGGCCGGATGCGGATGCTCCGCGGCCACCTCGGTCGCCAGCGCCCGCTGTGCGTGCTCGGGCACCGCGTACAGGCGCCCGCGCAGCCAGACCAGCGCGCGGACGGGTTCGCGCAGGGCCAGCGGGGCGTGATCGGTCAGCTCCAGGACGGCGGGCGAACCGAATTCGGTGGCGGCCGCGCGCGTCGCGGGGGAGGCGGCCGCGACCGTCAGCACGGCGTCACCGCACGCCCGCAGGTGATGCATGGCGGTGGGAACCGGATCGGTACCTGGCAGGGCGAGCATCGCCTGATCCGCGTGGGCGCAGGCGCTGCGCACCCGCTCGGCGGTCGACGGCGCGACGATCGTGGACGGGCGGCGCATGCATACCTCCGAGAAACAACCGATCCGGTCTAATTAGGTAAACCTAAGCTAACCCGGGTGTCCCGGTCGCGCAAGCATTCCGATCGCTACGGTGGAAACCGTGCCGCACGACTCCGCCCCGGTCCCGCTCACGCTGGGCATGCCGCCAAGCCAGCCCGCCGACCTCGTCGCCGGGCTGGTGCGACCCGTGTCGGCGGATCCGGGCGTGCCCGTGCTGGACGCCGCGGCCCCCGACGCCGAGATCGCCGCCTTCCTCGCCCGCATCGCGCACGCCGACACCGGTTTCGTGGCCCGCGCCGACTCGGGCGAGCGGGCCTTGGCGGTCGTCGCGGCCACCGTGGCGGCGCTGTGCGGGGAGGATATCCGCGCCGCGCTGACCGGCCCGGACCTCGACTTCCTGCGCTCGCTGCACCCGGAGGCGAGGGCCGCGACCCGGACCGTCCTGCTGGCCGTGGAGACCGGCGAACCCCAGGCCGTGGCCGCCGGACTGGCCGTGCTGGCGACCGCGGGGCCCCGGCAAACCCCCGGCCTACCGCCGACCGACCAGTAATGTCGTATCCGTGCCGCGTATCGCCTATTTCGGGCCGTCGGGAACCTTCACCGAGATGGCCCTCGCCCGACTCGAGTCCGCCGACGTCTTCGACGGTCCGGTGGACCGCATCGCCGCGCCCAGCCAGGGCGAGGCGCTCGAACTGATCCGCACCGGCGCGGCCGACGGCGCGGTGGTGCCGATCGAGAGTTCGATCGAGGGTTCCATCTCGGCGACCCTGGACGCGCTGGCGGTCGGGCCCCGCCTGCAGATCGTCGCCGAGACCGAACTGGACGTGGCCTTCACCATCGTCGGGCGGCCGGGCGTCGAACTCGCCGAGGTGGAGACCGTCGCGGCCTATCCCGTCGCGGCCGCGCAGGTGCGAATGTGGTTGGCGCGCAAGCTGCCTCGCGCCCGGCTGCACACCTCCGCGTCCAATGCCGCCGCCGCCGAGGACGTGGCCGCCGGGCTCGCCGACGCGGCCGTGTCCACCACGCTGGCCGGGCAGCGGCTCGGGCTGGACGTGCTGGCCACCGGCGTGGCCGACCACGATCAGGCGATCACGCGCTTCGTGCTGGTCACCCGGCCCCGCCCGGCGCCGCCGCGCACCGGGGCCGACCGCACCTCGCTGGTGATCCTGGAACTGACCAACGAACCCGGTTCGCTCATGCGCGCGTTCGCCGAATTCGCCGCGCGCGGAGTCGATCTCACCCGCATCGAATCGCGGCCCACGCGCACCGGCATGGGTACCTATCGGTTCTACCTGGACTGCGTCGGCCACATCGACGACCCCGCGGTCGCCGAGGCCCTCAAGGCGCTGCACCGCACCGCGGGCCGCATCCGTTATCTGGGCTCCTGGCCCGCGAGCTCACCGAGTGGTTCCGCGCCGCCGCCGGACGCACCGGCCGCGGCGTGGCTGAACGATCTGAAGAAGGGGGTGGCCGACCTGTGAGCAGCCTGATCCTGGTCCGGCACGGCGAGACCGAGGGCAACGTCGCGAAGCTCCTCGACACCCGGGTGCCGGGCCTGCCGCTCACCGAACGCGGTGTGGCGCAAGCGAAGTCGTTCGCGGCCAATCTGGCCGAACCGCCGCGCCGGCTGTTCAGCTCGGCGGCCCTGCGGGCCTGGCAGACCGCGGCCCACATCGAGGCGGTCACCGGGGTGCCCGCGCAGGTGCTCGACGGCGTGTACGAGGTGCAGGCGGGTGACCTCGAGGGCCTGAGTTCCGAGGCGGCGCATCAGCGGTTCCAGCGGATCTACCGGGCCTGGCATCTGGGCGAGCTGGACGTGCGGGTGCCCGGCGGCGAATCCGGGCAGGAGGTGCTCGACCGGTACCTCCCGGTGCTCGAGGAGCTGCGCGACACCTATCTGCGCGACGGCGAGGCGGGGGACATCCTGCTGGTCAGCCACGGCGCCGCCATGCGGCTGGCCGCGCGCGTGCTGAGCGGGGTGGCCCCGCCGTTCACGACCAACAACCACCTCGACAACACCGAGACGATCGAACTCGCGCCGCGCGCCGACGGCGGCTGGGACTGCCTGCGCTGGGGGAGCTACACCCCGCCGTTCGCCTACCAGGTCGAGCCCACCGCCGACGATCCGATGGGCTGACCGGTCAGGCCGGGCCCGGATCCGGCTTGAAATCCGCGCGCAGCGGGAGCTTCTCGATGAGGTCTTTCAACGCCGTCCGCAGCCGGGCCGTGGTGCCGCTGGCGATCGAGGTCCACAGCACGTCGTCCTCGGAGCGGGTGGTGACGGCGAGGAAGCGGCCGTGGCGGGTGTTGTAGACCGAGACCATGCCGTCGGCCAGATCGCGGGTGCCGTCGCCGTAGACGACGCCCACCACCGAGGCGTGCGAATGGATCTCGACCATCGCCGAGGCCAGCACCTGCGCGTCCCGGGCGGGCTTGCCCACCTTCGCGAGGCGTTCGGCGGTGGCCGCCGCGTCCCCGGCGTCGGCGAAGATCGGCTTGAGCTCCTCGGTGAGGGCGTTCATCCCGCTCAGTTCGAGCGGTTCGCCCGCGCCGAGGGCGGCCATGACCGTGCCGGGCAGATCGTGCCCGGCCTCGTCGACGACGTAGGAGTCCGGCCCGCGCAGGACGACGACCTCGAGGTCGTCGCCCTTGGCGAGACAGAAGCGGTTCACCCGGTCGGCGATGTACCAGCGCAGCGCCACCACCCAGTGCGGGCGGTACAGCGCCCGCAGCCGGTCCGCGAGCTCGCGGTGCACCTCGCCGTCCACCAGAAGCCCACGCGCCGTGAGGGATTCGGCCGCGGCCGCCATCGCCGCGTCGTGGTCCGCGACATTGTCGTAGCGGCCCATCGCGTCGAGCACGACCGGCACCTCATCGATGCCGAGCGTCTCGAGCAGGAACTGCATCTCGTCGAGGGCCAGCGGCACCGCCTCGAGCATGGACGGGCCGCGGCCCGCACCGAGGACCGTCAACTCAGCGATCTCCGCCGATGACCCCGGGCGCGATGACCCGGCCGTCGGCGAAGTGCTCGCCGCGCAGGTAGTCGTTGCCCCTGTGCTCGCCGTCCTCCTCCTCGTCCTCGCGGACCTGGTGGCCGAGCAGCGGATTGCCGCCGGTCGCGGTCGAGCGCGCGGGCGCCGGGCCGCCGACCTGCACCGTCGGCGCCTCGGGCGCGGCGGTGGCCGCGGCCGCGTTGCCGCCGCCGAGCACATTGCCCGCGCCCCAGCCCTCGGGCAGTTTGAGCGTGCCCGCGCCGTTGCCGATGCCGACCGCGCCGCCGAAGGAGACCGCCCGGGTCGCCACCGCGGCCCCGCCGACCGCACCCGCGCCCACACCCGCCATCATCGGCGTCACACCGGTCGAGGCGGGCGCCGCGGCGCTGGTGGCGGCGGCGATCGCGCTGGAGGCGGCGTGCCCGGCGGTCGTCACGCCGGTGCTGGCCACCGAACCGGCGACCTGCGCGGCCTGGGTCGCCGCGCTCGCGACGCCCGGATTGGTCAGGAACGCCTGCGCGGCTGCGGCGGCCGCCTGCACCGGATCGCCGGATCCGTCGGCGAAGGCGGCGTCGCCGTTCTGGCTCGCCTCGGCGTTGCCCGCGCCGTTGGCGATGGCCGGGGGCATGGCGAACTGATTGGGCGTGGTGACCACGGCGGTGGTGGCGGCCTCGTAGGTCTCCATCACCAGCGCGGCGCGCAGATCGAGCGCGGCCTTGGCCGCCTCGGCGAGTTCGGCGCTGCCGTCCAGATCGCCGCCGTGCGCGTGCGCGGCCACGCGGGCCGCGTCCACGGCCGCGATCTCGGGCAGGCTGGGCATGGCCAGCGAGGCCACGGTGTAGGCGGTGGCGTTGGCCGCGGCCTTGGCGCCCATCGCGGCGGCGAGCACGCCCTGCTGTTCGGCCCAGCCGGTGAAGCCGGTGAGCCGGGCCAGCGCGGCGATGCCGTTGACGCCCTGCATGCCCACGCCGAGTTCGGCCATCACGCGCGCGACGGTCGCGGTCGCGTCCACCCAGGCGGCGGTCAGCGCGCCCCACGCGGTCGCGGCGGCCGAGATCGGCACCGCGTGCGCCCCGGCGTTGAGCGAGATCGAGTTGGCCTCGGCCATGCGGGGCAGCCAGAACACCCCGGTGATTCCTGCGGTCACGATGTTCCCCTTTACAGAACCGCGGCGACGCCGGAGGCGTTCCCGAGATCGTCGGCGATGAACTGGGCCAGCTGCTGCCGCAACGTCATCGCGGCGTGGTGCAGTTCGAGGATGCCCTGGGCCACCGCTCGGTCGTGGCTGAGCGCGGCGTCGTTGAAGTGGCCGGCCGCCAGGAACGACACCTCCTCGGCGCCCGACGGCACGACATGGGTCGCCGGACCGCTGAGCCCCGCGACGGCGGCCAGTCGTTCGGCCAGTAGATCGAGTTCCGCCGCGGCCGCGAGGACGACCGCCGGCTCCAATTTCACGAGGCCAACCATTACCCGAACTCCTTCTAGTGGCGGCTGAAGCTCTGTCGGGCCGACATACGCCTGCCCGTCGGTGGAACCACGAGAATTCCCCCTACGAGTTCTTGGACGCGACGACCCCGGCCCCGGTTCCCTCGCGCCCACACCTACTTTCGGCTCGACCCACTCCGCGGGTCAAGATTAGCCCCATCCCAGCTCATGCAGGCGGTGTTCGTCAATGCCGAAATAGTGTCCCACTTCGTGGATCACAGTGATCGCGACCTCCTCGACCACCTCCTCGGCGCTGTCGCACACGTCGAGGATCGCGTCGCGGTAGATCGTGACCGTGTCGGGAAGCGCTCCGCCGTAATGGCTGTCGATTCGCTCGGTGAGCGCGATGCCGTGATAAAGGCCGAGCAGCCCCGGATTCTCGGGGTTGCGGGCCTCGATCAACACCACGACGTTGTCGATCGCGCGGGCGAGTTCCGGCGGGATCAGGTCCAGCGCGTCGGCGACCAACTCCTCGAACCGGTCCTCCGACATCCGCACGGCCACAGCGACTACCGCGGCTGGGGGACCGGGGCGGGGGCCGCGCCGGGTAGGGGGGCGGGGGTGGAGCGGCCGGAGCTCGGCGGCGGCACCGGCGCCTGACCGTCGATCATGATGTCGCCCTTGGCCGATCCGGTGATGGTCGAGAAACCCTGCTGGGAACCCTTGCCCACCAGGCAGTTCAGCTTGTGGCTGCCGACCAGCCAGCTGCGCGCGTCGAGGTTGTCCCAGAAGATGGTCAGCGTCTTGTTGATCAGGGCGTCCTGCCCGCCGAGATAGTCGCCCGCCACGCGCGCGCACTCGTCCTGCATGAACTTGTCCTGATCGTCGTTGCCGGGCGGCCCGCCGGTGAAGTGCGCGCCCAGGTCGACCACCGACATGACCTCGTAGGCATGGGGTTTCGCGCAGTCCACCGGTTCGTTGGTGGGCAGGCTCTGATTGATGCCGATGCAGGTGCCCGGTTCGAACACGCGCGACTGATCGCTGTCGCGGACCCGGCCGACGGTCTGCTGGGTCGGATTCCCGGTCGCGCTCACCAGTTGCAGGCCGCAGCGGATCGTCCGATCGCCGTTGCGCCAGCCGGGTTCGCCGGGATTGATCATGCCGATCACGTAGCGTCCGCGCGGATCGAAGCGGCCGCCGAGATAGGCCGCGGCGGCGGGGGCGCAGTGCTCGTCGCGCAGCTCGCCGAAGCGCAGCGTGTCGGGAAACCGTGAGCCCGGCCCGAATTCGCGGCCGGGGTAGGCGCTCAGGTCGATGTCCGCGGTGACCTCGAACAGGTGCTTGTCCGCGCAGTTGACCTTGGTCAGGTCGACCGTCTTGGGATTGCTCCAGGTGAGGCAGTCGCCCGAGCGCGCGGTGCCGAAGGCGGTATTGGCCCGGCCGGGCGGCGGCGGGCCGCCCGGATCGTGTGCCTCCAACCCGTGCTTGCTGCGGAAACCGGAGATGGACAAGGTCACCAGCGCCGCGACCACCGCGCCGATGGCGATGGCCAGCAGACCCCAGCGCAGCTTGTGCGCGGGCAGATGGATCCGCCCCGACGTACGTCGGCGGGACGTCGCGGCTCCGGGACCGGTCCGCGGCGCGGCGCCGGGTGCGGGCTCCTGGGACGGCACATCGTGGGAGGACATCGGGGTCCATGATGGCAGCGCGCGGTCACCCCCGCCACGATCGGATCCCGTTCGGCGCGCGCCGTGTCCGGGTAATAGGCTGGCTGCTCGTGATCGACCTGCGATTCCTGCGCGAGAACCCGGACGTCGTACGCGCCTCCCAGCGCGCCCGCGGCGAGGACCCGGCGCTGGTGGACGCCCTGCTCGCGGCGGACGCGGCGCGCCGGGCCGCCGTGGCGACCGCCGACAACCTGCGCGCCGAGCAGAAGGCGCTGGGCAAGAAGGTCGGCAAGGCGTCCCCGGAGGAACGGCCCGCGCTGCTCGCGCACGGTCAGGAACTCTCGGCGAAGGTCAAGGAGGCCGAGGCCGCCGAGTCGGCCGCCGACGCGGACCTCGAGGCGGCCCATCGCGCCATCTCCAACGTCGTGCAGGAGGGCGCGCCCGCGGGCGGCGAGGACGATTACGTCGTGCTCGAAACCGTCGGCGCGCCAACGGAATTCGACTTCGAGCCGAAGGACCACCTGGAACTCGGCGAGGCGCTGGGCCTGGTCGACATGGAACGCGGGGCCAAGGTCTCGGGCTCCCGGTTCTACTTCCTCACCGGTTACGGCGCGCTGCTGCAACTGGGGCTGCTGCAACTGGCCGCGCAGCGGGCCGTCGCCAACGGATTCACCATGGTCATCCCGCCGGTGCTGGTGCGGCCGGAGATCATGGCGGGCACCGGGTTCCTGGGCCAGCACGCCGCCGAGATCTATCACCTGGAGGAGGACGACCTGTACCTGGTCGGCACCTCCGAGGTGCCGATGGCCGGGTACCACTCCGACGAGATCCTCGATCTGAGCGCCGGACCCAAGCGCTACGCGGGCTGGTCGTCGTGCTTCCGCCGCGAGGCGGGCAGCTACGGCAAGGACACCCGCGGCATCATCCGGGTGCACCAGTTCGACAAGGTCGAGATGTTCGTGTTCTGCCGCCCCGAGGACGCCGACGCCGAACATCGACGCCTGCTGGGCTGGGAGAAGGACATGCTGGCCGCGATCGAGGTGCCGTACCGGGTCATCGATACCGCCGCCGGGGACCTCGGCTCCTCGGCCGCGCGCAAATTCGACTGCGAGGCCTGGGTGCCCAGCCAGGGCACCTACCGCGAGCTGACCTCCACCTCGAACTGCACCACCTTCCAGGCCCGGCGGCTGTCCGTGCGCTACCGCGACGACAAGGGCAAACCGCAGATCGCGGCCACCCTCAACGGCACGCTGGCCACTACGCGCTGGCTGGTGGCGCTGTGGGAGAACCACCAGCGCGCCGACGGTTCGGTGCGGGTTCCGGCCGCGCTCGTCCCGTTCGTGGGCCGCGAGGTGCTCGAACCCCTGCGGTAGCGGGGCGTTCGCGCGCGACTTTGCCCGGCGATTCCCCCGGATGTGACTACTGCTCAGGTCAGTTGGCTCTAGGCTATGCACCGTGCGAGGAATCGGGTCGCGCGGCGATACCCGCACGCGAGTGCGGGCCGCATCGGCGCTGGCGACGGCAATGGTCATGGCGCGAACCACCGGCGCGTTCTATGTCATGGGTGGCGTGCTGGGCCTGCTCATCACCGCGATCGCCCCCGGCTCGGACGGTAACCGGCCGTTGGTGGGCGCCGCGGCGGCGACCGCGCTGTTGCTCGGCGTCAGCCTGCTGATCTGGGGTCCGCGGCTGCCGCATTCGATCCACCACGGGTATGTGGCGGTGGCGACCGTGCTGGTGACCATCGCCGTGCACTGGTTCCCCAACACCGTCGGGGCGATCAGCCTGGCGGCGTTCTACGTGTTCATCGCCTGCGACGCCGCGATCTTCTTCGCCTGGCAGTGGGTCGCGGCGCATGTGGCGTTCGCGGTGCTGCTGTGCCTGTGGGTGGTGCCCTCGCGCGAATTGCCGTGGTGGTCGGGCATGATCCCGGCCGGGGTCACGGTGGGGGTGGGCATCGTGGTCGGCATCCTCACCCGGATGGCCTCCGACGCCGATATCGATGTGCTGACCGGTCTGCTGAACAGACGCGGATTCGATCGCGCGCTCAACGGCGCCATCGGGCACGCCGGGCGCACCGGGCAGGGGCTGGCGCTGGTGCTGGTCGACCTGGACCGCTTCCAGAAGATCAACGACCACCTCGGGCATCGGGCGGGCGACGCGGTACTGCAACGGGTCGCCGACACCTGGTCGAAACTGCTCGCCCCCGAACAGCGGCTGGCCCGCTACGGCGGCGACGCGTTCGCGCTGCTGCTGCCCAACACCACCGAACAGGCCGCGATCCTGCTGACCGAGCAGCTGCGCGCCGCGGTGACCACGGGCTGTTCGGCGGGCGTGACCTCCTGGCAGCCGGGCGAATCCGCCTCGCTGCTGGTCAGCCGCGCCGACGTCGGGCTGTACCGGGCCAAGCAGGCCGGGCGCAACCGGACTGTTTTGGAATCCTCGCGGCAGCTGCCGCTGGCGGTGGAACTGCGCGAGGCCATCGACACCGGCGCCCTGGACGTGCACTACCAGCCGATCGTGAGCCTGACCGAGGGCGGCACCAAGGCGGTCGGCGTCGAGGCGCTGCTGCGCTGGTCGTCCAACGCCCAACCGGACGTGACCACCGAGGGCCTGATCCGGGTGGCCGAGGAGTACGACCTCATCGCCGATCTGGACGAGCTGGTGCTGCGCCGCGCCTGCGCCGACGCCGCCCGGCTACAGGAGACCTTCGCCCAGCTCGATCTGACCCTGAACGTCAATGTCAGCGGTCTCGAACTGGCCGAAACCGATTACGCCGACCGGGTTTCCGGCATCCTCACCGACACCGGTTGGCCCGCCGCGCAATTGGTGCTCGAGGTCACCGAGAGCGAACTGGCCGCCGAATCCCAGACCGCCATCGGCAATCTGCACAAGCTGCGCGAGCGCGGCGTGCGGATCGCCATCGACGATTTCGGCACCGGCTACTCCTCGCTGAGCAGGCTGGCCACCATCCCGAGCGACATCCTCAAGGTCGACCAGTCCTTCGTCGCCGCGATCCGCTCCGATTCCCCCGCGCCGCCGCTGCTGGGCGTCATCGCGGCGCTGAGCAAATCGCTGGATCTCCAGGTCATCGCCGAGGGTGTGGAGACCGAGTACCAGGCGGCCGTGCTCACCGAACTCGGTTTCGCGCTCGCCCAGGGCTATCACTACAGCGACTCGCACCCCGTCTCGGAGCTGATCAGCGATCTCAACGAGCCGCGCGGGCTGGTCGGCGCGGGCGTGCCGGAGGGCGATTTCGCGGCCAACGGCTGGATCCCGGTGGAACATCCCGGCCGGAATTGATCTTGCGGGCACAATGGGTGCCATGTCGTCACTCGAGGTCGCCGTCGTGGGCTACGGCCTGGCCGGATCGGTCTTCCACGCGCCGCTGATCGCCGCCGAGCCGCGCCTGCGGGTCGCGGCCGTGGTGACGTCCTCGCCGGAGCGCGCCGAACAGGCCCGCCGCGAGCATCCCGGGGTGCGCGTCGTGTCCACCGCCGACGAGTTGTTCGCCGATCCTTCCGGCATCGATCTCGCCGTGATCGCCACGCCCAACCGCACGCACTCTGCGCTGGCCCGGCAGGCCCTGGCCGCTGGTCTGCCGGTGGTGGTCGACAAACCGTTTGCGCTGACCGCGGCCGAGGGCGAGGAGCTGATCGCGGCGGCCGAGGCGGCGGGCCGGATGCTCACGGTCTTCCAGAATCGCCGCTGGGACAGCGACTTCCGCACCCTGCGCCGCCTGATCGACGACGGGAGCCTCGGCGCGGTGCGCCGCTTCGAATCCCGCTTCGAGCGCTGGCGGCCGGTGAGCAAGGGCGGCTGGCGCGAGGTCGGCGCGGCCGAGGAGGGCGCGGGCATCCTCTACGACCTGGGCAGCCACCTGGTCGATCAGGCCCTGCACCTGTTCGGTCCGGTGACCGAGGTGTACTGCGAACTGGACGCCCGCCGCGCCGAGGTGCGCGCCGACGACGACGCCTTCGTCGCCCTCACCCATGCCTCCGGCGTCCGCTCGCATCTGTGGATGAGCGCCGTCGCCCCGCAACTGGGCCCGCGCTTCCGCGTGCTCGGCTCCGAAAGCGGTTACGTCGCATACGGTCTCGACCCCCAGGAGGACGCGCTGCGCGCGGGCCGCCGCCCCGGCGACGGAACACCCTGGGGCACGGTCGAACCCGAGCACTGGGGTCTGCTCGGTGTGGACGGCGACACCCGCCGCGTGCCGAGCGAACCGGGCGACTACCCCGCCTTCTACGCGGGCGTGGCCGCCGCCCTGCTCGACGGCGCGCCCGTCCCGGTCGATCCGCGCGACGCGGTGGCGGCCCTGCGCGTCCTGGAACGAGCGCGTGCGGCGGCGCGCCCGGCCTGATTACAGCTTGCGGGCCCGCAGTTCGTGGCCCTTGGAGGTCTTGCAGCGGCCGCTCTCCAGATCCCACTGCCAGCCGTGCAGATTGCAGGTGAGCGTAGTGCCTTCCACCACACCGAATTTCGACAGGTCGGCCTTGAGGTGCGGGCAGCGCCGCTGCACCTCCCAGCCCGCGAGTTCGGTGGACGCGGAATCGTCGTGCGCCTCGGAGAACCAGCCGTCGGCGTAGGCGATGCGCTCGTCGGTGAGGCATTTGAAGAACGTGTAGAGGAACTCGTTGTAGCCGCCGATGCGCCACGCCTGGAAGCGGGTGGACAGGAAAATGGTGTTCACCCAATCGGGTTCGCGATCGCGCAACACCGTGCGCACCAGATCCGGATGGATGCGGAAGCCGTAGCGGTAGCGCCCCTCGCCGTCGATCGGCCCGCGCACGACCCGCTTGGGGAAGTCCAGCACCACGGTCTCCTCGCCGAGCACCAGCCCGACCGGATAGCCGATGCCGTCGCAGATCAGATCGCTCTGCGCCATGATCGGCTCGAAGAGTTCCTTCAGCTGGGGCAGCAGCGGCTCGTCTCCCGTTGCCCAGGTGGCCTTCTCGGCCGCGAGCACCGGGGCCAGTCGCTGGGCCATGGCCTCGATGTAGGCGTCCTTGTCGCTCCAGATCTCGGCCGGATCGAACGGGTGGCTCAGGGTCAGCTCGCGCCCGCGCACGTCGGCGACCGAGCCGGGGATCATCAGCACCCCGCCCTCGTGGCCGTGCGCGCGCATCTCGTCGAGGAACACCATCTGATCGGGGAAGATGTTGCCGGTCTCGGCCCCGTCGCCGGTGTCGTTGAGGTAGCGCAGCTCGTCGTCCAGGAAGACCGGCGGCCCGGCCGAGGGCACCACCCAGGTGGCCCCGACCTGATCGATGTAGCTGCGCGCGCGGTCCATCCCGCGCTGGCGCTTCTGCTTGCCGAAATTGGCCTTGGTGCGGGCGGGGATGTCGTAGACCATCGGGTACCAGATGGCCCCCGAGTACTGGAGCAGGTGGATGTCGATGTGGCCGAACGACTCCCGCAGCGCGTCCATGTCGACCGGCCGGGCGTCGTTCATGTTGAAACACACCGTCTCGCCGTCGGAGACCACCAGACCGGAGTCGCCGATCGGGCCGTCCGCGGGCGCGCGCAGCGCGATGATCATGATGTCGAGACCGTCGGCGAGCGTGTGCTTCACCGAGTCCTCGGTTTCGAAGAACTTGTGGAAGCCGAGCTTCTCGAGCTCACGCCGCAGATCCGGCACCGGGAAGTCCGGCAGCAGCACCGTGGCGTCCTTGTTCACATGCTCGAGCAGGTTCCTCGCGTCGAAGTGGTCGCGGTGCAGATGCGAGACGTAGAGGTAGTCGACCGCGCCCAGCGCGTCCCAGTCCAGGCCGGTGTTGTCCGGGAACGGGAACCACGAGCCGAAGTACGCCGGGTTCACCCAGGGATCGCAGAGGATCGTCCCCGCCGCGGTGCGGATGTGGAATCCGGCGTGTCCGACGCTGGTGATCTGCACGTGAGATGTCCCTCCTGAACCGATGTCGGCCACCCAGGGTAGCGGCTAGGCCGAGACGTCGCCGATGCAGTAGCCCTGCTCACTCGACTTCAGCGTGAAGGTCCGCTCGCGCTGGGCGCCGGTGGCGGGCGTGACCGGAACCGAGACCGTGGTGTAGTCCCCGCCCAGCGCCTGCGAGGTGAGCCCGTCGTCGACGAAGGACTTCACCGTGCCCAATTTGGCGGGGGCGCTCGCCAGCGGCGCGGCCGTCGCGCGACCACTGCCCGTGGGATCCCAGCTCGTGGTCGCCGAGCACACCAGCGGATGGGCCGGTTCGGTATCGGCCGGGTCCAGCGGTTTGCCGCTCAGCCGGGACAGGTACCGCCGCACCGTGTGGCGGGCCTCGGCGTCGTCGAAAACCGGTGCGCCCGTGGGGATCACGCGCGGGCAGGCGTATCCGGTGGCGATATCGGCGCGCTGCGCGACCACGCTGACGCCCGCGCGCGGGTTCTTCCACACGATCGCCGTGCCGTCGTCCACGCCCGGGCGGCTCAGCGCCTCGAGAATGCTCTCCTGGTCGGCGTACATGGTTTCCACATTGCGCGGGGCGACGGTCCAGCAGCGCCGCACCAGCGTCTGCGTCGGAACCTGTTGCAGGTCCATGGCCCAGCGGGTGAGCGCGTCGGCGGCCGCGGGGTCGGGGCTGGTCAGCGCGACGGTGACCGCGACCTCGCCCGGCGCGGCGGTGACCGGCACCGGCGGCGGAACCGGTTGGGCGGTGGCGCTTTCCCGCGTCGTGGTCGCCGGCGCCGACTCGGTCCAGTCGGTGCCCTCGATGCCGACCCGCGAATCACAACCCGCCAGCAGGCAGGCGGCCGACAGCGCGATCGCGCCGACGATGAATGGGGGGCGTTCCACGACGGCGAACCTCTTTCCTACGCGGTACTCGGTACCTGATGCGGCAGCGACTACGCTAGCGGAATTGTGGAACCCGTCTACCGGACGATCATCGGCCTGGCACGCACCGTCTTCTTCGTGCAGGGCCTGAAATTCGACGTCAAGGGGGATGAGAACATCCCCGCCGAGGGTGGCGCGGTCATCGCCATCAACCACACCGGGTACATGGACTTCACCTACGCCGGGCTGCCCGCGCGCACCCCGAAGCGCTACATCCGGTTCATGGCGAAGAAGGAGGTCTTCGACGACCGGATCAGCGGCCCGATCATGCGGGCGCTGAAGCACATTCCGGTGGACCGGTCGGCGGGCGCGGATTCCTACAAAGCGGCCGTGGACTATCTGCGCCGCGGCGAACTGGTCGGGGTCTACCCGGAGGCCACCATCAGCCGCAGCTTCGAGATCAAGGACTTCAAATCCGGCGCGGCCCGGATGGCGATCGAGGCGGGCGTGCCGATCATCCCCATGGTGATCTGGGGCGCGCAGCGGGTGTGGACCAAGGGTCATCCGAAACGGCTGGGCCGCACCAACACCCCGATCTCCATCGCGGTCGGCGAACCGATCCAGCCCCCGGCGGTGACCGGCGACGACATCGCCGGCCCGGCCGCGGAGCTGACCGCCCGGCTCCGCGAGGTGATGCAAGGGCTGCTGGCAGAATTGCAGCGGGATTACGTTCACGAACCCGGCGCGTACTGGGTTCCGGCCCGGCTCGGCGGCAGCGCTCCCACGCTGGAGGAGGCGAACGCGCTCGACGCCGCCGAGGTCGCGGAACGCGCGGCCAAACGCGCCGCGGCCCCGGGCGAACAAGGGTAGGCACGAGAGGTCGGGAAAACGATGGCGCGGGAACTGGTCTTCGACGTCCTGACCGGATTGGTCCGCACGATCTTCCGGGCGCAGGGCCTGCGGTTCGACATCGAAGGGCAGCACCATGTCCCGCGCACCGGCGGGGCCGTGCTCGCGGTCAATCACACGGCCTATCTGGACTTCATGGAAGTCGGTCTGGTGGGCCGCAATTCGGGCCGCAACGTCCGCTACATGATGAAGGCCGAACTCGAGCACGGCATCGTCGGCTGGCTCATGAAGCAGTGCAAGGCGATCGGCGTGGATCGCACCGCGGGCGCGGAGTCCTATCAGCGCGCGGTGACGGCGTTGCGGGACGGGGAGATCGTGGTGGTGTATCCGGAGGCCACCATCAGCCGCAGCTTCGAGCTCAAGGAGTTCAAATCCGGCGCGGCGCGCATGGCGCTCGAGGCGGATGTGCCGATCGTGCCCATGGTGATCTGGGGCGCGCAGCGCGTCTGGACCAAGGACATCCCCAAACAGCTGGGCCGCCACCGCTTTCCGATCCACATCCGGATCGGCGAACCCGTCCCGCCGCACGGCTCGCCCGACGAGCTCACCGCGGAACTGCGCGCGCGCATGTCCGCGCTCCTCGACCTCGCCCAGCGCGACTACGAGATGCCCGCGGGCGCGCGCTGGGTGCCCGCCCGCCTCGGCGGCACCGCGCCGACCCCGGAGCAGGCGGCGGTCATCGAGCGGGAGGAGCTGGCCCGCCGGGCCGCCCGGCGCGCGGCGAAGCGGACGCGCGGCTGACCCCTACCGCGAACGGGCGACGAAGGCCGCAGGCGTCGGCCCTGCTCCCCGGGCGCGGGCTCGAACCCGCGCCGGCCGCCCGCTCCGGCTCCCCGGAAGAAACTGCTGGTCAGACGTCCGTTTGCCGACACGCCGACCGGCGCGCCCGCGCGACGGGCCGACACACCTCGATTCCTGCGTATCGCGCCCGGACTCGATACCGTTCGGAACCGTGACGCGTTACGCGATGCCCGCGGAATCGGCCCCGCACGCCCGCACCTGGCTGGCCTGGCCCGCCAAGGGGTCGGTGTGGGCGGAGCTGCTCGCGCCCGCGCGCGCCGACGTGGCCCGGCTGGCGCGGACGATCGCGGAACGCGAGCCGGTCACGGTGCTGGCGCGCCGCGAGCATGTGGCCGAGGCCGCGCGGGACTGCGGTCCGGACGTGGAGGTCGTGGCCGCGCCGTTGGACGATGTGTGGATCCGCGACACCGGCCCGGTGTTCGTCACCGCCGAGGACGGCTCCCAGGTCGGCATCGACCTCAACTTCAACGGGTGGGGTCAGAAGGCCGAGTACCACATGGACGCCAAGGTGGCGCGAAAGGTGTTGGAGATCGCGGGAATCGAGCGGGTGCTCGCCCCGATCGTGGCCGAGGGCGGCGCGCTCGAGGTGGACGGGGCCGGAACCATGCTGGCCACGGAGAGTTCGCTGATCAACCCGAATCGCAATCCCGGTCTCTCGCACGAGGACATCGAGCGGGCGGTGGCCGAACTGCTGGGCATCGTCGAGGTGGTCTGGTTGCAGGGCGTCGCCGACGAGGACGTGACCGACTGCCACGTCGACGCGGTCGCGCGGTTCGCCCGGCCCGGGGTGATCCTGCTGGACTGGCCGGTGCACCCGGATCCGCTCGACGTGTTCGCCCGCGCCGCCTACCGGGCCCGCACCCGCCTGGCCGAGGCCACCGACGCGAGCGGGCGCGGCTTCGAGATCGTCGAACTGCCGCAACCGGATCGGGCCGATCTGCCCGGGACGCGCGGCCCGGAGTTCCTGTACTCCTATGCCAACTTCTACGTCGGCAACGGCGCGGTCTACCTGCACGCCTTCGGCGATCGGCGCAGCGACGACCGGGCCGCGGGCATCGTCGGCGATCTGTTCCCGGGCCGCGAGGTGGTGCCGGTGGCCTTCGACGCGGTGGCCGAGGGCGGGGGCGGCATCCACAGCGCGACCCAGCAGCAGCCTCAGCTCGGATCCGAACCGCGGATCGCGGCGAACCACACCGCCGCCGCCACGAAAACCGAGGTGGCGCAGACGAACTCGACTACTCCCCGGTCGGACAGATAGACCCAGAACAGACCCGCCAACGGCGCGACCACCGCGGATTGCGCGTCCAGCACCAGCCGCCGCACCGGTCTCACGGCCCGCGCCGCGTGCGCCGCGCCGTCGGGATCGGGTCGCGTCGGGTTGTCGATCAACCGTCCCGGCGGCTCCGAATCCCGCGGCGCGCCGGCGGGATACACCCGCCGACCCGCCACCCGCACCGCCGAGCCCGACCGCTCGATCGCGGACTCGGGCAGCGTGACCAGGAACGGCTCGAAATACACCGGCAGCCAGCGGGTCTCGTCGCCCGCGGTGATCTCCAGCCAGGACCGGCTGAGCAGCCGATGCTGCTGGCGCACCCGTTTGCCGCGCGCCGATCCCGGTATCCCCGGCCGCCCGAACGCGACCGCGAGCCGGAAACCCGTGTACCCCAACACGATCAGCGCCACGGTCGCCAGCAGGCTCGCCCGCTCCACATCGCCGAACGGCGCCCAGGCGAGGCAGATCGCCAGGACGCCGCTCGTCGTCAGCACCGGATAGGCCAGGGGATGGCCCGCACCGGGGGTCACTTCAGGAAGCCCACCTTGGTCCAGTCCAGGGTGGCCAGCCCGCGCGCGCCGTAGTTCGCCAGGCCCGCGCGCACCGCGACGATGCCCGGGGACTGCAACAGCGGCGCGGAATGGCCCTCCTCCCAGACCTTCTTGTCGACCTGGTTGGCCAGTTCGACGGCCTTGGTGGCGTCCAGTTCGGAGACGGTCCGCTCGATGAGGTCGTTCAGTTCGGGGGAGCCGATGCGGCCGTAGTTGCCCTGCATATCGTTCGGGTCGTAGCCCCAGATCTGGTACAGGCTGCCCAGCGGGAACGGGTCGCCGACCCAGGACCATTGCGCCACATCGAAATTGCCCGGCTGGATGACATCGCGGAAGTAGCCCTGACCGGGTTTGGTCTCGATGTTCAGCTTCACCCCGATGCGGGCCAGATTCTGCTGCATGATCTGCGCCATCTGCACCCAGACGTCCTGGTTGTACATGATGTCGCGGATCTCCAGCTTGCGGCCGTCCTTCTCGCGCACGTCGCCGTTGAGTTTCCAACCGAGCGCGTCGAGTTCGCGGGCGGCGGCGTCGGGGTCGTAGGGCAGGCTGTTGTCCTGGTAGCCGGTCTGGCCCTCGAGGTAGACGTGGTTGTTCAGCGGCTTCGGATCGGCGACCAGACCGTTCTGGATGGCGGTCGCGATGCCCTGGCGGTCGATGCCCTTGATGATCGCCACGCGCAGCTTGGGATCGGCGAGGATGGATCCGGGCGCGCCGTTGAAGGTCAGATGCGACCACTGGGTGGCGGGGGTGCGGCGGATCGCCACGTCCGGAATGCTCTGGGCGGTCTTGAGTTCGTCGCGGTTGGCGATGCCGACGGCGTCGATCTCGTTGTTCTGCAAGGCCGGAAGGTCGGCCTCGGAGGACAGGATACTGAAGGTGATGGTGTCCAGTTTCGGTGTCGCGCCCCACCACTTCGGATCCCGGCCGAGCACGATCCGGCCCTGCCCACGATCGGTGGACTGCACCCGGAACGGTCCGGCCGTCAGGGTGATCGCGTCGACCTGACTCTTGTTGAACGCCTCGGCGGACGCGGTGACCGACTTCGGGTACAGGTAGCCGTTCCCCGCGAACTGGCCCTTCCACTCCGCGAAGTGCTTGGCGAAGGTGATGACCGCCTGCTTGTCGTCCACACCGCGCTCGACCTTCGAAACCCGGTCGAAGCCTTGGCTGTTCGCGATCAGGTACGTCTTGTCGCGCCCGCTCAGCGCCTCGGCCTGGGAGCGGATGTCCTCCCAGGTGATCGGCGTGCCGTCGGACCACGTCGCCTTGGGATTGATGGTGTAGGTGACCTGCTGGGGATCGGTGCCGGTCAGTTCCACGTTGGTGAAATAGTCCGTGTTGACCGTGGCATTGCCCGCGGCGTCGATCCGGAACGCCTGCGGCATCATCGGTCGTTCCACGGCGGCGATCTCGTTGTCGTTGCCGTCGACGGTCAGCGTGTTCCAGTTGACCGGATAGGCCGAGATCGACAGCCGCAGATTGCCGCCGTCGCGCAGATCGGCCACATCGTGCGGATTGATGTCGTTGGTCGTCCCGATGGCGGCGGTGCCGCTGCCGCCGCTGTCCGAACCGGAACAGCCGGACAGGATCAGACCCAGCGTGACCGCCGGGACGGCGGCTCGGATGGCTATCGAACGTATCCGCATGGATCGCTCCTTCCGTCGGGAGGGGACTTACTTCGTGAAGCCGATCTTGGTGTAGTCGTAGGACGCCAATCCGGGCGCCCCGGAATTCGCGAGGTCCGAGCGCACGCCCCAGTCGCCGGGATCCTGGGTCAGGGGCAGGGAGAACCCCTCGTCGAAGATCGCCCGGTCCGCCTCGTTCGCGAGCTCGATCGCCTTGGCGGGGTCGAGTTCGGACAGGGTCCGATCGATCAGATCGTTGAGTTCGGGGGAGCCGATGCGGCCGAAGTTACCCTGCTCGTCGTCGGGGTGATAGGCGTAGATCTGCGGCAGGCCGCTCAACGGGAAAGCGTCGCCCTGCCACTGGAACTGGGCCAGATCGAAATCGCCGGGGATGAACACGTCGGAGAAGATGTTCTGCCCGGGCCGGGCGTCGATGGTCAGCTCGATCCCGACGCGGGCCAGATTCTGCTGGATCAGCTGGGCGACCTTGACCCAGATGTCGTTGTTGTACATGACATCCCGGATGACCAGCTTGCGGCCGTCCTTGAACCGCCGATCGCCCTGCCGCGTCCAGCCCAGCGCGTCGAGTTCGCGGGCGGCGGCGTCCGGATCGAATACCGGGGCGTTGTCCCGGTAGCCGTCCTGGCCGCGCACGTAGACGTGGTTGTTCAGCGGCTTCGGCTCGTCCTCCAGGCCGTTGAGCACCGCGTTCGCGATGGCCTGCCGGTCGATCGCCTTCGAAACGGCCACGCGCAGGCGCGGATCCGCGAGGATGGACCCGGGCGCGCCGTTGAAGGTCAGATGCCGCCACAGATTCGCCGGCGTGCGCCGGATGGCGAAGCCGGGGGTGCCGCGCACGGTCGCCACATCAGACAGCGAGAACAGCTGCGCCGCGTCGAGTTCCTTGTTCTGTAGGGCCGCGGGCCAGGCGCCCTGATCGAGCACGCTGATCGTGATCGTGTCGAGTTTGGGCGGATCGCCCCACCATCTGGGATTGCGGCCCAACACGATTCGGCCCTGGGTGCGGTCGGTGGACTGCACCGTGAACGGTCCGGCCGTCTGCGCGATGTGGTCGACCAGGCCGTGATTGAACGTCTCCGGATCGCCGGTGACCGATTTCGGGTAGAGCATGGAGTTCCCGGCGAACTGCCCCCGCCACTCCGCGTAGTCCTGCCGGAACGTGAGGATCGCCTGCCGGTCGTCGACGCCGCGCTCCACCTTCTCGACCCGGTCGAAGCCGACCGTGGAGCCGATCAGGTAGCGCTTGTCGGTCCCGCTCAGCGCGTGCGCCTGCGCGGCCAGATCCTCCCAGGTGATCGGCGTGCCGTCGCTCCACACCGCCTTCGGATTGATGGTGTAGGTGACCTGCTGGGGGTCGGTGTTGGTCAGCGCGACATCGGTGAAGTAGTTCGGGTCCACCGCGGTGTGCCCGGCCGCGTCGACGGTGAACGCGCGCGGCATCATCGCCCAGACGATGCGGGCGATCTCGAGGTTGTTGCCGTCGTTGGACAGCGTGTTCCAGTTCGGCGGGAACTCGGTGGTGGCCAGCCGCAGATTGCCGCCGTCGCGAATCGCCTCGCGCGGTCGGGCGTTCACGTCGCTGCCGGTGCCGAGCGCGTTCGGCCCGCCCGCGGGTTCGCCGCCGGAGGAACAGCCGCCCGCACCCAGCGCCACGGCCAGCAGCAGGGCGGCCGCGGCCGGTGCGGCGCGACGGATCCTCACGGTCTTCTCCTAACGTGCGACGACCGGGACGGGGACCGCGTCGATGAGGGCGCGGGTGTACTCGTGCCGGGGATCGGCGAAAATCCGTTCCGCCGGGCCGGATTCGACGATCTTGCCGCGATACATCACGGCGATGTCGTGGGCCAGGTTCCGCACCACCGAGAGATCGTGCGAGACGAACAGATACGACAGCCCGCGCGCGGCCTGCAACTCGCGCAACAGGTTCAGCACGCCCGCCTGGATGGACACGTCCAGCGAGGACACCGGTTCGTCGAGGACGAGCAGTTCCGGATCCAGCGCGAGCGCGCGGGCGATGTTGATGCGCTGCTTCTGCCCGCCGGAGAAGTCGGCCGGATAGCGGTCGGCGTGTTCGGCGCGCAGGCCCACCTGCCGCAGCAGTTCCGGCACCCGGCGGCGGATCTCCTCGCGCGGGCGGCCGTCCACCCGCAGTGGTTCGGCCAGCGCGTCGAAGATCGGCAGGCGCGGATCCAGCGAACCCGACGGGTCCTGGAAGACGATCTGCAACTTGCGCCGGATCTCGCGGCGGCGGCCCTTGGTCAGCGTCGCCACATCGCTGCCCAGCACCTCGATGGTCCCGGCCTGCGGCGCGACCAGATCCATGATCTGGGTCAGCGTGGTCGACTTGCCCGAACCGGACTCGCCGACCAGCGCCAGGGTCCGCCCGGCCCGCAGCTCGAGGTCGATGCCGTCGACCGCGCGCACCTCGCCGGTGCGGCGGCGGAACACCACGCCCGAGGTGAGCGGGAAGGTCTTGGTCAGCCCCGAAACCCGCAGCACCACACGGTCTTCCGGGGCCGCGACGGATTCGGGCGCGGCCACCTCGCGCCGATAGGCGGCGAACAGGTCCGTGGTGCCGACCTCGCTGGTGCGGATGCACGCCGCGCGATGGCCGGGCGCGGTGTCCTGCAACGGCGGTTCCGCGGCGCGGCAGTCGTCGATCGACACCGGGCAGCGGGGCGCGAACGGGCACCCCGGCGGCAGCGCGTGCATGGCGGGCGGCGCCCCGGCGATCGGGATGAGCGGGGCGCGGGCCGGGCCGTCGATGCGCGGGATGGACCCGAGCAGCCCGACCGTGTACGGCATCCGGGGCTGGTTGAAAAGTTCCGCGGCCGCGGCGGTTTCGACGATCCGCCCGGCGTACATGACCGCGACCCGATCGGCGAGCGTGGCGGCGATGCCCATGTCGTGGGTGATCATCACCACGCCCGCGCCGGTGATGTCGCGGGCCTTGCGCAGCAGGCCGAGGATCTGCTTCTGCACGGTGACGTCCAGCGCGGTGGTCGGCTCGTCGCAGATGATCAGCTCGGGGTCGTTGGCGATGGCCATCGCGATCACCACGCGCTGGCGCATCCCCCCGGAGAACTCGTGCGGAAACGCCTTGGCGCGCAACGCCGGATCGGGGATGCCGACCAGATCCAGCAGTTCCACCGCGCGGGCCGCGGCCTGTTCGGCGCTCATCGTCCCGTGCGCGCGCAGCGCTTCCGCGATCTGATCGCCGATCCGGTACACCGGGGTCAGCGCCGAGAGCGGATCCTGGAACACCATGCTGATCCGGCTGCCGCGCCAGCGGGACAGCTGCCGGTCGCCCATGCCCAGCAACTCCTTGCCGCGCAGGCGGATCGAGCCGCGCACCCGGGCCTGTTCGGGCAGCAGGCCCATCACCGCGAGCGAGGACACCGACTTGCCGGAGCCGGATTCGCCGACGATGGCCAGCACCTCGCCGTCGCCCACCGAGTAGTTCACCCCGCGCACCGCGTCGATGCGGCCCTCCTCGGAGGGGAACGACACGTGCAGATCGGCGACCTCGAGCAGCGGCGCGGTCGTGGGACGCCGGGTCGTCTCGCTCGCCTCGCTGTGCTCGCTCACGCGTCCTCCCCGTTCTGCTTCGACCGCCGCGACCGGGCCCGCCGCGAACTCGGGTCGAAGGCGTCGCGCAGGCCGTCGCCGACCAGGTTGGCGCACAACACCGTCAGCACCAGCAGCCCACCGGCGAACAGGAACAACCACGGATAGGTCAGCGCGGATTTGGTGCCCGCGGCGATGAGCGTGCCCAGCGACACGTCCGGCGGCTGCACGCCGAAGCCGAGGAAGCTCAGCCCGGTCTCGGAGATGATCGCCGCGCCGACCGCGAGGGTGGTGTCGATGATCAGGATCGAGGCGATGTTGGGGATGATGTGGGTGGTGATGATCGTCCAGGTGGACGCGCCCATATACCGTGCGGCGCGGACGAATTCGCGGTCGCGCAGGCTCAGCGTCAGACCGCGCACCAGCCGCGCGCTGATCATCCAGCTGAACACCGCCAGCAGCACGATCAGCAGCAGGATCGAACCGCTGCCCTTGGTGCGCGGGGCGAAGATGGCCACGATGATGAAGCTGGGGACCACCAGCAGCAGATCCACCACCCACATGACGACCCGATCGGTCCAGCCGCCGAGCAGGCCCGCCACCGAACCGGCCAGGGCGGCGATGACGCTGGTGCAGATCGCCACGCTGAACCCGATCACCAGCGACTTCTGCAATCCGCGCAGGGTCTGCGCCAGCACGTCCTGCCCGATCTGATTGGTGCCGAACGGATGTTTCCCGCTGGGCGGTTTCAGCAGCGCGGTGTAGTCCAGCTGCTGATAGTCGTAGGGCAGCAGCGGCGGCAGCGCGAAGCTCAGGATCAGCATGAGCAGCAACACGATCAGGCTCACCACCGCGGGCTTGTTGCGAAGGAAGCGGCGCCACACCAGTTTCCGGCGGCCGGCCGCGACCGGCTCCGGCGCGCCCTGCGCGATGATCTCGGCCTCGCTCATGACACCCGCACCCGCGGATCGAGCAGCGCGTACACGATGTCGGACAGCAGGCCGCTGATCAGGATCACCAGGCCGGTGAACGCGGTCACCGTCGCCACCACGTAGAGGTCCTGGGCGTTGATGCCGTCCACCAGCCATTCGCCGACGCCGTGCCAGCCGAAGATCTTCTCGGTGAAGGCGGCGCCGGTGATGAGTCCGCCGAAGCTGTAGGCGAACAGCGTGGCCATCGGGATCAGCGCGGTGCGCAGACCGTGTTTGTAGAGCGCGCGGCCGCGGGTGAGGCCCTTGGCGCGGGCGGTGCGGATGAAATCGCTCTGGAGGACGTCGAGCATGGCGTTGCGCTGATATCGGCTGTAGGAGGCCATGGCGAAGAGGGCCAGGCCGAGGGTGGGGATCACCATGTGCTGGGCGCGGTCGACGATCTGGTTCCACAGCCCGTGCACCGCGTTGGCCGAGGTCTCCCCGGTGTAGAGGAAGATCTGCTGTCCGGTGGCCGAATTGATCTCCAGCGCACCGTATTTCAGCACGGTGGCGAGCAGGAACACCGGGGTGCTCAGGATCAGCAGCGAGACGATCGTGGTGAAGTAGTCGCTGAACCGGTACTGCCGGATCGCGCCCGCCGCGCCGATCAGCACGCCCAGCACGGTGCCCACGACCGAGCCGACGATCAGCAGCCGCAAACTCACCCCGACCCGGCGGCCCAGTTCCGCACTCACCGGCTGCCCCGCGAGCGTCTGCCCGAAGTCGCCGTGCGGCATGCCCGAGACCCAGGTCAGGTAGCGCCGCGGAATCGGTTCGTCCAGATGCAGTTCCGCGGCCTTGGCGTCGATCACCGATTGCGGGGGGCGCGGATTGCGTTGCTGGAGGCTGTCCAGGGGCCGAAAGGTCAACGACGCCAGGCTGAACGTCAGGAACGTCGCCAGCACCAGCAGCACGACATAGTTCAGCGCACGTCGTAGCAGAAAGCCGGTCATCGGTCCCCTCGCGTCGGTTACTAGCCCCTGATCATAGGGACAGTCGGGCTCCTGGGCGTGTCATGCGGCCATCGTTTCCAGGGACAGGGACCATGTCGTGCGGTCATCATTTCCGGCAGGATGGAATGGGTGACTCGTCTGCACCTGTCGAAACCGAAGATGGTGGCCACCGACGTCGACGGCACGCTGATCGACGAACGAGAGATCGTGACCCCGCGCACGCGGGCCGCGGTGGCCGCGCTGGTCGCCGACGGGGTGCCGTTCGTCCTCGCCACCGGTCGGCCGCCGCGCTGGATCGCGCCCGTGGTCGACGGCCTCGGCCACGCGCCGCTCAGCGTCTGCGGCAACGGCGCGGTCGTCTACGACAGCGCCGCCGACCGCATCCTGCACAGCACCACCCTCGACGTGGAGAGCCTGGCCTGGATCGCGGATCTGGCCGAACGGCTGCTGCCGGGCTGCGGGCTGGCCGCCGAACGCGTCGGCGCCACCGCGCACGACGCCGCGACACCGCAGTTCGTGAGTTCGCCCGAATACGAACACGCGTGGCTCAATCCCGACGACACCCGGGTGGCCCGGCGCGAGGTGGTCGCCGCCCCGGCCATCAAGATGCTCATCCGGCTGCGCGGCGCGACCAGCGGCGATATGCGCGCGGCGCTGGAACCGCAGCTGCGCGGGCGGGCCGACATCACGTATTCGACCGACAACGGCCTGATCGAGGTGTCCGCGCCGGGCATCACCAAGGCGGCCGGCCTGACCCTGGTCGCCGAGCGGCTCGGCATCGAACCCGCGGCCGTGGTCGCGTTCGGGGACATGCCCAACGACGTGCCGATGCTGCGCATGGCCGGACACGGCGTGGCGATGGCCAACGCGCACGCCGAGGCCCGGGCCGCCGCCGACGAGATCACCGCCTCCAACTCCGCCGACGGCGTGGCCCGGGTCCTCGAACGCTGGTGGGCGGCCTGAGCTACGGCCCGGACGTCAGCACCGTGGACACCGCGCCCGTGGCCGCGTCGAGAATCAGTGCGCCGTACTGGAATTCGGCTCGCAGGCCCTCGGGCACCGGATATGCCGCACGGGTCGGCAGGCCCAGCACGCCGTTCTCCGCGCCGAGCTGGACGAAGCGTTCCAGGATGCGGCCGAGCACCTCGGTCACGGTCCCGTCGGGCGTGGCGTAGACGTAGCCGTTGGCGAATCGCACGTATTGGCCGCCGTCGCGGGTCGCGATCGGCTCGGACGTCGCCGCGCCCAGGGGACCGTTCGGACCGCCCTGTGCCGCATAGTGTTTCGCGATCACATTGCGGTCGAGCAGGTCGAGGATGCGGGTGGTGAGCGCGGCCGCGGCGGCGGCGTCGGAGCGATCCTGTTGCGGCGGTGCGGTTTTCGCGGTCCGGGCGTCGACGCGTACGTCGTTGGTCGGCGGCGGGCCCGCCGCGGCGGCGGCCAGATCGCGGATGCGGTCCATCAGCGCGTAGGCCGCGTCGCCGGGGCAGGTCGTGCTGCCCACGTCGCGGTGCGCGAACACGATCGGCAGATCCACCGCCGCGCCCTGGGGGTACGGGGTGTACTCGGTGCCCTCGGAGTACATGGTGGTGTGGCCCTTGGGATCCAGGCCGCCCACCCGGGCCCGCCAGCCGATGAACTTCCCGACCGCGTCGAGGGCCGCGTCGGTGGGCGGTTCGGTCTGGAAGTCGCCCATGATGGCCACGCCCGCGGTGTTCTCGTTGAAGCCGCCCGCGTGCGCGCCCTGCACCGGGCGGTCCAGGCCGCCGAAGCGGCCCTCGAACACCTGCCCGTACTTGTCGACCAGCGCGTTGTAGCCGATATCGCACCAGCCCAGCGTCTTCGCGTGATACGCGTAGATGGCCCGCACGATGCCCGCGGACTCCTCGGGGCTGTAGTCGTTGCGGCCCGCGGTGTGGTGCACGGTGATGCCGCCGAGGAAGTCGTCGTAGGTCGGATCCTCGCAGCGCAGCGATTCGTCCGCGCCCCACTGCGCGCGGCTGATCACCTTCGGGCCGCCGCCGGGCAGCGGGGCGGCCACCGCGGTCAGATCGCGGTCCACGGCGGCGCGGCCCGGATCGATCAGGACCGCGGCCAGATCCTCGGCGGCCAGCTGGGCCGGATCGTCGGTGCGGGGGGCCGGGACGGCGGCCGGGCGGGCGACCATCACCTGTACGGCCTTGGTCTCGCCCACGAAGATCGGTTCGGTGCCGGTCTTCGCGGCGCTCGCGTGGTCGTCGCCGCGGGTCTCGACGGGTTCGGTGTCGAACCAGGGACCCCAGCCGCCGTCCGCCTTGCCCGCGCGGACCAGGGCCCGGGTGCCCGCGAGCCGTTTCGCGGTGAGCGCGACCATGCTGAACGGGGTGTCGCGGCGCAGTTCCTTGATCTCCGGCGGGGGCGCGGCGGGCGCGTCGGGGGTGTTGCGCGCGGCGACGAAGGCGGGCCCGCCGGGCGCGGATCCGGCGGGGGCCGCGGGCAGTTCGGGCGTGGGCACGACGGCGTCGGGAGCGGAGGCCAGGGCCACCTCGGACAGTTGCGTGGCGATCGCGGTGGAGTTGCTGTCGGTGGCCGATCGGAACTCCGGTGGGTCCGGCAGGATGAGCGTCGCCAGCGGCGCGGCCACGGCAAGGGTCGTGACGACCGGGAGTAGGAACGAGCGTTTCGGTCTGCGGTACGGCACGAGCATCTCCCATTCGGTTGAACCGGGCGACCGTCAGCGGTGATGCATGGTTGATTCCTGACGAGTCAACGGTCACACTAGTCTCAATCGTCACAAAGCTAAAGCTTTGGTCGAGGCTGAGGCTATGGGTAGCTGAAATGTAACTTTTCGATAGCCGTTTCGCGGGGAGGACATGCCGTCCCGCGCTGTTCCGGGGAGTCCGCATGGCACCATCGACCGCACTACGGGAGGGCCGACTACGCCGGAGCCGTCGTCGTCGCGCCCGCGTCGCGATCGGGCTGGGCGCGGTCGCGCTGACCGGCGGCGTCCTCGCCGTCACCTGGTGCGCCCGGCCCGCCGATCCGGGCTATCGCCCGCTCGCGGGCAACGGGCACGGCCGGGGCATGAGCCAGTTCGGCGCGCTGGACCGGGCCGCCGCGGGCGACGACGCGCGGACCATCCTGCTGGCCTACTACCCGGGCGCCACCCTGGCCACGATCGCGCCCACCACCGTGCGCGTGCGGCTGACCGGCTACGACGACGAGCCGCTGGACGTGTACTCCGACAGCGGGCTCGAGGTCGCGGGCCGCCGGGTGGTGCCCGGGCAGGCCGCCCACCTCACGCCCACCCCCGACGGCGGCGCCCACGTCACCGTGACGCTGGGCTGCGCGGGCGACCAGGTGTGGGAGGGCGATACCGACGACCCCTGGGCGTACCCGATCGATCCGGGCGCGGACCGGCCCGCGGCCGAACACCTGAAGGTCTGCGACGGCGCGACCTTCCGCGGCGCGCTCGGCGTGGCGCTCGAGAACGGCGCGCCCCGCACGATCGACGAACTCGACACCGAGGACTACCTGCTCGGCGTCGTCCCGGCCGAGATGCAGGCCAACTGGGCCGACCGCGGCGGGGCCGAGGCGCTGCGCGCCCAGGCGATCGCCGCCCGCTCCTACGCCCTGGCCGAACACCGCTATCCCTACGCCCAGACCTGCGACACCACCGACTGCCAGCGATACCCCGGCACCGAGAAGGAGGACCCGCGCGCCGCCGAGGCCGTCCACGCCACGGCCGGGCAGGTCCTGTTGCGCGACGGGCACATCCTGCGCACCGAGTACTCCGCGGCCCCCGGCGGCGGCCAGCCCATCGATATCGGCACCCTCGACATCGGCCCGGCCCCCGCCGAACTCGCCCCGCCCGCCCCCGCCCCGCAGCCCGACCCCGCCCAGCCGCCCGTGTCCGCGCGCACGGCCCGCCCGCCCACCGACTCACCGATCGACGTGAAGTACGCCCAGACCGGCGGCCCCACCGGCCCTCTCGGCGACCCGCTCGGCCCGGAGACCTCGCTCCCCGGCCGAATCGGCACCTTCCGCCTCTTCCGCGGCGGCGTCATCATCGCCACCCCCGAACTCGGCCCCCGCGTGGTCGATCTCGCCACCCTCCTGCGCATGGCCCCGAACGCGGTCCCCATCGCCACCCCGCCTCACCCGACCCCGGACCCGCCCCCCGCGAATCCATCTCGCCCGGCCTCGGATTCGACCCCCGCGAATCCATCTCGCCCGGCCTCGGATTCGGCCCCCGCGAATCCATCTCACCCCGCCTCGGATTCGGCTCCCGCGAACCCGCCTCGCCCGGCCTCCGACTCGACCCCCGCGAACCCGCCTCGCGCGGCCTCGGATTCGGCCCCCGTGAATCCGTCTCGCCCGGCTTCGGATTCGGTGCCCGCGAATCCGCCTCGAGTGGCCTCGGATTCGGTGCCCGCGAATCCGCCTCGCCCAGGCCCGGAGTCGGCACCCGCCGAGCCGCCTCATCCGGCGTCGGATTCGGCCCCCGCCGCCGCTCCACCTCGCCCGGCCCCGGACGCCGGGGCCGCTGTCACCCCGCCGGTGCGGTGAGGCGGCGGGGGAGTCCGCTACTCGCCCCGGACGGCGGCGCGTCTTCGGATACGCTGGGCACCCGTGACCGTCGCATCCCCCTTCGATCTCGTCGTCGTCGGCTCCGGCTTCTTCGGGCTGACCATCGCAGAACGCACCGCCACCCTGCTCGGCAAGCGGGTCCTGGTCATCGAGCGCCGCCACCATCTGGGCGGCAACGCGTATTCGGAGGCGGATCCCGAAACCGGTATCGAGGTGCACAAATACGGGGCGCACCTGTTCCACACGTCGAACAAGCGGGTCTGGGACTACGTCAACCAGTTCACCGAGTTCACCGGGTACCAGCACCGCGTGTTCGCGATGCACAAGGGACAGGCCTACCAGTTCCCCATGGGCCTCGGCCTGATCTCGCAGTTCTTCGGCCGCTACTTCACCCCGGACGAGGCGCGCGCGCTCATCGCCGAGCAGTCCGCGGAGATCGAGACCAAGGACGCGGCCAACCTCGAGGAGAAGGCCGTCTCGCTGGTGGGCCGCCCGCTGTACGAGGCGTTCATCCGGGACTACACCGCCAAACAGTGGCAGACCGATCCGAAGGAACTGCCCGCCGGGATCATCACCCGCCTGCCGGTCCGCTACACCTTCGACAACCGCTACTTCAACGACACCTACGAGGGCCTGCCCCGCGAGGGCTACACCGCGTGGCTGTCGAAGATGGCCGAATCCGAGCGCATCGAGGTCCGGCTGAACACCGACTGGTTCGAGGTGCGCGACGAGATCCGCGCTCAGAACCCGGACGCCCCGGTGATCTACACCGGCCCGCTGGACCGCTACTTCGACTACGCCGAGGGCGAATTGGGTTGGCGCACCATAGATTTCGAGACCGAGGTGCTGCCCACCGGTGACTTCCAGGGCACCTCGGTGATGAACTACAACGACGCGGACGTGCCCTACACCCGCATCATCGAACCCCGGCACTTCCACCCCGAACGCGACTGGTACCCGAACGACAAGACGGTCATCCAGCGCGAGTACTCGCGTTCGGCCCAGACCGGCGACGAGCCCTACTATCCGATCAACACCCCGGAGGACCGCGCCAAACTGCTGGCCTACCGCGAACGCGCCAAGGCCGAGACCACCTCGGCGAAGGTGCTGTTCGGCGGCCGCCTGGGCACCTACAAGTATCTCGACATGCACATGGCCATCGGCAGCGCGCTGAGCATGTTCGACAACGTGCTCCGCCCGCATCTGGAATCCGGTGCGCCGCTGGTCGATCGGGACGACAACGAATGACGACGGCGACCTTGGAAGAGACGACGATCGAAACCCGCGCGAAATCCCTGCTGCAACGGATCATCCTGCCCCGCCCGGGCGAACCCCTGGACGTGCGCACCCTCTATCTGGAGGAGTCGCCGACCAACGCCCGCCGCGCGCACGCCACCTCCCGCACCTCGCTGTCCATCGGCGCGGAGTCGGAGGTCTCGTTCTGCACCTACTTCAACGCGGTGCCCGCCTCGTACTGGCGGCGCTGGACCATCCTGACCTCGGTCGTGCTGCGGCTCGAGCTGACCGGGCACGGCCGGGTGGACGTGTACCGGTCCAAGGCCGACGGATCGCGAATCCACGTGCGCGGCAACGAGTTCACCGACGGTGAGGTGAGCTTCGAGGTCGACCTGGCCCCGTTCGAGGACGGCGGCTGGATCTGGTTCGACATCACCACCGACACCGCGGTCGAACTGCGCGGCGGCGGATGGTACGCGCCGATCGAGGCGCCCGGGGAGGGCAGCATCGCGGTCGGCATGCCGACCTTCAACCGCCCCACCGATTGCGTGAAAACCCTTGCGGCCCTGGGCTCGGACCCGTTGGTGCTGGAGAAGATCAAGGCCGTGATCATCCCCGATCAGGGCAACCGCAAGGCCCGCGACGAACCCGGGTTCGCCGAGGCGGCGGCCGTGCTCGGCGACCGGCTGGCCATCCACGACCAGCCCAATCTCGGCGGCTCCGGCGGTTACAGCCGGGTCATGTACGAGGCGCTGAAGACCACCGACGCGCAGTACATCGTCTACATGGACGACGACATCGAGATCGAGCCGGACTGCATCCTGCGCGCGCTGGCCTTTGCGCGGTTCAGCCGCACGCCCACCCTCGTCGGCGGACAGATGCTCAATCTCCAGGAGCGGTCGCATCTGCACACCATGGGCGAGGTCGTCGACCGCGGCATCTGGATGTGGACCGCCGCGCCGAACGTCGAATACGACCACGACTTCTCCAAATACCCGCTGCGCGACCGGGACAACTCCAAACTGCTGCACCGGCGCATCGACGTCGACTTCAACGGCTGGTGGACCTGCGTCATCCCGCGCGCGGTCGCCGAGGAGATCGGCCAGCCGCTGCCGCTGTTCCTCAAGTGGGACGACGTCGAATACGGTCTGCGCGCCAAGGAAGCCGGCTATCCGACCGTCACCCTGCCGGGCGCGGCCGTGTGGCACATGGCCTGGAGCGACAAGGACGACGCCATCGACTGGCAGGCGTACTTCCACCTGCGCAACCGGCTCGTGGTCGCGGCCCTGCATCTGCCCAACGACGGCCGCCCGATGGTCGTGAACACGATCAAGGCGACGCTGAAACACCTGCTCTGCCTGGAGTATTCGACGGTCGCCATCCAGAACCAGGCGATCCGCGACTTCCTCGCGGGCCCGGAACGGCTGTTCGCGCTGCTGCCGACCGCGCTGGGTTCGGTCGCCGCCATGCGCAAGGACTTCCCCGACGCGGTGATCGTGCCGTCCTCGACCGAACTGCCGCTGCCCAGCGGCGCCGACGTGGGCGCGGTCGGCGAACCGGCCAATCCGATCGCGAAGGTCGTCCGGCTGGCCAAGGGCGTGGCGCACAACCTGCGCCCGGCCAAGACCGAACACCACGAGCGCCCGCAGCTCAACGTGCCCACGCTCGACGCGCGCTGGTTCCTGCTGTCCCAGGTCGACGGCGTCACGGTGACGACGGCCGACGGCCGCGGCGTGGTGTACCGCAAACGCGATCCGCGCCAGGCGTTGGCGTTGTTCAAGGAAGCCCTGCGGTTGCGCCGGGAACTGGCCGCCAGGTTCGGCGAGGTCCGCGCGCAGTATCGTGCCGCACATCCGTATCTGACCAGCACTGCCGCCTGGGAGAATGCCTTCGGCATCCACCCGGCGTCCGGAAGCGAGGGGAAATGACCGCCACCGCAGCGGAATCCGCCGACGCCCCGCGGTTGCGCGTGGTGCCGGAACCCGCGGCGCCCGCGCCCGCGGAGGTCAAGATCATCAACGCGGTGCAGGGCACGCTCGGGCGCGATCCGCGAATCGTCAAGGCGGCGCGCGGTTTGTCGCACTTCGGCGAGCACGCGCTGGGCTGGCTCGCGATCGGCGCGGCGGGCGCGGTGGTCGACAAGTCCCGTCGACGGCAATGGGCCGGGGTCGCCGTGGGCGCGTTCGGCGCGCACGCGGCATCGGTCGTCATCAAGCGCGTCGTCCGCCGACCCCGCCCGAACGATCCGTCGGTGCAGGTCAACGTGTCGACGCCGAGCAAGTTGAGCTTCCCGTCCTCGCACGCCACCTCCACGACGGCAGCGGCGGTGTTGCTCGGCAGGCTGACCGGGCTACCCTTGCCTGCGGTGCTCGTGCCGCCCATGCTGCTCTCTCGGGTCGTTCTCGGGGTGCACTACCCCTCCGACGTGCTCGCCGGATCGGCGCTGGGCGCCGCGTCCGCAGCCGCGGTGCTAGCCGCCGAGAAGAGATTCACCAGTGACCGCACAGGAAAGAACCCTCGTTGATATGAGTGAAGAGCCGACCAGCGTCGACCTGGACGAGGCTGTCATCAAGGGTCCGCCGAAGACTCTGGTCGGCGGCCTGGTCAAGGCCGTGCGCCCCCGCCAATGGGTGAAGAACGTCCTGGTGCTGGCCGCACCGCTGGCGGCGGGCAAGATCCCGGGCACCGACACCTACGCGATCGCGGACCTGAGCCGCGACCTGCACATCGGCATCGCGTTCGTGGTGTTCTGCATGGCGGCCTCGGGCATCTACCTCGTCAACGACGCGCTCGACGTCGAGGCCGACCGGGCGCATCCCACCAAGCGGTTCCGGCCGATCGCCGCGGGCGTGGTCCCGGTGAATCTGGCCTATTCGCTGTCGGTGGTGCTGCTCATCGGTTCGATCCTGATCTCGTTCGTGGCCGCGTGGCAGCTGGCGGCGGTGATGGCGGTCTACATCGGCATCCAGCTGGCCTACTGCTTCGGGCTCAAGCATCAGGCCGTGCTCGACATCTGTATCGTGTCCTCGGGTTTCCTGTTGCGCGCGGTGGCGGGCGGCGCGGCCGCCAATATCCATCTGTCGCAATGGTTCCTGTTGATCATGGCCTTCGGCTCGCTGTTCATGGCCGCGGGCAAGCGCTACGCGGAGTTGAAGATCGCGCTCGACACCGGCGCGAAGATCCGTAAGTCGTTGCAGTACTACACGCCCACCTATCTGCGGTTCATCTGGACCCTGTCGGCCACCGCGGTGGTCGTGTTCTACGGGCTGTGGGCGTTCGAAACCGATCACAAGAACAATCAGTGGTTCGCGATCTCGATGATTCCGTTCACGGTCGCGATCCTGCGTTACGCGGTCGACGTCGACGGCGGCGAGGCCGGTGAACCCGAAGAGATCGCGCTGGGGGACCGCATCCTGCAGCTCCTGGCCATAGCCTGGATCGGAGCGGTAGGTGTCGCTGTCTACCTCACCTGACGAGATGGTGGTAGCGGGTAACAAGCACGAGGACGCCCCCACGACGGCCCTACCGGTCGGCGCCGCGCTGCGCCGGGCCCTGGCCGAGCGGCGGCCCTCGCTGCTGTCCCGCGCCACCTTCGTCGGTGGGGTGACCCTGACCGTGGTGCTGTTCGGCATCGGCTCGTGGCAGCGGCGGTGGATCGCCGACGACGGGCTGATCGTGCTGCGCACGGTGCGAAACCTGTTGGCGGGCAATGGCCCCGTCTTCAACGCGGGCGAGCGGGTGGAGACCAACACCAGCGCGGCGTGGACCTACGTCATCTGGTTCTTCGGCTGGCTCACCCACGCCCGGCTCGAATACGTGAGTCTGGCCGTGGCGCTGGCACTCTCGCTGCTGGCGATCGTGTTCGCCATGCTCGGCTCGGCGCGGCTGTGGGGTGGGGCGCGCGCCGGACGGCTGCTGGTGCCCGCGGGCGCGCTGGTCTACATCGCGGTGCCCCCGGCCCGCGACTACGCCACCTCCGGACTGGAGAACTGCCTGGTCATCTTCTGGCTGGGCGTGCTGTGGTGGGGTTTGATCCGCTGGAGCCAGGCCGAGAAGGTCCGGCTGCCAGGGCTTTTCGGGCTGGTGTTCTGGGCCGGGCTGTGCTGGGTGATCCGGCCGGAGATGACCATCCTCGGCGGACTGGCCCTGCTGCTGATCTTCTGCGCGCCGATGCCGCGAACCCGCTTGGCGCCCCTCGTGATTCGCGCCCTGATCGTCGTCGTCGCCGGGCTGGTTCCGGTCGGCTATCAGATCTGGCGGATGGGCTACTACGGGCTGCCCTATCCGAACACCGCCGTCGCCAAGGAGGCGGGCGGCGCGAAATGGGCGCAGGGCTTCACGTATCTGTGGGATCTGGTGGGGCCGTACTACCTGTGGGTGCCGCTGTTGTTGCTCGTGGTCGCGACCGCGGTCCTGCTGCGGGCCGGGCGCGAGCGCGACGCGGTGAGTGAGCCGGGGGAGCGCCCCCGGTGGTGGTCGCGCCGGGATCGGCTGCGGTCCCCGGCGGCCGTGGTGACCCTGCTGCTCGTCGGCGGGGTGCTGCTGGTGGCGTTCAATCTGCGGGTCGGCGGCGACTTCATGCACGGGCGGATGTTGCTGCCGCAGTTGTTCATCCTGCTGCTGCCGGTGTCGGTGCTGCCCATCCGGCTGCCCGCCCGCGGCGCGTCCCGGCGGCAGGCGCTGCTGGTGGCCGTGCCGCTCGCGGCCTGGGTGATCGCGGTGGGCTGGGCGCTGGTCGCGGCGAACACCACCGCGACCAACGCCGGTTCCTCGATCAGCGCGTCCGGCATCGTCGACGAGCGGGTCTACTACGTGCTCAACAGCGGGCACGATCATCCGGTTCTGGCCGAGGACTATCTGGACTATCCGCGGATGCGGGCCATGGTCCGCGATATCGCGCAGACCCCCGACGGCGGCCTGCTGCTGAACTCGCCGTCGTTCATGATGTGGTACGTCGCCCCGCCGCCGCTGCCGATACCCGACGGGGGGGCCGGGCATACGGTCTACTTCCTGAATCTGGGCATGACGAGTATGAACGTCCCGTTGAGTGTCAGGGTGATCGATCAAGAGGGCTTGGCATATCCGCTGGCCGCGCACACCGACCGGCTCGCCGACGGCCGCATCGGGCACGACAAGAACCTCTACCCCGACTGGGTGCTCGTGGACACCGGCATGGTCGACCGGCATCCGTGGATGCCGTGGTTCCTGGACGAGAAATGGGTCACACAGGCCCGGACCGCACTGAGCTGCCCGGAGACGCAGGATCTGCTGGCCTCCTCGCGGGCGCCGCTGACGCGGGACCGCTTCCGCCATAATGTGATCCAGTCCCTGCACTTCGCCAAGTACCGTATCGACCGGGTGCCGAAATACGAGATCCAGCGGTGTCACCTGGTCGATCCGACCGCCCCGGTGGCTCCGAATTAGTGGTGCTAGCTCGAGTTTTTCGCCACTTTGTCTCGGTTTGGTAACGCCGCGCCGGAGTGGACACGATAAGCTCCGGTGAGTACGTCCGTCGGGGGCGCGTGTCGGCATGCTGCGCATGCGGGTATGTGGTGCATGTGGATACGCCACGGGGCGATCGAATCTGCAATTGACGCGGCCGACCCCGGCCGCACAAGGGAAAGGCCGAACAGAATATGCGAGGCGTGACTGTGCGAGGGGCGCAGACCAGACGTCGGGCCGGCTGGCTGAAGCGGTCGGTGCTCGGAATGGCGGTGGCGACGCTGGTGCCCTTCGGAGCCTCCGTCGCCGCGACGGGCACCGCATCGGCGGCATTCGACCCGTCGGGCACCGACTTCTGGGTGGACTCCCCGGTCATGGGCCCGATCAAGTCGCGGATCTTCCGCGCCGCGGACGGCAACACCGACCGGGTCGTCTACGTGCTCGACGGCATGCGGGCCACCGAGGACATCAGTGGCTGGGAGCACGAGACCAATGTCGCCGCCGGTCTGGCCGCGGCCAATATCAACGTGGTGATGCCGGTCGGCGGGCAGTCCAGCTTCTACGCCAACTGGAACGCGGCGAGCTCGTTCTTCGGCCTGCCGCCGCTCACCGGCTCGTCCTCGGGTTCGGCCTCCGGTTCGGGCGCCACCCAGGTGCTGGCCGCGGGTCCCGGTAAGAGCTACCGCTACGACTGGGAGACGTTCCTGACCAGCGACCTGCGCAACGCGTTGCAGTCGCGGCTCGGGTTCAACCCCCACCGCAACGGCGTGTTCGGCCTGTCCATGGGCGGCAGCGCCGCGCTGACGCTGGCGGCCTACCACCCCGACCAGTTCAGCTACGCGGGTTCCTACTCCGGTTACCTGAACGTCTCCGCGCCCGGTATGCGCGAGGCGCTGCGCATCGCCATGATCGACGCGGGCGGCTACAACATCGACTCGATGGCGCCGCCGTGGGGTCCGAACTGGCTGCGCATGGACCCGTTCGTCTTCGCCCCGCGCCTGCGCGACAACGGCACCCGGCTGTGGATCTCCGCCGGTAGCGGTCTCCCCGGCCCGACCGACGGCCCCAACTTCAACACCCTGAACGCGATGGGCCTCGAGGCCCTGGCCCTGGCCAACACCCGCGCCTTCCAGGTCCGGATGGCCACCCTGGGCGCCAACAACGTCACCTACGACTTCCCCAACGTCGGCGTGCACAACTGGCGCTACTGGGAGAGCGAGGTCTACCGCATGCTCCCGGACCTGTCCGCCAACATCGGCTGACCGGGAGCTCCCTCTCTCGCGCCCAGTCCGCGGCCCCAGGGCCGCGGACTGGGCTTTCTCATCTGCACCCCACGTCCAAGATCACTTTTCGGTTTTATTCCGCGCCGCCTCCCGGCGAACCAACCGGTCATCCGCAATACTTCAGCGGAAGCAGTAACCCGCGGTACAGCCAGGCAGTACATCATTCGGTTCTCCCGGATCGAGCGACTGGTCGTGCGAGGTCCACCCGGTCGCCGTGCGAAAGGTCGTGAGCGATGCGAGGTGCGCGGAACAAGCCCCGTCGGCAAGGTGCGTGGGTGCGGCGGATCGTCCTGGCGACGGCGGTGCTGCTCGCCCTGCCGGTCGCGGTCGGCGCGGTTCCCGCGCGGGCGGCGTTCAACCCCGCGGCCTTCGACTTCTGGGTCGACTCCCCGGTCATGGGCCCGATCAAGACCCGCGTCCTGCGCGCCGCCGACGGCAACACCGATCGTGTCGCGTACGTCCTCGACGGCATGCGGGCCACCGAGGACATCAGCGGCTGGGAGCACGAGACGAATGTGGCCGAGGTGCTGGCCTCGTGGAACATCAACGCGGTCATGCCGATCGGCGGCCAGTCCAGCTTCTACGCCGACTGGAACGCCCCCAGTTCCTATTTCGGCGTCAGCTCGCCCGGCTTCGGATCGGTCACGGGATCCGGTGCGACGGAGACGTTCCTGGCCGGACCGGGCAAGAGTTACCGCTACGACTGGGAGACCTTCCTGACCGTCCAACTGCGCGACGCGTTGCGCGATCGGCTCGGCTTCCGCGCCGACCGCAACGGCGTATTCGGGCTGTCGATGGGCGGTAGCGCGGCGTTGACGCTGGCGGCCTATCACCCCGATCAATTCAGCTTCGCGGGTTCGTTCTCGGGTTATCTCAATATCTCCGCCCCCGGTATGCGCGAGGCCATTCGGGTCGCGATGATCGATGCCGGTGGCTACAACGTGGATTCGATGGCGCCGCCGTGGGGTCCGGCCTGGTTGCGCATGGACCCGTTCGTTTTCGCGCCCCGGTTGATTGCCAACGGCACCCGATTGTGGATCGCCGCGGGCAGCGGCGTGCCCTCGCCGGAGGATCTGGCGCTGCCCCCGCTCGCCGCGGCCGACCATATCGTGCGGGGCGCGCCCCTGGAGACGTTGGCGCTGGCCAATACCCGTTCCTTCCAGGTGCGCATGCTCAGCCTCGGTGCGCAGAACGTGGTCTACTCGTTCCCGGACGTGGGCGTGCACGACTGGTTCAACTGGCAGGCCGAGGCGTATCGGATGATTCCGGATATGTCGGCGAATATCGGCTGATTCGGGCGGTTTCGGGTACCGGTCGTGTATTCGCGTGCATTCCTTCGCATTTCGGGCATCGAGTGTGTTCGGTATTTCCGGAAATTCGGGATGCGTTGGCACGAGCGACATATCGAACCGGGGCGCGCCAAATGGTGTGCGGGACAATAGCTGTGACCCGGACCCCGAGGGCCGGACTCGCGGCCGGTTCGGGGCGTCCGCACGCCCTCGGCGGCGGTCACGCGGAGTCGGGCGGGAGATTCCGGGTTCGCGCGACATCACTGCCGGAACGCGATAGGGTCACCGCACGATTACGGGAGGTGCACGGGCGGATTTCGGTCACAAGGATCAACCCATCTTGCTAACGATTGGACCGTCGCATATCGTCCAGCGAGCGCAAGTGTGACCAGTTCGTAGACGCGCCGTCGCTCACATCGGAAGGTCGGGATCCGAGGTGGGCGCCAGCTACAACAGCAGACTTACAGCAGCAGAAAGTGAGCAGTATCAATGCGTTTCGGCAGGTCCGCCGCGCCGGAGGGAGTCCAGTCAGGACGGCGAAATGCACAGCTCGGTTGGCGCGCACGGCTTCTGGCGGTGGGGGCGGCCGCTCTGGCCCTCCCGATCGCGGCGGGGATGGCGACACCGACGGTCGCGCTGGCCGCTCCGGTCGGCGCCCCGGTGCATCGCAGCCCGGCAGGCGGCTACGACGAGCTGATGGTGCCCTCCTCCATGGGCCCGGTGAAGGTTCAGGTCCAGTGGGCCCGTAACGGCGGTAACGCCGCCGTGCTGCTGCTCGACGGTCTGCGCGCCCGCGACGACCGCAACGCGTGGTCGTTCGAGACCAACGCGCAGGGCATGTTCGGCAACGACGACGTCACCCTGGTCATGCCGGTGGGCGGTCAGTCCAGCTGGTACGCCGACTGGCAGGCCCCCAGCAACACCAACGGCCAGAAGTTCACCTACAAGTGGGAGACGTTCCTCACCAAGGAACTGCCCGACTTCCTGTCCAACTACGGCGTCTCGCCCACCAACTACGCGGTGGCGGGCCTGTCGATGAGCGGTCCGGCCGCGCTGCGGCTGGCGGCGTTCCACCGGGATCAGTTCAAGTACGCGGCCTCGTTCTCGGGCCCGCTGAACTGGAACGCCCCCGGCATGCGCGAGGCGATCCGCGTGATGATGCTCGACGCGGGCCGGTTCAACGTCGACTCGATGGCCGCGCCGTGGAGCCCGCAGTGGCTGCGCTCGGATCCGATGGTCTTCGCGCCGCAGCTGCGCAACCTGCCGATGTTCATCTCCTCGGCCAACGGCCTGCCCGGCCAGTACGATCACCCGAACTCCCCGGTGGGCGTGTTCAACACCGCCAATGCCATGGGCATCGAGGCGATCTCGTTCATCAGCACCAAGTCGTTCCAGTCGCGGCTCGCGTCGCTGGGCATCCCCGCCCAGTACGACTACCCGTCGGCCGGTACGCACTCCTGGAAGTACTGGGAGGACGAGCTGGGCAAGGCTCGTCCGGGCATGCTCGCGGCGCTGAACGCGGGCTGATAGCCACAATCCGGTCGAAAGGCACTGTCCCACGCGGGGCAGTGCCTTTTCGTTATCTTCCCGCTACCGCGCGCCTTACCCTCTTGACCCCGCTCCGCGCGGTACAAACCTCTTGTGCCTGGTGAGTTATCGAAGAGAGCGGAGAACCCGCGCCGCGGGCGATTTGCTGGCAGGAGGCTGGCCGCGATCGCGGCGGCGATCGTATTGCCATGGGCGGCAGGGCTTTCCGCCCCCGCGACCGCGCAGCCGGTGGTCCGGCCCGTCGCGGTCGCGGGGGCGACCGTGCAGCGGGCGGTCTGGCTGACCGATCGCCGGGTCTCGCTGTGGATCGACTCGCCGAGCATGGCGGGCGCGCCGATCCAGGTGCAGCTGCTGCTGGCCCGGGACTGGAATCTGCGCCCCGACGCGCGGTTTCCGGTGATGTTCATGCTCGACGGCCTGCGCGCCCAGGACGACGAGAGCGGCTGGACCAAGGACGCCGGGGCCGGCGACTTCTACGCCGACAAGAACGTCACCGTGGTGCTGCCGATCGGCGGCCAGTCCAGCTTCTACTCCGACTGGGTGCAGCCGGACAACGGCAAGAACTACAAGTGGGAGACCTTCCTCACCAAGGAGCTGCCCCCGCTGCTGGAGAGCCAGTGGCGGGCCACGGATGTGCGTGGCGTGACCGGCCTTTCGATGGGCGGGACGGCCGCGATGTTCCTGGCCGGGCGCAATCCGGGCTGGGTGCGCTACGCCGCCTCGTATTCGGGGATGCTGACCACCACCACGCTCGGGATGCCGCAGGCCATCATGTTCGCCATGCGCGACGCGGGCGGGTTCGACGCCGACGCCATGTGGGGTCCGCCGACGAGTCCGGAGTGGGAGGCGCACGACCCCTACGCGCTGGCCGACAAGTTGAAGGGGGTGAGCCTGTACGTGTCGGCGGGCAGCGGTACCACGGGCACCCACGACCGGCCCTCCGACATCCCGGGCGTCAGCACCAACTACGCCGGGATGGGCCTCGAGATCCTCGCCCGGCTCACCAGTCAGAACTTCGTGGACAAGCTGAACAAGCTGTCGATCCCGGTGACCGTGAACTTCCGTCCGTCCGGGACGCATTCGTGGCCGTACTGGGATTTCGAGATGCGTCAGGCGTGGCCGCAGGCCGCGGGCGCGCTCGGGGTCGAGGCGGACGCGCCGCCGTGTCACGCGGGCGGGGCGATCGACGCTGTGGCCCAGGGCAATTCGTGGCTGGGTCCGTGCGTCACCGACGAGTACCCGGTGGCGGGCGGGGTCGCCCAGGACTTCCACGGCGGGCGGGTGCTGTGGTCGGCGGGCACGGGCGCGCATCCGGTGGGCGGCATGATCGGCGGCGCCTTCACCGCGGCGACCGGCGCGGTGGGCCTGCCCACCGACGACGAGCACGGCCTGCCCGACGGGCGCGGGCGCTATCAGACCTTCCAGGACGGTTCGGTGTACTTCACGCCGCAGACGGGCGCGCAGGTGGTCCGGGGCGCGATCCTCGCGGCCTGGGGGCGGGAGGGGTACGAGCGCGGGCCCGGCGGTTACCCGACCGGGCCGGAGCAGCGCACCCCGCAGCGCGACGGCGTGGTCCAGGGCTTCGAGAACGGGCCGATCTACTTCAGCGCCACCACGGGCGCGCATCGGGTGCAGGGGATGATCCTCGGCAAGTACGCGCAACTGGGGTTCGAGAACAGTCAACTCGGCTTCCCGGTGGAGGACGAACTGCCCCTGCGCGACGGCGGTAGTTACTCCCGATTCGAGGGCGGCAACATCTATTTCAGCCCCCTGTCCGGCGCCTGGGCCGTGCGCGCCGGCCCGATCATGGACGCCTGGGCCCAGCAGGGCTACGAGAACGGCCGCCTCGGCTATCCGATCAGCGACGAGTTCGCCGTCCCCGGCGGCGTCCAGCAGAACTTCCAGACCGGCTTCGTCGTGATCACCGACGGCAGGCCCGAGATCCACGGCCTGTGAGAGCCGTTGTGAGAGGTATCTGAGGTTTTCGGTCGCCGTGCCCCCGATACGGGGGTAACGGCTAGCCTGGACGCGACCGCTGACCCCTTGTGAACAGATCGAGGATACGAATACATGCTTCGGACCCGTGGAAAGGTGACCGGTGCGCTCGTGGCGTTCGCGGCCGCCGGTTTGCTCGCCGCCTGCGGAAACAACGACTCGACGGCGTCGAGCACGCCCACGCTGAAGACCTCGACCGCCGCCGCCCCGACCACCACGCTGCCCTCGGTGGTGATCCCCCCGAGCGACGCGCCCAGCTCGGAGCAGGCCCCGCCGACGAGTTCGGCGCTGGAGCGGCCCGAGCCGGTCACGCCCTCGCCCGGACCCACCGAGACCGGACCGGTGTCGAGTAAGGATCAGGCGTTCCTGGACGAGCTGCGCAAGCGCGGCGTCAGCCCGGCCAGCCCGGACATCGCGCTCACCGCGGCCAACTATGTGTGCCAGGGCAAGGCGGGCGGCGCGTCGGATCAGGAGATCGCGACCTACGTCAACGCCATGGCCGGTTCCGATCCCGGCTTCGACCCGCAGAAGATGACGGTCGAGCAGGCGGGCCGGATCTACATGGACGCGGCCAACGCGACCTACTGCAACAAGTGACCTACCAACCGACGGGACGTCCGGGCGGCGGTCACCGTCGCCGCCCGGGTTGCCTGCTGCTGCTCGGCGTCCTCGCCGCGGTCGTGGTCCTGGTGCTGCTGCTGTGGTATCTGCTGGCCGGGCTGCTGCATCTGCCCAAGCCCAAGCCGCCGGAACCGCGTCCACCCGCCACCCAGCCCGCGAGCTGCCCGGACGTGCTGATGGTGGCCGTCCCGGGCACCTGGGAGTCGGCCAGCGGGGACGACCCCTACCACCCGAGCGCCAATCCGAACTCGCTGATGCTGGGCGTCACCAACCCGGTGCGCGCGCGGTTCCCCGAGGGCCGCCTCGAGGTCTGGACCGTCCCCTACGTCGCGCAGTTCTCCAATCCGATCGCGATCCCGCCGGACGGCCAGCAGTCCTACAACAACAGCCGCTCCGAGGGCACCCGCAAGGCGACCGACAAGCTGGCCGCGACCGCGAAGGACTGCCCGCTGACCAGCTATGTGATCGCCGGTTTCTCCCAGGGCGCGGTCATCGCCGGGGATGTCGCGGCGCAGATCGGCGCGGGCAAGGGTCCGGTCGCCGCGGACAAGGTGCTGGGCGTGACCCTGATCGCCGACGGCCGCCGCGACAGCGGGCCGGGTCAGGCGACGGTGATCGGCGCGAATCCACCGGGCGTCGGGGCCGAGGTGGCCCTGCGCGGGCTGACCGTCCCGGGCATCACCATGACCGGACCCCGGCCCGAGGGCTTCGGCGCGCTCGCCGACCGCACCTTCACCATGTGCGCGCCGGGCGATCTGATCTGCGACGCTCCCCGGCAGGCGCTCAATCCGGTCAACATCATTCCGAGCCTGACCACCCTGGTCCGCTCGGTCGGCAGCCCGGTGCACGCGCTCTACGCCTCGTACCAGGTGGACGACAGCGGCACCACCGCACCCGGGTGGACCGCGGACTGGGCCATCGGATTGATCGACAAGGCTCCCCATCCCGCACATTCGTGATCCCGCACATTCATGATTCGAAGGGACCACGCGGTTTCTTCCATAGGCTGTAAAGTGCTGCGATGATCGCGACGCCGGAGCCGGTCCCCCCGGGGCCGGACCGGCGTCGCAGCGATTTTCCGCACGTCCAGGAGCAGGAGTCCATGTCACAGGCCGCCGCACCCGCGCCGGGTACGCCACCGCGGCCGATCCGCCGGGCGGCGGGACGGGACGTCCGGGTCCTGGGCGTCAAGGGGACCATCGAGAAAGTGCGACTGATCAAGGAGGCGGCCGGTGATCGTTTTGCCGACATCGAGCTGAACCGGACCGGCGACGACATTCCGACCTCGCCCCCTGTGGCGATCGGCACATTCGAGGAGATCGCGGAGCCCGTCCGTAACGTGCGCGCGCCGACCTCGATGTCCTATGGCGGAGTGTTTCCGATCAGATGGATGCGTTCGCGCCGGTCATCCCGATATCGCGGGAGGGACAGCCGCAGGATGTGTTCGCCGCGCTCCGGAGACCGCTCCTGGGCCTGCTCTGTAACATGTCCCTGGTTTGAGTACATCTAGCCGATAGGCGGTCACCGCGCAGACCGCCGAAAAAGCTGCAGGCATGCTCTTGCACCACAGAGCGCCCGCGGGCGATAGCGAGTCGGGGCCTCACAGGTAACAGCGGCCATGACGCCGTGCTGCGTGTGCCTCGGAGGAGAAGGAATGACGGACGAGACTTTCGACGACTACCTGGACGAAACCGGGAACATCAGAATTCCCGAGGGCCGGACCCTGGTCGATTACGTCGAGAAGCACACTCGCAACGACGCGAACACCCTCGCGTACCGCTACATCGATTACTCCCGGGAGCGCGACGGGGAGTACCAGGACCTGACCTGGAAGGAATTCGGCGTCCGGCTGCGCGCGGTGGCCGCTCGCCTGCAACAGGTGACCAAGCCGGGGGACCGGGTGGCGATTCTCGCGCCCCAGGGCCTCGACTACGTGATCTCGTTCTTCGCCGCGATCTACGCGGGCACCATCGCGGTGCCGCTGTTCGATCCGGACGAGCCGGGCCACACCGACCGCCTGCACGCCGTGCTCGGCGACTGCGAGCCCTCGGCCATTCTCACGGCGAGCTCCTCCGCCGCGGGCGTGCGCCAGTTCTTCCGGCCGCTCCCGGCCGCCCAGCGCCCCCGCATCATCGCCGTCGACGCGGTGCCCGACACCCTCGGCGAATCCTGGGTGCGCCCGGAGATCAACGTCGACGACATCGCGTATCTGCAGTACACCTCCGGCTCGACCCGTACCCCCGCCGGTGTGGAGATCACCCACCGCGCGGTCGGCACCAACCTGCTGCAGATGGTGCACGCGATCAACCTGGACTGGAACTCGCGCGGCGTGACCTGGCTGCCGCTGTTCCACGACATGGGCCTGCTGTGCGTGATCCTGCCCGCGATCGGCGGCAAGTACATCACCATCATGTCCCCGAGCGCGTTCGTGCGCCGCCCGTCGCGCTGGATCAAGGAGCTGGCCGCGGTCTCCGACGGCGCCGGAACCTTCGCCGCCGCACCGAATTTCGCGTTCGAGCACGCCGCCGCCCGCGGTCTGCCGCGCAACGGCGAGACGCTGGACCTGTCCAATGTCATCGGCCTGATCAACGGCTCCGAACCGGTCACCACCTCGTCGATGAAGAAGTTCAACGAGGCGTTCGCCCCCTACGGCCTGCCCAAGACGGCCATCAAGCCCTGCTACGGCATGGCCGAGGCCACGCTGTTCGTCTCGGCCACCCGGCACGAGGACGAGGCCAAGGTCATCTACGTCGACCGCGACGAGCTCAACGCCGGTCGCATCGTCAAGGTGGACCAGGGCGCGCCGAACTCCATCGCCCAGGTCAGCTGCGGGTACGTCGCGCTGTCGCAGTGGGCGGCGATCGTCGACCCCGACACCGTCGACAATCCCGACGGCGCGCGCGAGCTGCCCGAGGGCCAGGTCGGCGAGATCTGGTTGCACGGCAACAACATCGGGCAGGGCTACTGGGGTCGCGAGGAGGAGACCCGCAAGACCTTCAAGAACCGCCTCACCCAGCGCCTGTCCGAGGGCAGCAAGGCCGCGGGCACCGAGCCCGACGCCATCTGGATGCGCACCGGCGACTACGGCGTCTACATCGACGGCGAGCTCTACATCACCGGCCGCGTGAAGGATCTGGTGATCGTCGACGGCCGCAACCACTACCCGCAGGACCTCGAGTACTCCGCGCAGGAGGCCAGTAAGCTGCTGCGTCCCGGCTTCGTCGCGGCGTTCTCGGTGCCCGCGAATCAGCTCCCGGCCGAGGTGTTCGCCCAGGACAGCCATTCCGGGCTGAGCTTCGATCCCGACGATTCCTCCGAGCAGCTGGTCATCGTCGCCGAGCGCGGTCCCGGCGCGCACAAGGCCGATCCGGTCCCGATCGCCGACGCCGTGCGCGCGGCCATTGCGCAGCGGCACGGCGTGACCGTGCGCGATGTGCTGCTCGTGCCCGCCGGTTCCATCCCCCGCACCTCCAGCGGCAAGATCGCCCGCCGCGCCTGCAAGGCCGCGTATCTGGAAGGCACGCTGCGCGGTGGTCATCAGCAGCAGGCGTTCCCGGACGCGCCGGACGAAGAGTGAGCGCGGGAGACACCGGCCGCCGATCCCCGTCGCTCCACCCCCACCCCCAGGTAGCTTGAGGAATTGATGGCTGACAACGAGGGCACCCAGACGACCGAGACCGCCGCCGACGCAGTGGAGGCGGTCGCCGACAAACCGGGCACCGATATGTCGGTGGCCGACCTGCGTGAGTGGTTGCGCCGCTGGGTCGCCGAGGCGACCGGCCAGCCCATCGATCAGATCACCGTGGACCGGCCGATGGAGGAGTTCGGCCTGGCCTCGCGCGATGCCCTCGCCCTCGGCGGCGACATCGAGGACCTCACCGGCGTGATGCTCAACGCCACGATCGTCTACCAGCATCCGACGATCGCGTCGCTGGCCGAGCGCATCATCAACGGCGAGCCCGAGGTCGCCGAGGAGGCGGTGGACGAGGCGTTCTACACCGCGGGCTATCAGCCGGGGCAGGCGCACGACATCGCGATCGTGGGGCTGGCCACCCGGCTGCCCGGGGCGGGGGACACCCCCGAATCCACCTGGGAGTTCCTGATCAATCGCGGCGACGCCATCCGCGAACGGCCCGAGGGCCGCTGGTCGGAGTTCACCGCCGAACCCGAACTGGCCGAGGTGATCGCGCAAGCCAACACCCGCGGTGGCTACCTCGACCAGGAGGTGGTGAAGGGTTTCGACGCGGAGTTCTTCGCCATGTCGCCGATCGAGGTCGAGCGGGTCGATCCGCAGCAGCGGCTCATGATGGAGCTGACCTGGGAAGCGTTGGAGCACGCCAGGATTCCGGCCAACGAGCTCAAGGGCAAGCCGGTGGGGGTGTACATCGGGTCGTCGGGTAACGACTTCATGTTCCTGGCCGCGATGTCGGCTGGGGCGCAAGCGGATTCGGACACCCCCGCGTCGGCGTCGGCCTACGGCATCATGGGCAGCGTCTCGTCCATCATCCCCAACCGCGTCTCCTACTTCTTCGACTTCCGCGGCCCGTCGGTCTCGGTGGACACCGCGTGCTCGTCCACGCTGGTCGCCGTGCACGAGGCGGTGCAGGCGCTGCGCGGCGGCAATGCCGATCTCGCCCTCGCGGGCGGGGTGAACATGTTGATCGCGCCGTTCGCCACCCTCGGCTTCGACGCCAATGGCGCGGTCGCCAAGGACGGCCACATCAAGGCGTTCTCCGCCGACGCCGACGGTATGGTCCGCTCCGAGGGCGGCGGCCTGGTGGTGCTCAAGCGCCTGGCCGACGCCGAACGCGACGGCGATCGAATCCTGGCCGTCATCAAGGGTTCCGCGGTCAACAACGACGGCCGGTCCAACGGCCTGCTCGCGCCGAATCCCGACGCGCAGGCCGAGGTGCTGCGCCGCGCCTACCGGGACGCCGGAATCGCCCCCGGCAGTGTGGATTACATCGAGGCGCACGGCACCGGCACCCTGCTGGGCGACCCCATCGAGGCGGACGCGCTCGGTCGCGTGGTCGGTCGCGGACGCCCCGCGGACCGGCCCGCGCTGCTGGGGTCGGCCAAGTCCAACTTCGGTCACCTGGAGTCCGGCGCGGGCGCGGCCAGCCTGGCCAAGGTGATCATGTCGTTGCAGCACAACGTCATTCCGCCGAGCGTCAACTACACGGGCCCCAACCCCTACATCCCGTGGGACCAGGCGCACCTGAAGGTCGTCGACGAACCCACCGAATTCCCCCGCTACAGCGGCACCGCCACCATCGGCGTCTCCGGGTTCGGCTTCGGCGGTACCAACGCCCATTTGGTCATCCAGGAGTACAAGCCCGCCCCCGTCGCCCCCGAGGTCCCCGAAACGGCCACGGAGGCAACCGATCTCGACAACGAGACCACCGACGTCGTCGCCGACGCCGAGGCGATCCTGGTGGCGGAGGCCCCCGAACCCGAATGGACCGCCGAGCGCACCGATCCGCTCCCGGTGATCCTCCCGGTCTCCGCCTACCTGCCCTCGCGCCGCCGCCGCGCCGCCGCCGATCTGGCCGACTGGCTGGAATCCGAAGCGGGACAAGCGGTCTCGCTCCAGGACGTCGCCCGCTCGCTGGCCAAGCGCAATCACGGCCGCTCCCGGGGCGCGGTGCTGGCCACCACCCGCGAGGAGGCGATCACCGGCCTGCGCGCGCTCGCCGCCGGGAAGCCCGGCCAGGGCGTGTTCACCGCCGACGCGCCCGCCGTGCGCGGACCCATGTGGGTGTTCGGCGGGTTCGGCTCGCATCACCGCAAGATGGGCAAGAAGCTCTACCTGGAGAACTCGATCTTCGCCCGCACCGTCGACGAGGTCGACGAGCTGGTGCAGGACGAGGCCGGGTACTCGGTCAAGGAGATGATCCTCGACGACGCCCAGGACTGGGATGTCGGCACCTCGCAGGTCGGCGTGTTCACCATCCAGGTCGGCCTCGCCGCGCTGCTGCGCGCGCACGGCGCGGAACCCGAAGCGGTGGTGGGGCATTCGCAGGGCGAGGCCGCGGCCTCCTACGTCTGCGGCGGCATGAACCTCGAGGACGCCGTGCGCGTCATCTGCGCCCGCTCCCGCCTGATGGGCGAGGGCGAGGCGATGATCACCGACGACGAGGTCCGCAATATGGCGCTGGTGGAGTACAGCGCCGAGGACATCGAGAAGGTCATCGCCGACTACCCCGATCTCGAGGTCGCGGTGTACGCCGCGCCGACCAACACCGTCATCGGCGGCCCGCCGGATCAGGTGCAGGCCGTGGTCGCCCGCGCCGAGGCCGAGGGCAAATTCGCCCGCGTGCTACAGACCCGCGGCGCGGGGCACACCTCCCAGATGGACCCGCTGCTGGGCGAATTGGCCGCCGAACTCGCGGGCATCGAGCCGGGCCGCCCGACCGTCGACCTGTACTCGACGGTGCACAAGTCCGCGATCTACCGCGCGGGCTCGGATCCGGTGCACGATGTGGACTACTGGGTGGCGAACATGCGCCGCCCGGTGAACTTCACCTACGCCATCCAGGCCGCGGTGGACAACGGCATCACCACCTACCTGGAGATCGCCCCGCATTCGGTGGCGCTGATGCAGGTGCTGGGCACCACCTTCGCGGCCGGTGTGCACAATGCCGCGCTGATCCCCACGCTCAAGCGCAAGGAGGACGACTCCGCCAATATCGTCTCGGCGCTGGCGCAGCTCTACGTGCAGGGTCATCCGGTGGATCTGTCCTCGCTGCTGCCCGCGGGCGACTACGCCGACGTGCCGCGTACGGCGTTCCTGCGCAAGGAGTACTGGCCCACGGTGAGCGTGGCCGCGGGTTCCGGCACCGGCCGGGTGCCCGGCGCGCATGTGGCGCTGCCCGACGGCCGCCACGCCTGGGAGGTCGCGGCCACCGCCGTCACCGATCCGGCCGCGTTGGTCCGTGCCGCCGCGACGCAGGTGCTGGCCGATGTCACCGTCGGCGCGTCCATCATCCACGCCCCCGTTCCGGCCGCGGGCACCCTGACCACCACCCTCACCCCGCATCCGGGCGGCGCGTCGGTCCAGGTGCACGCCAAGGAGGGTGCCGGTTTCCGGCTGCTGTTCGACGCGGTGATCACCTCGGGCGCGCCGCTGCCGGAGTCCGCGCCGAGCACGCCCGCCCCGGCGACCACCCCGGTCGCCGAACCGGCGGTCGTCGAATCCTTCGGTGAGCGTTGGGATCCCGCGAGCGGTCAGACCGTCGAGGACCGCCTCGCCACCATCGTCGCCGAATCCATGGGCTATGCCGTGGAGGACCTCCCGATGGAGATCCCCCTCATGGAACTGGGCCTGGACTCGCTCATGGCCATGCGCATCAAGAACCGCGTGGAATACGAGTTCGACATCCCGCAATTGCAGGTCCAGGCCGTGCGCGACGCCAGCCTGCACGAGGTCGCCAAGGTGCTGCGCTACGCCATCGAGCACCGCGACGAGATCCGCGCGATGGCGGAGAAGCAAGCGGCCGAGGGCGGTTCGCTGACCGTGGACGACGACTTCGTGGCCGCCGCGCGCGCCGCGATGGAGGCGGGCGAGGATCCGGCCGCCGCGGTGCGGGCGCAGGCCGAACAGGCCGCGCAGGCCGAGCCCGAACCCGTTGCCGCCGAACCGGATTCGGTCGAGGGCGACAACGTCCCGCCGCGCGACGCCGCCGAACGGCTGACCTTCGGCACCTGGGCGATGGTGACCGGAAAGTCCGCGGGCGGCATCTTCACCCCCCTGCCGAGCCTCGACGAGGACACCGCCCGCAAGCTGGCCGAGCGGCTGTCCGAACGCGTCGGCGCGACGATCGATGTGGCGGCGGTGCGCGACCGCCGGACCATCGAGCAGCTGTCGAATGTCGTGCGCGAACATCAGGACTCCGGCGGCGACGTCGACGGTTTCGTGCGCACCCTGCGCCCGCGCGCCGAGGGCTCGAATGCCGTGCCGGTCTTCGTGTTCCATCCCTCCGGCGGCAACACCCTGGTCTACGAGCCGCTGCTGCGCCGCCTGCCCGCCGACACCCCGATGTACGGCTTCGAGCGGGTGGAGGGCTCGATCGAGGAGCGGGCGCGGCAATACGTTCCCGAGATCCGCAAGCTCCAGCCCGAGGGGCCGTATGTGCTGTACGGGTGGTCGCTGGGCGCGGTCTTCGCGCTTCAGGTCGCCCAGATCATGCGCTCCGAGGGCTCGGATGTGCGCTTGGTGGGCCTGATCGACCTGGCCTTGCCGACCCAGCTCGAGGACAACAGCCCCGACGAGCGGTTGCAGCGGGTGAAGCGGTACCAGGACTTCGCGAAGAAGACCTACAACATCCCCGGCGAACTGGACGATGAGCAGCTCGCGGAACTGGCGGCCGCCAGCGACGAGGACCAGTTCCAGATCGTCCTGGAGCTGATCAAGTTCTCGGGCGCGCAGATCCCCGGCGGCGTGCTCGAACATCAGCGCACGTCGTGGATCGAGGGCCGGGAACTGCAGAAGGTGCATCCCACCCGATACGACGGGGAGACCGTGCTCTACCTGGCAGACCGGTATCACGACGGGATCATCGAACTCGAGCCGCGCTACGCCGACCGCCGCCCCAACGGCGGCTGGGACGAATTCATCCCCAATTTGGAGGTCGTGCGCATCCCGGGCGATCATCTCCAGATCGTCGACGAGCCGCGCATCGCCACCATCGGTGCCGACCTCACCCGCAAGCTCGCGGACATCGGGAAGGGAGACAAGTGAGTACGACCGCCGAGAAACTCGCCGACCTGCGTAAGAAGCATGAGCTCGCGCAGGAACCGGCGGGGGAAGCGGGGGTGGCCAAGCGGGTCCGCAAGGGCATCCCCTCGGCCCGCGAGCGGATCAACATGTTGCTGGATCCCGGCACCTTCGTGGAAATCGGTGCGCTCGTGCGCAATCCGGGCGACAAGAACGCCCTCTACGGCGACGGCGTGGTGACCGGGCACGGCATGGTCGACGGCCGCCCGGTCGCCGTGTTCTCCCACGACCAGACCGTCTACGGCGGTTCGGTGGGGGAGATGTTCGGCCGGAAGGTGGCCGCGGTCATGGACTTCGCGGCCAAGGTCGGCTGCCCGGTGGTCGGCATCAACGACTCCGGCGGCGCGCGCGTGCAGGAGGCGGTGACCTCGCTGGCCTGGTACGCCCAGATGGGCCGCCGGCAGGAGCCGCTGTCGGGGCTGGTGCCGCAGGTGTCGATGATCCTGGGCAGCTGCGCGGGCGGCGCGGTGTACGCGCCGATCAACACCGACGTCGTGGTCGCCACCGAAGAGGCGTACATGTTCGTCACCGGGCCCAAGGTGATCCGCGAGGTCACCGGCGAGGACGTCTCGCTCGAGGAGCTCGGCGGCGCGCACAGCCAGGCCGAGTACGGCAACATCCATCACGTCGCCAAGGATGAGCAGGCGGCGTTCGACTGGGTCCGCCACTACCTGAGCTATCTGCCGTCGAGCTGCCAGGAACTGCCGCCGATCGTGAATCCGGGGATGGAACCCGAGATCACCGACAGCGACCTCGAACTCAACGGCATCGTGCCCGACTCCGACAACGCCGCCTACGACATGCACGAGATCCTGCTGCGGATCTTCGACGACGGCGATTTCCACGAGATCGGCGCGCAGGCCGGGCTCAATGTCATCACCGGCTTCGCGCGGGTGGACGGGCGCAGCGTCGGCGTGGTCGCCAATCAGCCGATGGTCTACGCGGGCGCGCTGGACGCGCGGGCCTCCGACAAGGCCGCGCACTTCGTGCGGATGTGCGACGCGTTCGAGATCCCGCTGGTGTTCGTCGTCGACACGCCCGGCTTCCTGCCCGGCGTGGAACAGGAGAAGATCGGCGTCATCAAGCGCGGCGGCCGCTTCCTGTTCTCCTTCGTGGAGGCGACCGTGCCCAAGGTGACGGTGGTGATCCGCAAGTCCTACGGCGGCGGCTACGCCGTGATGGGCTCCAAACAGCTGGGCGCGGACGTCAACCTGGCGTGGCCGACCGCGCGCATCGCGGTGATGGGCGCGGAGAGCGCGGTGAGCCTGATCGGGCGCAAGCAGATCGAGGCCGCGCCCGAGGAGCAGCGCGACGCGATCCGCAAGCAGATGATCGACTTCTACAACACGACGGTCGCCACCCCCTGGGTCGCCGCCGAGCGCGGCTACATCGACGCCGTCATCGATCCCGCGACCACGCGGCTCGAGATCCGCAAGGCCCTGCATCTGCTGCGCGACAAGAAGATCTACCGCAATCCGCGCAAGCATCATCTGCTGCCGCTGTAGCGGCGACGGCGGCCGATCGCCGGGCGCGTGTCTTTCGCGGATTCGCCCGGCCGACCGGTCGCCGTGTGAGAGCCTTCAGCTATGGGTAGCTCACCGAAGGCCGTACTAGAGGGCGGGCCCGCCGACCTGCCGCAACGGATCGTGCCGATCACCCCGCCGGGCATCGAACTGCGCGTGCGGTTCAACGGCGGGTACGAGCGCTTCAGAGTGACCCCGCGGTGGCAGGAAACCCCGGAGGGTTCCCTGCCCGTCTACGAGTGGTGTGCCCGCGTCGAGCACTGATCAGAACACCCGCATCCGACCCGGCGTCCAGAATCCCGAACGGGTGGTGGTACCGGTCTCCACCCGGGCGGGCCGGGCGTCGGTGTAGTACCGGTCGTAGCGTTCCAGCGAACCCCAGTCGCGCGCCCAGTCGTCCTTCAGATAGGTCGGGACGGTCGTCGCCCCGGCCAGCATGTTGGCGAAGCCGAGCGGGCCGCCGAACTCCTCGGCCTGCCAGGTGTCGGTGGAGCTGACCGCCAGCGGCCGGTCCGGCTTGATGCGGTAGCCGGGCATGGTCGCCACGCCGTCGCGGTGCAGGAACGGCTGCTGGCACGGGAATTGCAGGCCGACCGCCCAGTCCTCGAGCACCTGCTGCTTCGAGCCCAGGAAGTCGTTGAGCGACACCAGTTTCGGCACCCGCGGCGGAGTGAAGGCCAGCCACTGGTCGCCGATGAGCACATTGCGGTTGGCGACGATGCGGACCGCGTCGGCGTCGGGCGACAGCTCCGCGAGCGGCACCCGCAGATTGCGCCACGAGGGGGCCGGGCCGATATCGCGCGGCACGTACTTGCCCTCGGCGGTCACGCTCCCGTCGGGCTGCCGCTTGCCGTACTCCAGTTGCAGATCCTGGCCGTACTGCATGGCCCCGGTCTGGTCGAAGGACAGGATGCGCCCGGCGGCCGAGATCACCACCAGCGGCGCGTCGTCCGACCGCGCGGGCAGTCCGTACCAGCTCGAGGTGAGGTGCGCGGGCTGCTGGATGCCCTGCTGATAGCTGCCCAGGATCGGGGTGGTCTTCGGATTCAGCCCGAACGGCAGCGCCACGGTGCTGCCGTTGACCCCGGCCTCGGCGATGGTGCCGCCGCCGGTGCCCGCGTTCTGGCCCTCGGCGAAGTTGGCGCCCACCGACTGGTTGGAGGTGTTGCCGGTGCCCGGCTTCACCTCGACCGAATCGGCCTTCAGATCGGTCGGCACGCCGTTGGGGTCGAAGCCGGTCGGGTCCGCGCCCGCGAGCGGGTCGTCGTTCTTCGGCGGATTCGCCGGGTCGATGATCGGGGTCAACCGGCCCGCGTTCGGATCCGCCTCCACCAGAACGTCATTGGCGAGTCCGCACGAATTGCCGCCCAGCGCATCGAAATTCGAGCGGGCCAGCGAGTACGCCGGGTACTGGGTGGCCGCGCCCTTCACCAGCGACAGCACCTCGAAGGCCACCATGAGCGCGGCGATCACGGTCAGCGGGATGGCCGCGAACCGGCGAATCCGCCTGCCGCGCGCGGTCTTCGGGCTCGCGGGCGGTTTCGTGTAGTCCTCGCGCAGCGCCTGCCAGGCGACCAGCGCCAGCGCCAGGCCGAACAGGATGAGCACGATCGTGTTGGACTGCCGGCCGTGCAGCGAGACGGTCTTGTCGAACCACGGCACGCCGTAGCTGGACACGTACCAGTAGCCGTTGATGCCGGAGAACGTCAGCGCCAGCACGAACAGCAGCGCGGCGAGGAAGACCGTGCGGTTCTTGCGCGATCGCAACGCCGTCGCCGACACCGCCACGGCCGTCACCGCGGCCAGCGAACCCGCCACGCCCGCGTAGGCGCCGAAGTGGTGGGTCCACTTCGTCGGGTTGAACATCATGAAGAAGATCGTCCCGAACACCACGCCGATGAGCCGCCACGCCGGACCGCTGGAGATGCCCGGCACCCGGCGCCGCCGCAGCAGCACCAGCGCGGTGGTCACCAGGCACAGGATCATCACCAGGAAGGCGAACCGGCGCGACACCGAACCGTCCACGGTCTGCACGAACAGGTAGTAGTACCGCAGATAGTCCTCGTACCAGGCCAGATTGGGCCCGGTCACCTGCCGGACGCGATTGGCCTCCTGGATCCCGGCGAAGGTCTGATCGGTGTAGACGGCGGTGAGCACCAGGAATCCCGCGGCGGCGATGGGCGCCAGCAGCGGGAGCGACGAGCCCCACATCGTCGCGAAGAAGCCGCTGCGCGCCTGCGCCGCGGCCGCCCGATGGCGGCGCACCACGATCCGCACCAGCGGCCGGATCCCGGCGAGCAGCGCGGCCACGCACATCAATCCGGTCGGCGCGGCGGCCAGGGTGAACGCCGCCACCAGCACCGCCACCGCCGCGGGCAGCAGTCGCCCGGTGGCGATGGCCCGTTCGATGGACACCCAGGTCAGCAGCGCACCCAGCGCCACGATCGGCTCCGAGCGCAGGCCGTTGTCGTAGGGCAGCCAGAACGCCAGGAACACCAGCCCGCCGGTCCACAACGCCACGTTCGAGTTCCGCACGCCGCGCCCGAGCCGGGGCACCACCTCGCGGCTGATCACCAGCCAGCACAGGATCGCGCACAGCGTGGCGGGGATCCGCACCCAGAAGCTCGCGGTGGAGACCTGCGCGAACAGCTGGATCACGTAGTAGTACCAGCCGAAGGGCGCCTCCGGCACGCCGTACCAGCGGAAGTAGTTGGCCAGATAGCCCGCGTGCGGCGCGACCCGGACCATGGACAGGATGTAGCCGTCGTCGGAGGTGTTGGCGCCCACGAAGTGCCACAGCAGCAGCGTGCCGATCACCGCGCCGTCGGCCCAGGTCGGCTTCAGCCAGTGCGCGGGCAGGACGCGCCGGTGGCCGCGGCCGTCGCTGGTGTCGAGCCGGGCCAGCGCGCCGAGCGCGAGCAGCGTGCACAGCACCGCGACGATCATCGCGGTGAGCTTGATCCAGGTCGGTGTCGAGGTGAAGCGGGTGTCGACGGTCATGTGGAACGACAGCCCGGCCGGGGCGGGGCCCTTCAGATCGGAGAAGACGCCGACCACCTGCGGCCGCAGGTCACCGTTGAGGGTGCCCTCGACCCCGATGCCCTCGAACGCGGCGTGCGTGCGCTGGATGTCGGAGGCGATGGTGATCGCGGTGCAGTCGCCGATCTGCGACCGCTTCGCCGACGCCACGATGGCGTTGCGGTCCATGACGTCCACCGAATCCGGGGTGATCCGGACGAACAGGCCCTCCAGCGCGGCCCGATCCCCCTGCGGCGGCGCGGTGTTGAGCACGATGCCCTGCGGCAGCTGCGCGACGAGCGAGCACGGGATGGACGCGGACAGGTCGATGGGGACCTGCGCCATCAGCGGCGCCTCGACGTTGCCGATCGTCCCGCCCTGCGGCCAGTTCACCTCGGCCGTGGTCTGCTGGACCGGCAGGAACGGCGTCGCGAGCGCGCACAGCGCACCCAGCAGACCCGCGACCAGCGCGATCAGGCGGGCGGTTCGGAAATCCCGCGGTGTCGCCGGGCTGGCGGCGGCCCTCGGTTCGGTCAAGACAACGGTTGCGGCGTCGGGCACGGTTGGTGATGTTATCTGCCCGTCCTGTGAGTGACCGCCTTCACTGGGCACCTCGACGCCGCATCCTGTTACCGGGCCTTGATGGGACCGTCCTGCGCCCAGCCCCAGCGGTTCTCGACGCGCACGCCGACGGTGGCCGGGGCGGTGCCGGACACGTACGGGGTGAACCGTTCCAGCGAACCCCAGTCCCGGCCCCAGTCGTCGTTCAGATACGCGGGCACGGTCCGGGCGGAGAGCAGCAGGCCGGTCCAGCCGAGCGGGCCGCCGCCGATGTCGTCCTGCCAGGCGTTGGAGGCGTCGGAGCCGACCCGGTCGGGCAGGATGCGCCAGGCCGGGACCTCGGCGACCCCGTCCTTGTGATCGAACGGCCGCTGACACGGGAAGGCCAGGCCGACGTGCCAGTCCTCGAGCACGGGGGCGTCGCGCCCGACCACCGAATCCAGCGTGGCCAGCCGGGGTACGCGCGGCGGGGTGACCGCGAGCCACTGCTTCGGGGTGAGATCGGCGGCGACGGCCACGATGCGAACGGCGTTGGCGTCGGCGGGGATTCGATCCAGCGGCACCCGCATGTTCCGCCACGACGGGCCGCCGCCGATGTCCAGCGGCACGAACGAGCCCAGTGCCCGCTCGGTGCCGTCGTCGTCGCGGTGCGCGAATTCGACGCGCAGATCCTGACCGTAGGTGACCACCCCGTCCTTGTTCACCGATTTGATCCGCCCCGCCGCGGTCACCACGAGCAGTTTGCGCGCGGCGTCGGCGCGGGCCGCGGCCAGATCCAGGCGGTACCACTGGGAGGTGAGGTGGGCCTGTCGCTTGTCCTTGGTGACGTAGCTGCCCAGCACCGGGGTGCGGGCCGGATCCAGGCCGAACGGCAGCGCGACCGTGCTGCCGTTGACGCCGGGCCGGTCCACGGTGCCGCCGCCGGTGCCCGCCTGGGTGGTGTTGGTGGTCTTGTTCTCCGATTTGCTGTCGATGGAATTGGCGCCGCCGCTGACGGTCTCCTCGGCGTCGGCGGTGAGGTCGCTCGCCACCCCGTCGGGGGTGAAGCCGACATTCTCGGCGGCCAGGCCGTCGGCGTCGGAGCCGGTGTAGGGGTGCAGCAGCGAATCGGCGGTATCGGTCTCGACCAGCACGTCGTCGGCCAGCCCGCACGAATCACCGCCCAGCGCACGGATATTCGATTTCGCGATCGAGTACGCCGGGTACTGGGTGAGCGCGGCCTTGCCCAGCGACGCCACCTCGAACAGCACCATGACCGCGGCCGCGACGGTCAGCGGCTCGACGGCGAACCGGTCGAACCGCCTGCGCCCCTCGGCCTTTCGATACGGTTCGCGGTAGTAGCGCCAAGCCGCGAACAGCAGGCACAGCACGGCCAGCCCGAGGAACAGCGTGGACAGGCCCTTCCCGGCGATCACCGGCGCCTTGTCCCACCACGGCACCCCGTAACTGGACACGTACCACCAGCCGTTGGACCCGGTGAAGGTGATCGCGAGCAGGAAGAACACCGCCGCCGCGAACAGCGACCGGTTGTAGGGCGCGCGAATCCCGTTGACGCCCACCGCGATCGCGGTCAGCGCGGCCAGCGATCCGGCCAGCCCCGCGTACACGCCGAAGTGGTGGGTCCACTTGGTGGGCGTGAACATCATCAGCAGCAGCGACATGAACACGATGCCGAGAATCCGCGCCGAGGGCCCGCGCGAGGTGCCCGGCACCCGCCCGCCCTTGCGCAACATGACCAGCACGCACACGCCCAGGCACAGCAACATGCCCAGAATGCCGAACCGCCGCGCCAGCGAGCCGTCCGGCGACAGCATCAGCAGCGAATCCCAGCGCGTGCGTTCGTCGAACCACGCCACGTTCGGGCCCACGAGGGTGCGCACCCGCGTCGCCTCCAGCACCGAGGCGAGCGTCTGATCGGCGAAAACGACCACCAGGACCAGGGTTCCGGCCGCGATCCCGGGCGCCAGCGCCGCGCCGTACCGCGGGATCGCCGACCCCCGGCCGAGCCGGGCGCGAGCGATGATGTGCCGCAACACCGGTCGCGATCCGGCGATCAGGGCCGCGAGGCAGATCAGCCCCGTCGGCCCGGCCGCGAGCGAGAAGGCGGCGATCAGCACGCCGAGCGCGGCGGGCAGCAGTCGCCCGGTGGCGATCGAGCGTTCGACGGCACACCAGGTGAGCAGCGCGCCGAGCGCGATCAGCGGTTCCGGGCGCAGCCCGTTGTCGTAGGGCAGCCACGCGACCAGGAACACCAGCCCGGCCGTCCACCGCGCGACGGCGTCGCGGCGCACCCGGGAACCCAAGCGCGGCAACACCTCCCGGCTGATCACCAGCCAGCACGCCACCCCGGCCAGCAGCGCGGGCAGCCGCATCCACGGGCTCGAGTCGCTGACCCGGGTCATCCACGCCAGCACCTCGTACGGCCAGCCGAACGGCGCCTCCGCCACCCCGAACCAGCGGTAGTAGTTCGACATGTAGCCCGAATGCCGCGACGCCCGAGCCATGTTCAGGATGTAGCCGTCGTCGGAGGTGTTCGCGCCGATCACATGCCACAGCAGCAGCGTGCCCAGCACCACCGCGTCGGTGAGGGTGAACCGCCACCAGTGCGCGGGCAGGAACCGCCGCGCCCGGCGGCCGTCGGCGGTGTCGACGAAATGCAGGCAGCACAGCGCGATCAGGGTGAACAGCACCGCGCCGACGATCGCGGCGAGTTTGAGCCACGACGGACTCGACGAGAATCGCGAGTCGATGTCCGCGTGCAGCCCCGCGTCGCCCAGGCGCGCCCGATCCAGATCGGTGAACACGCCGACGATCTGGGGCCGCACATCCCCGCCCACGGTCGAGGTGAACGGGGTGCCGTCGCGGCGCTGCACGCCGGTCAGCTCCGCGGTCGTGGCCGTCGCGGTGGACACCACCGACAACCGGTCGCAGCCGCCGACCTCGCTGAGCGACGCGGACACCAGCGGAATGTCGCGCAGCAGCACCGACAGCGTCCGGTCCGCGCCCGGATCGCCGGTCACCTTGGCCACCAACCCCTTCGAGGTCGCGTTCGGCGCGGTGGGGGCGACGGTCGCGACGACCGTGCCGGACGGCAGATCGCGGAAGGCGGCGCACGGCACCGACGCCCGCAGTTCCAGCGGAACGTAGGAGACCAGCGGCGCGTCCACGTTCACCGCTCCCGGCTGCGGCCAGTCCAGGCTCGCCCGGTCCTGCCGCACCGGCAGCAGGGGCGTCAGCACCGCCAGCAGGATGCCGAGCACCCCGGACACGAGGGCTATCAGGCGGACACGGGCCATCCGGGCAGAGTCAGCGCGCACGATCGACGATGCTAGCTACCGCCCGCGCACATCCCAGACCCACATGCCGTCGTCGTAGCGACCCGGGAACAACAGCTGATCGAGCGTCGCGTGCAGCACGTCGCCCTGCGGCGTGGGCGGCAGCACCACCACATCGGCCCGCCAGTACCGCAGATCCTCCCGGGCCTGCGCGCGCACCCGCTCGTCGATCGCGGGAATCCGACCGCTCTGCTGCGCCTGCATGAGCAGTGCGGCGGTCGGCCGGTCGTCGGGTCCGTAGCGGCCCTTCTTGTCCGCGGTCGGGCCCACGAAATAGCCTCCGGCGAGCGGGAATCGGAATCCGCCGTCGATCTGCCACCGCAACGGCCAGGCGTCGAGCCGGGTCGGCGGCGGCGCGATCACGACCGAACCGTTGTCGACGTACTCGTCGACGGTCCCGTCGGTGAAGAACGAGGGCGTCGCCGCGCGGTGCACCACCGGCAGCACCGTCGGGGTCAGCGGGACCAGTGCGAGCGCGAGCGCCGCGAACCAGGTCAGCGGCCGCCAATCCGTCAGCGCCACTTGCCAATAGCCGAGGGCGCGGGTGGTGGCGACGGCCAGGATCGCGGCGATCGCCGGAATCGCCGCCATCACGAAGCGGGTCTCGAGGACCGTGTTCAGCAGCGGCAGGTGTTCGATCCACTTCCAGGGCAGGCTGATTCCGGTCGGCCGCTTGCCGATGACGGCCTGCGCGCCCAGCGACAGCACGCCGAACGCCACGATCACCACCGCGGCCGCCCGCACCACCCGGTCGCGCCACAGCAGCACGGCCGTCACCGCGACCAGGCCCAGCAGCGGCCAGCCGAAGTAGGCGTTCTGCTCGGTCGGATTGATCGCCACGTTCTGGCCGGGCGCGAACACCCCGCCCAGCGATTCGGACGGGAACTGCGTCAACGCCTTCAGATCGTTGCCCATCGGGCCGTGGTCGATCGAGCGGTAGCTCTGCGGCCCGAAGAACTGCCACCACAGCGGAATCACGGTGAGCGCCACCGTGATCAGCGCGGCCCCCGCGACGGTCGGGGCGAGCCCGCGCAGCACCCGCCACCCGTCGCGCGGCCGGTGCAGGTAGTACACGACCGCGAACAGACCGAACGCCAGCGCGAAGATCAGCAGCGGTTCCTCGCCGAGCGCGATCTGGAACGCCACGAGCAGCCCGAGCAGCCCGGCCTCGCGCGCCCGCCGCCCGAGCGTGGCGGATTCGCCGTCGAGCACCCGGCGGGCCATCCGGATCAGCAGCCCGGCGATGACCGGAAGCGCGGCCAGCACCACGAAATTCGGGTGCGCGCTCGCGTGCGAGATCATGGCCGGGGCGAAGCCGCAGAACAGTCCGCCCACGGCCGCTCCCGCCCGGGAGGCGACGAGTTCGCGGGAGAACAGCCAGTACCAGGCGTAGGCGGTTCCGGCCAGGCCCAGGGTGAGCACGAGCACGAACGTCACCGTCGGCCCGAACAGCAGGGTGACCGGGGTGAGCGGCACCCCGACGCCGAACGAGGCCGTGTTCGCCATCATGTTCACGCCGTCGGGGAAGTTCTGGAGATTCGTGCCGAGCGGATTGTTCAGATGGGCCACCGCGTGCGCGGTCTCGGCGAAGAACCACTCCCACATGGTCTGGTCCTGGCCGCTCTTGATGAGATAGCCGTGGTCGGTGTCGCGCCACTGGCCCGACAGCACCAGGACGGCCAGGGCCGTGTAGGCGGCGGCGACGGCGAGGTCGGGGACCGACGGTCTGCGAAACCGTCTGCGGCGCACCGGGGGAGTGGCCGCGCGCTCCGGCACCGCGGTGCCGATTCGTCCCGTCTCGATCCGATCCGCTTCCTGCCCCACAACCACAGGTGCAACTCCTCTTGCCGACGATCAGCGGCCCAGGCTACCTGCCGAGGCTGGGAGCCGCCGCCCGGGAAGCGGAGTTATCCACAAGAAAAGGCCCGATTCCACAGTGTTATGCACAGGTTCGATCGGCTGTGCACAAGGACACTCAGGCGCGGACCACGAGGGTGAACGGGCCGATGTCGGTGGTTCGGAAGTGGGGATCGTCGAACAGCGCCTTCGGGAAGGCCACCGTGTAGCGGCGCACATTCGGATCGTTCGGGTAGACGTCCTCCGACAGCCGCAGCGTGTACTCGTCCCCGCTGCGCCGGAACACGAACGCGTCGGGCGCCCGCCACGGGCAGTGGTTCAGCGCGTCGATCAGTTCCGCGGGGGTCTTCAGTTCGCTCCACCGTTTGATCGCCGCGGCTCGGCCCGCGAAATCGGCGAGCGGGTTGGCGTAGTGCGAGGTGAGCGCCTGGAAGCCGTAGTACGGGTAGTAACTGAGGAAACTGGTGTCCGCGGTGAGCACGACGGTCTCGTCGCGGGGGCGTCCGGTCTGTGTCCGCAGGGCCTCGTCGATCGCGCGGTAGTGCGTGACCGCCGAGGGCGCGCGCTTGTCCGCGCGGACGCCGTCGCCGTCGGTATCGGTGTAGGCGGTGGTGATCTCGGTGGCCAGCACGGCCGGGATGTCCTGGGTGAACGCCAGCGCGCCCAGGACCGCCACGGCCGCGGCCGCCGCCCGCAGCCGGGCCGGTTCGCCGACGGCCTGATACAGCGCGCGCGCCCCCTCGGCGAAGCCGAAGGTTCCGGCGGCGGCCAGCAGCACCTGGAGAATCGGCTCGAGCCGGAACGCGAGCAGGGTCGTCCCGCCCGCGGTGACCGCCATCGAGCCCAGCGACCACAGGTAGATCGCCGCCACCGACACGGCCAGCGCCTGCGCCCGCCGCGAACTCGCCACCCGCAGCACCAGCCAGATCGTGCCCAGCAGGCACAGCGCCCCCAGCAGCGGATGGGTGAAGTCGAACATCGGGAACGCCAGGCGCGCACCGGATTCCGGCAGATAGTGCAGGGCGGTCCCGCCACTCGGCCGCGGGCCCGAGGCCATCCGCAGCAGATACGGACCCCAGGTGATCAGCGTGAGCGCGCCCGCGATCGCGCCGATCACGATGAGCCGCACCAGGATCGGCCACAGCAGCCGCCACGGCCCCGGCGCGTCCTCGGCGGGCCGCCGATGGATCGCGTCGGATCGCCGCTGCCACAGCAGCGCGCACCAGGCCACCACCGCCATCACGCCCACGGTGAAGGCCGCGACCGCGAAGAACAGGGTGTAGAACATCCCCGACACGCCGACGAACACCCCGGCCCCCACGACCGCGCCCCATCCGCGCGCGGTCGCCGTCCCGGTCCGCTCGCCCGCACCCCATTCGGCGGGCCGGTACAGCGCGCCCCAGGCCAGCACCATGCTCGGCGCGAACAGCACCACCAGCACCGCGCTGTACGCCTCCGGCGACGCGAACGCCACCATCACCGCGGTCGTCGCCGCCCCCACCGCGACGGCCAGGTCCGGCCGAATCAGCTTGGACCACAACACCGTCGCGAGCACCGCCGCCACCGCCAGCGACACGATCGCGTACGGCTTGAACGCCGCCCACCCCGCCAGCCCGAGCAGATTCGCCACCCGCCCGCCGATCCAGAACCACCCCGCCGGATAGAACGGCGGCAGATCCGCGTAGGTCATATCCCGCGGCGCGGCGGTATCGGTCAGCCGGGTCAGATACTCGGTCCGGAACTCCTGATCCACCGAGATCCCGAGCAGATACAACTTCGTCGCCGCCAACGGCATCCCCAACGTCACCGTGACGAACCCCGAAACCCCCACCCACGCAAGCCCTTTCGCCCACCACCCCCACCCCCGCACCCGCGCCACCACAATCGCCCCCACCACGAACCCCGCGGCCCCCACCTGCCCGACGGTCGTCAACGCCCGCGTCACATTCGACGACCCGAACGCAGGCCACTGCACGGTTGAAAACGCGTAAAGCCCCACCACCCCCACGACAACGGCCACCCCCACCGCGACCACAGCCTCCCCCAAGCCATCCCCCACCTGCCGCAGAAATGCCCGCACACCGCCTCCGCTTTCCCTCTCGCCCGGTTAAGCCGTGCGCCAGCCTAACCACCCTCCCCGGCGCCCTGGCGGGCACCGGGCAGGGACAAGAAAGAAAGCCCAGTCGGGCGGCCCCGCCCCCGTGTTCCTCGGGTCGGCGGCCCCGCCCCCCTTGTTCCTCGGGTCGGCGCCCCCAGGCGCCGACCCGAGGACTCAAATAGGCAACCGCCGAAAAACAGGCCGCGGGATATGCCGCAACACCATCATCACCCACCGGAAAGTCCCGGGTGCCCAGACGATCTCGCGACCACGATCGGAGGCCGCCACCGCCAGCGCCGCGACCTCCTCCTTGTCCACCGTCAGCGCGTTCTCCTGCACATGCGCCGACAGTTTGGTGCGGACTTGGCCCGGGCGGATGACCGTGACGCGGGGGCCGAAGGGGGCGAGGGCCTCGCCGAGGCCGAGGTAGAAGCCGTCCAGGCCCGCCTTGGTGGAGCCGTAGACGAAGTTGAAGCGGCGGACGCGTTCGCCCGCGACCGAGGACATGGCCAGGATGCGGCCGTAGCCCTGGGCCTTCATCTTCTCGCCGAGCAGCACGCCGACCGAGACGGCGGCGGTGTAGTTGATCCCGGCCATCAGCACGGCCTTGCGCTGGTTCTGCCAGAACTCCTCGCCGTCGCCGTCGATGCCGAAGGCCACGATCGCGACGTCGATATCGCCCTCGGCCCAGGCCGCCTCGATCACCTTGGGGTGGTCGTCGGTCTCGAGCGCGTCGAAGTCGAGCAGCTCGACCTTGCTGGCCCCGGCGGCCTCGACGCGCGCGACCGATTCCGCGCGCAGCGGGTCGTCGGGCAACGCCGCGAGGACGACCCGGGCCGGGCCCTTCTTCAGGTACTCGGCCACGATCGCGAGACCGATCTCCGAGGTGCCACCCAGGAGCAGAATCGATTGCGGATTTCCGACCGCGTTGATCACTAGTGCAGCTCCAGCCTTCTCGCCATATCGGACATGAAAACGCCTGTGGGATCGATGTTCCGGCGGACCTTGATCCACTCGTCGATCCGGGGATACATCTGATGGAAGGTCTCCGCGGTGGTGCGCGAATCCTTCCCGGTGTACAGCCGACCGCCGAATTCCAGTACCCGCCGGTCCAATTCGGTCACGAACTCGTTGAGCCCCGCCTTGATCGGGAAGTCCACGCAGATGTTCCAGCCCGGCATCGGAAAGCTCAGCGGCGCTTGGTTTCCCGGCCCGAACAGCTTGAACACGTTGAGGAACGAATAGAACCCCGACGCCTGGATATCGCGGATGATGCTCTTGAACTCCTCCACGGCCTCCGGCGGCACCACGAACTGGTACTGCAGGAACCCGTTGGAACCGTACCCGCGATTCCACTCACCCAGCATGTCCAGCGGATGATAGAACTGCGTCAGATTCTGCACCTTGCCGCGATAGGTGCCCGACTTGCGGTACCAGAGTTCACCGATCGGGGTGAAGGTGTACTTGTTGGCCAGCCCGTTCGGGAACACGTCCGGCAGCGTGAAGAACGTCTTGCCGTTGAACCGCAGCGGATCGGCCCGCAACTTCTTCGGCAGCTCATCCAGTTTCGCCAGATTGCCGCGAGAGATGGCCGCCCGCCCCAGTTTCGGCTCGGGGCTGATCGCGTCGAACCACGCCGAGCTGTACTCGTACCGGTCCTCCGACCCGTCGCTGTGGAAGGCGATGGTCTCGTCCAGGGTCGCGGTGACGTCGCCGTCGGCGATGAAGTACGCCGTCTCGGTCGGCGTCATCTCGATGGTCGCGCGCAGGATGATGCCGGTCAGCCCGCAGCCGCCGACGGTGGCCCAGAACAGTTTCGCGTTGCGCTTGGGGGTGATGTGGTGGACAGTGCCGTCCGCGGTGAGCAGATCCATCGAGCGCACGTGATTGCCGAAACTGCCCGCGCTGTGATGGTTCTTGCCGTGGATGTCGGAGCCGATGGCCCCGCCGACGGTCACCTGCCGGGTGCCGGGCAGCACCGGAACCCACAGCCCGAACGGCAGCGCGGCCTTCATCAGCTGGTCCAGGTTGACGCCCGCGTCCACGTCCACCAGGCGGGTGTCGCGGTCGATGCGGTGAATGTTGTTCAGCGCGGTCATATCGACGACGAGTCCGCCCGCGTTCTGCGCGTTGTCGCCGTAGGAGCGGCCGAGTCCGCGCGCGATGATCCCGCGCCGCAGGTGCGGCGGCTTGGACTCGTTGTCCTCGGCCACCATCCGAACGGCCTGCGCGATCACCTCCGGATCGCTGGTGGCGAGCACTTCGGCGGAGGTTGGTGCGGTGCGACCCCAGCCGGTCAGCCTGCGGGTGCGCGTCGGCAATTCGGGCACGGCGTCGCTCGCCGTGTCGGCAGAACCCGCGGCGGTGGAGGTCTGAGCTTTCGTGGACATCGGCATAGAGGCTACAGGTATGACAGACCATTGGTCCGTTTGTCGTGACCGCCCCGGCGGTTAGGCTCGTGGCCGTGACCGCGGAACCCCAGCTGCCCCTGCCGCCCGAACTGCCCCTGGTCGACGAGCCCGGCGGCACGGCGGTCGATCTGAAGACGCAGATCGTCCGGTTCGTCCTGTCCGGCGGCTTCTCCGCGATCATCGACTTCGGCCTCTACATGCTGTTGCTCGAGGCTGCCGGACTGCCGGTCGCGGTGGCCAAGTCGATCAGCTTCATCGCGGGCACGACCACGGCGTATCTCATCAACCGGCGCTGGACCTTCCGGGCCGAACCCAGTCGCGCGCGCTTCCTCGCGGTCGTCGCGCTCTACGCGGTCACCTTCGCCGTCCAGGTGGGCATCAACCAGATCCTGTTCTACGCGCTGGCCGACGAATGGTGGCGCAAGCCGCTGGCGTTCGTCGTCGCCCAGGGCACCGCGACCGTGATCAACTTCATCGTGCAGCGCGCGGTGATCTTCAAGATCCGCTGACCCCCACCGCCGATTCGGCCTTCGCGCCGAAGAAGTCACCCCCCTTGGCGCGCACGTTGTCGGTGCCCCACATCCGGTCCTCCCGGCTCGCGGGCGCCAGGCGCGGAATGTGCTTGCGGCAGTGGATGTACGCCTCCTCGACGTCGACGACCACCCAGCGTTCGGCGATCCGGCCGCGTTCGTGCGGCGGCAGGTCGGGCACGCAGTGCCGCAGCACGGCGTCGTCGACGATGCGCGCGGCGCCGTTGATGTGCAGGCCGATCAGCTCCTCGACGAAGTCCAGCACCAGGATCGCCACATGCGGATTCTCCAGAATGTTGCCCAGACTGGCCATTACGCCGTTGCCGCGGTACTCCGGATAGGCGAGGGTGCGCTCGTCGAGGACGTGCAGGAAGCCGGGTCGGCCCGCGCGGAAGCTCGCGTCGCATTCCCCGCGCCGATCGGCGGTGGCGATGAAGGCCATGTCCATCCTCCGCACGAATTCGATCATCCGGGGATTCAGCCGGTCGAGCACCTGGTCGGCGTAGAAGCGTTCGGCGCGCTCGCGGGTGCCGAGCCGGTCCTGGAGTTCGCGCTCGCCGTCGCTGCCGTACCGCCCACCGGACATGCCGCATCCCCTCGAGATTCGAAAGACGGCACCTGGCGACCTCGGCGCCGAGCGTTTGCCGAACCGATGCTAATGCCCCCGGCCCGGCCACGGGCGAGTTCGCTTGGAACCGCCCGATTTTCGTGGAACCCGACCGGTCGGATCAGGCGGGGGACAGCGTGACCGGCACCCCGTTGAAGACCGCGTTGCCCGACGGCACGTCGACCAGCGAATCATCGGTCAGCACATTGGCGTTCACCCCGGCGTGCGCGCGGGCCACCGACTGCGTGCTGTCGCCGTGCCCCCAGCCGTGCGGGAGGCTGACCACGCCCGGCATGATCTCGTCGGTCGGCTCGAGCGGCACGGTGAGACTGCCCGCCGCCGATTTGATCACCGCGTGGTCGTCGAGGCCGAGGCGGGACACGTCGTCGGGGTGGATGTGCAGGGTGCAGGTGTTGGACCCGCCGACCAGCGTCGAGACATTGTGCAGCCAGCTGTTGTTCGAGCGCAGCTGCCGCCGCCCGATCAGCACGACCTCCGGGGCGGCCTCGTCGAGTTTGGCGCGCAATCGCTCGACGTCGGCGAGCAGTTGCGGCGGGGCGAGTTCCACCCTCTTCGAGGCTGTGAGCAGGATCTCGGGCAGCCGCGGTCGCAGCGGGCCGAGGTCGATGCCGTGCGGATTGTCCAGCAGCGCTCGCAGATTCAGCGTGCCGCCGCGCCATTCGCCGTAGGGGCCGAGTTTGAGCATCATGTCGATGCGCTGTTCGGTGGTGTCGGCGCCCTGGAGTTCGTCGCGCCGGTCCAGCATGCCCGCCTTGTGCAGGGTGCCCGCGATGATCAACTCGTCGACGGTCGCCACGGGATCGCGACCGGGTTCGGGCGATTGACCCGAGATGGCCAGCGCCAGCCGCGCCAGGATGTGCGGTTCGGAGGGCCGGTCGCCGAGCGGCAGCAGCGGGCGGGAGTACCGGGTGTAGTCGCGCACCGCGAACGCCAGCAGCGCGAAATCGTAGTGCGGGGCCTGGAAGGTGCGCGGCGGCGGCAGGATGACATCGGCGTGCCGGGTGGTCTCGTTGAGGTACCGATCGACGCTGACCATGAACTCGAGCCGGTCCAGCGCCGCCGCCAGCCGCGCCCCGCTCGGCGCGGACAGCACCGGATTGCCCGCGACGGTGATCAGCGCGCGCACCTGCCCCGCGCCGGGTGTGATGATCTCGTCGGCCAGCGTCGCGACCGGGAATTCGCCCATGGCCTCGGGCAATTCGCGCACCCGGCTGGTCCAGCGGCCGGTGCGGAACGGGCGGGTGCGCACGATGCCGAGCGCGGCCGGGGTGGCGAACATGGCCCCGCCGGGCCGGTCCAGATTGCCGGTGAGCACGTTGAGCACGTCGACCAGCCACTGGGTCAGCGTGCCGAATTCGGCCGTGCACGTGCCGATCCGCGCGTAGACCGCCGCGGTCGGCGCGGCCGCGAGTTCGCGGGCCAGTCGCACGACGGTCTCGGCCGGGACGCCGGTGCGCGCGGCCACCACCTCCGGGGTGAACGGTTCGGCGGCGGCGCGGACCTCGTCGATGCCCGCGGCGTCGACGCGCACGTCGGTCAGTTCCTCCGCGAACAGCGTGCGGACGATGCCGAACAGCAGGTAGGCGTCGCTGCCCGGGCGGACGAACACGTGCTCGTCGGCGATTTTGGCGGTGCGGGTACGCCGGGGATCGACCACGACCAACCGGCCGCCCCGCTGCCGCAGCGCCTTCAACCGGCCCGGGAAATCCGGTGCGGTGCACAGTGATCCGTTGGATTCGAGCGGGTTGGCGCCCAGCATGAGCAGATAATCGGTGCGGTCGAGATCGGGCACCGGCACGGTCAGCGGATCGCCGAACATCAGCCCCGAGGCCACCTGCTTGGGCATCTGGTCCGCGGTACTGGCCGAGTACAGATTGCGCGTGCTCAGCGCCCGGATCAGCGCGGGCAGGTACATGCTCCCGGCGATGGTGTGCGCGTTGGGGTTTCCCACGTACAGCGCCGCCGCCTGCCGCCCGTGCTCGGCCAGCAGCGCCGGAATCCGCTCCGCGATCAGGTCGAACGCCTCGTCCCACGAGGCGGTCCGCCACTCCCCGGTCCCGCGATCGCGAATCATCGGCTCGCTCAACCGATCCGGATCCTCGTCCAACCGCCCGAGACTGGCCCCCTTGGGACAGATGAACCCCCTACTGAACGGATCCTCCCGATCCCCCCGCACCCCCACCACCCGATCCCCCGAGTCGACCGTCACCTCCAACCCGCACACCGCCTCACACAACGGGCAGGTCCGCAACAACTTCCGATTTCCCTCGGTGACGCTCGTCATACCCCCATCATCACCGGCCCGGCGGCCCAGGGAAACAGATCCGGGCAAAAAGTAACCGCCGGACATAGGGGCCCTCGCCTCGACCCCGGTCCCGTCCCCGGCTCAGCCCTCCGCCCCCGCCCGGCCCTCCGGCCCCCTCATGTTCCTCGTCTTCCGGCCCCCAGGCCGGAAGACGAGGACCCCCACAACAACGAACCGCGAGGGCGCATGGCCCTCGCGGTTCAGGTAAGTCGGTGTCAGCTGGCGAGCCGGACGCCCTGCGGCTTGCGGCCGGAGGCGGCGGCCCGGACGGCCGCGGCGACCGCGACCACCGGCGGAACCCAGCGGGCCTCGCTCGGGGCGACGCCCCAGCAGGCGGAGCCCGCCGAGAGCTGGGTGGGGGGCAACGGGATGCCGTCGCCGTCGGTGTACACGGTGATGCCCGCCTCGCGCAGCGCCTCGATGGCCATCGCGGCCTTCGCGGTGCCGGTCACCAGGTGGATCTCGCGCCGCTCGGCACCCGGGACCTCGATCACCGGACCGGAGAGGTTGTTCGCCCGCAGGAAGCGCCGGACGGTGGCGGCGAGTTCGCCGGTTACCTCGATGCCCGCCACATTCTCGTCGGTGATGAGGCAGATGCCGTTGGCCGTTTCGGCGACCGTCCAGCCGCGCTGGATGTAGTCCTGCGCGGCGGCGGCCATCGTCGCCGCCGGGACGGAAGTCGGAAACGTCGTACGCACTGTCTTCTCCATTCCCCGCATCAGATCAGGTCCTGCTTCGGTGTTCATGGGACTAATCGGGCCGTGACATCCGTGGTGTTACAGCTTCACGAAACTTTCTTGCCCGACGTCATCTGTGTCACAAGATCATCGGACTGATCCGGATTCGCTATCGAACCATCCGTTGTTCTCGTTCGGGGACAACGATCGTCGCCATACCTGCGAGGCAATTGCGTTGTCCCTGAGTGTTTCCCGTGAGCCCGTACGGGCACGCCGGAAATCACGAGCGTTGCCGCGAGCAAGTATCTCGGAGAGGATCGGGGCATGAGCGACGAGCCCGTCGGCGCCGAGCCCGACGCGGACGATTACGAGGTGGAACCGCACTGGATCGCCTGGCGGGAGTCGGCGACCAGGCGCCTGGCCCGGCACGTCGGCGAGACGGACGAGGACGGCCCGGCCGAACCGTTCCGCGGCCCGGGCGCGTTCGCGGCCTGGGCGGCGTCGGCCGCGCGCGGCCTGTTCGACCTCCAGTTCCGCCGACAGGCCACCCGGACCCTGCTGCCGCTGGCCTATCTGCTGGGCCTGGCCTTCGCCGTGGGCGTCCCGATCGTGCTGACCGTGCTGCTGTGGCGGTACTCGCTGGTGCTGGGGCTCGGGTTCGCGATCGTGGTGGCCCTCCCGCTCGGCCTGACCATCGCGGCGTCGGTGCGCCTGGCGCTCGAGTTCCTGGTGAACGCCTCCCGGCTGGCGAGCCGGGTCGAGCACATCAACGCCCTCGCCGACGATCTGTTCCAGGTGTTGTCCGATGTCGCCGAACCGGTCAACCAGCTCTCCGAGGACGTGCGCGCCGTCCAGTTCTGGCGATTCCGCAGGCGACCGCCCCGCAAGTGAACGAAAACCCTTATTCCGGAAGATGTCACACGGCGTTATGCCCGATCCTCCCGCATTGTGTTGTGCAACAATCCTTTCGCGTATCTCTTGGAACGAATTCGGATACGCCGGAAGGGTTTTGCCGTTCGGCGAGCGGTGACAGCGAGTACGATCGGCGGACGGAACTCAGGGGGATACATGGTTCTACCGCAGGGGATCACCGGGTCCACGATGCCGCGGCGGCAATTGGGCCGCAGACTTCGTGACCTCCGTAATCGTGCCCGCATGACCACCCGGGTCGCCGCCCAGCGCCTGGAATGGTCGGAGGCCAAGATCTGGCGCATCGAGACCGGCCAGACCTCGCTGCGCGGGCTGGACGTCGAGGCGATGTGCAAGGTCTACGGCGCGCCCGACGACCTCGTCGCCCCGCTCACCGCACTGGCCCGGGAGACCAAGGCCCGCGGCTGGTGGACCGAGTACGGCGATGTCATCGCCGAGGGCTTCGAGGTCTACATCGGGCTGGAGGAGGCCGCCTACCGGCTGTCGACCTACGAGAACGAGCTGGTGCCCGGCCTGTTGCAGACCGAGGACTACACCCGCGCCATGCTCGCCGCCGCGCGGCCGGACATGTCGTCGGTCGAGACGGACCGCCGCGTCGCGGTGCGGGCGGCCCGGCAGGCGCTGCTCACCCGCGACACCGATCCGGTGCGGCTGCGCGCGCTGCTCACCGAGACCGTGCTGCGTCGCCGCGTCGGCGGACCCGAGGTGATCAAGGGCCAGCTCGAGCATCTGCGGCGGATGTGCGATCGCCCCAATGTCGAAATCCGTTCGGTGCCCGACGATTCCGGCTACCACGAGGGCATGGACACCGGTCGGTTCGTCCTGCTCGAATTCGATTCCGGCACGGGCGAACTGGCCGAACCCCCGGTCGTCTACGTCGAAACCTTCACCGGCTCGGCCTATTTCGACAAGGACGCCGAGATCGACCGCTACCGCGCGGCGCTGGCGAGCATCGAGGCCGTCGCGGTCGACGCCCGCGACCCGATCGAGGCGACCCTGGCCGCGCTCTGAGTTCCGATCAGCGCAGGGTCTGTTCGAGCACCTCGCGGTGCGTCGGGGCGGCGTCGGCGTGCGCCGCGCGGCCCTTGTCGGTGAGGCAGACGAAGATCGAGCGCCGATCGTCGGTGCACATGCTGCGGCTGACCAGCCCCTCGCGCTCGAGCCGGGCGACCGCGCGGGACAGCGCGCTCTGGCTCAGATGGCTCTCGGCGGCCAGTTCGCTCATGCGATAGGTCTCGCACGCGGCGTCCACCAGGCGGTCCAGCGTCTCGAACTCGCTGAGCCCGATGCGATGACGCCGCTGCAATTCCTTCTCGAGCGCACAGGTGACATTGGCGTGCCTGGCCATGAGATCGCGCCACTCGCGGACCAGTCCGGTCGGCGCCACCCGCTGCTCGATCGCGGGCCGGTCGACGGACGCTGTCGACGGCTTGGACATGCGGCCATCCTAGTGCCCCGGACAGGACCATGCAACCGCATTAAATGTTTGCGCATTTAATGCACACGCATGTAATGTTCCGGATCGTGACTTCCACGGCAACACTTCAGGCCCACCCGGCCGACACTCGGTGGTCGGCCCGGCTCTGGGGCCTGTTGATCACCCTGTGCATCGTTCTGTTCCTCGACGGCCTCGACGTGTCGATGGTCGGCGTCGCGCTCCCGTCCATCGGCACCGAGCTGGGCCTGAACACCTCGACCCTGCAATGGCTGGTCAGCGGCTACGTTCTCGGTTACGGCGGGCTGCTGCTGCTCGGCGGGCGCACGGCCGATCTGCTCGGCCGCCGCAAGGTCTTCCTGATCGCGCTGGCGATCTTCGCCGTCGCCTCGCTGGCGGGCGGGCTGGTCAGCTCCGGGCCGCTGCTGATCCTCACCCGGTTCGTCAAGGGCCTGGCCGCGGCGTTCACCGCGCCCACCGGCCTGTCCATCATCACCACCAACTTCGCCGAGGGCCCGGCCCGCAACAAGGCGTTGTCCATCTACACCGTGTTCGGCGCGGGCGGCTACTCCATGGGCCTGGTGTTCGGGGGGCTCATGACCGGTCTCGGCTGGCGCTGGACCTTCCTGCTGCCGGTGCCGATCGCGCTCGCGGCGCTGGTGGCGGCCGCGCTGCTCGTGCCGCGCGATCGGCCCGCCGAGGAGGGCGGGCACGACCTGCTGGGCGCGCTGTTCTCCACCGCGGCCATGCTGCTGCTGGTCTACACCGTGGTCTCCGCGCCGACGGCGGGCTGGGGTTCGGCCCGGACCGTGGGTTCGTTCGCGGCGGTGGCGGTGCTGTTCGCGGCCTTCCTCGCGGTCGAGCGGCGGGTGCGGCATCCGCTGATCCGGCTCGGCATCCTGCGCAAGGCGTCGCTGGTGCGGGCGAGCCTGGTCATCGTCGCCGTCGCCGGGTCCTACTTCAGCTGGCAGTTCATCGTGACCCTGTACCTCCAGGACACGCTGGGCTGGTCCCCGCTGAAGCTGGCCATGGCCCTGCTGCCGGTGGGTCTGCTGGTGGCGCTGTCGTCGGTGTTCTCCGACAAGCTGGTCGACCGGTTCGGCACCGGCCCGATCATCGCGGTCACCATGGTCGTGATGAGCGTCGGCTACCTGCTGTTCCTGCGGCTGAACACCGAGCCGTCCTACCTCACGATCATCCTGCCCGCGGTGCTGTTGATCGGCATCGGCTGGATCGGCTTCCCCGCCATCAACATTCAGGCCACGAACGGCATCGATGACGACGAGCAGGGGCTGGCGGCCGGTGTGCTGCAAACGTCCATGCAGGTCGGCGCCGCGATCGTGCTGGCGATCAACACCGCGATCGTCACCTCCGGCGGCGTGGGCGACGGTTCACCGGCGGCGATCCTCGACGGCTACCGCCCGGGCCTGCTGTTCGCGGGTGTGGTCGCCATCCTCGGCGCGCTCGTGGCCCTGACCCACTTCCTGCCCAAGCGCCGGTCCGCCGAGCCGGTGGGCGACACCGAGCCGGAGCCGGAACTGGCCGCGGCCTGACCGACCGCGCGAAAGCCGCGGCGCGCGAAGCGAATTCGCCGCCGCGGCTTTCGGCATATCTCACCCGGCCGCGCGCAGGCCCGGCGCGGCGGCGTCCTTGGCCGAGCGCACGAACCGCAACGGCCGCCCGTCCCGCCCGACCGTCGGCCACTCGATCCCGATCTCCGGATCGAAAGCGTCGATGTCGTGGTCGAATTCGGGGCTGTACTCCAGCGAGCACAGATAGGTCACCGTCGAATCGTCGGCGAGCGAGAGCAACGCGTGCCCGAGCCCCTCGGACAGGAAGACCGAGCGCCGATCGATATCGTCGATGAGCACGCTGTCCCACCGCCCGAAGGTCGGCGATCCGGGCCGCAGATCCACCACCACGTCCACGAACGCCCCGCGCGTGCAGGTCACGTATTTGGCCTGGCCGGGCGGATCCTCGGTGTAGTGGATGCCGCGCAGCACGCCCGCCGCCGAGGTGGAGGTGTTGACCTGCAACAGGTCGAAGGGCCGCCCGACCGCCTTCTCGAACTCCGAGGCCTTGAACGTCTCGGCGAAGATGCCGCGCTCGTCCCCGCGCAGGACCGGGGTGAACTCCCACGCCCCCGGCACCGCCAGCTCTCGAATCCGCATGCTCACCAATCCCGTCCGCGCTCCAGCAGGCCCAGCAGATAACTCCCGTACCCGGACCGCACCAGCGGTTCGGCCAGGCGGCACAGCTGCTCGTCGTCGATGAATCCCATGCGCCAGGCCACCTCCTCGGGCACCCCGATCTTCAGGCCCTGCCGCTCCTCGATCGTCCGCACGTAATTGGCGGCGTCCAGCAGCGAGTCGAAGGTGCCGGTGTCGAGCCAGGCGGTACCGCGCGCGAGCACCTCCACCTGCAACCGCCCCTGCTCGAGGTAGGTCCGGTTGATATCGGTGATCTCGTATTCCCCGCGCGCGGACGGTCGCAAACCGCGGGCGATCTCCACGACGTCGTTGTCGTAGAAGTACAGCCCCGGGATGGCGTAGTTGGAGCGCGGCAGTTTCGGCTTCTCCTCGATGGAAACCGCGCGGCCCCGGTCGAATTCGATCACGCCGTAGGCGCTGGGGTCCGACACCCAGTACGCGAACACCGCGCCGCCGTCGAGGCCGTGGAACCGGTGCAGCCGGGTGCCGAGTCCGGGACCGTGGAAGATGTTGTCGCCCAGCACGAGCGCGACCGAATCGGATCCGATGTGGTCGGCGCCGAGCACGAAGGCGCGGGCCAGCCCGTCGGGTTCCGGCTGCACCACATAACTGATGCTCACCCCGTATTGCGAACCGTCGCCGAGCAATCGGCCGAACGCGTCGGCGTCCTCCGGCGTGGTGATCACCAGGATGTCCCGGATGTCGGCCAGCATGAGGGTCGAGAGCGGGTAGTACACCATCGGCTTGTCGTACACCGGCACAAGCTGTTTGCTCACCCCGCGCGTGATCGGATGCAGGCGGGACCCGGTGCCACCGGCCAGGATGATTCCGCGCATGGCACGCAGTCTGCCAGTTGCCCTCGACCGGGGCGCGGCGAGGTTCCGAAACGATCACGACGGGTTTGGCGAGATGTCGATCGGCCCATATCTGTTGCACAGGTCACTTCAGCGTGGTCTTCTGAAATGACACCGTGTGAGATGTCAGCGCCGACATCGCCGGCCGGGTTCCTCGGCCTTCCCGTCGGCGCGCCGGGAGTTAGGTAGGTGCGCGATGGTAGCGATCCCGATCGGCGAGGTGGTTCCCGAACCGGATCCCGGCGTGGTGGTCAACCCCGACCGGCTCAGCCTGCACTCCCAAGCCCTGCTGCTGGCCTGCAAGGGCGTGGTGGGTCCGGTGATCAAGCGCTATCCCATCCACCCGCAGACCATGCCGCTGGCCCGGCATGTGGTCGACGGCCTGGCCGCGCTGCGCCCGGGCCCGCGCGGGATCGAACGAGAACAGGTGCGGCTGGGCGGATTTCGGATGGAGATCGTCCGCCCGGCGGGCGGCAGCCGCGCGTTGCGGCACGGCGCGGTGATGTACCTGCACGGCGGCGGCTTCTTCCTGTGCGGTTTGGATTCGCACCGCCCGATCGTGGCGAGCCTCGCCCGCCGCACCGGCCTGCCGGTCGTGAGCGTCGAATATCGCCAATTGCCGGACACTTCCATCGCCGGATCGATCGAGGACTGCTTGACCGCCTACCGCTGGCTGCTCGGCCACGGCGCGGATCCGGCGCGCATCGTCTTCGCCGGGGACTCCGCCGGGGGCTATTTGACCTTCGCGACCGCGCTGCGGGCGATCGAGGCCGGATTGCCCACGCCCGCGGGCCTGGTCGGCCTGTCGCCGCTGCTGGATCTGGACCACAAGGCCAAGCGTGGTTACGTCAATGTCGCCCGGGACGCCTACATCCCGATGTCGGCGGTGCGCCGGATGGTCCGCTACGGCGCGGAGATCGACGGCCGGGTCGATCCGATGCTGTCGCCGGTCAACGGCACGCTGGCCGGGTTGCCGCCCGCGCTGCTGATCGTCGGCGAGGACGAATTGCTGCGCTACGACTGCGAATTGATGTCCCGGCGGCTCACCGAGGCGGGCGTCCCGCATTCGCTCGAGCTGTGGCGCGGGCAGGTGCACGCCTTCATGAGCATTCTGCCGAGCCTGCCGGAGAGCCGGGCCGCGCTGGCCCGGGTCGCCCGCTTCGTCCGCGCCCGGATCGAACCCGAAACGGTCGCTCGCACAGCCTGATTGGAAAGCACCCCCGCCCAGCGCGTGCTGGACGGGGGTGCTGTCTGTCCCGGACGAACGGTTACTTGGCCGGCGGAGCCGCGCCGAAGGTCGGCTCGAACGGCTGGTTGACGGTGGTGAAGTACTGATTCGCCGCGAGGATCGCGACGGGAGCCGTCACCAGCAGCTGCCCCACGAGGGTGCCGAGGGCACCGACGGCGATGATCCCGCCGAGGCAGCCGACCGCCGCGGCGGGCAGGAACGCACCGAACAGGCCGACGATGGCCGCCGCGGCGACCGTGGCGCCGGCGATACCGCCGAGCACGCAGCCCACCGCGCCACCGGTGAGGCCGCCGGTCAGGGTGCCGATGGTCGCGCCCATGCTGATCGTGTCGACCATGCGCTTCCAGGCGGCCTGCTCCCGGTCGTACGGGGTCTTCCAGTTGGCCTGATCCTCGTAGGGCAGGGCGACCGGCTTGTAGACCGCGTGCTCGGTGTCGAACCGGGGGGTCAGGGTGGCGGTGTGGTCCGCGATATCGGCGGCGATCGGGAACTCGAAATCGTCGACGCGGAACTTCAGTTCCGTTCCGGCCACGGTGGTCCCGTCGGCGGCCTTGATCTTGAACACGCCGTCCTCGACCACCATGGAACCGGCATCGGTGGAGATGACGGTCGATTCCGGGGTCGTGGTCGACTTGAAGTCGATCACATCGGCGGCGGCGGGCGCGGCGTGCACGGTTCCGGCGGTCACGCCGAGGGCGGCGATCACCAGGGCCGAGGTCGCCGCGAATTTCCTCATCTTCATATGGGTCTTTCCAAAGCTGGTGGAACACAACCGCCCGCCCGGTGCGGCGAACCTTACCGGGCGGGCGCTGGTGTCATCGGTTATCGAAAACCGTTGAGCGACAGCAGAACTACTTCGACGGAGCCGGGGTGAACGGCTGGTTGATCGTCGTGAAGTACTGGATCGCGGCCAGGACGGCGACCGGCGCGGTGATCAGCAGCTGACCGGCCAGGGTGCCCAGGGCGCCGACGGCGATGATGCCGCCGAGGCAGCCGATGGCGGCGGCCGGGATGAAGGCGCCGAACAGGCCGACGATCGCGGCCGAGGCCACGGTCGCGCCGGCGATGCCACCGAGGACGCAACCGACCGCGCCGCCGCCGATGCCACCCACGAGGGTGCCGATGGTGGCGCCGGTGGAGATGGTGTCCTTCATGCGGTTCCAGGCGGCCTGCTCACGGTCGTACGGGGTCTTCCACGGAGCGGTGTCCTCGTAGGGCAGGGCGACCGGCTTGTAGACCGCGTGCTCGATGTCGAACTGCGGGGTCAGGGTGGCCGTGTGGTCCGCGATGTCGGCGGCGATCGGGAACTCGAAGTTGTCGACGCGGAACTTCAGATCGGTACCGGCCAGGGTGGACCCGTCGGCGGCCTTGATCTTGAACACGCCGTCCTCGACGACCATCGAACCGGAGTCGGTGGAGATGATGGTCGAGGTCGGGGTGGTCGTGGACTTGTAGTTGACGACGCCCTCGTCGGCGGCCGGGGCCGCGTTCACGGTACCGGCGGTCACGCCGAGCGCGGCGATCAGCAGTGCCGACGTCGCGGCGAATTTCCTCATCAGCATTTCTAGTGGAACCTCGAGAGAGAGTGGTTCGGGGGGACACGAGTATCGAATTCGAGCTCCGCTAACGCCCGGTGAACCTGTCGTGACCGTTCATTCAAATTTTGTTCACCATTGAGTCCCTGGGGACTGCAAGGTCTGCGAAACACGCTGTAACCGTAATGGTTTTGGGGAGGCGAACCGACCTGAGGTCCGAAAGGTTTACATATACTTGAGTGATCAAGGTCACAATTTTCCGGCTCCCAGCGGGCGTACCCGCTCCTGCTTCGGATGATAGCGATCGCCGATCGAGTGGTACCGATCACAACGGGACCCGGCCCGACGGCGATTCGGACAACCGTCGGCGAATCGGTTGCGCGCGCCGACCCGATAGGCTCGCACGCGTGCGACTGCTCGTAACCGGGGGCGCGGGATTCATCGGCGCCAACTTCGTCCATCAGACCGTCACCGAACGGCCCGATACCCGAATCGTGGTGCTCGACGCGCTCACCTACGCGGGCAATCGCGCCTCGCTGGCGCCGATCGCGGACCGCATCGAGTTCGTGCACGGCGATATCGCCGACGCCGAACTCGTCGACCGGTTGGTCTCCGGGGTGGACGCGGTCGTGCATTTCGCCGCCGAATCGCACAACGACAACTCCCTCGCCCGGCCGTGGCCCTTCGTGCAGACCAATATCGTCGGCACGTTCGCGCTGCTGGAGGCCGTGCGCCGGTACGACGTGCGCTACCACCACATCTCGACCGACGAGGTGTACGGCGATCTGGCCGCGGACGATCCGGCCTTCACCGAGACCACGCCCTACAATCCGTCGAGCCCCTATTCCGCGTCCAAGGCGTCGAGCGATCTGCTCGTGCGGGCCTGGGTGCGCTCGTTCGGCGTGCGGGCCACGATCTCCAACTGCTCCAACAACTACGGGCCCTATCAACATGTGGAGAAGTTCATTCCGCGCCAGATCACCAATGTGATCGACGGTCTGCGCCCGCGCCTGTACGGCGCGGGGCATCAGGTGCGCGACTGGATCCACGTCGAGGACCACAACCGCGCGGTGTGGACGATCCTGGAGCGCGGCCGCATCGGGCAGACCTATCTGATCGGCGCGAACGGCGAACTCGACAACAGGTCCGTGGTGCGGCTGATCCTGACCGAATTCGGCCGCGACCCGGACGATTTCGATCACGTCACCGATCGGCCCGGCCACGATCAGCGCTACGCCATCGACGCGAGCCTGCTGCGCGACGAATTGGGCTGGACCCCACGCTATTCCGATTTCCGCACCGGCCTCGCCGCGACCATCGAGTGGTACCGCGCGCACGAGGACTGGTGGCGGCCGCAGAAGGAGGCCACCGAACGCGCCTACGCGGCCGCGGGGGAGCGGGTGCTCTGAGCGGTCGCGCTCAGCCCCACACCAGGAACTCGTACTTCAGCGCCGCGGCCGTCAGCGCGACGACCATCGCCACCACGACCGCGATGGCGGGCCCGCGGTGCGGGATCACCCCGCGAGCGTCGGTCCAGCGCAACGGCATCCAGCGCAGCAGCGCCGCGAAACCCACCACGGCCAGCGGGACGAAGTACCGGCCCTGCACGCCGTCGACGAGGTAGTAGTCCACCGGCGAGAACGACATGTACAGCGTCACGTAGATCATGGCGACGCTGGCCAGCACCGTCAGCGCGACGATCACCGTGCGCCAGCGCTGGGCCGAGAACCGTTCGGCCACACCGGCGCTCACGGTGAACGCCAGCAGGCACGCCAGGACGGTCAGCGCCGGAACGTCGATGTAGGCGAAGCCGAGTTCCCCGAAGAACTGGGTGAACCAGCGCTGATCGCGATACCAGATGCTCTCGGTGAAGATGTTCAGGAAGTGCCCCGGATTGCTCAGGATCCCGTGCAGCTGATCGCCCGGCCGCACCGAATGCCATTGCGCGGGCGGGCGCATCAGGCCCATCCCGTCACCGGTCGGGGCGGCGATCTTCATCCACACCGCGAACAGCCCCGCGCCCACCGCCGCGCAGAGCCAGGGCAGCCAGCGCAGCCACTGCCCGAACCGGTACTGCCGCGCGGGAATCAGCACCACGAGCATGGCCAGCAGCACGTAGGTCGGCTTGCTCAGCGGCAGCGCGAGCGTCGCGCCCAGCGTCACCACGGTCTCGAGCCGGGTCAGCTCCGCCCCGAGGAACAGGCCCTTGACCACCATGACCGACACCAGGATCGCGAGCGCGTTGGTCATCGTGTCCGCGGTGACCGTACCCGCCTGGAACAGCGCGATCGGCAGCGCGGCCACGGTGAAGGCCAGCCACTGCACCCGGTACGCGCGCAGGGCACGCAGCGCGAAGCCGACGATCACCAGATACGCCAGCAGCCCCGCGAACCGGGTGAGCTGGACCGTCGCGCCGACGTTCAGATCCAGGGCCTGCGCGAGCCGAAGGCCCACGGCGGCGGGCACATACGGCACGGGGGAGTAGGCCGCGGTGTTGGTGAACCACACCGGCCGGGTCTGCCGCGAGACCGGCACCGAGCCGAGCAGGTCGTAGGCGCGCGGATCGGCCACCATCGGATCGGGTTCGCCCGGATTGTGGTTGTAGTCGTCGAAGGCGTAGCTCATCAGGCCGTCGATGCTCACCGGGACGTCGCCGCCGTAGGCGACGCCGCGATCGTCGGCGATGCGGTGCGGCGTGAACCCGCCGTGCGCGACCTGATAGGCCCGGCCGAACTGGGTGATCTCGTCGTGTCCCCAGAACGCGGGGGTGAGCACCGCGAAGACCGCGCCGAACACGGCGGCCACGAGCACGAACGCGACCGCGCCGAAGCCGAGGTGGCGCCGCGTCCAGTCGGTTGGCCGTGCGAGAACCGTTGTGCGCGAAGACGTTTCGACGGTCTGCTCGGCGGGGGCGGGCTCCTCGACGGCCGCCCGCTCGGCCTGGGCCGTCATCAGTCGACCTGTCCGACCCGCTCGGCGATCGGCTCGCCCACCGCGGCGTAGCGCAGATACATCAGGCGCGCGGCCTCGTGCCGGGAGCGGCGGATGCCGTCGAGGATCAGTCCGGCGGTCCACGCCAGGCTGCCCAGCAGCAACAGGGTGAAGGCGAGGAACAGCGTCGGGAAGCGCGGCACCTGGTGAATCTCGTAGAACTCCACCAGGATCGGCACGGTCAGGATCACCGAGACGATCCACGCGACCGTGCCGAACAATCCGTAGAAGGCCACCGGCCGCTCGTGCCGGGCCAATCCGATGATCAGCGCCAGGATCTTGAAACCGTCGTGGTACGTGCGCAATTTGGATTCGCTGCCCGCGGGCCGATCCCGGAAACCGACCGGCACCTGGGTCTGCGGCACCCGTAGATGCAGTGAGTGCACGGTCAATTCGGTCTCGATCTCGAATTCGCGCGAGACGGCCGGGAAGCTCTTGACGAACCGCCGGGAGAACACCCGGTAGCCGGAGAGCATGTCCTCGACGTTCTCGCCGAACACCTTTCCGACCACGCCGTTGAGCACCTTGTTGCCGGTCTCGTGGCCGGAGCGGTACGCCTGCGCGCCCTCGTCCTGTTTGCGCACGCCCAGCACGTGGTCGTACGGGCCGTCCAGCAGGGTCTTGATCAGCAGCGGCGCGGCGAACGCGTCGTAGGTGTCGTCCCCGTCGATCATCACGTAGACGTCGGCCTCGATATCGGCGAACGCCCGCCGCACGACATTGCCCTTGCCCTTGACATGTTCGGTGCGCACGACCGCTCCCGCTTCCCGCGCCCGCTCGGCGGTCGCGTCGGTGCTGCGGTTGTCGTACACGTAGACGACGATGCCCGGCACGGCTGCCTTGAGGTCCGTGACGACCTTGGCGACCGCGGCCTCCTCGTTGTGGCAGGGCACCACGGCGGCGATACGAAGCTCGGTGGGGTCCACCCCGTCAATCCCTCATTATTCGAACCGGACGGTGAAATACGAACACCGGGAGGGTACAGGGCCGTGCTGCCCCTCGTGTACCCGGCGCGCCTCCCCCATGTACCCAGCGCGCCTCCCCCATGTACCCAGCGCGCCTCCCCCATGTACCCGGCGTGCCTCCCCCATGTACCCGGCGTGCTCTTTGCCGGGTACCGTCGGCCCGGTGTCCAGGAGTGAGTACGTGATCGAGGAGGCGGGGCCCTCGCGGGCGTCGCTGGTCACCAAGATCCTTGCCGCCGTGCGCAAGGGCGGGGCCTTCCTGGTCGTGGGTGGGATCGGGTTTCTCGTCGACGCCGGAACCTACAACCTGCTCGTGTTCGCGGGCGGGGAAGGGCCGTTGTTCCACTTCCCGTTGCCCGCCAAGATCATCGCCATCCTGGTGGCCACGGTCGTCACCTACTTCGGCAACAAATGGTGGACCTTCGCCGGGAAGAAGGGCGGCAGCGCGGCCCGCGAATATCTGCTCTACGCGGTGTTCAATGTGGTCGCCATCGGTCTGCAACTGGCGTGTCTGGGCTTCTCCCGATACGTTCTGCACCTGTCGACCCCGTTGGCGGACAACATCTCCGGCACCCTGATCGGGCAGGCCGTGGCCGTCCTGTTCCGCTATTGGGCCTACGACAAATTCGTATTCACCGGCGCCGCGGCTGAGCAGGCCCGCACCGAGGCGCGTTGATATTCTCAGCCAGCGCGTCGAACATCGAGGGATTACGAGGGAATCCGATATGGACCAGTCGGCTGGGCAGGCCGTGACCGAAACCGAGAACGACCGGCGCATCGCCGACCCCGCGCCCGCCACGCTGCGCGGCGACCACCGCCCACCGGAACGGCTGACTTTGCAACGCGGGGTGTTCACCGGCCCGTCGCCGAAGGTCAGCGACGAGCTGTACGCGGTCGTCAAGGGCGGTAAGGCGCATCGCGAGCGGATGAGCATCCGGGTGGACAAGGGCGCCCGCGCCCACACCAACACCTACTTCGGCCGCTTCGCGGCGAGCTACTGGCAGCGCTGGACCACCGTCACCGAGGTCGAGGTCGGCCTGACCGTCGAACTCGGCGGCCTGGCCCGAATCCGGTTGGCGGCCTCCGATATCGCGGGCCACCGGCGCATCGTCGCCAGCGCCGACGTGCGCGCCGACGGCCGCGTGGTGCTGCGCGCGCCCCTGGACCAGTACGTCGACGGCGGCGCGCTGTGGCTCGAATTCGACGCGGTCGGCGGCGACCTCGCGATCAGCGAACTGTCCTGGACCGCGACCGCGCCCGAGCACATCCGTCCGGTGGCGATCGCGATCTGCACCTTCAACCGCGCCGAGGACTGCGCCCACACCGTCGCGGCGCTGGCCTCGGATCCGGTGGTGCTGGACGTGATCGACGCGGTGTACGTGGTCGATCAGGGCACCGACGCGGTCGAGGACCGCCCGCTGTTCCGGGAGACCCGGCCGCGCTTCGGCGACAAGCTGCGCTACCTGCGGCAGCCGAATCTCGGTGGGGCGGGCGGGTTCACGCGCGGCCTCTACGAGGTCTCCGCGGCCAACGAGCACGCCGACGTCATCCTCATGGACGACGACATCCTGTGCGAACCCGAAACGGTGATCCGGCTCAACGCCTTCGCCAATATGACGGTGGAACCGACCCTGGTCGGCGCGCAGATGCTGTTCCTGCTCAACCCCGACTACCTCAACGTCGGCGCCGAGGAGACCGACCTGGGCATCCTCCGGCACGGCCAGAAGGTGTCGAAGGCGTTGCGCAACACCAGCATGCTCAAGAAGCAGCAGGAGCGCCGCGTCGACGCGGGCTACAACGCCTGGTGGACCTGCCTGATCCCGGCGGAGGTGGTCGCCCGCATCGGGCTGCCGATCCCGATCTTCTTCCAGTGGGACGACGTCGAATACGGCCTGCGCGCCCGCGAACACGGCTTCGTCACGGTGACGCTGCCCAACGCCGCGGTCTGGCACGCCGACTTCTACTGGAAGGACTTCGACGACTGGGCGCGCTACTTCTCCTCGCGCAACTCCCTGATCGTCTCGTCCCTGCACACCGATCTGGACCCGAAGAAGATCAGCCGCCAGCTGTTCCGCGAGATCGCCGAGATGCTGGTGGCCATGCAGTACGGCCTGGCGCACACCACCCTGCAGGGCATCGAGGATTTCCTGAAGGGCCCCGAGGTGCTGCGCGACGGCGGCATGGCGGCGCTGGCCGCCGCCCGCACCAGCCGCGGCGACTATCCGGAGACCAAGAAGCATCCCGCCGCCACGGCCCCGATTCGCAACGCGGACATCAGCATTCGCCGCGCCGAGGGCGAGCCGAGCCGCCCGCATCTGGTCCTGATCAAGCGCGCGATCCAGCAGTGGACCGGCAAGGTCCAGCCCGGACTGGTCGGCGTCACCCGCGAGGACGCCTACTGGTGGCACGTCTCGCTGTTCGATCACGTGGTCGTCACCGACGCCTCCCAGTCCGGGGTGCGAATCCGCAAGCGGGACAAGGCCCGTGCCCGCGCGCTGCTGCTGCGCACCTGGCGGGTGCTGCGCAAGCTCCGTCGCGACCTGCCCGAGCTGAGCCGCCGCTACCGGGCGGCCATGCCCGAACTCACCAGTCGCGAGAACTGGGAGCGGCTCTACGGCATCACAGGAACAGATCGGTCGTGAGCGGCCCGTCGCCCGGCGTCACCCGGTACTTGTCGAAGTCGGTGACGCCGTGCGCGGCGAGCACCTCGTCGTCGAGGAAGAAGTTGCCGGTGGTGTCCTTCGCGGGCGAGGTGAGCACCAGGTAGGCGGCGTCGGCGTAGATGTCGGGGGTGCGGGAGGTGGCGACCATCTCCTCACCGCCGAGCAGATTGCGCACGGCCGCGGTCGCGATCGTGGTGCGCGGCCACAGCGAGTTGACGCCGATGCCGTACTGCCGCAGTTCCTCGGCCAGGCCCAGCGTCGTCAGCGACATGCCGTATTTGGCGATGGTGTAGCCGAGATGCTGTCCGGCCCATTTCGGATCGAGGTTCAGCGGCGGCGACAGCGTGAGGATGTGCGGATTGCGGTCGGCCTGCGCGGACTCCTTGAGCGCGGGGATGCTCAGTTTCGACAGCAGGAAACTGCCGCGGCAGTTGATGTCCTGCATGAGGTCGTACTTCTTCATCGGCAGCAGTTCGGTCGGTGACAGGTCGATGGCCGAGGCGTTGTTGACGACCATGTCGATGCCGCCGAACCGCTCCACGGTCTCCCGCACGGCCGTGGCCACGGCCTCGTCGTCGCGGACGTCGCCGACGAACTTGTGCACCGAGCCGCCCGCCTGCTCGAGTTCGGCGGCCGCGGTGTGGATCGTGCCCGGCAGCTTGGGATGCGGCGTATCGGTCTTCGCGATCAGCGTGATGTTGGCCCCGTCGGCCGCCGCCCGCTTCGCGATCTCGAGCCCGATGCCCCGGCTCCCGCCCGACATGATCATCGTCCGCCCGGCCAACGCCCGGTCCGCACCCATAGCCTGCTCCCATCTGTCCGGCCGCCCCGACCCGGGGCGATACCTCCTAGCAGGCTAGGCGATCCCGTCCCCGCCGCGGGACCGCCGTTCCGTAAACCCCGAGCCGCCGTTTCGATCTATCGACCGCGCGAGCGCCGCTCCCGGTACACGGCCCGCTGCGAACGCTCCACGTTCTTCCACATGCGGGTGCGCTCGGCGCGCAGGCGGGCGTCGGTGCGGGCGGCGAGCCACGCGTTCTCCCGGCGCAACTTGCGATAACTGTCGAATCGGCGGCGCGGCAGCTCCCCGGACTCGAGGGCGGCCAGGACCGCGCAGCCGGGTTCGGTCTCGTGGGCGCAATCGTCGAATCGGCATCGTTCGGCGAGGTCCTCGACGTCGCGGAAGGTGTGCTCCAAACCCGCACCGGCCGACCACATTCCGACCGAGCGCAGCCCCGGCGTGTCGATCAGCGTCCCACCGCCGGGCAACGGCCGCAGCTCCCGCTGCACGGTGGTGTGCCGCCCCCGTTTGTCGGCGGCCCGCACCGCGTCGGTGGCGAACACCTCCGCGCCGAGCAACGCGTTGGCCAGCGTCGACTTCCCCGCGCCCGAGGGCCCGAGCAGCGCGACCGTGCCGTCGAGCAGCGCGCCCAGCACGTCCATGCCCAGTCCGATCGTGGCGCTCACCGCGAGCGTGACCGCGCCCGGCGCGACCGCGCGCACCGCCTCGAGCGGAATGTCCACGGCCAGATCGGCTTTGGTCAGCACGACCACCGGCCGCGCCCCGGATTCCCAGGCCAGTGCGAGCATCCGCTCGATCCGGCCGAGGTCCACATCGCCGTCGGCGGCCGTGCACACCAGCACCGTATCGACATTCGCGGCGAGCACCTGCGGCTCGGACCGCCCCGACACCGCCGCGCGCACGATCGCGGTGCGTCGCGGAATCCGCTGCCGGACAACGTATTCGGTATCCAATACCACCCAATCGCCGGTGCACAGGCCCTCGACGTTGGTATCCGCCCGCGGGCACCGAGCGCGCGCGAGCCCGATGGGGGTGGCGACGTCGCACTCGCTGCGATCCATTCGGATGACGCGGGCCGGGACCCAGCCGGTGTCGAGCAGCTCTGTGTATGCGGCGGATACGGCCGAATTCCAGCCGTAGGGAACGAGTCGGTCGTGATCGACCATGAGAAAAGCCGTCTTTCATCGGGCACGAAGCCCGGACGGGCTCAGTGCATCGGGCAGAACAGGGAAGTACGTGCGGCGCCGCGGTATTCGTCCCCGCGCGACTGCGCACCTCGAACAATCACGTTCACGTACTTCACCTCCTCGAACCTTCCGACGCTTTCGTCTGTGTGATCACAACGATGACAGCCCGGCCCCCGCCGCGCAACGCCTTTTCCCGCGGCCGGTGGTTTTCGGGGGTTCCCCCTTCACGAACACCGTTGTACAGTCGACCAATCCTGTTGCCGACAACCATCTTTCGTTCCGACAGGGGGAGCTCATGGGGGAGATTCTGCAAGCGGATCTCGACATCCTGCACCGGCTCGGCGGCACCCTCGGCGGCCACGCCGACGCCATCGCCGCGCTGAAGGTCACGGCCTCGGTCCGCATGCCCGATTCGCCCATCCAGGCGGTGTCCCAGCGGGTGGACGACGCCGTGGTCGCCGCGTTCGGTGTCATCGGCGGCAATATCCGCACGATGTCGCACCGCACCACGAACGCCGCCAAGACCTACGAGGAACTCGACAAAGCCAATGCGGCGCAACTGAGCCGGTACAACGGCGGCCGGTGACCCATGACCACCATCAGCCATGTCCGTGGCTGCGATCCGCAGTCGATGATCGATTTCGCCGCCGATCTCACCACCCAGAACGACACGTTCACCGGGCGCGTCGAACAGATGGCCCGCGACGTGGACCGGGCCATGGACGGCTGGAAGGGCACCGGCGCGTCGGCCGCCTCCACTCGCGCGGTGTCCGAACGACTTTCGGGCAACCACCTGAGCACGGGGGTGCTGTCGATCGTCGACCGGTACAACTCCTACGGCCCGCAGCTGTCGGCGACCCGGTCCGCCCTGCTCACCCTCGTCGATCACGAGATACCGAAGGCGGGCATGACCGTCGACAACGCGGGCAATGTCACCGCGCCCCGGGTGCCCGCCGTCGCGGGCGCCATCGATCCCGCCCTCGCGTCGATCATGCAGCGAAACCTCGACGGCCAGGCGACCAGTCTCCAGTCCCGCCTGAAGAAGCTGCTCACCCAGTTCGGCACCACCGAAACCACAGCGGCACAGGCCATCACGACCGCGATCGGGCAGCTCGGACAGTACGAGAAGCATCCCGACGGGCCGCCGATCAGTCCCCAGGTCCAGGCCATTCTCGACGGCAAGGCCCAACTCCCCACCGATCCCAAACAATTGCACGACCTCTGGGAGAAGCTCACCCCCGCCGAGAAGGACGCGCTCTACGCGCGAGATCCCTTCCTGGGCAACCGCAATGGCATCCCGCAGGCCGACCGCGATCATTACAACCGCCGCACCCTGGTCGATCTGCGCGCCGACACGCAACGCCGCCTCGACGAACTGCTGGCGCACAAGCCGACCGACAAGACCCGGCTCGACGCCTGGCAGAAGCAGGTCGATGCCGCCAAGCACGAACTGGCGGGGTACGACGCCGTCGCCAAGGGCCTGCAAACCCGCCCCGGCGAACCGCCGCGGCTGCTGTCGCTGCTCGACGGGCGCGGGCACGCCGCGATCGCCATCCGCAATCCCGACACCGCGGGCAATGTGGTCACCCACGTTCCGGGGGTGGAGGCCGACCTCAGCAAGATCGGCGACGGCGTGGAGCGCGCCGAACGCGAACGCCGCGCGGCCGAATTGGCCGACCCGTCCAAGCAGACCTCGGCCATCGCCTGGTACGGCTACGACTCCCCGCCCAAGCTGAGCGACTTCGTGCACGGCGGATACGCCGATACCGCCGCCGCGCCACTGGACGGTTTCCAATCCGGGTTGCGCGTCACGCACGAGGGCGACCGCTCGTCCAATACCGTGATCGGGCACAGCTACGGCGCGACCGCGATCGGGCACGCGGCCAGCGGCAGCCACACCCTCGACGCGGACAAGATCGTGCTCGTCGGCAGTCCCGGCATCGATGTCGACAAGCCGACCGATCTGCATCTGACCGGGGTGCGTCCCCAGGACAACGCCCAGCACGTCTGGGTGACGACCAACGCGCACGATCCGGTCAAATTCGTCCCGAACTTCGTGCGCGGCCCGCAACCCTGGTCCACCCCGGGCTACGGCCAGCAGTTCCACTCGGACGCGACCGGTTTCTGGTGGAATCGCGGGGCACACAGTTCCTATTTCGATCCGGGGAATTCGGCGTTGACGAATATGGGCAAGATCATCAGCGGCGTCGGGACGCCGACGCGATGATCCGCGCGGCGGGGTCGCTCGCGCTGGTCGCCGCGGCGGCCGTCGCGATCACCGGCTGCGCGCACGGCTTCGGCTCCCGAACGGAGAAATCGGATATGACACAACACGTTCCGGTCGACACCACCCTCACCGAGGAGCGGGCGCGGCAGCGGATCGTCGAGATCCTCACCGACACCCTGCGCAGACTGCCCGCCGCGATCGCCCTGACCTGGCAGCACCCGCACTTCCCGGACACCGTCTTCGGCGACGCCACGGTCGTGCCCTGCGTCGACGACGACAGCGCGCCCGATCCGCCCTACAACGCCGCCGCCGACTACTGGATCTCCGGGATGCCCGGCGACGGCGCCGCGCACTACCGCGACCTGTTCGAGCGGGCCTGGCGGGACCTGGGCTGGCGGCCGCTGCGTGACGAGCGGGATCCGGGGATGCCGCAGCTGCGCGCCGGGACGCCCGACGTGTATCTGCTGACGCTGACCCAGAATTCGCGCGGCGATCTGGCGCTGTCGGTGTCCTCGCCGTGTTTCCCGAACCACGCCCGGGGCGGGACGCCGATGCCGTCCGTCATCACCCATCCGTGAGGTACGGCCATGTCCGAGAACGACTTCGACGAACTCGGCGCGAAGGTGCGCCGCGCCCAGCGCGCGCTGGCGGAGATCCGCGGCGTCGGGACGGTCGACGGGATCGAGGTGGTGGTCGACGCGGAGAACCACCTGCTGTCGATCTCGCTGCCCGAGGCCGAAGCCGTGCTCGCCGCCTTCGCCGCGGCCGTCGCCGACAAACGGGAGCGGGTCGAGGCGGCGACGCGCGAGCTCCGCGAGGACGAGCGGGTCGAGGCGGCGTCGACCTTCCTGCGCGCCAATGCCGCGCTGCTGGAAGCCGAACGCGCGCAACGGGATTCGTGGGAGTCTACGACGACCTCGCCGCGCGCGGCTCGGGCTGGTCGGAGACCAGCTACTGAGGCCGCGTCAGTCCGGCTTGTGGAACTGTTCGCGGCGGCCGAGCCGCCGCAGTCGCAGCCATTCGGCCAGCCCGGCCGGATCCTTCTGCTGCACCAGGAAGAACCACGAGAACCTGGCCCATTCCTGCGGCAGCAGTTTGCGCATTCCGGGCTGGGACATCAGGTAGCCGCGGTTGCGGTAGGTGAAGTAGCGCTTGACCGGATCGTCGGGGTACTGGGTGTGCATGCGGCCGCCGAGGATGGGCTTGAACTCCGCGGAGCCGTTGGGGTGCAGGTACGCGGTTTGCAGGCAGGTGCCGAACGGCAGGCCCGAGCGCACCAGCCGCCGGTGCACCTCGACCTCGTCGCCGCGCACGAACAGCCGCAGATCCGGCACGCCGATCACGTCGACGGCCTTCGCCGACAGCAGCGCGCCGTTGAACAGCGAGGCGATGCCGGGCAGGAAGTCCTCGTCGCCCAGCTCCGAGCGCAGTCGCCGCCACACCACCCCGCGCCGCAGCGGGAAGGCCAGCCGGTCCGGTTCGTCGATATCGGCCACCACCGGCGAGACCTCGGCCAGTCCGTGCCGCCGCGCGCAATCCATCAGTGTCGCAAGCACTTCCGGGCCCTCGGGGCGGCCGTCGTCGTCGGCGAGCCACACCCAGTCCGCGCCCAGGGTCAGCGCGTGCAGGATGCCCAGCGCGAATCCGCCCGCGCCGCCGAGGTTGTGCTCGGAACCCAGGTAGGTCGTCTCCACCGACTGCTGCGCCACCAGCTCGCCCACCTCGGGCTCGTTGGCGTTGTCGACGACGATCAGATGATCGACCGGACGCGTCTGCGCGCTCAGCACCTTCAGCGATTCGGCAAGCAACTCGCGCCGCTTGTGGGTGACGACCACCGCGATGATCTTGGCCGTTTCGCCGTATTCGGTCATGCGGAGTTCCGCTCCAATTCCCGTTCCTTTTCCAGTTCACGCTGGATCTGCGCGACATGGTCGCCCGCCTCGGGGCCCTCGTAGGCCCGCACGACGTCGACGATATCGCCCTGCATCTTCATCTGCCCGTGATCGATCCAGATCGCGGTGTCGCAGAGCTGGGCGAGGAATTCGTTGGAATGGTTGCAGAACACCAGGATTCCCGAGCGCGCGACGAGATCGCGCAGCCGGTTGCGGGCCTTCTTCATGAACTCCGCGTCGACCGCGCCGAGCCCCTCGTCCAGCAGCAGGATCTCCGGATCGATCGAGGTGACCACGCCCATCGCCAACCGCACCCGCATACCGGTGGAGTAGGTGCGCAGCGGCATGTCGAGATAGTCGCCCAATTCGGTGAATTCGGCGATCTCGTCGACCTTGGCCAGCATCTGTTTGCGGGTCTGCCCGAGGAACAGCCCACGGATGATGATGTTCTCGTAGCCGGAGATCTCCGGGTCCATGCCCACGCCGAGATCGAACACCGGCGCCACCCGGCCGCGCACCCGCGCGCTGCCGCGGGTGGGCTCGTAGATGCCCGAAAGCAGCCGCAGCAGTGTGGATTTGCCCGCGCCGTTGTGGCCGACCAGGCCGACCCGGTCGCCCTCCTTCAGCGAGAGCGTGATGTCGCGCAGCGCCTCGACGACGACGACGTCGGATTGGTTGCGCCCGATCGCGCCGCCCGCCTTGCCGAGGAACGCCTTCTTCAGCGAGCGCGATTTCGCGTCGAAGATGGGGAATTCGACCCAAGCGTTGCGGGTTTCGATACTCACGTGGTCGGTCATCGAGCCTTCACACCCAGTAGGGGACGCGGGAACGGAACTGCTTCAACGCCAGGATGGCCACCGCCCAGCCGACCACCGTGATGCTGCCGACGATGATCCAGCTCAACGGTTTCTGCGCCTCGCCGAGCAGCGGCGCGCGCACGATCTCCAGGAAGTGGAACGTCGGCACCAATTCCACCAGACGCGCCCGCTCGCTGACCGACCCGCCCTGGGCGTGCAGCGCCTTGGTGGTCCACATGACCGGCGTGAGCACGAACAGCATCAGCGTGGTGCTGCCGAGGATCGGCGCGATATCGCGGTAGCGGGTGGCGAAGATGCCGAACACGATCGACACCCACATCGAGTTCAGGAAGATCAGCAGCATCGCGGGCAGGGCCAACAGGCTCGACCAATGCAGGTGATGCCAAAGGCCCAGCGCCGGAACCATGATCACGTAGATGACCAGGTTGTGCGCGAAGAACAGGAACTGCCGCCACACCAACCGGTAGACGTGCACGCTCAACGCCGACGGCAGCTGTTTGATCAGGCCCTCGTTGGCGATGAAGACGTCCGAACCCTCGAGGATGCTGGCCGAGATCACGTTCCAGATGATCAGCCCGACCGTCACGTACGGCAGGTAGTACCGCAGGTCCTGGTTGAACAGCGCCGCGTACAGGATGCCCATCGCCGCCGCCTGCACGCCGGTGGCGATGGTGATCCAGAACGGGCCGAGCACCGATCGCCGGTACCGCTGCTTGATGTCCTGCCAGCCCAGCGACAACCACAGTTCCCGCTGCGCGAATCCGCCGCGTAGATCGTTGAACGCGCGTCCGAAGGTCAGGGAATCCGACATGAGTGGTACCGAGGTGTCGACCGGGCGCTGTTCGGCGGTCGCCGAATCGGCTGGAGCAGCTGCAGGCACAGTGCTCGACCTTAGCGCAGATGCGAACGATCCCGGTCCGAGCGATGCGGTACGGGACCGGGCGCCCATGCCCTACAGGTACTGCCCGCTGGTGGGTCCGCCGCCGGCCGGACCGCCCTCCTGCGCGCCCCGCATCCCCGGCGGCAGCGCGTGGCGCATCTGCTCGAGCTGCGCGCGGGCGGCCATCTGCTGGGCGAACAGCGCGGTCTGGATGCCGTGGAACAGCCCCTCCAGCCAGCCCACCAGCTGGGCCTGCGCGATGCGCAGCTCCGCGTCCGACGGGATCGAGTCGTCGCTGAAGGGCAGCGCGAGGCGCTCGAGTTCGCTGCGCAGCTCGGGGGACAGGCCCTGCTCGAGCTCCTGGACCGAGGTCTTGTGGATCTCCTTGAGCCGGGTGCGGCTGGCGTCGTCGAGGGGCGCCGCCCGCACCTCCTCGAGCAGCTGTTTGATCATGGTCCCGATGCGCATGACCTTGGCGGGCTGCTCGACCATATCGGCCAGCGACTCGTCCTTGGCGTCCTTGCCCTCGCCGTCGTCCTCGTCGCCGACCACCTGGCCGCGCACGGGCGTCTCGCCCTGGGCGCCCGCGGGAACGATCAGCGGGCGGCCTTCGGGCCCGATCACCACGATGGAATCCGGTGCTCCGTCCGAATGCGTCATGATCTCCATCATGTCGCGTCCGGGCTCATCGCGCTAAGTCGGGGCGGAGCCGGGGCGAGTATTCTGTTGCGGTCTTGTCCGCCTCGTGGTTCGGTCTCGGTGAAAGTCGGTCGCCATGCTGCGTGATGTCTCGCCCGGTTGCCCGCGCGTCCGCCGCGCGGTCGCCGGTTATCGATCGGTTGGCGCTGACACGGTTACGCCGACTTGCCCGCTGCCCTTAGAGTGGCCCACATGACTTACGACGTCGCACGGGTTCGGGGCCTGATACCGTCCCTGGGCGACGGCTGGATCCACCTCGACCCGCAGGCGGGCATGCTGGTTCCGGATTCGGTATCTCGTGCGGTGTCAACGGGTTTCCGCACCTCGGCCTTCTCCCACACCAATCGGCACGGGGCCGCCAAGCGCAGCGGCGCGATCCTGGACGCGGCGCGCGAGGCCGTGGCCGATCTGGTCGGCGGCGACCCGGCCGGGGTGGTGCTCGGTCCCGATCGCGCGGTGCTGCTGGCCTGGCTCGCCGAGTCGCTGAGTTCGCGGCTCGGGCTCGGGACCGGGATCGTGCTGTCGCGCCTGGACGACGAGGCGAATGTCGCGCCCTGGTTGCGGATCGCCAATCGCTATGGCGCGCATGTGCGTTGGGCCGAGGTCGAGATCGAGACCTGCGAGATGCCCGCCTGGCAGTTCGAGGAGCTGATCGGCCCGACCGCCCGTCTGGTGGCGTTGACGGCCGCCTCGCCGATCGTGGGTTCGGCCCCGGCGGTGCGGGTCGCCGCGGACCGGGTGCACGAGGTCGGCGGGTTGCTGGTGGCCGATTGCTTCGGCGCCGCGCCGTACGCGCTGATCGATATCGACGAACTCAACGCGGACGTGGTCGCGCTGTCCGCGCCCGCGTGGGGCGGCCCGCAGATCGGGGCCCTGGTGTTCCGCGATCCCGCGTTCCTGGACCGGATTCCGTCGATGTCGCTCAATCCGTACGCCAAGGGCGCGGAGCGGCTCGAGGTCGGCGGCCACCAGTACGCGCTGCTGGCCGGGCTGACCACCTCGATCGACTATCTGGCCGGGCTGGACGAACAGGCGGGCGGCACTCGCCGTGAGCGCCTGGAGGTTTCGATCACGTCCTTACAGGACTACCACGATCACCTGTTCGAGCATCTGATGGAGGTGCTCGACCGCATCCCCGATCTCACCGTGATCGGCCGCGCCTCGACCCGCATCCCCACGGTCAGTTTCACCATCGCGGGCATGCAGGCCGAGAAGGTCTCCGCCCGCCTCGCCGACCATCGCATCGGCACCCTGAGCGGGGTGCACGGCGGCAGTCGCCTGCTCGACGCGCTCGGCGTCAACGACGAGGGCGGCGCGGTGACCATCGGATTGGCCCCCTACACAACGCGATTCGAGATCGATCAGCTCGGTCGCGCGCTCGCCGCCCTCGACTGAGTTCAGTCGCGGATCCGCAGCACCACCTTGCCGACGGTCTCGTCGGAGTCGAGCAGCCGATGCGCCCGCGCGACCTCGGCGACGGGTACCTCCGCGTGCACGACGGGTGCGACGGTGCCGTCGGCGATCGACGGCCACAGGTGCCGCCGCAGTTCGGCGATGATCTCGGCCTTGCTCGACGGTCCGGTGGCGGGGCGGCGGCGCAGATTGGTGGCGTGCACGGTGCCCCGCTTGCCCAGCAGCGCGGCCAGATTCAGTTCGGCGCGCACCCCGCCCTGCATCCCGATCACGCAGAGCTGCCCGTCCTCGGCGAGCGCGGCGACATTGCGCTCCAGGTAGGCCGCGCCCATATTGTCGAGAATGACGTCCGCGCCGCCCAATTCGCGCAGGATCGCGGCGAAGTCGTCGGTGTGGTAGTTGATCAGCACGCTCGCGCCGAGTTCCTTGCAGCGGTCCAGTTTGCCCGGCGAACCCGCGGTCACCGCGACCCGCGCGCCCCGGCTCACCGCGACCTGGATGGCGTGGGTGCCGATACCGCTGCCGCCGCCGTGGATCAGCAGCAGCTGGCCCGCCCGCAGCCCGGCCCGCATCACCAGATTCGACCAGACCGTGGCCGCCACCTCGGGCAGCGCCGCCGCGGCGGCGAGATCGAGGCCCGCCGGAATCGGCAGCACCTGGGTCGCGGGCACGACCACCCGTTCGGCGTACCCGCCGCCGGACAGCAACGCGCACACCTGGTCACCGGGGGACCAATCGGCAACGCCCGCACCGACTTCCGCGATCACCCCCGAAACCTCGAGGCCGATGATCTCGCTCGCGCCGGGCGGCGGGGGATAGTTGCCCTGCCGCTGCAACAGATCGGCCCGGTTCACCCCGGCCGCGGTCACATCGATGGCGACCTCGCCGGGCCCGGGCGGCGGTAGATCGGGCACCTCCGCCCACCGCATCACCTCGGGCCCACCGAATTCGTCGAGTGTCACTGCGCGCATACCGCGACCTTACGACGCCGCGAACGCGCGGCCCGCGTTACGACTCGACCGCTTCGCGCTTGGCGGTCTCCGCGTCGATCCCCTTGGCCATCTTGCCGAGCGCCTCCCGCAGCTCGTCCGCGTTCAGCGCCTCGTACCCGGGAATCCCGGCGGCCTCCGCGCGCCGGCGCAGATCCGCCAATCGCTCGGCATCCGACATCTCGACCATGACAACTCCTTTCGTCGCCGGGCGATTACCCCGGACGCGCCGCGCGACACCCGCACGCCGCCCAGTTCACGGCATGTTTCCCGGTCCGCTCCCCGGTGTTTTCCACCGGCGTGGCCGTCCCGGGGACTAGCGTGTCGCGGGTGAGCAGCTTCGCCGATTTCCAGAACGAGATCTATCTGGCCGGACTCTCCGGCGCGGTGCCCGGATTACCCATGACCGCGGCCGGTTTGGAGCGCCGCGCGCGGGAGGTTCTCGATCCGGCCGCGTACGCCTATGTGGCGGGCAGCGCCTCGGCGGAACGCACGGCGGCGGAGAATGTCTCGGCCTTCGACCGGCATCGGCTGCTGCCCCGGATGTGGCGCGGCGCGAGTAACCCTGGGGCGCGCGATCTTTCGGTGGAGGTGCTCGGCACGAGGCTGGCCGCTCCGGTGCTGACCGCGCCGATCGGCGTGCTCGGCCTGTTGCACGAGCGCGGCGAGACCGTGGTCGCGGAGGTGACCCGGGAACTGGGCATCGGCATGGTCCTGTCGACCGCCGCGTCGTCGACGATCGAGGAGGCGGGCGCGGCGGCCGGGGCCTGGTGGTATCAGCTGTACTGGCCGGGCGATCACGAGTTGGCCCGCTCGTTCGTCGACCGCGCGGTGAAGGCGGGCGCCCGGGCCCTCGTCGTCACCGCCGACACGCCCGGCATTGGCTGGCGGCCACGCGATCTCGAACTCGGACATCTGCCGTTCCTGCGGGGCGAGGGATTGGCGAACTACCTGTCCGATCCGGTCTTCCGCGCCAAACTCGCGACCGCGCCCGAGGAGAGCGAGGAGGCCCTGCGGATGGCCGTCCTCACCTGGATCGGCCTGTTCGGCAACCACACCCTGCGCCCGGCCGATATCGCGAAACTGCGGGAGTGGACCGATCTTCCGATCGCGGTGAAGGGTGTGCTGCACCCCGACGACGCCCGCGCGGTCGTCGACGCGGGCGCCGACGCGGTGGTGGTGAGCAATCACGGCGGCCGTCAGGTCGACGGCGCGATCGCCGCGCTCGACGCCCTGCCCGCCATCGTGGCCACCGTCGGCGATCGCGCCGACGTCCTGTTCGATTCGGGCATCCGCACCGGCTCCGACGTCATGGTCGCGCTCGCCCTCGGCGCGAAAGCCGTTCTCTACGGCCGTCCCTGGGCTTACGCCCTGGGGGTGGCGGGTCGCGACGGGGTCCGGCACGCCCTGCGTCTGCTGCTCGCCGATTTCGACGCGACCATGGGCCTGTCCGGTTGCGCCACGGTCGCGGCCCTCGATCGCACGCTGCTGTCCAGCAAGCGGTGATCTTCCCTTTTATCCACTTCTAGAATGTCGCTATGCCAGACGAACCGAGCGGTCGCCAGGCCCCGGCCACCAGATGGCTGACCGCGGCCCAGCAACGCGCCTGGCGCGCCTACATGGACGGCCACCAGCGCCTGATGTCCGAACTGAACCGGCAACTCCAGCGCGACAGCGACCTGACCCTGCCGGAGTACCGCATCCTCGTCCTCCTGTCCGAATCCCCCGACCGCTCGCTGCGCATGAGCGACCTCGCCGACGGCGTGCTGTCCTCCCGCAGCCGCCTGACCCACCAGATCCGCCGCATGGAGGAACAGGACCTGGTCCGCCGGACCAGCGCCGAGGAGGACGGCCGCGGCGTGCGCGCGCACCTGACCGAGGAGGGCATGCGCCGCCTGCGCGCCGCCGCGCCCGGACACGTCACCGCGGTTCGCCGCGATTTCATCGATCTGCTGACACCGGAGGAACTGACGGTGATCGGCGAGGTCTTCGAGCGGGTGGACAAGGAGATCAACAACCGCTCGTAATTACGCGATGGAATTTGTCCAAGCGGAAACAATGACTTCAGTGAACGATTCAAGCGGACGCTAGGTCGATTATTCGACCGCGAACACAATATTCGGGACAGAAAATTGCCCGAAACCGTCGACGGTGTGCCCTTCGCGGAGCTACCGTAGAGATCTGTCGGATTTCATGCCGGACCGACACTCACACTTCTCGACGCACGCGATCGAGTCCCCGAATTATGGGAAACAAATACTCATCGGTCGGATTATCGCGGCGTTCGAACACGTCTCGTCGACGAGAGACGAAAATACGAAGGAGGTGAAATGAAATGCCGAAGATGTCCTACATCGAGCCCGAGGTGATCCGCCTCGGCAGCATCGAGGAGCACACCGCGGCCCTGACCCACGGTCCGCACGACCTGCTGGGTAAGGGCAACATCCTGTAATCCGGGAACCCCTCCCTCCGGTGTGTGTCCGGCAACTCCCCGGAGGGAGGGTCCGCCGAATATTCGGTGAACGAGAGGTGGCCGCGCATTATGCGTGAATTGTTTTCGGCGGATCGGGTCGGCTGCGCGGGCCGGGTGACGCTTCCGCATCGGGGAGCGCCCATTGATTTCGCGCACATTCCCTATATCGCATTTCCCGAGCGGGCAATTCCCGCGAGTCCCGCGTACCTGCGACAATGGCTGCGGCCGGGCTGCGCGGTACCCGAGCCCCCGCCGCGGCACACCTATTTCGCACTGGGCGGTATTCTCCGCCGATCATCGGACGACGATCTGATCGATCGAATCTCCTTCGCGCTGCGCACCGGCGCGCACGCCCGACTGGCCGAGGTGCCCGGCGATCTCGTCGGCTGTCTGGTCGCCGCCGACCGGGTCTATCTGTTCCGCAGCCTGTTCACCCGGGACACCCTGTTCTATCGGCAGTCCGGGAACACCCTCGAATGGTCCAGCGACCCCGCCGATCTCGTGCCCGACGCCCTCGACGCGCTCGACCGCGACACTCTGCGCCGAATCTGCCGGGGCGACAGCGTCTTCGCCTATCGCGGGCTGGGCTGGCTCCGGCCCGGGCACCTGCTGATCTTCGACGGCCACACGGCCCGAACCGTGCGCTACGACCGGATCGAACCGGCGCCGCTGCCGCGCGGCAGCACCATGCGCGACTACGCCGACCGCGCCTGGGAACTGCTGCTGGGCGCGTGCCGCCCCTACGCCGACAGCGGCCGCGTCGGCCTGCTGCTGAGCGGCGGACTGGATTCGGCCGCCGTGGCCGCCGCCCTGGTGAGCGCGGGCGCCGACGTCACCGCGTATCACCTCGACACCCCCGACCCGCTCGCCGACGAATCCGGTTACGCGCGTGCGGTCGCCGGGCACCTGTCCATTCCGTTCACACCCATCCCCACCGATATCGGTCCCGGCTATCTGGATCCGCGCTGGCGCTTCGCCCACCCCTACAACCACACCGGTTTCCGCTGGCTGGAGCAGGCCGTGCGGCGGGTCGCCGAGGACGGCGTCGGGCTGCTGACCTGGGGCCGCGACGGCGATCTGCTGTTCGGCCCGCTGCTGCGCTACGGCGTGCGCGACGTGCTGACCGGGCGGGTGAGCCGGTCGGAGAAGCTGCTCATGCTGCGCGGACTGCTGTCCTCCCGCTGGCGCACGTCGAGCCTGATCGCGAGCGTGCGCGGCTCGTATTCGCTGGTCACCGAGAACGCGCCGATCGGCGAAAACGCCCATCACACAGACTTTCTCGTGCCCGCGCCGGATCCGCCGTTCGAATTCCCCGATCCCGAATTCGTCCCCGAGGAACAGACCACCGACCTCGCCCTGTCCTGGCCGCACGGCGTCTCGTTCTGTTCGCCCATGGCCGACCGGGAACTCTACGAACTCCTGACCGGAATGCCGGTGGCGTACCGCTGCGTCGCCCACGGCGGCCGGACCATCGGCAAACCCGTGCTGCGGCTGCTGCTCCAGGACCGGTTGCCCCCGGTGATCTGGCGACGGCACGGCCGGATGTGGCCGGATTCCCCGCACGAGTCCTTCTGCATGAACCACCCCGCCGTACTCGCCGACCTCCTCGGCCCCGACGCGCTGCTGGCCCGGCTGAACATCGTGGACCCGCGGCGGCTGGCGGCGGTCCTGGCCGATCCGATGCTGTTGCGCCGCAACGCCGAAACCCTCGTCTACACGGCCATGACGGAACTGTTCCTGCGTGGCCTCGAACACCGCACCCCCGTGAGGAGCTGATCCCCGTGCCTCTGCTGCGACTCGGCGACGACGCCGTCCTGGACACCACCGACGGCGTCGGCATCGTCATGGACACCCGGGCGGGCGAGTACTTCCGCCTCAATCCCACCGCGACCCTCATGCTCGGCGTCGCCCAGCGCTGCGACACCCTCGACGAGGCCGTGCGCGAACTCGCCGAACTCATCGACGCCGAACCCGGCGTCCTGCGCGCGGGCCTGGCGCAACTGACCGATCAACTCGCCGCGCATCACCTGCTCGCCCCCACGGACGCCCCGCGATGACCACCCTCGCCGACCGCCTCGAGGCCATGCTCACCGATATCGACGGCGTCCCCGCCCCGCCCCGGCCGCCGATCCGCCTGCGCGCCTACGCCGTTCACCACACCTGGACCGCGCTGCGCCTGCTCCGCACTCGCGGCTGGGGCCCCGCCCACCACCACCTGCGCGACCTGAGTCCGGGCCCGCGTCCCCTGACCCACCTCGCCCCGGCGGTGGCGATCCGCCTGGCCCGCCGCGAGGTCCTCTACAGCCAACTGACCCTGCGCGTGACCCACCCCGACGCCCTCTGCCTGCCCCGCTCCCTGTCCCTCGCCACCTACCTGTCCGCCCTCGGCCTTCCCGCCGAGGTCATCGTCGCCCGCGAACGCACCTGCACCAACCCCCGCTACTCCTTCCACTCCTGGACCGAGCTGTACGGGGAGGTGCTCAACGACAATCCGGACGTAACACTGGGTTTCGCGGTGCTGCAACGCGTCCGGGCCCGCGCCCTGACCGACCGCGCGCCCGGTGTGCCAGCATGAGCGTCATGCCGATCGCCGTCTCGTCCATCGCCCACCTCCGCCTGACCGTCACCGATATCGACCGCTCCCGCGCCTTCTACGAGCGGGTCTTCGGCTGGCCGGTCGCCGTGGAGGTCCCCGCCGACGCCGACGAGCGGACCCGCGAGTTCCTGTCCTTCCTGTACGGCGGCGTCATCTACCGCATGCCCCAGGGCCTGCTCGGCCTGCGCCCCGCCGCCACCGACCGTTTCGACGAGAACCGCGTCGGCCTCGACCACCTCGCCTTCGCCGTCGGCTCGGTCGACGAATTGCGTTCCGCCGCAGCACATCTGGACGCCTGCGGGGTGGTGCACGAGGACATCAAGGACATCGGCGTCAGCTACATCCTGGAGTTCCGCGATCCGGACAACATCGCCCTGGAACTGGTCGCCCCGAAGTAGGCGGTCAGTCGCTCGTATCCTCGCGCTCGTGCGCCGCGGGCTGGGTGCGGCGCAGGGTCGTCCAGGCCTCCAGATCCTCCGCCAGGATCGTGTTCAGGTGCAGCATCGTCTCGCGAGCGAGGGCGTCGCGGTCCTCGTGCTGGGCCCGCCGCAATTCGACATTGCGCAACAGCGCCTGCAACTGACCGAGGATCACGCTGCGCTGCACCCACATCTCCCGATGCCGATACAACCCGTCCCACGCGGTGATGACCCCGATCGACGCCGCCAGCGCGGTGCTGAGCAGCCCGATCCAGGGCGCGTCGAAGACCGCGACCGCGGTGCCGAGCACGGCGATGAGCCCGTTGGCGGTGGCCGTCCACACCACGACCCGCTTGGCGCGGGCCTTCACCACCACCCGCGAGCGTTCGTATTCGTCGCGGTAGAAGCCCAGGTAGTGCAGGCTGATGTCGAGCGCGTCCGAGTCGGCGGGCGGGGAGGCGGGGGCGCGCAGGCCGGTCGAACGATTCCTGCTCTGCTCACGCCACATCGGTATTCCCCCTCGCCGCTTCCGGGTTGTTACGGTAGCACCAGGGTTGCATTTCGGTGGCATTGCCGTCTAAGCTGGACGAGAACGCCCCCTCGTTTCGAAGGATGTGGGATCGAATGACCGTGCCCCACGGAGTGATCTCCAGTCATCTCGAGACGTCCCGGCTGCCGCCCGCCGAGCTGGCCCGGCAGTTGGTGCAGCAGTTGGGTCCGACGCTGGTAGCGCTCATAGCCGGGGTACGCGATCGCAAGCTCCCGCACAAATGGGCACAGATCGGCGGCCCCCGCCCGCGCGACGCCGCCTTGGCCCGCCTCCAGGTCGCGCATCGCTGTTGGATTCTGCTGGCGGACAACGAAAGTCCCGATGTGGCCCGCTCGTGGTTCATCGGCGCCAACCCGCGTCTGGGTGAGGAGTCCCCGGCGGTCGCCATCCGCGAGGACCGGTTCGCCGACGTGATCGCCGCGGCCGTGACCTTCGTCGAGGGTTCGACCGCCTGACCGACGAAAACGGTTTCCCCCCATCCACTACGCTGGACTCTTCCATAGGTTCGGTCCGTGGTGAGGGGGAGTCGTTCGTGTCGATCCGCGAAATCCGCCGATCAGAAGCGCCGCGCACCTGCTCGAAAACCGGTTTCGCCCTCATCCCCGCCGCGGGCCGCACCGTCTACCGCCTCTCGAAACCGGTCTACGGGCCCCTCAACCCCCTACTCCGCCCGCTGTCCGAGACGGCGACCCACGCCCTCTGGAACCGATTCGACGTAGCGGGCCAACGCACCGTCTACGCCGCCACCACCCCCGAAGGCGCCTACGGCGAACTCCTCGCCCCCCTCAAACCCAAGCTCCCCCGTTCCGCCGCAACCTATTTCGACGACGTCACCCCCCACGACGAACTCGAAACCCTCATCCGCGAGGAATGGCAAGCCGCCGGCCACCGCGCCCCCCGAGAAATAGACCTCACCTGGCTGACCGACTATCTCCTCTACCGCCTCACCCTCCCCACCAAGGGCTGGTTCATAGACATAGAAGCCGCCACCAGCCTCACCGCCCTCACCACCTACGCCCCCACCAACCTCCCCCCATCCATCACCGAAATAACCGTCTCCGAACTCCGCAGCCCCAACCGAGACCTCACCACAGCCATAGCCACCCGCCTCTGGCACCTGACCCTGGACGACCAATCCCTGGCCCACGGCATAATCTACGGCTCCCGGCATGGCAGCGATTGGGACTGCTGGGCGATTTGGTTGCGGCGCACGACCCGCGCGCCTCGGGCATTGGTCACCAGGGCCGACAAGGGGACGGAAATCCTTCCGCCTTAGTTGAATCCGGCGTTGCAGAGCATTTTGACTACGTATGGACTGACGGGGAGTTGGTAGCGGTCCTCGCCGCGTATCAGAGATACGGATTGTCCGCCATGATCGTTCGCGGCGTGACTTGGCTCAATATCTGCATGTGCACCTCGGCGTCGACGATCTCGACGTTCTCGGGCAGCAACGCCCCGCCCAGAGCCGGCGCCGGAACAAACCCGTACATCGTCTCCGGACCAACCGGTCCCAACGCGGCCAGCACCCGCCCGAACAACGGCTTCCCGTCATCGCCCAGGAGATCCAGAGTCTCCCGATTGGCCGCGGCCAACGCCGAGTACACCTGATTGTCCCGATCGAAGGCACTGGACATCTCACCGGACCCATCGAACGGAAGAATCCACCCCGAATACGGCACCACCGTAAGACTCATCCCGGTCCGCCTCCCCCACAACGACATCTCCCCGAACGCACTCCGCGTAACCGCGATCCACCGATCGTCCCCGAACGGCAACTCCAACTTCGAAACCCAAGCATCCACCGCAGGCTGCCAAGCCTCCGGATCACACAACCACAACAACCCATCCATGAATCCGGAAAACCCCACCTCCTGCCAGACATCGACGAGAAACCCCGGCACGTCCGGCGAGAATTTCTCGATTTGGTCGACGGAGGCCGGAACCGAAACGGTCGGTTCGCCCCACACCCGGAGAATTTGACCGATGGAAAATGGCACGCTTACCTCAAAATCCCTGCGACATCCATGAGTACCCAGGGGGCGCCGTCGCACCAGCGGTGGGTGTGGGATTTGAACCCACGGTGGCGTGAACCACGACGGTTTTCAAGACCGTTCCCTTAGGCCGCTCGGGCAACCCACCTCACCCCGCCACACCGGCGAAGCGACCTAAAGCCTACTGGCGACAGGCACCCGGTGCGCAAGGGGCAGGGTGGACGGGGCGGGACAGAACTCGCTCAACCTGTACGATTGACCGGCTGGACCTGCGGAAATGGGGTGCGTGTGCGCGGCGTTGTCGGGATGGTTGTTGTCGTGGTGGGGCTGCATGTGCTCGGGTGGGGGACGTTGCTGCTGCTCGTCGTGCCGGGGCATCATCTGGTGAACGGGGCCGTGTACGGGGTGGGGTTGGGGGTTACCGCCTATACCTTGGGGATGCGGCATGCGTTCGATGCGGACCATATTGTCGCGATCGACAATGTGACGCGAAAACTGGTGGCGGAGAAGGGGTCTCGACGAATCCAGTCGGTGGGGTTCTGGTTCTCGCTGGGCCATTCGTCGGTCGTGTTCGCGCTCGTCGCGCTGCTGGCGCTGGGAGTCCGGGCGCTGGCGTCCAACCTCCAGGACGACAACTCCGCGTTGCAGAAGTGGACCGGTACCTGGGGTACCAGCGTCTCGGGCACGTTCCTGATTCTCATCGGCCTGCTGAATCTGGTGTCCCTGCTGGGCATTTGGAGCGTCTTCCGGCGCATGCGCAAGGGCGAGGTGAACGAGACCGAGCTGGAGAAGGCCCTGGAGCCCAGGGGAGTGCTGGCGCGCGTCCTCGCACCGGCCATGCGCACCGTCCGCCGTCCCTGGCACATGTTCCCCGTCGGCCTGCTGTTCGGCCTCGGCTTCGACACCGTCACCGAGGTCGGCCTCCTCGTGATCGCGGGCGGGGCGGCGGCCACCGGCCTCCCCTGGTACGCGATTCTCGTTCTGCCCGTGCTGTTTTCGGCGGGCATGTCGCTGTTCGACTCGCTGGACGGGTCGTTCATGAGCTACGCCTACGGCTGGGCGTTCACCCGGCCCATTCGCAAGATCTACTACAACCTGGTGATCACGGGGCTGTCGGTGGCGGTGGCGCTGCTGGTGGGGGGACAGGAGCTGATCTCGTTGCTGGTCGAGCGGACCGGCGCGGAGACCGGTGTGGTCGCCTGGATCGCGAATCTGGATCTGGGCGCGCTCGGGTTCATCATCGTCGGACTGTTCGGGCTCACCTGGGCCACGGCCGTGGCGGTGTGGCGCTTCGGTGACGTCGAACGGCGCTGGGGCGCGCCGCTGTCCGACTGACCCCTATCGAAACCGGGTGGCGCCGCTCACTTTCCCCGCGACTCGATCATGACCTGCGTCGACGCGTCCGCGGGCCTCTGGCAGGATGGGACATATGGTTCGTCGCCGGTTCCGGCGTCGGCTGTCGGGCGCCCTCGCCAGTGCCGCACTTCTGGGTGCTGCCGTTCATTCGGTACCGGCCGTCGCCGCCCCTGATTCGCCGCCCGTCAACTCCGGCTCCGCGGACAGCCCGGCGCCGCGCACCGACACCCCGCCCCCGGCCGTCGCGACCATCGACCACATCGAATCCCTCACCGATCGCGAGCTGCGCGTCTTCGTGAAGTCCCCGGCGATGGAACGCACCGTCGAGGTGCGGGTGCTGCTGCCCGCCGACCAGAGCCACCCCCGCCCCACCCTCTACATGCTCGACGGCCGCAGCGCCCCGGCCGACAGTAACAACTGGATCGAACGCGGCGGCGCGCTGAACTTCTTCGCCGACAAGCCGATCAACGTCGTCTTCGCCGTCGGCGGCCCGGCCGGGTACTACACCGACTGGCAGCGCCCGGATCCGGTGCTGGGCAACAACAAATGGGAGACCTTTCTCACCCGCGAACTGCCCCCGCTGATCGACCGCGCCTTCGACGGCGACGGCCGCGACGCCGTCGAGGGCGTCTCCATGGGCGCCGAGGCGGCCATGATGCTCGCCATGCGCAGCCCGGGCACCTATCGCGCGGTCGCGGCCCACAGTGGTTGCTACGCCATGGGTTCCGATATCGGCCAGGCCCAGGCCCGCGCGGTGGTCCGCACCTACGGCGGCGATCCCGACAACATGTTCGGCGACCAGGAGGACCCGGACTGGCTCGCGCACGACGTCATGATGCACGCCGACGGCCTGCGCGGCACCGCGATCTACCTGTCCTCGGGCAGCGGCCTCCCGGGCCCGTTCGACGGTCCGGGCAATCCGGATTCGCAGACCTCGGTCGTCTTCGGCGGGCCGCTCGAGGCCGCGGCCAACGCGTGCACGATGGCCCTGGCCGATCGGCTCGACCGGATGCGGATCCCGGCGACCGTCGACTTCCGGCCCGTGGGCACGCACTCCTGGCCCTACTGGGCGGGCGACCTGCCCAAGGCGTGGCCCACCCTCGCCGCCGCGCTCGGCGTGGGCTGACTCAGCCCAGGAACCGGGCGAGGACGTCCGGATCGGTGGCGAAGGCGAGGAACAGATCGTTCTCGTGCGGATCGCCCGCGGTCACCCGCACCCCGTCGATGCCGTAGGGCCGCACCAGAACTCCCGCGCTCGCGCTCGCCTCACCGAAGTCGGCGCTGCGCTCGCCCAGCGGTAGCCAGAGGAAATTCGCCTCGCTCGGCGGCACGGTGTACCCGGCCGCGATCAGCGCCGTTCGCATCCGATCCCGCTCGGCGACCACGTGATCGGTGCGGTCGAGCAGTTCGTGCCGGGCCTCGAGCGAGGCGATGGCCGCGGCCTGCGCGAGCCGGTTCACGCTGAACGGGATGTGCACCTTCAACAGCGCCGTGATCACCTCGGGATCGCCCACGGCATATCCCACGCGCAGCCCGGCCAGCCCGTACGCCTTCGAGAACGTCCGCAGCACAAGCACATTCGGCCGCGTCCGGCCGATCTCCACGCCGTCGGGGTGATCGTCCACGCGCAGGTACTCGTAGTACGCCTCGTCCAGCACCACCAGGATGTGATCGGCCACCGCGTCCAGGAACCGCTCCAGCTCCGCGCGCCCGTAGGCCGTGCCGGTCGGATTGTTCGGATTGCAGACGAAGATCAACTTGGTGCGCTCGGTGATCGCGGCGGCCATCGCCTCGAAGTCGTGCGCGTACCCCTCGGTGAGCGGCACCTGGATCGCGCGCGCGTTGCCGACCTGGGTGACGATCGGATACGCCTCGAACGACCGCCACGCGAACAACACCTCGTCCGTCGGTGCCGCGCAGGTGATCTGCACCAGCTCCTGGCACAACGCCACACTCCCGCAGCCGACGGCGACATTCGCGACCTCGACCCCGTGGAACGCCGCGACGGCCGCGCGAAGTTCGCTCGCCATGTTGTCCGGGTACCGGTTGGCGGTCTCGGCGGCCTCGGCGATGGCCTTCACGACGGTCGGCAACGGGCCCAGGGTGGTCTCGTTGCTGGCCAGTTTCACCGCGCCGGGATTGCTCCGGCCGGGGGTGTATGCCGGAATCGAGTCGAGGTCCGGGCGGATACGAGCGGTCACAGCAACCACCCTAGAACGTGCCGGAGGAACCGGATCAGAGTGTGGTCGCCGCCGGAAATTTTCCGTGGACCACCCCTCACATGCGACTTCTCCCGAAATTTATGAAGGCGAACTACCCTGAACGCATGTCGGGCCTCTACCGAGATCACGCGCCGGTGCGTTCCGCCGCGGCACCGGCTTCGGTCCCCATCACCGTGCACGAACCGGACGGTCCCGCGCGCGGCGGCATCGTCGTCCTGCACGAATCCCGGGAGTTCGCCGACGCATTGCTGGCCTTCATGCGGGCGCTCGCGGGGGAGGGCTGGATCGTGGTGGCACCCAATCTGTTCCACCGCGACGGCCAGACCGCCGAGAAGGTGTTCGGCGACGAACTGTTCGACGATTTCGACGCCTGTTTCGACTGGCTGATCCGCCGCGGCGTGATCGCCGACTGCGTGGGCGTGCTCGGTTTCGACTCCGCCGGAACGGCCGCCCTGCTGGTGGCGACCGACCGCCGGATCGGCGCCGCGGTGAGCGTGGCCGCGCCCGGCATCGCCGAACCGCTGACCGACCAGGCCACCGCGCTCGTGCGCGCCGCGCCGCGGCTGCAAGCGCCCTGGCTCGGGCTCTACGGCGAGTCGGACGCCGCCACGCCGCCGGAGGAGGTCGAGAGCCTGCGGGACGCCGCGGGCAGCGCGGCGGTCGCCACCCTCGTGGTCACCTATCCGGGCCTGCACCACCGCGCCGACGAACCGAATCTCGAGGCGCACGCCGACGACGACGGCACCGCGATCGACGCGCGCACGCGCATCTTCGACTGGTTCGACAGCCACCTGCGATGACCAGCCGTTTTGCTTGTTGAGCGGTCGATCTGTACTCTTGCGTCTCGGCGGTTCGAAAGGACCGGGCCCTCGACGAGAAGGCTCCAGGAGGCGTGCCAGAGCGGCCGAATGGGACTCACTGCTAATGAGTTGTCCCTTCACGGGGACCGGAGGTTCAAATCCTCTCGCCTCCGCCACACAACTGAACATTGATCTTGCGCCCGTAGCTCAACGGATAGAGCATCTGACTACGGATCAGAAGGTTGGGAGTTCGAGTCTCTCCGGGCGCGCCTCACCACTGTCCCCCCTCGGTCGAATCCGATGGGGGACAGTCGTTTTCGCGGAAAGTCCCGGTGTCGATCGCCACCGGCGGCCACCGGCTCGAGTAACGTGCTTGCGCGGGCGTCGCGGGCGCCCTTCGGACTCGGGCGAAAGGACAGGCGTGACGGGCGCGCGGATGGTCGGGCTGTTCGCCGGGATCGGCGGTCTCGAGCTCGGGCTGTCCGCGCACGGCTGGTCGACCGAATTGCTGTGCGAGATCGACCTCGGCGCGCGGGCCGTGCTCGGGGCGCGCTTCCCCGAGGTCGAATTGCACAGCGACGTCACCCGATTACGGGCGCTGCCGTCGGGCACCGAACTCGTCGCGGCCGGATTCCCCTGCCAGGATCTGTCCCAGGCCGGGCGGACCGCCGGAATCACCGGCGCCCGTTCCGGTTTGGTGGACGAGGTGTTCCGGCTGGTGCGCCGCCGCCGGGGTCCGCGCTGGCTGCTGATCGAGAACGTGCCGTTCATGCTGCAACTGGGTCGCGGGCAGGCCATGCGGCACATCACCACCGCGCTCGAGGAGCTCGGATACACCTGGGCCTATCGGGTCGTCGACGCGCGCGCGTTCGGCCTGCCGCAGCGGCGGCAGCGGGTGCTGATGCTGGCCTCGCGCACCGAGGACCCGCGCCCGGTGCTGTTCGGTCCCGACGCCGGGCCGCGCGCGGTCGGCGATCCCGGCGTCGATCCGTGCGGGTTCTACTGGACCGAGGGCGTGCGCGGGCTGGGCTGGGCGGTCAACGCGGTGCCCACGCTCAAGGGCGGATCCGGGCTGGGCATCGCGAGCCCGCCCGCGGTGCGCCTGCCCTCCGGCGAGATCGTCACCCCGGGCATCACCGATGCCGAACGGCTGCAAGGCTTTTCCCGGGACTGGACCGAACCGGCGGTGCGCGCGGCGGGCGTGCGGCCCGGGCACCGCTGGAAACTGGTGGGCAACGCGGTGAGCGTGCGGATGGCGTCCTGGGTGGGCGGCCGGTTGGCCGCGCCCGCCGACGATCCGCTGCCCGACGAGCTGCCCCTGTCCGGGCCCTGGCCCACCGCCGCCTGGGGCCGCGGCGGGCAGGCGTATCGCGTACCCGTCTCGACCTGGCCGGTGCACGAGCCGTACGAGGATCTGCGCTGGTTCCTCGACGACGCCCGCCTGCTGTCGGCGCGGGCCACCGCCGGATTCCTGCGCCGGGCGGCCCGGGGCAGCCTGCGCTTCCCGCCCGGGTTCCTCACCGACGTGGAGAATCATCTGCTGCGGATGGGAGGCTTTCCGCAGGAGGCCGCCTGAGCCTCGCCCGATCTCGACCCCAGGACGTGTATGAGCCCCGGACGACCGGCCACCGACGCGGCGACCAGCGCTCGGATGTCGCGGCAACGCCGGGTGGGCACCGCCCCGGAAACCGCGCTGCGCAAGGAGTTACACCGCCGCGGCCTGCGCTTCTTCGTCGACCGGGCGCCGCTGCCCGGCCTGCGCCGCCGCGCCGACCTGGTCTTCCCGCGCCGCAAGGTGGCCGTCTACGTGGACGGCTGTTTTTGGCACAGCTGCCCGCGGCACGCGACCCGGCCGAAGAACAACGCCGAGTGGTGGGCCGAGAAGCTGGCCGGGAATGTGGCCCGCGACCGCGACACCGACGCGCGGCTCACGGCCGCGGGCTGGGTGGTCGTCCGGGTGTGGGAGCACGAGAACGCGTCCGACGCGGCCGATCGGGTACAGGCGGTGATGCCGGGCCGATAGGCCATGATGGAAAGGGAGGAAACGGGCCGACCAGTCTCGGGTCGGTCGCCGCGACGCCTCAGGGACGAGGGCAATGACGTCGAGCGAGTACCACGGCGCGAGTGTGGCGGTCCTGCAGCGTCCGCCGCCGGATCGCGACCGCCCGCGGCTCCTGCGCTGGTGCGTCGCGGCCGCGATCGCCCTGGCCGGGATCTGCTACTCGTCCTGGGTGCTGGAGTTCGTGTTGCCGCTGGGGCTGGATCCGGTCACGTCGTTTTTGAGCGAACTCGACGCCGAGGGCCGCCCGTATCGCTGGGTGTTCTCCGTCGCCGACACGGTCAGCGGGACGCTGGCGCTGCTCGCGGCGATCGGGGGCCTGTTCGCGTTCTCCCGGCGTCCGCTGTCCACCGTGGGCTGGGTGGCGCTGGGCTGCTTCGGGGCCGCGACGATCGCCGACGCGCAGTGGCCGCTGCGGCCGTGCTCGAACTGCGGCGGGGACAGTGGGCTGTTCCCGCAGCTGCATCAGGTCCACGCCCTGACCAGTACGTTGGCCGTGACGTCGATCTTCGTCGCGATGATCGGATTCAGCGTGGCGGCGTTCCGCTACCGGCGCTGGCCGATCCTGCGGCATTCGGGTCTGTGGATTCTCCTGCTGGGTTCGGCGGTCACCGCGTGGCTGCTCATCGCCGACAACCTGCCCGGCAACTACGCGCTCGGCGTCGCCCAGCGCATCCAGGTCGGCGCGATGTCGCTGTGGCTGATCGCGCTGGCCGTGCAGATCTGGGTCGCCGACCGCGCGCTCAACGACGCCGAATCCGCACCGCCACCAATGACTTCGGCGCGGCGGACGCGAGCGCCTCGGAGGCGGCCATGGCGGCGAACACCGCCAGCACCAGGGACAGGACGACAACTTCGATAACCGTGCTCATATCCCCACGATGGGCGCCGCGGCTGGCAGGGGTCCGTGGCGAAGATCGGAAAAACCTGAGAGTCCGTGGCGACCGCCGCCGTGCCCGTGGGTAATCTCGACATCCGTGACCAGCGACACGCCGGACGACCTGCTCGATACCGTCGCGGCGGCGACGCAATGCCTGACCGACGCGGTGGCCGCGCTCACCGACGCCGACGTGCCCGAACCCTCCCTGCTGCCCGGCTGGACCCGCGGCCATGTGCTCGCCCATCTGTCCCGCAACGCCGACGGCCTGCTGAATCTGCTGCTGTGGGCCCGCACCGGCATCGAGACCCCGCAGTACGCGAGCCAATTCCTGCGCGACTCCGATATCGAGGCGGGCGCGCCCCGCCCGCTCGCCGAACAGCTCGACGACCTGCGCGTCACCGCCGACCGCTGGCTCGCCCTGGCCCGCGCCATGCCCGCCGACCGCTGGTCGGCACTCGTGCGCGCCCGCACCGGCAAACAGCTGCCCGCCGCCACGATCCCGTGGCTTCGCCTGCGCGAGATCGAGATTCACCACGTCGACCTCGCCATCGGCTACGGCCCGGCGGACTGGCCCGCCCCCTTCGTCGCCCGCATGCTCACCGAGGTCACCGCGGGCCTCGACCACGCGACCGAGAACACCCGCCCCGCCGACGCCAAACCCATGACCTCGGATCCGGCCCATCCCGCCCCGGCGAGTTTCACGGTCCGGACCACCGACACCGGCTTCACCGCGACCGTCGGCACGGCCCCGGCGACCGAGATCAGCGGTCCGGCCGCGAGCGTGCTGGCCTGGCTGATCGGCCGCTCCGACGGGGGCGATCTGACCGGCGACCTGCCGCCGCTGCCCGCCTGGCTCTGACCCGGGTACCGGGCGCGAACCTCACTCCGGGCAGTCGAATTCGCGCACGTCCGCCGAGACGATCCGGGCCACGAAGAACTCACCCGGTCCCTCCCGGAACGCGTCCAGCGCGGCGCGGCCGGTCCAGCGCTCGTAGACGTTCACCCGATCCGCCTCGAGCAGATCCGCGCCGAGCGCGTAATCCAGGCAGCCGTCCGCGGCCCGCGCGGCGGCCACCACCTCGTGGCACATCTCGAGATACCGCTCCCGGTCGAGGACGCGAAGACGCCCGGCGACGATCAGCATCCGCGCAGTGTATCGAGGACGCGAAGATGCCCGGCGACGATCAGCATCCGGGCAGTGTACTGCCGCGCGGATCCCCGGCGAGCCGGAAAACCGGTTGGCGGAAACCGGGACAGCTGGCAGCCTGGACTCATTCCGCGAACAACCGAGGGGGAACACTCATGTCTGTCGCCCTGGCGGGCGCCGCATCCGATTCGGAGGCCGACTGTACCCGGCCCGGCGCGCCGATCGATCCCGCGCCGACGGGTCCGCTGCGGCGGATGTGGCCCGATATCCGTTGGTACCGTTGGCCTTTGGCCATCAGCGCGGTGCTGTCCACGCTCGGGATGCTCGGTGACATCCTGCTGCCCGTGATCACCGGGCACATCGTCGACGGACCGGTGGCCCACCGCGATTTCGACGGCATCTGGGCGCCGATCGGCTGGTTGATCGCGCTCAGCGTCCTCACCACCTGGACGGCGTGGACCCGGCGCTGGATCATCGCCCGCCCGGCCGCGCTGCTCGAGGTCTCGTTGCGCGCGTCGCTGTTCCGGCGGTTGCAGATCCTGTCCGTGGGCGCGCACGACGGGATGGAGTCCGGACAGCTGACCTCGCGCGCCATCACCGACATGTCCACGCTGCGAAGGTATTTCGCGTTCGTGGCCCCGTCGCTGCTGTCGTTGATCATGGGGCTCGGCATCGGGCTCGGGGTGCTGTTCGCCTACAGCTGGCAGATCGGTCTGGTGCAGGCCGCCATCGGCGTGCCGCTGGTGCTGCTGTCGCTGCGCTTCGAGCAGGAGTACGGCCGCGCCTCGCGGCGGGCCCAGGACCAGTCGGGCGATCTCGCGACGACCGTGGAGGAGTCCGCGCAGGGCATCCGGGTACTCAAGGCGTTCGGCCGGGGTCTGTGGTTCGGGCGGCGGTTCCGGCGCGAGGCGCTGGAGTTGCGCCGCCTCGAGATGGACAAGGTCCGGCTCGCCGCGCGGCTGTGGACCGCGCTGAACGTGCTGTCCGGCCTGGGCATCGCGGCCGCGCTGGCGATCGGCGGCTATCTGCTGGTGCATCAGGCGATGACGCTGGGCACGCTCGTCGCGGGCATCACGCTGGCCACCTTCCTGCAATGGCCGATCATGGGCTTGGGCTTCCTGCTGGCCGAACTGAACCACGCCCGCACCGCCGCCGAACGCTACTGGGAGATTTTAGACACCCCGGTCACCATCACCGATCCGGAGACGCCGGTGCCGTTGCCCCGCCCGCTGCGCGGCGAATTGCGGTTCGACAACGTGCGTTTCCGCTTCCCCGACGCCGAACGCGATCTGCTGCACGACGTTTCGCTGCGGATCCGGCCCGGCGAGACGGTCGCGATCGTCGGCGCCACCGGCAGCGGTAAATCCGCGCTGCTCGGCCTGGTGCCGCGCCTGTTCGACGTGAGCGCGGGCACGGTCACCGTCGACGGCGTGGACGTGCGCGACGTGTCGCTCGCCGAACTGCGCACGGCGGTGTCGGTGGCCTTCGAGGATCCGGTGCTGTTCTCGGCCAGCGTGCGCGAGAACATCACCCTCGGCTACCCCGACGCCACGGTCGAGCAGATCCGCGCGGCCCTCGACGTCGCCTGCGCCACCGAATTCGTCGACGAACTGCCGTGGGGCCTGCGCACCCGCATCGGCGAACAGGGCCTGAGCCTGTCCGGCGGCCAGCGGCAACGCCTGGCCCTGGCCCGCGCGGTGCTGAACCGGCAGCGGCACGCGGGCGGGCACCTCGTCGTCCTCGACGATCCGCTCTCCGCGCTCGACGTCAGCACCGAGGAGGTGGTCCAGGCCCGCCTGCACGCCGCGCTCGCGGGGGCGACGGTGCTGCTGGTGGCCCACCGCCCCTCGACCGCCGCCTGGGCCGACCGGGTGGCCGTGCTCGACGAGGGCCGCATCATCGCCGACGGCCCGCACGAACGACTGCTCGAAACCTGTTCCCGCTACCGCGAACTGATGGGAGGTGACCTCGATGACGCAAGCGCAACAAGCGAATTCGCCGCGGACGGACGACGCTGACGACGACGAGTGGCGCGGCGTCGCGGCCGAGGAGTCCGAGGCCACCGACGCGGTGAACCTCGCCCTCGCGGCCCGCTCCCGGCGGCTGCTGTGGTCGCTGGTGCGGCCGTATCGGGTGGCGGCGCTGTGGTCGCTGGTGCTGATCGTGATCGACAACGCCGCCATGGTCTCCGCGCCGCTGTTCGTCGCGCACGGCGTGGACACCGGCGTGCGCCGGGCGCTCGCGGGCGACTGGCTGCCGCTGACCGTCGCGGTCGCGGGCGCCACCGGCTGCACGCTGCTGGGCGGGGTGACCACCTTCCTGTTCCTGCGCGTCTCGGGCCGACTCAGCCAGCAGGTGCTGTTCGATCTGCGGCTGCGGGTGTTCACGCACGTGCAGCGGCTGTCGATCGCGTTCCACGAGAACTACACCTCCGGCAAGATCGTCGCGCGGCTGACCAGCGATCTGGAATCGCTCGAGGATCTGCTCGAACGCGCCCTCAACGACGCGCTCAGCGCCGTGCTGTCGGTGGGCACGATCGCGGTCATCCTGTTGTGGCTCGACATCCCGCTGGCGCTGGTGGTGCTCGCGGGCTTCGTGCCGCTGGTGTACGTGACGCGTTGGGCGCAGCGGCGGCAGCGCGCCGGATACCGCCGCACCCGCGGCGCGATCGCCAAGGTGGTCGTGCACTTCGTGGAGACGATGGGCGGCATCCGCGCGGTGCAGACGTTCCGGCGCGAGGAGCGCAACGAGATCATCCTCGCCGACGAGGACGCCGAGTACCGGGCGGCGAACACGTCCGCGCTGCGCGGGATGGCCAACTACATCGGCCTGGTGCGGTTGATCAACAACGTGTCCACCGTGGTCATCCTGATCGTGGGCTCGTGGCGAGTCATCCACGGCCACACCGAGATCGGCGTGCTGGCGGCGTTCCTGCTGTACCTGCGGCAGTTCTACGGACCGCTGGACGAACTCGCGCAGGTGTTCAACTCCTACCAGTCCGCCGCGGCGGCGCTCGAGCGCGTCTCCGGGGTGCTCGAGGAGCGGCCGACCGTCGCCGAACCGGAGCGACCCCGGCCGCTGGATCGCGCACGCGGCGAATTGCGCCTGGAGACGGTGCGTTTCGAGTACCCGGCGCGAAAGACGCAGGGCGACAACGACACCGAGACGGCCGCGAAGACCGTCCTGCCGACGTTCTCGCTGACCATCCCGGCGGGCCAGGTGGTCGCGCTGGTCGGGGCGACCGGTGCGGGCAAGTCCACGCTGGCCAAACTGATCGCGCGGTTCTACGACCCCACCGGCGGCACGGTCCGGCTCGACGGCATCGATCTGCGCGACATCGCCGACGCCGACCTGCGCCGCAATGTGGCGATGGTGACCCAGGAGGCGTATCTGTTCTCCGGTTCGGTGGCCGACAACATCCGGCTGGGCAGGCCCGAGGCGACCGACGAACAGGTGTGGGCGGCCGCCCGCGCGGTCGGCCTGTACGACTTCGTCGACTCGCTGCCCGAGGGTTTCGACACCGATGTGCGCAAGCGCGGCGGCCGGCTGTCGGCCGGGCAACGCCAGCTGGTCGCGTTCGCCCGCGTCTTCCTCGCCGATCCGGCGGTGATCGTGCTGGACGAGGCGACCTCGAGCCTGGACATCCCCGGCGAACGGCAGGTGCAGCGCGCCCTGGAGACGGTCCTGCGCGACCGCACCGCGGTCATCATCGCGCACCGCCTCTCGACGGTCGCCATCGCCGACCGCGTGCTCGTCCTCGAGGGCGGCCGCATCGTGGAGGACGGCACCCCCGCCGAACTCATCGCCGCCACGGGCCGATTCGCCACCCTGCACACCGCTTGGCGCGAATCGCTCGTCTGATGGGAGTCATGGACGCGCCGCTCGGCCCACCGCCGTGGGCCGAGGGTGTCTGATTCGGCCTGGGCAGGGTGCGGTTCGGTGCGTGGGGATGCGTCGTTCGTGTGTCTGATTCGGCCTGGGCAGGGTGCGGTTCGGTGCGTGGGGATGCGTCGTTCGTGTGTCGGATTCGGCCCCGGCAGGGCGTGGTTCGGTCCACGGCCATGCGTCGTTCGTGTGACGGATTCGCCCCCCAGCAAGGCGTTGCTCGGTCCACCGCCGCGAGTCGCTTACCGTAGAGGGGTGAGCAATCCAGCCCAGGGCAATACGACGGCCCCCCAGGAGATCGATCCGGGCGCGGACTCGGCGGCGGACGGGTCGCGCTGGCCGGCGATTCTCACCTGGCGGGCGCACAACGGCTCGCGGATGGAGTCGGTGCGAGTCATCCTGAGCGGCAACCGGATTCGCGCCTCCGGCCGGATCATCGCCGGGGAGTGCGCCGACCATCCCGCCTTCAGCGCGTCCTACGATCTCAGCACCGACGAGAACGGCACGACCAAGCGGCTGTCGGTGCGCAGCACGGTCGCCGCGGGGGAGCGGCACGCCTCGATCGCCCGCGATCAGGAGAACTACTGGCTCATCGACGCCGGCGGCACCCACGTGCGGTCCACCTTCGGCGGCGCGCTCGACGTCGACGTCGTGCTGAGCCCGTTCTTCAACACCCTGCCGATCCGCCGGTACGGGCTGGCGCACGACACCGAGGACGTGCACGTCCCGGTCGTCTACGTCCGCCTGCCCGACCTTCTGGTCCAGGAGGCCACCCTCACCTACTCGAGCGGGGCCAACGGGATTCACGTCCTGTCCCCGGTGTCGTCGGCGACGGTGACCGTGGATCCCGACGGATTCCTGCTGGACTATCCGGGCCTCGCCGAACGGATCTGAGACGCGCGGCTCAGTCGAGTTCGCGAAGGACCCCGCCGCGTTGCCCGGCCGCGCGCAGCCGCTCCAGCCAATCCTGGTCGCCGGGGCGGACATCCGTGATCTCCCAGCGGTCGAGCGTGTCGTAGCGATCGCGTTCGCTGTACCCTGCGTCGATCAGTTCGCCGAGGGTGCCGTCCGCGGCGAGGCGGTCCCGGGCGTCGGTGAGCAGGCGCAGGACGTCGTCGAGGGCGTCGAGCAGCGCGGTCGCGTTGGGTTCGCAGATGGCACGCACCAGATCGGGAGCGGTGGCGGCCACGCGGGTCCCGTCGCGGAAGGACCCCGCCGCCAAGCCTAGAGCCAGATCACCGCCGCCCGCGCCCGCGACCGACAGCGCCTCGGCCAGAACGTGCGGCAGATGCGAGACGCGGGCCACCGCGCGGTCGTGGTCGTCGGCGGTCACCGGGACGACGACCGAACCGCAGTCCAGGGCGAGCCGGACCACCCGCGTCCACGGCTCCGCGCGCGTGCCCGGATCCACGCCGACCGCCCAGGCCGCACCCCGGAACAACTCGGAAGACGATGCGGTCCAACCGGATTCGGCCGTACCCGCCATCGGATGGCCGCCCACGTAGCGGGCGTCGAGTTCGTGCGCGCGCACGGTCGCGGCGACCGGGGCCTTCACGCTGATCACATCGGTCAGCGGACACTCGGGCGCGAACTCCTTGATATCGGTCAGGATCGCGGCCAGCGCGGGCATCGGCACGCCGATCACGAGCAGCGCGTCGGCCGCAGCCGCCCGCCGCAGCACGGCCCCGATATCGCCGTCGACGTCGAAACCGTCGGCGCGCGCGGCGTTCACACCGGTTTCCGACCGGTTGTACCCCCACGCGTCGTAACCTGCCGCGGTGGCCGCCCGCAGCACCGATCCGCCGATCAAGCCCGTCCCCAGCACGCACACCGCAGACTTTTTCACCGCACCAGATTCGCATACGACTTCAACATTTCCGCTGAAGCCGACTACCGTTGCGGCCATGGCACAGCGCTCGAGCACCAACAGGGCGGCGTCGGACGAATACGACGACGTGGAAGGGTTCGCCGTGGCGGTCGTCCGAGAGGAAAGCAAGTGGCGCGTCAGCCCACTGAGCCCAGCCGCTCTGACGAATCTGTCGGCGGCCGAGGACGAACTGCGCGCGCTGCGCAGCACCGGGGCGGTGTTCGGATTGCTGGATGTCGACGACGAATTCTTCATCGTCCTGCGCCCGGCCCCGACCGGTAGCAGGCTGCTGCTCTCCGACGCGACCGCAGCGATCGACTACGACATCGCCGCCGAGGTCCTCGAGGCGCTGAACATCGAGATCCCCGACATCGACCCGGACGAACTCGACGACATCGAGCCCTGGGAGGAGGGCGACCTCGCGGTGCTCGCCGACCTCGGCCTCCCCGAGCCGGTGCTCAGCGTCATCCTCACCGAGACCGACCTGTATCCCGACGAGCAGCTCGGCATGATCGCCCAGCGCCTCGGCTTCGCCAACGAGTTCGCCGCGGTCCTGGACAAACTCCCGCGCTGACCCGGTGCTCTCCGACGAGGACCTGATCCGCGCCGCCCTGTCCGCGGCCGCGACCGCCGACCCCCGCGACGTCCCCGTGGGCGCCGTGGTTGTCGACGCCACCGGCCGCGAACTCGCCCGCGCCGCCAACGCCCGCGAGGCCACCGGCGACCCCACCGCCCACGCCGAAATCCTCGCCCTGCGCGCCGCAGCCGCGGCCCACGGCGACGGCTGGCGCCTGGAAGGCTGCACCCTCGCCGTAACCCTCGAGCCCTGCACCATGTGCGCGGGCGCCCTCGTCCTCGCCCGCATCGACCGCCTGATCTTCGGCGCCTGGGAACCCAAGACCGGCGCAGTAGGCTCCCTCTGGGACGTAGTCCGAGACCGCCGCCTAACCCACCGCCCCCAAGTCCGAGGCGGCATCCTCGAACCCCTGTGCGCCGCCCCCCTCCAATCCTTCTTCCACCCCCACCGCCCCTGACCCCTCGATTTCGAGTTCCCCGGGTAGTTCCGGTAAAGTCACCCGCGGTGGCGTGTCCGAGCGGCCTAAGGAGCACGCCTCGAAAGCGTGTGTGGGGTAACCCCCCACCGAGGGTTCAAATCCCTCCGCCACCGCCATAAACCCCTCACTTGCCCTGCAGGTGAGGGGCTTTTTCCTGTTCCCACCTCGTGTCGACCTACATCGGCCCGCCCGACGGCGATGGCTCACCCCCAGAATCACTGTCCTCGACTCCGCGTGGCCAGTCTCGCGGAATTCCGAGGATCGCGCTGACGCTCTGGATAGCCGACATCAGCGCGTGGACGTCATCGATCCCCTCGGCATACGCGTCGGCGCGATCACCGATTCGATAGGGGCACAGGTGGATTGGTGGCCGTTCAGGATCGGCGCGTGGGCGGCCGAGGGTGACGTCGACCGGACCCGAGGGGGTGGTTACGGTCCTGGTGCCCAGTGGTGGCCCGAACTCGCGAGCGTTCATCGCTCGTCCGTCGCTCTGCCCGGGCTCCGCATGGGGAATCCGAGGTCGGAGCGGCCGAAGACGGTGTAGTGCGCGCCTCGGGCGTTGGCGCGCGCCAGGTCCTCACCGATACCGACCAATGCGGCGTAGACCGCGGCGAGCCCGTCGCGTCCGCGCACTACCTGGGTGTCGAAGCCGTCGATGCGGTAGGCGCATCGCCAGCCACCGGTTCCCGCGTCCGGGCGGGGGTCGGTGACCTCGATGCGCACTTCACGATCTCCGTCCTGGACGGTGCGTGTGACGACCACATCGGGCTCGTCGTTCAAGACAACCTCCTGCGACTCGAATTCGGTTGCGGGACAGCATCTATGTGAGCAACCTCGAAGACCGGCACCCACCCCCACCCCGCTCGGAAAGTGGGGCAGGACTGTCCACGGGGTGAGGGCGGGCCGGTCCTCATATCGAGCCTCCGATCCACTCGAACGCTGGGCAGGGGCGGTCGTCGGTGATCGGGGCTCGACGAATGGGGGGTCAGGCGACCTCGGAGCCTCGGTGGGCGGTGAGTTCCGAGAAGACGTACAGGCCGTGGGCGACCTTGCCCGACAAGATGTTCAGTTGTTCGGCGTCGAGGGGAGAGCTGGTGGCTGCGGCGGTGGCGAGGTTGTCGCGGACCTCTTCGAGCCACAATTGCGCTAGGTGGATGTGGCGATCGGGGGGCATGGGGTCGACAGTACCGTAGTTCGAACATCAGTTCGAGAGATCGATACTAGCGGGTTTCGGTCGCGGCCAGTCGCTGGATGGAACTATTGCGCGACTAACGTTGACGGGCGTGGAACTACGGATCTTCACCGAACCCCAGCAGGGCGCGAGCTACGAGGACCTCCTCCGGGTCGCCAAGGCCACCGAGGACGCGGGTTTCGACGCGTTCTTCCGATCGGACCACTATCTGAAGATGGGTGGCGTCTCCGGCCTGCCGGGGCCGACCGACGCCTGGATCACGCTGGCGGGCCTGGCCCGGGAGACCTCCCGCATCCGCCTGGGCACGCTGGTCACGGCCGCCACCTTCCGGCATCCGTCGGTGCTCGCCATCTCGGTGGCGCAGGTGGACCAGATGTCCGGCGGCAGAATCGATTTCGGCTTCGGCGCGGGCTGGTTCGCCGACGAGCACAGCGCCTACGGCATCGCGCTACCGGAGGTGAAGGAGCGGTTCGACCGGTACGCCGAACAGCTCGAGATCATCACCGGTCTGTGGGAGACGCCGGAGGGTGAGACCTTCTCCTACCGGGGCGAGCACTACACCCTCACCGATTCCCCCGCCCTGCCCAAACCCGCACAGCGCCCGCGCCCGCCCGTGATCATCGGCGGCGGCGGCAAGAAGCGCACCCCGGCCCTGGCCGCCCGCTTCGCCCAGGAGTTCAACCTCCCGTTCGTCGACTCCGCAACCGCCGCAACACAATTCGAGCGGGTTGCGCGGGCCGCCCGTGAGATCGGCCGCGACCCGGGCGAGATCATCCGCTCCGCCGCCCAGGTCCTGTGCGTGGGCCGCGACGACGCCGAGGTCGCCCGCCGCGCGGCCGTCATCGGCCGCGAGGTCGACGAACTGAAGCGCAACGGCCTCGCGGGAACACCGGGCGAGGTGGTCGACAAGATCTCCCGCTATCGGGAGGCGACCGACATCACCCGCCTCTACCTCCAGGTCCTCGACCTGTCCGACCTCGACCACCTGGAGCTGGTGGCCGCCGAGGTCGCGCCGAAGCTGTAGCGCGGAGCGGGAAACCTCAACGCACCGAGACGGTTTCCCGCTCTCCCTCCCCGCGCAACTCCCGCAGCCGCGCCCCCTCCACGTCGATATCGGGCACAATCGCGCTGAGCCACTTGGGAATCCACCAGGCCGCCCGCCCCATCAGCACCAGCAGCGACGGAATCAGCACCATCCGCACCAGGAACGCGTCGAACAACACGCCCGCCGCCAGCGCGAAGCCCATCGACTTGGCGGTCACATCGGACTCCAGCAGGAACGACCCGAACACCGAGATCATGATGATCGCCGCCGAGGTCACCACCCGCGCCCCGTGGTGATAACCCCGGATCATCGCGTCCTTCGGCGACTTGCCGTGCACGAACTCCTCCCGCATGCGCGTCACCAGGAACACCTGATAGTCCATCGCGAGCCCGAACACCAAGCCGATCAACATGATCGGCAGGAAGCTCACGATCGGCCGCGGCTCCGAGATCAGCCCGAACGCGCCCTCCTGGAAGATCAGCACGGTCGCCCCGAACGTCGCCGCCATCGACAGCAGGAACCCCAGCGCCGCGGTCAACGGCACCAGCACCGATCGGAACACCGCGATCAGCAACAGGAACGCCGCGCCCGCCACGATCGCCAGATAGGGCACGATCTTGCTCAACAACGCGTGGTCGATATCGGCGTAGATCGCCGTGAGACCCGTGATCCCGTAACTCATCCCGTACTGCGACCGTAGTCCGGCCTCGGCGTCGCGCGCGTGGCGCACCAGATCCTTGGTGGCCTGATCGTTGGGCCCGGTCTTGGGGACGGCGGTCAGCAGCGCGCCCTCGCCGTCCTGGCTGAACTGCGGTTCGGTCACGTAGTCCATGCCGTCGTAGCCGACGAGCTTGTCCCGCAAGGCGTTCACCGCCGCCTGCCGCCGGTCCGCCGGGACCTGATCGAGTTCGGCGACCACCTGCAACTTGCCGTTGAACCCCTCCCCGAAGCCCGCGGTCTGCAGATCGTAGGCCTTGCGGATCGTCGTCGACTTCGGCTGACTGTCCTCCCCGGGCAGGCCCAGTTGCAGATGCAGCGCGGGCGCGGCGAGCAATCCGAGCACCACGATGCTCAGCACCAGCGTCACCGCCGGGGCGCGCCCGATCACCCGCGCCACCCGCACACCGTTGGTGACGACCGAATCGTCCTCCGGATCGTGCTGGGCGATCACCGGCAATTTCGGTGTGAACAGCCACTTTCCGAACGCCCCCAGCAGTGCGGGCATCAATGTGATCGCCGTCAGCACCGCGAACGCGGCCGCGACCGCGCCGCCCAGACCCATGAACGTCAGGAAGCGAATGTTCACGATGGCCAGCCCGACCAACGCGATGATGACCGTCGCGCCCGCGAACACCACCGCCGAACCCGCCGTCCCCAACGCGGTGCCCGCGGCTTCCTCGCCCGAGGCGAGCACGGCCCGTTCGTGCCGATACCGCGACACGATGAACAGCGCGTAGTCGATCGACAGCGCGATCCCGATCATGGATGCCAGGAATGTCGTGAAGCTCGGCACCGACAGGAACGAGGTGCCCAGGAAGATCACCGAGGTGGCCGCGCCGAGCCCGACCAGCGCGGTGACGATGGGCACGAACGCCGCCACGATCGCGCCGAACGCCACGATCATCACCACCAGCGCGACCGCCATGCCGATCAGCTCGGCCTTACCGCTGGGCTGGTCCTGCTTCATCGCGATCGTGCCGCTCACCTCGACGGTGAGCCCGGCGCGGCGGGCGTCGTCGGCGACGTCGTAGGCCGCGGTGCGGTCGGCGTCGGTGACGTCGGTGATCTCGGCGATGGTGAACGGAACACTCAGTACCGCAACCGAATCCGGATCGGTCTTGTTCAGCACGTTCAACGGCGCGCTGCTGCATTTGGAGACGAAGGCGCTGGTGGTCCGGTCGCCGGTGAGGCAGCCCAGCTGTTCGCTCGCGGCCACCGGATCGACCAGCGGCTTGCCGTGATCGACGATCCCCAGTTCGCCGAGCTTGCCGACCAGCCCCTGGATCGCCGCGTGGTTCTCCGGGTCGGTGAGCTTCTGCCCGGCGGGGGCGGCGATCACGTACGTGCCGGTGACCGCGCCGAATTCGAGCGACTGGGACATGCCCGGGAAGTGCCGGTCCAGGATCTCGGTGGCCCGCTCCGACGGCAGGTTCGGAATCGTGAAGTCGTTGGTCATCGGCTTCTGCAGCCGGTTCCCGAGCGTGGCCAGGATCAGGAACAGCAGGATCCAGACCGGCAGCACGATCCATTTCCGGCGGTAGGCGAACTTTCCCCACCGATACAGATACACCGACACGAGCGTCTCCTAGCGGTCGCGGGGTCGTGCTCGGAGAACAACACGTTCGAGTGTGCTGGGAATTCGCTACAAGATCAAGCAAATCGGGCCCTGCCGAAGAGCGTGGCAGGGCCCGAGGGCGGGAGAGAGCGTGGCAGGGCCTGAGGGTGGGAGAGAGCGTGGCAGCGCTCGATAGGGAAGTGAGCGTGGCAGGGCCCGATGGGGAAGACAGGGCGGCAGGGCCGATGGGGAAGACAGGGCGGTAGGGGCCCGATAGGGAAGAGAGGGCGGCAGGGCCCGAAGGTGGAGGAGGCGTGGCAGGGTCCGATGGGGGAGGGGGCCCGGGATCACATTCCCCAGGCCCCCCGCGTCGCCCGAACTCAGCCCACCGACACCGGCTCCCGCTTGGAGTCCGCATCGCGGGCGTGTTGCTGCAACTCGCGCAGCTTGCTGCCCTCGACGTCGATATCGGGCAGGATCCGGTCCAGCCACTTCGGCATCCACCACGCCCACTTGCCCAGCAGCACCAGCAGGGACGGGATCAGCACCATGCGGACCACGAAGGCGTCCAGCAGCACGCCCGCGGCGAGGGCGAAGCCCATCGACTTGGCGGTCACGTCGGATTCGAGGATGAACCCGCCGAACACCGAGATCATGATGATCGCGGCCGAGGTGACCACGCGGGCGCCGTGGTGGTACCCGCTGACGACCGCGTCCTTGGGCGAGCGGCCGTGCTTGTACTCCTCGCGCATCCGGGTCACCAGGAACACCTGGTAGTCCATCGCCAGCCCGAACACCAGGCCGATCAGGATGATCGGCAGGAAGCTCACCAGCGGATGCGGATCGCTGATCAGGCCGAGCTTGCCCTCCTGGAAGATCAGCACGGTCGCGCCGAACGTCGCGGCCATCGACAGCAGGAAGCCGAGCGCGGCCGTGAGCGGCACCAGGATCGAGCGGAACACGAGCACCAGCAGCACGAACGCGGCCGCCGCGACGATCGCCATGTACGGCACGATCTTGCTGAGCAGCGCGTGCGACACGTCGGCGTAGATGGCCGTGGTGCCGGTGATGCCGTACTCCATGCCGTAGCGAGACTTGAAGTCCCCCTCGGCCTTTCGCGCGTTCTCCACCAGATCCTGGGTCGCGGCCTCGTTCGGACCGGTCTTCGGGACCGCGTTGAGCTGCGCGCCCGTACTGGCGGCGTAGTCGTTGGCCTTGGTCTGCGGATCGATCTTGTTGGTCTTCGCGGCGGTGACGTAGTCCATGCCGTCGTAGGAGGCCAGCCTCTCGCGCAGCGCGTCGACGGCCGACTGCCGTTCGGCGGCGGGCACATTCGACAGATCCGCGACCACCGTGAGGACGCCGTTGCTGCCCTCGCCGAACCCGGCGGTGCGCAGGTCGTACGCCTTGCGGATGGTCGAGGTCTTGGGCTGGCTGTCCTCCCCGGGCAGGCCCAGGCTCAGGCCCGCGGCGGGCGCGGCCAGCGCACCGAGCAGCACGATGCTCAGCAGCAGCGTCACCGCCGGATAGCGGCCGATGAGGCGGCCGAAGCGCATGCCGTTGGTGACCGACTTCGGATCCTCCGGATCGTGCTTGGCGACCAGCGGCAGCTTCGGCTTGAACAGGTATTTGCCGAAGGCGCCCATCAGCGCGGGCAGCAGCGTCAGCGCCACCACGATGGCGAACGCCGCCGCGATCGCGCCGCCCAGCCCCATGAAGGTGAGGAAGCGGACATTCACGATGGCCAGCCCGCACAGCGCGATGATCACGGTCGCGCCCGCGAACACCACCGCCGAACCCGCCGTGCCGATCGCGACACCGGCCGCCTCCTCCGGCGAATCCTGAACGGCCAGTTCGTGTTTGTACCGCGAGACGATGAACAGCGCGTAGTCGATGGACAGCGCGATGCCGATCATCGACGCCAGGATCGTGGTGAAGCTCGGGATGTCGACCGCCGCGGTGCCCATCATGATCAGCGCCGAGGCCGCGCCCACGCCGACGATGCCGGTGAGGATCGGCACGAAGGCCGCGATGATCGCGCCGAAGGCCACCATCATCACGATGAACGCGACCGCGTAACCGATCATCTCGGCCTTACCGCTGGGCTGCATCTGCTTCTGCGCGATGGTGCCGCTCATCTCGACGGTGAGCCCGGCGTCGCGGGCGCTGTTCGCGACCGCGGTCGCCTCGTCGCGCTGCGCGTCGGTGACGTCGGTGAACTTGGCGATGGTGAACGGCACCTGCACGAAGGCCACGGTGTCGGGTTCGGCGCTGCCCTTGCCCAGCACGTTCAGCGGCGCGAGGCTGCACTTGGCGGGAAAGCCCGGGTCGGTGCGATCGGCGCCGAGACAGCCCATCGCCTCGGCCGCGGCGACCGGGCTGAGGATCTGGCCCTTGCTGTGATCGACGATGTCGAGGGCGTTGAGCTTCTGCACGAAGCCCTCGATCGCGGCCTTGTTCGCCGGATCGGTCAGCTTCTGGCCCGCGGGCGCGCCGATCACGTAGGTGCCGGTGACGGCGTCGAACTTGAAAGCCGCCGAGGCGCCCGGGAATTGGGCGTCGAGGATATCGGTCGCGCGTTGCGACGGCAGGTCCGGCAGATTGAAGTTGTCGCTCGTCGGCTTCTTCAGGCCGACGCCGACCGCGCCCAGCAACAGGAAGACGAGCAGCCAGACCGGTAGCACTATCCATTTCCGGCGGAACGCGAATCTGCCCCACCGGTAGAGGTATACGGACACGAGAAATCTCCTAGCCATCGCTGGGACATGCGCTGAATTCGAGCGTCGGAGACAGCACTTCACGGCCGCCCTGCACGCGGTCCGTCTCCAAAACGCTTTCTGCCTACCGTGCGGTAGGTAGACTACCGAGCGATAAGCGGAGGAACAACCTCGGTTCCGGGGGCGTCGCCCGCCCCGAACCCGGGTGATGAGAGGATCGGCCGATGAGTGTCCGAAGTGCTTCCGGAGCCGTTGTCGCAGGTGGAGGGACCAAGGACGCGATCAGAGACGCTGCGGTGCGGCTGTTTTCGAGCAAGGGATTCGAACAGACGAGCCTGCGCGAGGTCGCGGATGCGGTGGGAATCACAAAAGCCTCCCTCTACTATCACTACGCCTCGAAACTGGATCTGCTGCTCGCCATCATCGAGCCCGTTTTCGACGAGTTGAAGGAGGTCGTGGACGAGGCCGAGCCGATCGACCACACCCCGAATGCCGTGCGCGCGGTGCTCACCCGGCAATTGCGCACGCTGTTGCGGCATCGGACCGCGGGCGCGATGTGCGTGCGCGACACCGTCGCGATCATCAACGCGATCGGCAACCGCTATCCGGACATGATCGATCTGCATCGGCGACTGGCCCGCTGGCTGGCCGGACCCGATCCGTCGGAGGAGGCGCAATTGCGGGCGGCCGCGGCGCTGGAGGTGCTGGGCACCGCGCTGTGGTCGAGGGATCTGGTGCCCGTCGCCGGTGACGAGCTGATCGAGCGCGTGCTGCTGGATTCCGCGCTCGGTGTGCTGGGTGCCGGCAACGCGGTCGGGAGCGGCTGTGCACATCTCGGCTAGGGTCGATTACGCGGTCCGGATCCTGCTGGAAATCGCTCGCGCGCAACCGGATTCGGTCAAGGCCGACGCGATCGCCACGGCCCAGTCCATCCCGCCCAAGATCCTCGAGTCCGCCGCCGCCGAACTGCGCCGCGCCGGACTGGTCACCAGCCGCCGCGGCCCCGACGGGGGCTACCGGCTGGCCCGGCCCGCCGCCGCCATCAGCGTTGCCGACGTGATCCGGGCCGTGGAGGGTCCGCTCGCCTCGGTGCGCGGGCAGCGGCCCGAGGACGTGCGCTACGCGGGCGCGGCCGAATCGCTGCAACCGGTGTGGATCGCGTTGCGGGTCAACATCCGCGCGGTGCTCGAGCGGGTGTCCATCGCCGACATCGCCTGGGACAAACTGCCGGACTTCGTCGCCGAGCTGACCAGCGATCCGGGCGCGTGGGCGCGGCGACCCCTGCCCGAGGGACCATGACACCCGACGACCCGGAGGAAATGAGGGCGACGCCGGTCACATCGAGACGGTAGCCTGCACGCATATGATGATCGGACTGCTGCGGCGCTTCCTCGCCCCCTATCGCACCCAGTTGCTGGGTGTCGTTGTGCTGCAACTCATCTCCGTCATCGCGATGCTGTATCTGCCCAGTCTCAACGCCGATATCATCGACAACGGCGTGACCAAGGGCGATATCGGCTACATCTGGTCCACCGGCGGCTGGATGCTGCTGGTCTCGGGCGTGCAGATCCTGGCCTCGTCGGTATCGGTGTACTTCGGCGCGCTGGCGGCCATGGGCGCGGGCCGGGACATGCGCGCGGCGCTGCTGCACCGGGTGGGCACGTTCTCCGCGCGCGAGGTCGGCATCTTCGGCGCGCCCTCGCTGATCACGCGCAACACCAACGACGTCCAGCAGGTGCAGCTGCTCGTGGTGATGAGCGTGACCATCCTGGTGATGGCCCCGATCATGTGCGTCGGCGGCATCGTCATGGCGGTCCGGCAGGACGCCGGGCTGTCGTGGATCCTGCTGGTCGCGGTGCCCCTGCTGGCGCTGACCATGGCGTTGATCATCTCCCGCATGGTGCCCGGCTTCCGGCGCGTGCAGGAGCGCATCGATGCGGTGAATCGGGTGCTGCGCGAACAGATCACCGGCATCCGGGTGGTCCGGGCGTTCGTGCGGGAGCGGCTCGAGGCGTGGCGCTTCGGCGTCGCCAACTCCGAACTCACCGACGCGTCGCTGTACGTCGGGCGGCTGACCGCGCTGATGTTCCCGGCGGTCATGCTGATCAGCAATCTGACCACGGTCGCGGTGATCTGGTTCGGCGGGCACGCCATCGACGACGGGGCGATGCAGATCGGTTCGCTGACCGCGCTGCTGTCCTACATCATGCAGATCCTCATGGCCGTCATGATGGCCTCGTTCCTGGCCATGCTCGCCCCGCGCGCGGCCGTGTCGGCCGAGCGGATCGGCGAGGTGCTGGCCACCGAGACCTCGGTCGGCCCACCGCCGTTGCCGCGGTCGTTCACCGCCGATCCGGGCACGGTGGACGTCGCCTTCGCGGAGTTCAAGTTCCCGGGCGCGGAGAAACCCGTGCTGCGCGGCATCCGCTTCCGCGCCGAACCGGGCACCACCACCGCGATCGTCGGCTCGACCGGATCGGGCAAGACCACGCTGATCAATCTGATCCCGCGGCTGATCGACGTCACCGACGGCGCGGTGTACGTCGGCGGCACCGACGTCCGCCATCTCGATCTGGATCTGCTGCGCTCGCAGATCGGCCTGGTGCCGCAGAAGGCGTACCTGTTCTCCGGCACGGTCGCCTCCAATCTGCGCTACGGCGATCCGGACGCCACCGACGCGGAGCTGTGGCGCTGCCTCGAGATCGCCCAGGCCGCCGATTTCGTCCGCGATATGCCGAAGGGGCTGGAAACCGAAGTGGCGCAAGGGGGTACGACGGTGTCGGGCGGGCAGCGTCAGCGGCTCGCCATCGCGCGGGCGCTGGTGCGCAAGCCCAAGATCTACCTGTTCGACGACTGTTTCTCCGCGCTCGACGTGGCCACCGACGCGCGGGTGCGCGACGCGCTGCGACCCGAGGTCGAGCAGGCGGCGGTGATCACGGTGGCGCAACGGGTTTCGACCATCCGCGAGGCCGATCAGATCGTGGTGCTCGAGGACGGGGAGATGGTCGGCCTGGGCACGCACGACCAGCTGCTGCGCGACTGCGCGGAGTATCGCGAGATCGTGGAATCGCAGTTCAGTCCCGAGGAGGCGGCCCGATGAGGCCGGGGATGCCGCCGGGCGCGCCCGACGCGAAGGCCAAATCGTTCGGACCCTCGCTGAAGCGGCTGCTGGCCCGGCTCGCGCCCGAAAAGGCTTATCTGGTGGCCATTTTCGTGCTGGCCACCACCTCGGTGGTGCTGACCGTGCTCGGGCCGCAGATCCTGGGCAAGGCGACCAACATCATCTTCGACGGCGTGGTCGGCAAGCAGTTGCCCGCCGGGCTGTCCAAGGAGCAGGCGATCGCCGCGCTGCGCGCGCAGGGACAGGACCGGCTGGCCGACATGCTCGGCGGGATGCACGTGATTCCCGGTGTGGGCGTGGACTTCTCGGCCGTGGGCCGGGTGCTGGTGCTGGTGCTCGTGCTGTATCTGGCGTCGGCGCTGTTCGGGTGGTTGCAGGCGTACCTGCTGATCTCGGTGATCAACCGGGCGATGAAGCGGTTGCGCGCCGAGATCGAGGAGAAGATCCATCGGCTGCCGCTGCGCTACTTCGACTCGACCCCGCGCGGCGATGTGCTGTCGCGGGTGACCAACGACGTCGACAATGTCGCGCAGAGCATGCAGCAGACGCTGAGCCAGCTGGTCGTCTCGGTGCTGACCGTGATCGGCATTCTGGCCATGATGTTCTGGATCTCGTGGCTGCTGGCGATCATCGCGCTGCTCACGGTTCCGGTGGTGGTCGTCGTGACCGCGCAGATCGCCAAGCGCTCCAAACCGCACTTCGTGAACCAGTGGCGCTACACCGGTTTGGTGAACGCGCAGGTCGAGGAGGCGTACACCGGGCACGAGGTGGTCACCGCGTTCGGGCGCAACCGGGAGGTGGGCCAGGAGTTCGATCGGCGCAACGGGCGGCTCTACGAGTCGAGTTTCAAGGCGCAGTTCATCTCCGGGCTGATCATGCCGGTGATCATGTTCGTGGGGAATCTGAACTACGTGCTGATCGCCGTCGTCGGCGGGTTGCGGGTGGCGTCGGGGAGTCTGTCGCTGGGTGAGGTGCAGGCGTTCATCCAGTACTCGCGGCAGTTCACCCAGCCGCTCACCCAGATCGGGTCGATGATCAACCTGCTGCAATCCGGGGTGGCCTCGGCCGAGCGGATCTTCGAGATCCTCGACGCCGAGGAGCAGGTGCCCGATCCCGAGGTGGAGGATCAGCGGCCGGTGGATCGGGGCCGGGTCGCATTCGACGCGGTGTCGTTCCGGTACGAGCCCGACAAGCCGGTGATCGAGGATCTGTCGCTGGTCGCCGAGCCGGGGCACGTGGTCGCGATCGTCGGTCCCACGGGCGCGGGCAAGACCACGCTGGTGAATCTGCTGGAACGGTTCTACGAGCTCGACTCCGGGACCATCAGCATCGACGGCGTCGACATCACCCACATGACCCGGGATCGGCTGCGCTCCCGCATCGGCATGGTCCTCCAGGACACCTGGCTGTTCAGCGGGACCATCCGGGAGAACATCGCCTACGGCAACCCCAGCGCCACCGAGGAGGAGATCGTCGCCGCGGCCCGCGCCGCCTACGTCGACCGCTTCGTGCACGCCCTCCCGCACGGCTACGACACCGTCATCGACGAGGAGGGCGCGGGCGTCAGCGCGGGCGAGAAGCAGCTCATCACCATCGCCCGCGCCTTCCTCGCCAAGCCCACCATCCTCATCCTCGACGAGGCCACCAGCTCGGTCGACACCCGCACCGAACTCCTCGTCCAACAGGCCATGGCCGCCCTCCGCCGCGACCGCACCAGCTTCGTCATCGCCCACCGCCTCTCCACCATCCGCGACGCCGACCTCATAGTCGTCATGGACTCCGGCCACATAGTGGAAACCGGCACCCACACCCAACTCCTGACCCACCGCGGCCCCTACCACCGCCTCTACAACGCCCAATTCGTAGGCGCCGCAGTAGACCAGGACCTGGTAGACGAAAGCCCCGTCGACGCCTAACCCCCTCCCGCCCCTCCACATGCCCGGCTCCGGCCCTCGTCTCCCGGCGCCAGCTCGTGTCCCCGGCCCCGGCTCTGGTGTCCCCGGCCCCGGCCCTCGTCTCCTCGGCCTCGGCCCTGATGTCCCGGCTCCCGGCTTCTCAAGTTCCTGTCTCCCCGCCTCTCACGTCTCGGGCTGCCGCCCCTCATGTCTCGGGCTGCCGCCCCTCATGTCCCGGCTGCCATCCCTCATCTCCCTGGCTCCGCCACCCCTCTTGTCCCTGCCCCCGGCGCGCCAGCGCCGGGGGCAGGGCGGCACTATGGCGGGGTGCCCGATCAGTCGTCGTTTGGATTCAGTGTCAGTACTCGGCTCGCGGGGCGGCACGGTCGCTCGGGGGTGATTCGTACGCCGCACGGGGAGATTCGGACGCCCGCGTTCGTTCCCGTGGGGACCAAGGCGACGGTCAAGGCGGTGGTGCCGGAGGCGATGAAAGAGCTTGGGGCGCAGGCGTTGCTGGCCAATGCCTACCATCTGTATCTGCAACCGGGGGCGGATATCGTGGATGAGGCCGGGGGGCTCGGGGCGTTCATGAACTGGGCGGGGCCGACGTTCACCGACAGCGGGGGCTTCCAGGTGATGTCGCTGGGGGTGGGGTTCAAGAAGGTGCTGGCCATGGAGGCCGTGGGGGTGCGCAGCGACGACGTGATCGCCGAGGGCAAGGAACGGCTGGCGGTCGTCGACGACGACGGGGTGACCTTCCGGTCGCATCTGGACGGGTCCCGGCACCGCTTCACCCCCGAGGTCTCGATGGGCATCCAGCACGAACTGGGCGCGGACGTCATGTTCGCCTTCGACGAGCTCACCACCCTCATGAACACCCGTGCCTACCAAGAGAATTCGCTGCGCCGCACGCACGAATGGGCCCAGCGCTGCGTCGACGAACACGAGCGGCTCACCGCCGCCCGCGCGCACCGCCCCTATCAGGCCCTGTTCGCGGTGATCCAGGGCGCGCAGTACGAGGACCTGCGCCGCAAGGCATGCCGCGATCTCGACGCCATGCGCGGCGCGGGCGGCACCGGATTCGACGGCTACGGCATCGGCGGCGCGCTCGAGAAGCACAACCTCGGCACGATCGTGGGCTGGTGCTGCGATGAACTCCCCGAGGACAAGCCGCGCCACCTGCTGGGCATCAGCGAGCCCGAGGACCTCTTCGTCGCCGTCGAGAACGGGGCGGACACCTTCGACTGCGTCAACCCGTCCCGCGTCGCCCGCAACGCGGCCATCTACCGGGCCACGGGCCGATTCAACGTGAACACCAGCCGTTTTCGCCGCGACTTCACGCCGCTGGACCCGGACTGCGACTGCTACACCTGCGCGAACTACACCCGCGCCTACATCCACCACCTGTTCAAGGCCAAGGAGATGCTCGCCTCGACGCTGTGCACGATCCACAACGAGCGATTCACGGTCCGACTGGTCGACGACATCAGGGCGTCGATCGAGGGCGGCTACTTCGACGAGTTCAAGGCCGAGTTCCTGGGGAAGTGGCGAGGCCCCGGCGAAAAGCACGCCGGGGCACAGGGTTAGGGGACGCCGGGCCAGAGGGTCAGGAGACGCCGGGCCACAGGGTTATGAGACGCCGGGGCCTCAAGGTTGGGGGAGGTCGGGCGAAGGGTCAGGAATACAAAGCGGGCTTTTCCAAAGGCGCGTAGGTACTCTCGCGCTTCTTGAGGTACGCGATGACCCGATAACTGATCGGCAGGATGAACACCTCCACCGAGGTCTTCCACACGAACCCGACGATCACATAGTTGACGAACGCCCCCCACGTATCGATCCCGATGGCCGTGGCCGCGATCGAGCAGAAGATCAGCGTGTCCCCGAACTCCCCGGCCACGGTCGACCCGAGCAGCCGCGCCCACAGATGCTTCTCCTTGGTGCGCTCCTTGATCAGCACCAACGTCATCGAGTTGAGGAACTGCCCGACGACGTATCCGGCAAGCCCGGCCGCGACCAGCTGCGGCGTGGTGCCCACGACCGTGCGGAAGGCGTCCTGATTGCCGTAGAAGTCCGCCGCGGGCAAACCGATCGCGATCCAGAAGCAGACCACCATCAGCGCCAGCATGCCGAACCCGTAGTAGATCGTGCGCCGGGCCGCACGAAAGCCGTAGACCTCGCTCAGCACGTCGCCGATGACGTAGGCGAGGGGGAACAGGAAGAAGGCGGCGTCGGTGGTGATCGGCAGGACGTCGATCGGACCCAGCGACAGATGTTCGCCGCGAAAGAACTGCACGCCCTTGGTCGCGCAGATATTGGAGATCATCAAAGTGGCCGTGAACAGCGTCACGATCAGGGTGTACGGTCCCCCCGCGGCCTTGGCGAACGCTGCGTGTTCGGCCGCGGGGCGTCCAGGCCCCTCGACGTCGGGAGATTGCATGGTGTCACTCACGAGGTCTGGACGATACCGGCAGCGGCCCGCTGTGGAATAGGCTGTGACCATGACGAATCCCGGCGATTCCGACGAATGGTGGAAGCAGTACGGCGGCGAGGGTGTGTCGTCGGAGTCCGGGGGCCACGCTTCGGTGCCGCCGCCGACCCCGTCCGCACCGCCGCCCGGCCACTCGTCCGCACCGAGCTATCCGGCCCAGCCCATGACCCCGCCGCCGCAGCAGCACTACCCGAGCTACCCGCCGCAGCCGCAGCCGTCGTCGCTCTACGGCCAGCCCGGCTACGGCTACGCCGCCGCGGGCTACCAGCCCTACGGCTATCCCCAGCAGCGCGGCACCAACGGCATGGCCATCGGCGCGCTGATCTCCTCCCTCATCGGATTCGTCACCTGCGGACTGGGTTTCGTGGTCGGCCTCATCCTCGGCCCGATCGCCCTCAACCAGATCAAGCAGACCGGCCAGGAGGGCCGCGGCCTGGCGCTCGCGGGCATCTGGATCAGCGGCGTCGCCCTCGTCCTCGGCGTCCTGTGGTTCGTCTTCGTCATCGCCGTCGGCAGCACCAACTGAGTACGGGAACGAAACGGGGCGCACTCGAAACCGAGTGCGCCCCTTGATCTTTCGAGCGACGATCAGCCCTTGAGCACCTGCGTGCCGCCCGCGAACTTGTCGTGCCAGCCCTGTCCGTTCGGATCCTGGGAGATCGTCACGGCGATGTAGATGGCCAGACCCAGCGAGACCAGGCTGCCGATGCACGGCACGATCTGGGCCACCGCCCACAGATTGCGCTTGAGCGAGCTCGCCTGGTCGGGCAGTCCGCCGTCCGGGCCCACCACCCGCATGCCGAGCCACTTCTTGCCGAGCGTCCCGCCCTGCGAGCTCTCCATCAGCACGAAGTAGGCGAGGTAGGCCAGGGCGACGACCACGCCTTCGAGCAGCTGCACGCCGAAGCTGCGGCCCAGGAAGATGAAGATGATCGCGATCGGCACCCCGATGAGCAGGCCGTCGATGAGGCGAGCCAGGAAGCGCATGCCCAGATCACCGGGCACCGCCCCGCCCGGCACACCCGGCTGCCCGCCGTAGGGCTGCTGCCCGTAGTTCTGCCCGCCCGGGTACGGCTGCTGACCCGGGTAGGGCTCCTGCCCGCCGCCGTAGGGCTGCTGCTGGCCGTAGGGCTGCTGTCCGTAGCCAGGGCCGCCCGGCTGCTGCCCGTACGGCGCGCCGCCGCTCGGATTCGGTTGCTGCCCATAGGGTTGCTGGCCACCGGCTGGGTACTGCTGCTGCCCGTAGGGCTGTTGCTGGCCGCCGCCGTACGGCTGGCCCTGCTGCGGGTACGGCTGGCCGTACGGCTGCCCGCCCTGCGGATACTGGTTGGGGTCGTACCCACCACTGGTCATCTGAAGTTCCTCGTGTGAAATGGTCGTAGTTTCGCGACGTCTGCGTACGTTACGGATTCCCGCCGGAATTCACCACGTCGAGCGGATCGAATGTCCATGGTTGTCCGGGTAACGATTCCGGGCGGAAACTGCCCAACAGCTCGACGGGCGTGTTCGCACGATAGCCGAGCGAGGCGGCCAGCAGTGCGACCACGTCGCCGGGAGTCTCGCCGAGCGCGAGCCGATCCGCGAGGGTGACCGCGCCGTCCCGCTTCGCCAGGCGCTTGCCCTCGCGGTTGAGCACGAGCGGCACGTGCGCGTACCGCGGCACCGAAAACCCCAGCAGGGTGGCCAGATACGCCTGCCGGGGCGTGGACGGCAACAGGTCGTCGCCGCGCACCACCTGATCGATGCCCTGGTCCGCGTCGTCGACCACGACGGCGAGGTTGTACGCGGGGGTGCCGTCGCCCCGGCGCAGCACGAAATCGTCCACCACGCCGCGATATCGACCGTGCAGTTCGTCGACGATCTCGAATTCGGCTGTCCGCGAGCGCAATCGGAGCGCGGCGGGTCGGCCCTCGGCGCGCCGGGCCGCGCGCTCGGTCGCGGTCAGCGCGCGGCAGGTGCCGGGGTAGGCGCCCATCGGGCCGTGCGGCGCGCTCGCGGCCTGCTGGATCTCCCGCCGGGTGCAGAAGCATTCGTAGGTCAGCCCGGCCGCGGACAGTTCGTCGATGACAGCGTGATGCCGGTCGATCCGCCGCGACTGCCACGTCACCGGCCCGTCCCAGTCGAGTCCGATCGCGGCCAGATCGGCCAGTTGCCGCTCGGCCGCGCCGGGCCGCACGCGGTCGAGGTCCTCGACGCGAATCCGGAAGGCGCGCCCGGTGGATCGGGCGAACAGCCAGGCCAGCAGCGCGGTGCGGAGGTTGCCCAGATGCAGATCGCCCGAGGGGCTGGGCGCGAAGCGGCCCGCGGCGTGCTCGGTCATGTTCAGCCCCGTAGACGCGGACGCAAGCGCGCTTCATCGATTTCGCGGCCGGTGTCCAGTTCGTCCAGTAGTCCTTCGGCAAAATCCACCAGACCTGCGACATCGACGCCGTAGGGAGCAGGGCTTGCGGCCCGCAATCGGCCCACGGCGCGGTCGAGGAGGGTGCGCGCGCCCTTCGGATTGCCGCGCTGGATGTGCGTCAGGCCGACGGCGAACTGGGCCAGACCCTGCCACAGCATTCGTTCGGCGAACGGTCCGTTCTTCCACGCCGCCTCGAGGACCTCGTGCGCGTGAAAGGCGTACCCGTCGTCGAGCAGTCGCTGCGCGAAGACCAGCGTCTCCTCGGGCGGCAGGTCCAGATCGTCCGGAATTCGCTCGACCCCGGGACTGCCCGGCGGCAGCGGCCTGCCCAGACGGTCGCGGGGACGGGCATTCCGGGCACGGCCGCCCTCGTCTCGATCGCGTTGCACCACGTAGCCCATGATCCACCCCGGTCGCGCCCGCGTGAAATGCGCTGTCCCCCATACCGAACGACAAAGTGAAATATTTCTAATTCGGAGTTTGCCCACATCGTCCTACCAATTAGTAGCAATAGGCTCGCAAACAATTGTCCGATTCGTTACTTGTGCGAGATCCAAGTTTGTGGAAGAAAACTAATCGATGCCGGATAGGCGAAACCTGCTAGGGTGCATACCGGGGGCAAACCCCATAGGTGCACTAAGTGGACGTGCACAGCGAATGCACAGTGCGCCTGCACCTTAGGCGCGATTCAGTACCAACGATGCCAGGAAATAATCGTTCTCGACGCAGCAAAGGAGTCAGTCCTGTGAAGGTTGATTACGAGGGTGCGCAGTGGCGCAAGAGCAGACATAGCGGGCCGGACGGGAACTGCGTGGAAGTGGCGTTCCTCCGGGACGGCAATGTCGCCGTGCGGGACACCAAGGACCGCGGCGCCGGACCCGTGCTGGCGTTCGCCCCCGGCGAATGGGACGCGTTCATGTCCGGCGTGACCGAGGGGGAATTCCGGCGGGCCTGACCGCTCGACCGTAGTTTCGTCAAACCCGGCCCCGGGTCGCACGACTCGGGGCCTTCGCAGCTCCGCCCGCGGTCTACTCCCCACCCCGCTGCCGACTCCGCAGCGCGACCAACTGCTGATGCTCCTGATCTCGGTCCACCTCGCGCAGCTGCCGGTCCTCCTCGGCCGGGTCGGCGAACAGGAAGCTGCCGTTGCCCGGCTTGCCCGACAGGCCCAGCCGGTTCATCTTCTTCGGCACCGCCGCCCCTTGGTATTCCAGCGGGATCGGATGGCCGTGCTCGTCGACCGGGCCCAGCGGTTGGTGCAGTTCGATGTACTCCCCGTGCGGCAGCCGCCGGATGATGCCGGTCTCGATGCCGTGCTCGAGCACCGCGCGATCGCTGCGCTGCAACGCGATACACAACCGGTAGGCGGCGGTGTAGGCCAGCGGCGGGCCGAACAGCAGCGCGAGGCGGAACGCCCATGTGGTCGCGTTGAGCGAGATGTCGAACCGGTAGGCGATGATGTCGTTGACGCAGGCCAGGGTCAACACCACGTAGAACGTCAAGGCCATGGCGCCCACCGCAGTTCGCACCGGGACGTCGCGCGGACGCTGCAACAGGTTGTGGTGCGCGTCGTCCTTGGTGAGCCGCTTCTCGATCCACGGATAGCCGATCAGCACCCCGAAGATGATCGGCATCATGACGGCCGCCGACACCGCGCCCGGAATGGTGTGCCCGAACAGGTAGCCCTCCCACGCCGGGAACAGGCGCAGCCAGCCGTCGGTCCACATCAGATAGAAGTCGGGCTGGGTGCCCGCCGACACCTGAGACGGGTTGTAGGGCCCCAGATTCCAGATCGGATTGATCTGGAGCACCCCGCCCATGATCGCCAGCACGCCGAGGGTGAACATGAAGAACGCGGTCTGATCGATGGAGAACACCGGCACGATGCGGTCGCCGATGACATTGCGCTCGGTGCGCGCGGGCCCCGGGAACTGGGTGTGCTTCTGATACCAGACCAGCGCGATGTGCGCCCCGATCAACGCCAGCATGATGCCCGGGAACAGCAGCACGTGCGCGATGTAGAGCCGGGGGATGATGATGTCGCCGGGGAAGTCGCCGCCGAACATCAACCAGTGCAACCACGTTCCGATCAGCGGCATCCCGAGCGTGATGCCGGAGAACGCCGCCCGCAGCCCGGTGCCGGAGAGCAGATCGTCGGGCAGCGAGTAGCCGAAGAAGCCCTCGAACATCGCGATGATCAGCAGGATCGCCCCGATCACCCAGTTCGCCTCGCGGGGCCGCCGGAACGCGCCGGTGAAGAAGATCCGGCACAGGTGCACGATCATCGAGGCCGCGAAAAGCAGTGCGGCCCAATGGTGTATCTGCCGCACGAACAGCCCGCCGCGCACGTCGAAGGAGATGCCGAGCGCCGATTCGTAGGCCCGCGACATGCTCACCCCGCGCAGCGGCTGATACGAGCCCTGGTAGACGACCTCGGTCATGGACGGATCGAAGAACAGCGTCAGATACACCCCCGACAGCAGCAGGATGACGAAGCTGAACAGGGCGATCTCTCCGAGCAGGAACGACCAGTGCGTCGGGAACACCTTGTTGATGGATCTCTTGACGAAAGCGGCCGCGGTGTAGCGGCTGTCCATCGAATCGGCCTGCCGCGCAACGGTTCGACCGAGAGCACCGTTAGTAACTGCCATGGCAGTCACCCCCCAAACCGGGATTGGATCGGTATCTGCTACTACACACGGTAGCATTTCGGACATCCCGCCCGTAAGGCTTTGCGCCGGTTCGGGAGGCGGGACCGTTAGGGTCGTCGGATGCACCGGATGTCCGCGCGGGACGCGACCCGATACTGGCTGTCGCGGCGGACGGGCAACGACCTGTTCCTGCTGTACTGCTTCGACGAGACCGGGCTGCCGACGGCGGAGCTGCGGGCGTGGGTGCTCGAGCGCGCGGCGCGGATCCCCGACCTCCGGGTGCGGGTTCGCGAGCGGCGCTTCGCCTTTCCCGAGTGGGCGCCCCGGGCGGTGACGGACGATCAGGTGGTGGAGCACGCCGCGGGCCCCGGGTGGGCGGATCTCGTCGCGGCGCTGGAGAACGTGGTGGGCCAGACGTTGCAGGCCGATGAGCGGGCCTGGCGGTTGCATCTGATGCGCGAGGTGCGGGACGCGCCGCGCGGGTCCCAGCCCGCCACCGTGGCGGTGTTGCAGCTGTCGCACGCGCTCGCCGACGGCCGCCGCGCCGCGGCCATCGCTCGGGAGCTGTTCTCCGCTTCCTCGCCAGCGGGTATCGACCCGGGCTCAGCGAGTGGTCTTCGCCCGTCTCCCCTTAGCTGGCTCAAAGACGCTGCGACGGAATCGATCTCGCTGGCGATACTTCCGATAAACCTCGGCCGCACCATGTTTCGCGGACTCGCCGCCGAACGGACGCGCCGGGAACTGGCCGAGCGAACCGCCCGCGGTACGATTCCGGCGCCCGCCGCGCAGGTACCCCCGACACCGCTGAATCGCGGTCCCGAGCCGCGCGCACACGCCGTGCGCATGCTGGTCCGCGACGATCTGCGGATACCGGGGCACACCGTGACGGTGACCGTCCTGACCGCTGTCGGCCCAGCCCTGGCGCGCTACCTCGGCACAGGCGACGCTCTCGCCGCGCAGGTGCCGATGGCGTCACCCGAACCGGACGGCAAGGCGCGCAACAACTATCGCGATCTCGCCGTGGAACTCGAAGCGGGCGAACCGGATCCGCGACGCCGCGCCGAGCTGATCGCCGCCACCCTCGCCCGGCGGCGCGCCCGCGCGCTGCATCCGCTGCTGACCGCGCCCGATCGCGTCACCGATGTCATCCCCGCCCCGATCCTGCGTCGCGATGTCGCGACCTATCCGCTGGACGCCGTACCCGAGACGCTCGGCGCGCACACGGTCGTCTCGAGTGTGTACCGCGGTCCCGCCGATCTCGCTCTCGCGGGCGGCGCGGTGCGTTTCACGGCGGGTTTCCCGGCGATCGGATCGGTCATGCACCTGACCCACGGGGTGCACGGGCTGGGCGACACCGTCACGGTGTCCGTGCACGCCGATCCCGCCGTGGTCGACGCCGACCGGTACGCCGCGCTGCTCGCCGATTCGCTCACCGAAGTCGTTGCGGCCCTTCGCGACTGACATGCCAGGTGCCCGGCGCCGCGCGCGCCGGGCACCCGAGACCGCCGCACCCTAGTTGAAGTGGACGGTCGAGATCGGAATCTGGCCGTTGGTGGCCGTCCCGTTCATGCACGGCCCGCCGAGCGGATAGGCGTCGACCGGGCCCTGATCGATGTGCACCTCACCGCCCGCTCCCGGTCCGTCCAGGATCTCGAGGGTGTTGGTCACCGGCGGCGGGTTGTTGCCACCGGGCACGTGCCACTGCCCGGCCACCCGGCTGATCTGACCGTTGGCCCACGCCAGCGTGCCCTCCACCTGCCCGATGGCGTCGTTGCAGCTGCCGTTGCCGGCGAAGTTGGCGTGGAACTTGGTGTCGCCCGCGGGCGTACCCGCACAATGCCCGATGTCCGCGTCGAAGTTCGCGTTCACCGGCACGGTCTGCATTCCCAGCGGGTTCGTCTCGAACCGCATCACACTCGCCGGGCACCAACCACCGATTCGTTCGGCGCCCGCCGGTTGTGCGGCCAGCAGCGCCGGCACGCTCACAGCGGCCACCACCGCGGAGACCGCACCGATTTTCTTGGCGATTGCCATATGAATCCTCTCCTTCTGGATCGACGTTGATCTGGTGGAGCGGAAGCCACTCATATCGTGGCGTCTCGTCGGTACCCGGGCATGCGGACGCGAAACACGGTTCAGGTATCGGACTCGTCCACCCAGGTGCCGAGCAACAGGTGTTTCGGGAGATAGTCGGATTCCACCTCGATCGGGAGGTCGGCCTCGCGGGCGAGGCAGGCCAGGCCCAGGACGGGGAGGGAGAGGACGCCGTCGAGGTCGTTGGCCTGGTCCTCGCTGACGGCCCAGTATTCGCGGTGCAGCTGGAGGGCGTCGATCAGGGCCTCGTTGAATTCGGCGGCGTTGCGGCGAGTGAGGGCGTGGAAGAGGGTGATGGGCGGATAGAGCAGGAATTGGAGTAGGTCGCGGGGGGCGAGGGTGGCGATTTCGGGATAGGACAGGGCGATCGCGTTCTCCAATTGGGTGGCCCAGGGCTTTCCGAGCAGGAGGGCTTGCAGGGCCTCGATCCAATGGAAGACGAATTCGTCGGTGTCCGGGGTGGGCGAGCGCAACCAGTCCACCGGAATCTCGCAGAGCCGGATCAGGCGGCGGGCGTCGCGGCAGACGACGGCCAGCCAGAAGGCGGTCAGCCAGTTGTCCGGGGTGGTGTGGGCGCGCGGTCCGGAGACGGCGAACAGGGCGGAGCCGAGCCGCATCGCGCTCAGGATCGACTCCCAGGTCTCGGCCTCGGCGGCCCGCGGATCGATCAGGCAGCGGGCTTGGAGATGCGTCAAGGCGGCGTCGAAGGCCGCCTCGAGCCGGGCGGGGGAGCCTTCGAGCCGGTCGATCTGCTCGAGCAGCTCCGCCGCGAGGTCGTCGGCGACGCGCCGGTCGTCGGGGGCGGCTGCGATGTGCCGCGCAATCGTGAGCGTCATGTGTTCCTGTCGGGACCGAGACGGAAAACGCCTCCGACCGGGCACTACCGGTCGGAGGCGTCCACCTCGGCGGAGGATAGGGGATTTGAACCCCTGAGGGCGTTAACCCAACCCGCGTTCCAGGCGAGCGCCATAGGCCACTAGGCGAATCCTCCGTCGAGCAATATACCCAATGGCGGCGGATGACTCGAAATTGGGCAGGTCAGGGTTACTTGTGCAGGCCCGCGAGCACCTTCTTGAGCTGGTCCTTGCAGGTGGTGGCGAGGTCGTCCTTGTCCGGTGCGGCCGTGGTCTGGATGGAGAACTTCACCTTGGCGGACATGTTGGAATCCAGGACCGCGCAGGTGTAGTCGTAGTCCACGAAGCTGCTGTAGGACTGCTCGTAGGTGGCGTAGTAGGCCTGCTCGCCGAGCCCCGCGATGGCGCCCGAGGCCCGGCCGCTGCCGGTGGTCTTGGTGTCGTAGTCCTTCCAGCTGTTGAATTCCGGTGTGCCGTACTGGGATTGGAAGCTGACGTCGAGGGTCAGATCCGACCCCTGACTGCCGTACTTCCCGGCGCCGTCGTAGCTCGCCCGGCAATTGAGCGAACCACCGCCGAAGTCCTCGTGCGGCGCGCGTTCGGTGTGGGTGGGCTGGCCCTTCTGATTCGGGGCCCACTTGCGCAGCACGGTCGGATCGACCAGCGTGCACGCGTTGGTCACGTTGGTCATCGCGTAGTTGCCGTCGATCTTCTTCTTGTCGGGTCCGACGACGGACTTCCCGCCGCCGTTGCTCGTCAGCGCCACCGCGCCGATCACGACGCCGACGATGACGACCAGACCGACCACGCCCGCGATGATCCAGCCGGTGTTGCCGCCCTTGTTCGGTTGCGGGTACTGCGGATTCGGGTAGGCGGGCGGCGCGCCGTAGGGCGGCTGCGCGTACGGCTGCGGCGGATAGCTCGGCTGCGCGTAGGTCTGCTGCGCGGCCTGGTAGTTGTCGAAGCCCGCCCCCAGTACCGTCGGATCCGCGCCGGTGACCGGGCCCTGGTGGCCGCCCATGACGGTCGGCTCCGCTCCCGTGATCGGCGTGCCCGGGCTGGTGCTGGCCGGCGGCGTCGACCACCATTGGGTTTCGTTGCCGTGCCCGTTCTGCGGGTGGCCCGGGTTGGTTCCTGTCACTTGCTCATCCTCCGGTCGTGGCGCGGAAGCCCCCTCGAAAATGTCCGACCGATCGTAACTACTCCGATCTCCCACGTCGCGGGGCGACCGTGGGGGGTGGCGACGCGCTCTCCCGCGGACCGCTACACTGGCCCACGGATCCCGCGCGGCGCGCATCCTGTGAACCCCCCCAGGGCCGGAAGGCAGCAAGGGTCAACGGGCTCTGCCGGGTGCGCGGGGTCCCCTATTCTCTCGCATCCCCGACTTGCCACCGAGTAACGTGGGCGGCTGGATCGCCGCCAGAAGCCGCGGTCCGCAAACCCTGTACCTCGCTGCTTGAAAGGCTGCTCAGGATGCCCCGGCAAACGCAGATCGGTTTGATGAGCCACGCGGAACTCGTGTCCGAACACGAGACGCAGACCGCGAACTACGAGACTCTGAAGACCGAGAAGCTCACGCTGGATCTCACCCGAGGTAAGCCCTCGCCCGAACAACTCGACCTGTCCCGGGAGTTACTCGACCTGCCCGGGGCCGACGACTTCCGCGACGCCAGCGGCACCGACTGCCGCAATTACGGTGGGCTGCACGGACTTCCGGAGTTGCGCGCGATCTTCGGCGAGCTGCTCGGCATTCCGGTGGACAACCTGCTGGCGGGCAACAACGCCAGCCTCGAGCTCATGCACGACGTCATCGTCTACGCGATGCTGCACGGCACCGCCGACTCCGACCGTCGCTGGGTGGATCAGCCGGTGAAGTTCCTGTGCCCGTGCCCCGGCTACGACCGCCACTTCGCGATCACCGAATCGCTGGGCGTGGAGATGATTCCGATCGCCATGAACCACGACGGTCCCGACGTGGCCCGCATCGCCGAACTGGTCGCCGCCGATCCGGCGATCAAGGGCCTGTGGGCGGTGCCGAACTACTCCAATCCGACCGGCGTCACCTTCTCCGAAGAGGTTGTGCGCGAACTGGTTTCGATGCGGACCGCCGCACCGGACTTCCGCCTGTTCTGGGACAACGCCTACGCCGTGCACCCGCTGACCGATACCGCCGATCCGGTGCTCGACGTGCTGGGCCTGGCCGCCGCGGCCGGAAATCCCAACCGGCCCTTCGTGTTCGCGTCCACCTCGAAGATCACCTTCGCGGGCGGCGGCGTGAGTTTCATCGGCGGTTCCCGGGCCAACCTGGACTGGTACCTGAAGCACGCCGCCAAGAAGAGCATCGGCCCCGACAAGATCAACCAGCTGCGGCACGTGCGCTTCTTCGGTGACGCCGAGGGCGTGCGCGCGCACATGCAGCGGCATCGCGCGGTGCTCGAGCCGAAATTCAAGCTGGTGCTGCGTATTCTGGAGGAGCGCCTCGGCGCCTCCAAGATCGCCTCCTGGACCGAGCCCAAGGGCGGCTACTTCATCAGCCTCGACGTCCTCGAGGGCACGGCCACCCGCGTGGTCGCGCTCGCCAAGGCCGCGGGCATCGCCCTCACTCCCGCCGGTTCCGCCTTCCCGTACGGAAAGGACCCGGAGGACAAGAACATTCGCATCGCGCCGAGCTTCCCCGAGCTCCCCGACCTCGAGGCCGCCATGAACGGCCTGGCCACCTGCGTCCTGCTCGCGGCCACCGAGAAGTATCTGGGCGAGTAGGCGACACCTCGGAGTCCGGGGGTCCGAGGACCCCCGGATCCGTTCAGTTCGGCTTGTGCGCCGACACCGCGAACATCGTCACCGACAGATGGATGTCGCCGCTGCGCGCCCCGGCGTCCAGCTCCGCGAGCAACGTCTCCCGCTGCTCCTCGGTGACGGCCCCGCGCGCGACGGCCATCGCGGAGATTCGGGCGAGCAGCGAACCCGCGCCGACGGCCCGGTCCTGCACCAGCGCGTGCGAGCCCACCTCGTCGATCACCAGCCCCGCCTGCGTGAGCAGACCCGGCAGGCGACGGCCCGAGAACGGATTGGTGGTGTTGCCGATCAGGGTCTCGATGACCTCCCGCACGACGCCCCGGTCCCCGGGATGCACGATCGCGGTGCCCCAATCGCTGTCCATCACCACCACCCGCCCGCCCGGCCGCAGCACCCGGGCGATCTCCGCGGTCGCCCGCGCGGGCGAGGTCAGATGCTGGAACACCCGCTCGCACAACGCCGCGTCGTAGCTGTCGCTGCCGAGCGGCAGGTTGTAGGCGTCACCGGGCACGAAGCGCGCGGCCGATCCGGCCTCGGCGGCCCGCCGCTCGGCCGCGGCGAGCAGATTCGGATCCGGTTCCACCCCGATCGCGGTCCCGGCCGGACCCACCGCCTCGGCGAAGGCGATGACCTCCGACCCCGTGCCGGAGCCGATGTCCACCGCGCTCTCGCCGGGCCGCAGGGCCAGGGCCTCGTGGGCCCAGTGCCGCAACCGCCGGATGCCGGGCAGCGCCGCTTGCAGATCACGAACGTCGATGAGCTGGTCCCGGCCGTCCCGATCGAAACGGTCCGGACGCAGACTCAGAGCCATGGGTTCGGGCATGGCCACACCATAACCGGGCCCGAACCCTACGGGCGCGTAGCACTGTGACATGTGTCACCGCCCGCCCTCGCGGGGGTCGAACCCCCTCTGGGATGATCGGAGCATGGTGAGCCGCAAACTGTGCCTCGCGCAGGAGCCGCAGGCCGACGCCCTGCTGTCGAGCGACGACTTCGCGCTGTTGACGGGGATGCTGCTCGATCAGCAGTATCCGATGGAGCACGCGTTCCGGGGGCCGTGGAAGCTGGCCGAGCGGATGGGCGGATTCGATGTCCGCGCGATCGCGGAGGCCGATCCGGAGCGGTTCGAGGAGTTGGCCGCCACGCCGCCGGCCATCCATCGGTACGGGCGGTCGATGGCGCGGCGGGTGCAGGAGCTGGCCCGGTTCATCGTGGACCGCTACGACGGCAAGGCCGAGAACCTGTGGACCGCGGGCGATCCGGACGGCAAGGAGGTGCTGCGGCGGCTGCGCGAGCTGCCCGGCTTCGGCGACCAGAAGGCTCGCATCTTCCTCGCGCTGCTGGGCAAGCAACTCGGCGTCGACGCGCCGGGTTGGCGCGCGGCCGCGGGCGCCTACGGCGAGGAGGGTTCGCACCGCTCGGTCGCCGACGTCCGCGACGCCGAATCGCTGTCCCAGGTCCGGGAATTCAAGAAGCAGGCCAAGGCCGCCGCGAAGAAGTAGTCAGCTGCTGCTGGCGCTGGCCGTGGCGAAAGGCGTTGCCACGGTACGGTTTTCGCGCTGGTTCGCGGGCTGCCACAGGCCGCGGCGGCGCAGGATCGGCAGGACGCCCTCACCGAACCAGTACGCCTCCTCCACATGGGGATAACCCGAGAGGATGAAGTGCTTGATGCCCAGGCGCGAGTATTCGATCAGCCGTTCGGCGACCTCCTCGTGCGAACCGACCAGCGCGGTCCCCGCCCCGCCGCGGACCAGGCCGACGCCCGCCCACAGATTCGGCGCGATCTCCAGCCGTTCGGTGCTGCCGCCGTGCAGCTCGAGCATCCGGCGCTGCCCCTCGGATTCGCTCTGGGCCAGATTCGCCTGCACCCGAGCGATATCCGCGGGATCGACCGCCTCGAGCAGCCGGTCGGCCTCGGCCCATGCCTGCTCGGAGGTGTCGCGGGAGATGACGTGGATGCGCAGGCCGTAGTCGAGGATGCGGCCGTGGTCGACGGCCAGCTTGCGGATCCACTCCAGTTTGCGGCTCACCGCGAACAGGGGCTCGCCCCAGGTCAGATAGGTGTCGGCGAATCGCGCGGCCACCGGACCCGCCGCCGCTGAGGAGCCGCCGAAGAAGATCGGCGGCAGCGGATCGGGCCGGTTGTTCAGCAGCGCGTCCTGCACGCGAATGTGCTTGCCCTCGAACGAGAACGGTTCATGCGCCCGCCACAGCTCACGAACAACGTGCAGGAATTCGCCGGTCCGTTCGTAGCGGGCGTCCTTGTCGAGGAAGTCGCCGTAGGCGCGCTGTTCGTGCGGCTCCCCGCCGGTCACCACATTGAGCAGCAGCCGCCCGCGCGAATGCCGCTGGAAGGTGCCCGCCATCTGCGCGGCCAGCGTGGGGCTGACCAGTCCGGGCCGGAAGGCCACCAGGAATTTCAGGGTCTCGGTGGTCTCCACCAGCATGGCGGTCGTCAGCCACGCGTCCTCGCACCACGCCCCCGTCGGGGTGAGCACGGCCTCGAAACCGTTCTCCTCGGCGGCCCCGGCGATCTGGTTGAGATAACGCAGCGACGCCGGTCGGTCGCCCGCCATGGACGTGCCGTGGCCTCCCGCGATGAGGTTGCGGGAGTCGCCGTAGGTGGGCAGGAACCAGTGGAACGACAGACTCATAGCCTGATGGTGGCCGCCGCGGATCGCCGAGTCACTGGTTCGAATCTGCCTGCATGGAACCCTCGTCGCCGTCCACCGCTTGCCCGACGCTTGCCGAACCGTCCGAAATGTCGTGTCCGGATGGAGGTTCGGAGCGCTCGCTCCCGATGATGAGGAAAAGCCTGTGAAGATGAGCAAATTCGGCGTGATCGCGGCCCTGGCGATCACGACGATCACGATCGGCGCGGGGACCGTGACCGCCGCGCCCGACGCGCCCGCCGCGGACGGCGTGGTGAACTACCGGTCGACCGCGACCGAGAAGGACGTCACGATCACCACCGACTCCGGCTCGCTGAATGTCGAGGACGGCGTCTTCAAGATCAAGGCGGCCGACGGCACCACGGTCGCCGGGGCCGAATTGGGTTTCCGGGTGGACGATTTCGTGTTCCCGATCGCCGCGGAGATCCACGACCACACGGCCGTGCTGACCCCGCGGTTCGACACCGAGCACGCGGCCTACAAGCCGGTCGCCCTGCCCTACGAGGACGTCGCCCCCTGGAAGACCCCCTACGACCGTGAGCTGGCCGCCTGGAACCGCCTGACCAGCACCATCAGCGCGGGCGCCACGATCGGCACCCTGGTCGGCGGCATCGCGGGCGGCGCGGTGGGCTGCGTGCTCGGCGGCATCGCGGGCGCCACGGTCGCCTCGGCCGCCATCGTCGGCCTGTTCGGCGCCTTCATCCCGGCCGCCGCCATCGGCTGCCTCGGCGGCATCATCGCCGTCGGCGCGCTGGGCACCCTCGCGGGCCAGCTGCTGGTGACCGCCCCGGTCGCGATCCTCGCGGCCGTCCAGTACTTCACCACGGTGAATTCCCCTTTTCAGGGGAAGTGAGTTGACCTGCGGAAACGGGACTACATAGGGAGGCTACCAGGGGTTTTGGGAGACAGTGACGTCAGTCACAGGATGCCCTCGGTGTTAGAGGTTACCGCTCGAACGCCGAGGGCTTTATCTATCCGGGTCGCAGAGTGGCGGCAACTGGCAGGGACGACATCCAGGCAGGATAGGATAGTTCGGCTGTCTCCGGCCTGGCCCCGGAGGATTGTTGTGTCCTGACCGAGGGGTGAAGCGATCAGCGAGGATATGCGCGTCTTGGCCAAGCGGCGTCTGCGAGAGGCGGAGGCTCTGATAGCCGCTGGCGAGTGGTCCGGTGCGTATTACCTTGCTGGATATGCTGTTGAATGCGCGTTAAAGGCGTGCATACTTAAGTCCATCAAGAAGTTTCATATGCCGAACAAAGAATTATCAAAATCGTGGACTCATGATCTTACCACTCTTCTCAAAGAAGCCAACTTAGTTACGGCCCAACAAATTAAAGCAGGAAAAGATTCTCGGTTCGGAAGAAATTGGGCCGTTGTGAAAGACTGGACTGAAGCAAGCCGCTATGAGACGAAGACAGAGCAGGATGCAAGGGAGCTTGTCGAAGCAATAAGCGCACGCAGAAGCGGGGTGATGGCATGGGTGAAGAGTCATTGGTAGGCGATCTGATGACCAAGGCGGAACGGATCGCACCGCGCTTGTGGAAGCATGGAATTACAGTTCTCGCGGCGTTCCTTGCATTCGAAATCGAAGCAAGCCAATGGATGTTTTTGGTAGTAACGGCCAAAGAGGATTCCAAGCTTGCGGTATACGATGCGGTACAGTCGACAGCTCATGAGGTAGGAGACTACATAAACTTAGGCCAGGTAGTCCATGTGCGAGACGGCGACCCGGCAATTGAGCTGTTCCAAGCTGCGGCAATTTCACAGCGGTATGCCAAGTCCTATCCTCCTGTCGAATTCGGCTCCTGGTCTTTCACGGAGATACGAGCGGTAAACTTAGAATCCTGGCGGGTTTTCGAGATCGAAGTATTCGATGCTATTAAAGAGGTTGCGCCCAGCGCGTGGAGTATGGAATTTTCAAGCAGGCCTGATGATTTCCCGCCTCTCCAACTGGATATCTTGATCCGAGCTGAACATGCAGCAATTGCTGTCGAAGTCAAGAGTTATAAAAGGCCGGTAGATACAGAAGTAATCTTTGCGGTACTCGGAAAACTTCAGGTCTTAAAAACGCTGTACCGAGGGGCGAAGATGTTGCTAGTGTCCAGAAGTGGATTTTCGAATTCTGCGCTGGCGGCGGCTGAGCCATTTGAAGACCTGCGACTTCTGTCCTGGGAATCCGTGAAAGTGAATGGGTTGAAGGCGCTTAGGAAGGCGATCTACGGCCTCATCACCGCTAAATGACTCTAGGGCCGGTCTTTGCCCATATCGGGTAGCGTTTCTCGTTTGTCGAATTTTCGCAATCTGTACAGGACATCCTGACTATTTTCTACTTTCCGAGATAGTGGATTAGTCGAGTGATCGCAAATGTGATGGGCGTGTTGGATGGCAAGCCCCGCAGGGGCGCGGCAGCATCTCGCAAATACTCTGGTGATGCGAGCGATGGTGGTTCGGGTTCTCCATTTTGGATCTGCGCCGGGTGCCGCCCGGGAGCGGAGCGGTAGGGCGGCGCACCGGGCGGCGCGCTTGCGCGCCGCTCTTGATTCTGTAGAGGGAAATTCGGCAAATTCTCTTGTTTGGCTTTTCCGGCTTCTTTTCTCCTTTTTCTTTCTTCTGCCGGGGGTCTCCCACTTCTTCCCATCTCTACACAGGAACCAACAAGACTGCGGCACAACAGGTTTCGCGCGATGGATCGGTTCTCCCGCCTGATCAGCGACGCGACCGGGCGGGCATCCCCGGGCGCAGGGACCCGGGCATGGAGGCCACCGAATCCGGCACATGCGGTCGCGGGGCGTCACTCCGACCTGTCATCCGAGGCCGCGTTCGAGGCCGCGGTTGCGCTCGAGTTCGAGGGCGTGTTGTTTGGCTCGCCCGTCGCGGACGACCTCCGGGGCCTGGACGGGGGCACCGGGTAACGCTACGCCGGGGGCGGGTCTGCCCTTGTTCATCAACTCCATGATCGCTTGCAGCTCGGGCGCGTAGCCGCGCTGTTTCGCGAGTTCCAGCTGTTGCCGCTGCCACGCGAGGGCGGCTTCCCGGGCGGCCTGGGCCTGCGCCTCGTGGTCGGCGGCCCGGCCGATCGCCTCGATGCCCTGGACAAGCTCTTGGCGCTGATTCTCCCGGCCCTGGGCAAGGATTTCCTCCATGATGCGGGCGTGTTCGCCCTGGATGCCGATTCCTCGCAGCATGTCTTTGGTTTGGGCGCGTTCGGCTTTGCGAACCGATTGGAGTTGGTTCTTGGCCGATTGGTGCGCTTCGGTGACGGTGGTGGCGTCGACGGCTAGGTTTTGTTCGCGCCCGAGGTCGATTTGCTGGGTGGTCTGCTGCACGGTGCGGGCGAGAGCTTCTTTCCGCTTGGCAAGCTCTTTCGCCTTTTCTGCCTGCTTGCGGCGGTTCTCCTGCGCCTTTTCGAGTTTCCGAGCTTCCTTCTCTTTGGCAACGCGCTTCTTCTCGAGCTGCTTGGATATCGTCAGCGCTAAACGGAGCTTTTCGCGTGACACTTGGTGAACTTGGAACAGGCCCGGGTACCGGGCTTGTAGCTGTTCGAGTTTCTGCCGGACTTCTTTATCTATCCGAGCGCCTTCGACAATTGTCCAGTCGACTGCCCATCCGCGGGCGAGAAAGTGTTCATCCTTCTCGAGCTGGGGGAGGGTTTTTTCCTTGTCGAGTCGGCCGGATTTGTATTCGGATGCTTGGCCGAGATCCCGATTCGCGAGATCATGTACACGGACGCCGTTCGGCGTGGGTAGCCGGACTTCCTTGGCGTAGCCCAGATCGGGAGTTTGTCCGCGTAGCGCCGCCATTCCGTCCCGGAAACGATCGCCAATTTGCCTGGCTCGTAACCAGGCATTTCGCGCGGCGAGATAGTCCGCGCGACTGCGGGCAGGAAGTCCTTTCATCCATTTCTGACCGCCGTACCTGCGATAGTCCTGCTCTAGCCGATCGTTCCACTCATGCACGGGTCCCCCCGGTGAAATTATGAAGAAATTCTATTTACTGCGAGTTGGTCGAGGTGTCGCGGAGCGGTCGGCCGTTCTGTTTCCATTCGTGGTAACTATGTTCTACGCGATGGAATATTCGTGACCATTCCTGACCTGTTGCGCGGTGAATCGCCATGGTCAACATGGGAACAGGGGTGACGAACATGTCGGAAAACTGATCCTCGATGACTGGACCGAAACCATGACTGTTTGCAGAGTCGTCCCACTCGGGAGAGTTGTACCATTTGCCCTCGAAGCGTCGGCGGAACACTTCTCCGATGAACCGGTGAAATTGATCCGCCGCGTCCTTATGGGCCGTCAGCCTCGTGGACTGGACGGTGGGAAACAAGACGAGGGCAGCACGTTCGGCGTGGTCGAGTCCCTCGGCGGTCCAAGGATCGTCGGGCATGTCGGGCACGGTGTCGGTGAAGAACTTACGGAGCTTGGTTTCCATCAATTCTGGTGCGACCCATGCGAGCCATTTCGGGTCGTGTTGGTCCTGCTCCATGCGCGCAATTTCAGCTGCGGTGTGGGGCCGGTATTCGCCCATAGTCCTGCCTCTCGTGCGATGCGGTCGATCTCTTCCGGGGTCCATTCTCGGGTACCGGGGCCGTCACGGTCGGTCGGGGACGGGGGCCGTGGTTCGGGCGTCCAGTTGCGCAGGGCTGCGGCGAGACGGCGGTAGAGGTCCTGCGGTGGTCGCGGTAGCGGCGCGGTGGGATCGGGAAAGTCCCTGCGGGGCTGGCGTTGTGGGAGGTTCATGGTTCACGTCCAGCGGTCTCGGCGAGTGCTTTGCGTTTCCTCTGGCTGAGGGGTTGGCCGGGGTTGCCGAGGTCGTGTCCGCCCCAGATTCCGGCTCGCATTTCGTGGACCAAGGCGAAGTCGGCGCAAGGGGATTGCACGGGGCAGGTCCGGCAGATGGTGATGGCGCGGGCGGCGTCGGCTTTGCGCTGGGCTCCGGTCGAGTTGGGAAACCACAGGTCCGGCGGGTGGGTGTGACAGATGGCGTCGGACTCCCAGGCTTGCATTCAGCTCGTCCGTTCGTCGCGGCTGGTGTCGGTGGCGCGGTGTTCGGCCCGGACGGCTTCCCACAACGTGGTCTCGTACTGCGGGAGAAGCGTGATCGCGGTCGCGAGGGTGGGGTAGGTGTCGGGGCCGAAGGAGATGTGCCCGCTGGGGAATCCGCGCAAGGGGGTGTGGGGCCAGCGGTAGGCGGGGCGGCCGGTGGTGTGGTCGTGGACGAACAGAATCCGCGGTACGCCGCTGGCATCGACCTCCCACACGGCGATCTTGTCTCCGAGGTCGGTTCGGTGGGTGGCGTGGCCCATGGTTTCGTACAAGAGCATCGGAGGTTCTCCGCTCGCTCGAATAAGGGTGGTGTCGTCGGGGTCGGGTGAAATCTGTTGCGAGACAGTGGCGTTCGTGCCGGGTTGTGTGAAGGGCTGCACAAAGAATGTGGTGGCCCGGCACGAACACCGCTGGAATGTGCCTGTCCCGTAGTACAGGTCTGCGGCGGTTACTGGCCGCTGGTCGGTTCGCCTATACCGTCACCTCCTTTCGGTCGGGTCGGGTAGGCCCCGGTGCCGGTCAGGCGTGTCTCTCCGGCGTTGGCGTTGGTCACGAGCCGATCGAGGAGTCGGGTTTGGTCGGTGATCATTTTTTGGATCGGTTCGAGGGGTTCGCCGCGTTTTTCGGAGACGGCGAGTAGCACGACGAACCGCGCGAGGTCGGATACTTCGTCGCCGTAGCGCAGGCCGGACATGGGTGCGTCGGGTTTGGGTGCGGGGCCGTCAGCGAGGACGGCGGCGACTTCGTCGGTGAGGGAATCGCTCAGCAACCGGGCGCGGCGCAGGTGCGCGGGGTTCCATTGCCGGGTGCGGGTGACGTCTTCGACCGCGCGTGCCCAGTGTTCGCGCATCGCGACGGCGAGGCGGAACATCGGTGTGTCGGGTTCGCGCTTGCCGGTCAGGACCGCGAGGTAGGCGGTGCCGTCGGGCAGCGGTCCGGGTTCGGACTCGAGGACCGGGACGATATGAACGATCTGGGTTCCGACCCATTGGCACGGGCCGAACATGATCCGGAACTCTTCCTTGGCGCGCTGGTGGTTGCCGATCCGGTTCCCGACGATCGGGGCGTTGGCCTGGCAGTTCCACGCCGGGCATTGGACCTCCAACAACTCACCGGTCTTTTCGTCGGCCATGACGAACGAGCACATGTCGGCGGTGATCCACGGTTCATCGACGGCGACGATCTTCAACAGATCCGAACTCAGTGCGGCAGTGGGCAAAACAGCGTCCTTCTCGTGAGGTACGGGTTTCTACGGGGGGTGGTGGTTGGTGTCAGGTGTCGAGCCATGCCTCGATGTGGGCGAGCACGCAGGCCGAAAGCACCTGTGCCCCGGTGGATTTCGTGCGCAACAGCCACCAATGCGGGGCGCGACGGTCGCGGGTGAGGCGATATCCGGCGGCGCGGGCGCGGGCGGCGAGTGCTGTCACCTCGCGGCCGGTCGGGTCGCTGGCAACAACCGCCAGGGTCTCGGCGTCGACGAGGGCGGGACCGGTATCGGGTGCGGGGTCGCGAGGCAGGCTCACGTGCGTGTCCTGCTGTTTCCGTGTTGCCGCCGCTCGACGATGCGGCGGAACAACGCGCGCCCGTCGTCGGTCAGTACCCATTCGGTGACGGGTGTGGTGTTGTCGGGATGCGGTTGGACAAAGCCGTGGGCGACCAGCCAATTCACCGTCTTGCGGACTCCGCGCGGCTGCCGGTTCCCGGCCAGCTGCTTCAGCGTGAGCGGACCCCCGGCGTCCCCCAGCGCCGCGACCACGGTCATCTGCGGTCGGGAATAGTCCCCCATCCTCGCCTCACCGGCGACGACGCCCGGATACGAAACATTCACTGTCACAGGTCCTTTCGATCGTTTGTGGTTACCGGCACCGATCGAATCCGAAGCAAGGGCAACGAACCCTGATGCCGGGTTTCATAGCTGATGCCCTCGCCTGCGGGCGGCCTGAGCGGGGAGATACGCGCGGAGGGTGCGGAACAGGCTGTGTCCGGAGGCGGTGAGCATCCATCGTTCGGGGTCGGTCCCCACCCCCGGCCCCGAACGAAACCACCGCTCCACCAATCCGCGCGCCACCAACCAATCGACGGTCCGCCGTACCGCGTGCGTGCGCTGGTTTCCCACCTCGGCCAACTCACTGAGCGTCTGAGGCTTGCCCGCGCGACCCAACGCGACCACCGCGTTCACCTGCGACGGCGTGAAATCGCGCGGGTCGTATTCACGAAGTGAATTACCCACTGCTACAACATCTTTCGCATTGACAGGGCCATAGGTTCGGCGGCTATCCCCGTAGCGGAGGAACGGCCGAGAACGTATGCCGGTGGACGAAATCCGCGGCGTCGCGATCGCCTTGGGCGGCGCGGTGGCGGTAGTAGGCCAGTTCGCCGGAAAGCCCATCGGCGGACTGCGGCGCGGGCGGACCCGCTGAACGGAGCTCGGCGGCGCGGCGATGATTCCCCTGGCGCTCGCAGCGATTCAAGGCCGCGTAATAGCGCTCCTGCGGTGTCAGGCTCTGCGCAGGTTGCTTCGATGTGCGGAGTTGGCCTGGGACGAAACTACTGCTGTTGCTGTTCGTTGTGGTCTCCATTGCTGCGAATCGTCGGTTGGCACTTGCGCACCGGCCCAAGATCGTGACGTTCAGGACGAACCCGAGCGAGTGCGTTGATCTCCGATAGTTCGCCTGCCGGAACATCGTCGGTACCGCATACGCGGGACGTTGGAGGACGTTAAGGTGTTGACCAAACGTCCCAAACATCCCAGGGGGTCCGCAATGCCATTGAAATCTGTTCCCAATGAACGTCTTCGTGGCGCAATCGCAGACGCTGGCCTTACGATTGAAGGTTTGGCCGAACAAGTTGGCCTTGATCCAAAAAGTGTCTACCGCTGGGTGGCGAAAGGAGTTGTTCCGCGACGAGGGGCAGCGCACAAGACTGCGGATCTTCTTGGGTTGGCTGTGGGCTTCCTTTGGCCGGAGCTTGATATGCCGACCAAACAAGCGACAAAGCTAGAAGTGGTGGACATCTACCCGCACCGCGCGGAGACACCGCGTCGATTGTGGCTAGACCTTCTGACGAGTACGGAGTCAGAGCTATGGCTTTTCGCGAACGCGAGCCTCTTTCTGCCCGAGCAGAATCCTGAGTCAATCGAACTCATTCGCCAGAAGGCAGAAAATGGCGTTAATGTTCGAATACTTCTGGGCGATCCGGACTCGCCCGAGATGGCCCTACGGGGAAGGGAGGAGAGACTATACGAGGCAATACCTGCGCGTATTCGGATGGCACTCACATACTACAGTCCTCTGGTCGGCGCACCCGGTGTGGAATTCTCACTCCATCGAACGTGCCTTTATAATTCGATATTCCGATACGACGATCAGATGTTGGTAAATCAGCATGTGTACGGAACTTACGGCTACATGGCTCCGATTCTTCATCTTCGGCATATCCGCGGCGGGGACTTCTTTGATATGTATGTCAACTCGTTCGAAAGGGTTTGGGAGACGGCGTTGCCGATTACGGAATCCCAGTTTTGGAGCACCTTTTCGGCCGCCAACCTCAAAGCTCAAGTATCTGTTTGATTGCCGCCAGAAATGCCGGGGTATCTGTTAGATCCGGAAGGGTGATGTTTGCCCCGGCGCGATCGAGAACCTCTGCGGTATCGCTGCCGGTTGCCACAGCCAAAACCTTTGCTCCTCCGTCAATTCCTGCCTGTACATCGTTCGGTGTATCACCGATGAGCACAGTGTTGTCGCGGCTGAACGGCGTGGCGTATTTTGCTGTAGCCCGCCGCTGCGCGATACCAACGAGGTTGGCGCGGAGGAGATCGTCCGAACCGAATGATCCGATGTCCCAATCCAGTGGCGGGCCTGCCAAGCCGAAGGTGTCCAACTTGATGAAGGCGTTCGATCGTATGTTGCCGGTTAGAACTGATTGCACTGTACCGGTCAACTGAGCAAGGGCATCCAGAGCCGTTCGGACTCCGGACAGTGGCCGTCCTCGTACGGCAAGGTCGGCTGTGCGGGCCAGCAATGACTCCTCAAGCGCGCGAAAGATCCGGCGGTTATCGTCAGGGAGTGTTACCTCATGGCGATCGGCCAAGTCCCGCATGATCAGTCCGTCTGTGCTTCCACCGGTGCGTGGTCGGTATTTGGCTGGCATCCCTGTCAGGGATTCGAAAGCGCCAGCGTATGCATCCTTCGACACACCGCCATTTGCGATCATCGTGTTGTCAACGTCCCATAGGACGAGCATCGCTCCCACGGTGGGAAGCCTACGGGCTTGAGGGAAGACTTGGGACACAGGCAAGGGAGCTGCGGGGACCGGTTGAACGTCGATCGTGCGACGGGGCACCCCACGGAGGTGCGGGGCTCGTTTGGCGGTGGCGGTGATGTCGAAGGCGCAACGGCTGATCCGATAACGGGGATGTAACGAATCGTCGCGAGCGAGGGCGCGTCTGCTAGGTGCGGATTGTGTAGAGCTGCACGAAGAGCTGGGAAAGATGCGACAGGTGGTGCAGGAGTTACGGTTCCGGGGATTGCTGGAGAAATCCTGAGAGGCAAGAGATCGGTCTGGGCCGTCTGTCAAGCCGACACACCGGTTGCCAACGGGTAATAATTGTGGCAAATCCGGGCAGGGACAAAAATTTTGTACCCACCGCCTGTGGGGAATCGCTTGAACTTTTCCGTCAAGGCAGGATGATTGAAGGTGCGACCTTGCTTTTGGGTGGCGCTGGATGCGGTTTCGGCCTTCTGACGGTCCGCGAGTCCGGTGGTGTGTTGGTAGAGGGTGGGGATCTCCAAGACAACCCCGCGTGCTCGAGGGCACGTGAGTGGCGCGGCGTCGCGTTCATCGGCTCCCGTAGCAGGTCACAGACGTAGACCGCACGATGTGAGAGCGAGGTGTTGCCAGACGAGAACCCCTTCGATGTCGCTGTAACAGTTGGGTGACTGCCCTCCCGGACGCGAATCCGGGAGGACAGCGTGAATGAAACTCCGCAGGATTATCGGGTTGCAGCCCTACCCGTGGAGTCGCCAGTCATTCACCTCGCAGAAACAGGGTTCTGCTGTGTCCAGAGTAGTGCATAAGGGCGCACTGCGTCACCTCGGTGTGGATATTCGGGGGTCGCGTCCGGGTGTTCCGGGTGTGGTCTCGGGGTGTTCCGGCTGTGGCTGCGTCCGGGAACGGGGACCTCCCGTTTGTACTGATCAACAAGGGTCCGCCCGGGTCGTGGATCAAACGGTGACACGACCGCTGACCGGGTGCGGTTAGCAGCTGTCATCCGGAGAGTCAATCACGATCAGAAGTCAACCAGAACTCACACGAAAGTGTCTGTCATGCCTGAAATGAATGAGAACCAGAATCCGCGGAGGAATGTCCGCTTTCCCGCTCCCGATGACTTTTTCGCGGGGGGTTTGTACCAGATCCGGCCTGTGGTGGCGGATCTGGAGTATTCGGAGGACCCGCGCCGTTCGAAGCAGCAGCGTCGCGACGAGGTGACGGGGCTGAAGATGTGGAAGCTGCCGGTCACCGATCCGGCCGAGCAGAACAGCACGAAGGCGTCCTACGACGTGATCCTGTTGTCGGACGAGCCTCCCACCGATCCGCCGTTCGAGTCGGGCGGCGGGTTGCGTCCGATCGTGCTCGAGGGCGCCACGGTGCAACCCCGGCTCGGCGGGACGGGCCAGTACAAGAGCCTCAAGTATCTGGTCCGGGCGACCGGGTTCCGGCTGGTGACCGGCCAGGCGGGTACGAGTTCGGGGGGTTCGCGCTCGGCGGGCGGTACCGGCTCGGGGAAGACCGCGAGCTGATCCGGTCACCACGGTAGGACTTCGGGCGGGTCCGAACAGGGCCGATGCCTGCCCGGACCCGCCCGAGTCTGCCCTCTCTTCCATGCCGCACAGAATATATTGCGGCGCAACGGATTTCATTTCTACCCGAGAAAGTGATGGTCATGGTTCGGACAACGAACTATCGAAGACAAGAACAACAACAACCCCGATCCAGTGACACGCTGGATCAGCTCGCGATTCTGCTGTTCGAGTTGGTGGGCAAGCTCGCCTACCTCGCGGCGATCCTGGCGTGGTGGTGCGCGTTGTTTCCGATGCTGTCGCTGCCGGTGGCGGGCGCGGTCGCGCTGGGCGTGCTGGTGGACTGGCGGGCAGGCGTGGCGGCTGGACTGGGCGCGGTGGCGCTGTGGGTGGCGTGGCGGTTGTGGTGGCCTTCCTCGTTCGAACGGTGGGTGACCGGGCGTGCCCGGACCCGCTGGTTCCGGTGGTGGCGCTACCGGCGGCGCTGGCAAACGGTGATGGCGTTGGAGGGACTCACCGCGGATTTGAACGACCAGGTGCTGACCCCCGGACTGCTGCGGATTCAGATCGGGCGCGTGGCCGATCTGGTGGACGTGCGGTTACTGAACGGGCAAGACGTGCAGACGTGGCAAACGCGGACGTCCACGCTGCGGCACTCGTTCCGCGCGATCGGGTTTCGAGTACGGCCCGTTCAAGCCGGTCGCGTGCGCCTGGAGGTGATCCACCGAGACATCCTCCGCAAACCGATCCCGCTGCCTCGGGTCGTGCGGGACGCGAAAACCGTTGACCTGGAAGCACTTCCGGTCGGCATGACGCAACTCGGGGCAGCGTGGGAATTGGGGTTGGCGGCCACTCATGTCCTCGTCGCGGGCACGACGGGTGCCGGTAAGGGGTCGGTGGCGTGGTCGCTGATCGCCGCATTGGGACCGAGGATCGCTGAGGGCTCGGTGGTGCTGTGGGTGCTCGACCCGAAAGGGGGCGCGGAGTTCGGATTCGGGGAAAGCTGGTTCGACCGGTTCGCCTACGACAACACCCGAGGCGCACTCGAACTGCTCCGGGAAGCCGCGCGGGTACTGCTGGCGCGCTCGAACCGTATCCGCCCCCGGATAGCGCGGAAGCTGTCGGCGTCGACCGATGAACCGTTCATCGTGTTGATCATCGATGAGGCGGCGTCGCTGACCGAGTACTACGCCGACAAGAAGGTCAAAGAGGAAATCGAACGGCTGCTCGGGCTGATCCTCACCATGGGCCGGGCGGCGGGAATCGTGGTCGTCGGGTTCGTACAGGACCCGTCCAAGGAAGTGATGCGGCTGCGGCAGTTGTATCCGACACGGATCGCGATGCGGCTGGTGGAACCCACCCAAACCACGATGGTGCTCGGACCCACGGCCAGCGACCGAGGCGCGGCCCCGGAACTGATCTCCCCGAAGACTCCCGGTGTGGGGTTCGTGCAGATCACTCCTGGTGCGGACCTGACCGATTCGGAGCGTAACGAGGAAGAAGAACTCGGAGCCGAGATCGAACGGGTCCGCGCCTACAACGTGACCGACGACGATATCGGATGGATCATCGCCACCTATCGGCCACCACGCCGCTACAGCGGGGACCGCAACGTCGGCCCGGGGGCGGCGATCGACCTGGACGAATACCTGTGGGCCGACCGCCGAAACGACGGCGACAACGGCACACGCCGCACCCGCTAACCTGCTATGACACTACCTGCCCGAACAGCGGGCGTAATCTCGACCATGCCGCGTCGAGAGTCTCGAACACTGAATTGAACTGCGGCACTTGCGCGATACAGCGCCCCGGGCACCGAGTCGGCGGTGACCCACCCTCTTTCCTTCCTCTCCGGCAGTCGATTACGACCCCTCTTCTTCCCCTTTTGCTGGCTCACGGCAGGCGTGTCTACCTCCGTCTGCCGTGAGCCGGTTTCGACTGTGCGACAGGAGAATTCGCGATGACCGAAACCGATGCGTTACTGAAAGATCCGCGGTTCGATGAGGTCGCGGTGGCGACCGCACTACGGTTCGGCGTGTGCATCCGCCCCGTGGTGCTGGAACGCCGCGACACTGTGACCGGGGCGCGGGAGTTGGTGACGGTGCCGTGTGGACACACCCGTGAATCGGTGTGCCCGCCGTGCGCCAAGAAGGCCAAAGCGCTACGGCTGGCGCAATGCCGGGAGGGCTGGCACCTCGAACACGAACCCGAGATACCCCGTGCCCGAGCGACTTTCGATCAGACCGGGCTCATGGTCTACCGTGCGGACCTCACCGCCGCCCTGGCCGACGCGCAACGCGACGACAACGCCGGGGAGATTGAAGAGCTGCGCGGCGAAATAGACTGGTGCGACAAGCAATTGACCGCGCTCGGTGTGAGGGGAACGGGACCGTCTTCGGGAGATGCGGCCTCGGGGGAGTCGGGCTCGGGTGAGGAGCCCGCAGGTGAGGGAGAGGACAGGGCGCGGCGGCGGTCGACGCGGCGGCGCGAGGATGTAGCGGAGTTGCCGCGCCTGCCGGTGGCGAACCGCACGATCGGGCGGCAGTTCGCGGGCCGGTTCCTGCCCTCGATGATGATCACGCTCACCCTGCCCGGATACGGGCCGGTGCATCGCGACGACGGAACCCCGGTGGACGCTGGCGCATACGACTATCGGCGGGCAGCGTGGGATGCGGTGTGGTTCTCCCGGCTGTTGTCGCGGTGGTTCCAGAACCTGCGGCGCGCGGTGGGCTGGAATGTCCAGTACTTCGCCAGCATCGAACCCCAACGCCGGGGCGCACCACACGCACACATCGCGATCCGCGGGGCCATCCCACATCGGATCATCCGGCAAGTTACGGCGGCCACCTATCACCAAGTCTGGTGGCCTCGGCCCGAGGGGGCGGTGTACGGCGGGGATCGGGTGCCGGTGTGGGATCGCGAGACCAAGACGTTCATCGACCCCGATACGCGAGAACCCTTGCAGGAGTGGGAATCTGCGATCGAAGCGACCTTCGGCGACGACGAACCGGCCCATGTGGTGAGGTTCGGCGAACAGGTGCATTCCAAGGGCATCCTCGGCGGCACCGAGGAAGCCAACCGGCACATCGGGTATCTGTGCAAGTACCTGACGAAATCGGTCGATGAGGTCTTGGAGGCGACGACCGCGCGCCAACACACTCATTACGACCGTTTACACGAAACGCTCTGCGGCACACCGTGTTCGCCGCGTTGCGCGGTGTGGCTGTTGTACGGGATTGTGCCCAAGGGCGCGGGGCGGCGCATGATCCCTGGCCGCTGCAAGGCCCGCGCGCACCGCCGCGAAACCCTCGGCCTGCCCGGTAATCGGGTGTTGACCTCGGAGCGCTGGACCGGGAAGACGCTCGGGGATCACAAGGCCGATCGGATGGAATTCGTGCGCCGCGCACTGGCGTTCGTCGGCATCGACAAACCGGCACCGGACCCGCACCGCTACACCTGGTCGCGGCTCGCGCCCGGCACACGGGTCCCCTCACGGGCACGGCTGCTGTTGGCCTCCATCGCTGAACGGGGGGCATGGCGCGCGGAATACGACCGGGCGCTACGCGCTGCGCAACCTCCGACGCCGGACACGTCGGTGTCACCGCGAATCCGCTCGGCAACCGGTGTGGCTGATGAGCGCGAGCAATAAACGGCGTCGCCAGTGGTCGCCCGAAGAACTGGCGTGGTTGGCGCGGACACGGGAACGGCTGTCGGGGCCACTGACCGAATGGCAGTTAGCGGTATTGCGGCATTGGTGGAACGGCGGTTACGCCACATCCAGCGACGACCGCAGCGGGGGCGGGACCGGTTAGGCGACGAGTCGCCGGACCTCCACCAGGTCCAAGCTGGCCGGGGAACCGAACCCTGTGCGTCCGGTGGCCGGGTGAATCGTGATCGACAGCAGAGAACGGATGATCTTGCGCTTGGCTTCCAACGGCGTGATCTTCTCGTCGTGCCATCGGTCGCGGGCCTGTGGTCCCGCTGCGGCGACTACGTGAGGCATCGGCAGGGCGACTTGGGCGCGGGCCTCGGCATCCTTGATCGCCGGAAGCTTATGGTCCTTGTACTGCTTGATCTCCAACGGCGACAACTCGGCGGCGATCGCTTCGGCAACCCACTTGTCGTACGCCGCACGCAACGCTTTCGCCTCAGCCTGCGCGGCGCTCGCGTCGGCGTCCGAGCGAGAAAGAGCGGCAAGCAATCCGGGGTCCTCCAAGCGCTGCAACACCGCTTCTTCGATCAGATCATCCAAGGGATCGGCCAAGCGGGCGATGCAGAAGTTTGTGCATTCGTACGTCCTGGCACGCTTGCGTCCACCCGACCGCGATCGGACCGAGGCTCCGCACTGCCCACACTCGGGAATGCCCGACAGCAGCCATTTCGGGGCGCTGCCTTGCTGCCCGCACGCCATCCGGCGGGGATCGAAGAAAATCGCCTGCAACGCCTCGAACTCCTCGACCGTGATCAACGCCTCCCACATGGCCGGGGTGGTGGTCACCGTGCCCGTCGCCTTGTTCTTGTGCGCGCGCAAGCCCGCGATCGTGTGGCAGGTCAACACGTTCTTGACCATCACATGGTCCCAGGTGGTCATCCATGCCTTGTCGCACGGGCACGTCCGGCGATCGACCGATTTCAGGACGCGGCGGCCCTCGGTGGTCGAACATGTGCGGCACGGCAACGCCATGTTCGCGCTGGGCACCGGCACCCGAAGACTGGTGAGCCACCGTGCGATATTCGGCGCGGACACGGAATCCAAAGCGCGCCGGGCCATTTCGCGGACGATCGGAGCGTTCTCGGGGTGTGGCCTGCGATCGACAGCCTTGCCGCGCTTGTAGACGATCTCGTAGCCGAACGCCTCTTTGCCGTGCGGCTTGCCGTCCTGGAAGTTGCGTTCGAGCTGCTGCATCGAATCGAAGCGGTTCTGCTCCGGTTGATACTCGTTGTCCACCGCTTCCTGAGCCAGAATGCGCCGATCGGTGGGGTTGTTGAGGTCGTACAGTTGGCCGCCCGAGTACCAGTACACGCCCAGTTTCGCGCACATCTCGCGCAAGACCGCGAAATCGAGAAGTTGCCGGTTGGCCCGCGACGACGAACGAGTAACCAGCACGCGAGGTTTGCCCGACCGCGTCGGCGTGGACAGTTCGGCAACCAACTCCCGATAGCCGGGCCGCTGCTTCACCGTATGCCGCGTCGCCCCGATATCGGGATCGGTGATCGCCCGCCCCACGGTCCACCCGAACCGCGCGCACTCCTGCTTGCCCCAACGCACCTGCTGCGGCACCGAGAGACGCTTGTTCTTGTCCTGCGAGTTCCGGCCATAGATCGTCGCTTCCAGATCCGGAAAATCATTGGGATTCAACGGCATAACCCCAGGTTACTGCGGTGACCCCCCAAACTGAACCTGTCCACCATCAACCAGCCGTTCACCCCGGCCAAGTAGGTGGCGAAGACCCGGCAGTAAGTGTTCGCCGGGGGACCCCGACCCCGCCCGGATGCCGTGCCGGGCGGGGTCTCGTCATGTCATCAGCCGCAGCAGTTCGGATCCAGCACCAGGCACAACGCGGCGAGGGCGTCGCGGCGGGCGCGGTGGTAGGTGTTCATGCCGCGGCGTTCGGATTCGACCAGGCCCGCCTTGCGGAGTTGGCCGAGGTGGTGGCTGACGGTGGATTCGGCCAGGCCGACCGCGGCCGCCAGTTCGCCGCCGTTCGACTCCCCGGCCGCGCTGGTGAGCAGCAGGGACATCAGTTTCACGCGGACCGGATCGGCGATCGCCTTGAGCCGCAACGCGATCGAGAGCGCGGTGTCGTCGTCCACGGGTCCGGCGGCCACCGGCGCGCAGCAGACCGGGGCCGACATATCGATCACGGGCAACGCCTTGGGCATGGCCCGACTCTACCGAATGCATTGACATATGTCGAAAAGGTACGCAGACTCATGCCGTCACTTCTTCGACATATGCCGCACAACTGGAGGTCGGTCCCATGTCCCGTATCCAACTCGCCCTCGACGTCGATGACCTCGATCGGGCCGTCGAGTTCTATTCGACCCTGTTCGCCACCGAGCCCGCCAAGCGCAAGCCCGGCTACGCCAACTTCGCCATCACCGAGCCGCCGCTGAAACTCGTGCTCATCGAGAACCCGGGCCGCGGCGGGCAGGTCAACCACCTGGGGGTGGAGGTGGACAACTCCGAACGGGTGCGCGCCGAGATCGCCCGGCTGTCGGCCGCGGGCCTGGTCACCACGGAGCAGGCCGCGACCACCTGCTGTTACGCCACCCAGGACAAGGTGTGGGTGAGCGGTCCCGACGCCGAGCGCTGGGAGGTCTACACCGTCCTCGCCGACACCGAAACCTTCGATGGCACAACGCGATTCGACGACGCCGACGCTCTCCGCGCGTGCTGTGGAACCGCCGAGGGCGCGTGTTGCTGACTCGCGCGGTACCCCTTGCCTTCTGATTCGATATCGATCAATATCGATGCATGTCGAAATCGGATCTGCCGTCGCCGAGTGTGGCCACCGGATGCGCGGCCACGCCCAGCGTCCGGCCGCCGCTGACCGCCGAGGCCGCGATCGAGCTGGCCGCGGTCTTCAAGGCGCTGGCGGATCCGGTGCGGCTGCGGCTGTTGTCGGCGATCGCGGCGCGCGCGGACGGGGAGGCGTGCGTCTGCGATGTGTCGGCGGGCATCGATGTCAGCCAGCCCACGGTCTCCCATCATCTGAAGGTGTTGCGCGAGGCGGGGTTACTGACCAGTGAGCGCCGCGCCTCCTGGGTGTACTACCGGGTGGTGCCCGAGGTGTTGTACCGGGTGTCGGATTCGCTTGCGGGACGGGCCGATACGGCGGCACGCGCATGACCACGATCACGGAGCGGCCGGTCGTCGCGAAACTGCCGGTGCTGGACCGGTTCCTGCCGGTGTGGATCGGCGCGGCCATGGCGGCGGGTCTGCTGTTGGGCAGCGCGTTGCCCGGCCTGGGCGACGCGGTGAGCGCGATCCGGGTCGACGGGATCTCGCTGCCGATCGCCGTCGGCCTGCTGGTGATGATGTACCCGGTGCTCGCCCGGGTGCGGTACGACCGCCTCGGCGCGGTCGCCGCCGACCGCGGGCTGCTGCTCGGCTCGCTCGTCCTCAATTGGCTCGTCGGCCCGGCCCTCATGTTCGCCCTCGCCTGGCTGCTGCTGCCCGACCTCCCCGAGTACCGCACCGGCCTGATCATCGTCGGCCTGGCGCGCTGCATCGCCATGGTCGTCATCTGGAACGACCTGGCGTGCGGCGACCGCGAGGCCGCGGCGGTCCTGGTCGCGGTCAACGCGATCTTCCAGGTCCTCATGTTCGCGGTGCTGGGCTGGTTCTATCTGTCCGTGCTGCCCGGCTGGCTCGGCCTGGACCGGACCGCGATCGACGCCTCCCCGGGGCAGATCGCGAAATCGGTACTGATCTTCCTCGGCATTCCGCTGCTGGCCGGGTACGCCACCCGCCGCCTCGGCGAAAAGGTCAGGGGCCGAACGTGGTACGAGGCGACGCTGCTTCCCCGCCTCGGCCCGTGGGCGCTGTACGGCCTGCTGTTCACGATCGTCATCCTGTTCGCGCTCCAAGGCGGCCGGATCACCGCGCACCCGGCCGATGTGGCCCGCATCGCCGTCCCGCTCCTGGCGTACTTCGCCCTCATGTGGTCCGGCGGCTATCTGCTCGGCGCCCTGTTGCGCCTCGGCTACGCCCGCACCACCACCATGGCCTTCACCGCCGCGGGCAACAACTTCGAACTCGCGATAGCCGTCGCCATCGCCACCTACGGCGTCACCTCCGGCCAGGCCCTGGCCGGTGTCGTCGGCCCTCTCATCGAGGTCCCCGTACTCGTCGCCCTGGTGTACGTCTCCCTCGCCCTGCGCCGATGACTTCCACCGCCCACCGCCCCAGCGTGCTGTTCGTCTGCGTCCACAACGCCGGACGTTCCCAGATGGCCCAGGGCTTCCTCGCCTCACTCGCGGGTGACCGCATCGAAGTGCGTTCGGCCGGAACCGAACCCGCCGAGCGCGTCAACCCCGCCGCGATCGAGGCCATGGCGGAGGTGGGCATCGATATCACCGCGCAGAGCCCGACGGTCCTGACCCCGGATGCCGCCCGGACCTCCGATGTGGTCGTCACCATGGGCTGCGGCGACAGCTGCCCCTACTTCCCGGGTGTCGACTATCGGGACTGGGTTCTCGACGACCCCGCCGGACTCGGCGTCGCGGCCGTGCGACCGATCCGGGATCGGATCCGGACCCTGGTCGAGGACCTCGTCCGGGAACTGAGTTCCGATCCGGCTGCGCCTAACCCGTGAGCTCACCGGCCCTCGCGAGCCATCGTCGGGTATGACCTCCACCACCGCACGGCCCGTCTCCGACGCGGACCTCGATGCCGTTTTCGTGCCCGTCTTCGATCGCATCGCCGCGGGTGCGGTCGAGCGTGAGATCGATCGCCGCCTGCCCTACGAGGAGGTCGGCTGGTTGCGGGAGGTGAGGTTCGGGGCCCTGCGGGTGCCCGTCGAATTCGGCGGCTACGGGGCGAGCGTGCGGCAGCTGTTCCGGCTGCTCATCGATCTCGCGGCGGCCGAATCGAATCTGCCGCAGGCGCTGCGGGTGCACTTCTCCTTCGTGGAGGACCAGTTGCTCGCCGAGCCGGGGGAGCGGCGCGAGCACTGGCTGCGGGCGGTGGCGGGGGGCACGCTGGTCGGCAACGCCATCACCGAACCGGGGGTGGGCGCGGTCGACCGGTATCGGACCCGGCTCACCCGCGACGGTGAGGGCTGGGTCCTCAACGGCACCAAGTACTACAGCACCGGATCGCTCTACGCCGATCACATCCTCGCCGCCGCCGACCGGGACGGGGAGCGGGTCGGCGTGCTGGTCGACGCCGACGCCCCGGGGGTGCGCCAGCACGACGACTGGGACGGCTTCGGTCAGCGCCTGACCGCCAGCGGCACAACGGAATTCACCGACGTCCGGGTGCCCGAGGACCGTATCCTCGGCCCGGGTTACGGCGCGCCCGGGGCCACCTACGCCACCGGCTACCTCCAGCTGGTCCAGCTCGCGGTCCTCGCCGGCATCGCCCAGCGCGCCGAACGCGATGCGCGCGAATGGGTTTCGGCCCGCACCCGCGGCTACACCCACTCCGCCGCCGATCTGCCGCGCGAGGATCCGCTGGTGCAACAGCTGATCGGCCGACTGTCCGCGGCGACGTTCTCCGCCCGCGCCACCGTGCTCGCCGTCGCCGACGTGCTCGACGAGGTGCTGGCCGCGGGGGCGACCGACGAAAAGGGCCTGAACGCGGTCGAACTCGCGGCCGCCCAGGCGCAGCTGTCGGTGATCGATACCGTGCTCGCCGCCACCACCCAGCTGTTCGAACTGGGCGGCGCGTCCATCGTCGCCGAACGCCTGCGCCTGGACCGGCATTGGCGCAACGCCCGCACCATCTCCGTCCACAACCCGGCCATCCAGAAGGCCAGGGCGATCGGCGATCACCTGCTCAACGGCGCGGAGCTCCCGTTCGCGTGGAGCGCGGGCGAGCGGAAGCCGCAGGTGGCGCGATGACGCGGCGCATCCGGTTCAACGCCTTCGACATGAACTGCGTCGCCCACCAGTCCCCGGGCCTGTGGCGGCACCCCGACGACCAGTCGCACCGCTACAAGGAACTGAGCTACTGGACCGAGCTGGCGAAATTGTTGGAGCGCGGGCGTTTCGACGGCATCTTCATCGCCGACGTGCTCGGCACCTACGACGTCTACGGCGGCAACGACATCGCCGCGCTGCGCCAGGGCGCGCAGATCCCGGTCGCCGATCCGCTGCTGCTGGTGACCGCGATGGCCGCGGCCACCACCCACCTCGGCTTCGGCATCACCACCGGCACCGGCTTCGAACATCCCTATCCGTTCGCGCGGCGGCTGTCCACGCTGGACCACCTGACGAACGGCCGCATCGGCTGGAACGTCGTCACCGGCTATCTGCCCTCGGCCGCACGCAATTTCGGCGCGGCCGACCAACTCGACCACGACGAGCGCTACGACCAGGCCGACGAATACCTCGAGGTGCTCTACAAACTGTGGGAGGGCTCCTGGGAGGACGACGCCGTGGTCCGCGACGCCGAACGCGGCGTCTACGTCGACCCGGCGAAGGTGCACCACATCGGCCATCGCGGCACCCACTACACCGTCCCCGGCATCCACCTGCACGAACCGTCGCCGCAGCGCACCCCGGTGATCTACCAGGCCGGTGCGTCCCCGCGCGGCACCCGGTTCGCCGCCGAGAACGCCGAGGCCATCTTCGTCGGCGCGCCGTCGAAACGCGTTCTGGCCCAAACTGTCTCGCGCATCCGCGACGAACTCGAGCGCGCGGGCCGGGGCCGCTACGACGCCCGTATCTACACCCTCGCCACGATCGTCACCGACGCCACCGACGAGGCCGCCCGGCACAAGCACGAGGAGTATCTGTCCTACGCCAGCCCCGAGGGCGCGCTGGTGTTCATGTCCGGCTGGATGGGCATCGACCTGTCGCGCTACGACCTCGACGACCCGATCGGCGATGTACAGAGCAACGCCATCCGCTCGGCCGTGGCCGCCTTCCAGGAATTCGACGACGACGGCCGCGAATGGACCGTGCGCGATATCGCCCGATGGGGCGGAATCGGCGGTCTCGGACCGGTTTTCGTCGGTTCCGGCGCGACCGTCGCCGACACCTTGCAGGAATGGGTGGACGAAACCGACGTCGACGGTTTCAATCTCGCCTACGCCATCACGCCGGGCAGTTTCGAAGACATTGTGAAACACGTGATTCCGGTGCTGACCGAACGCGGTGCGTATCCGGCCGAACACACCCCCGGCACGCTGCGCAATGCCCTGTTCGGGAAGGGTGACCGGCTGCCGGACAACCATCGGGGCGCGAGATACCGACCGGGCGGGCCGGATTCGACGGTATTGCCGGATTCGGTCGCTCGTCCGAATTCCGTCGTGCCCGCGTCCTGACAATTCGCCGATCAATTCTCCGTGATTCCAACACTCGGTCCGGCGCCGCATCGGAAGGACCATTTCGGTTATGACGCACGATAATTCGACTCGTACCGCCGCCGTCGTGGGAGCCGGACAGACCGGAGTCACGGCCGCCCTCGGACTGCTCGACGCGGGGTTCCAGGTGACCCTCTACAGCGATCGCGATCAGCGCGCCCTGCGCGACGACGTGCCCGCCACCGGCACCGCGCTCGGCTTCGGCGAGGCCCAGGCCGCCGAGGCCGCGCTCGGGCTGGACACCTACGCCGACCGCGCCCCCAACCACACCGGCCTGAGCGTGCGGATCGCCGGACCGGAGAACGCCGAATTGATCGGCTTCGACGGCGATTTCGACGGTTTCGTCGGCATCGCGGTCGACACCCGCCTCAAGGCCGACGAGCGGCTGACCGCGTTCCAGGAGCGCGGCGGCCGGTTCGTGGTCGAGGCCGTCGACCCGGCGAAGCTGGACGGCATCGCGGGCGCGCACGATCTGACGCTGGTCGCCACCGGGCGGGGCGGGCTGTCCGACCTGTTCGCGATCGACACCGAGCGCACCGTCTACGACGCGCCCCAGCGCAAGCTGCTCACGGTCACCGTGACCGGATTGGGTTACGGGCCCGAGGTTTTCGCGCACCGCAGCGCGCAGGGCGGGGCGCACAGCGGCTTCTCCATCTTCGCCGAGCAGGGCGAGGCGTGGTGGGGGCCCTACCTGCACAAGGACGCCGGGCCGACGTGGGCGTTCCTCGGCTGGGCGCGGCCCGGCACCGACTGGGACACCCGCTTCGCCGCCGCCGACTCCGCCGAATCCGCGCATCGGATCGTGCAACAGCTCTACCGCGACTACATCGACTGGGATCTGCCCGAAGTCCTTGCCACCCGGACCCTTTCGGAGGATCCGCACTCCTGGCTGAAGGGCGCGGTGCGCCCGGTGGTGCGGCACGGCGTCGGCACGACCGCGAGCGGACATCCGGTGGCCGCGATCGGCGACACCGCCATCGCCTACGACCCGATCGCCGGACAGGGCGCGCAGAGCGGCCTGGTCCAGGTCCAGCGGCTCGTCGCCGCGGCGGCGGCCCACGAGGGCGCGTTCGACGCCGACTGGCTGGGCGCCCGGTACGCCGAATTCCTCGCCTTCCGCGCGGACGCCGCGGCCAAGGCGACCCGATTGTTCCTCAGCGACCCCGAATTCGGCGATATCGGCAACCAGTTCTTCGCCACCGCCGCGGTCGATCGGCGGTTCGCCTCGGCGCTGGTGTCGCTGCTGCACCGGCCGCAGCCGTTCCTCGACATCCGCTCGGTGGCCGACGCCGCCGCCTACATCACCGAGATCACCGGGCAGGACGCGAACGAGCTGCTGGGCCGCTTCCAGCCCGCGGGCCGGTTCGAACGCTCCCGCTTCGGCAGCGCGGTCGCCTCGGCCTGAGCCCTGCGATCGCGACGATTCAAACCCTCGTGCCGCGCCCGGTGTGCTGCTGAAGTGAGAACACGCACCGGGCGCGGCCTCGAACGGAGCAAGGGATGACGACCGAGAAAATCGCCGACCAGATCAAGTTCGCCTACTGGGTGCCCAATGTCAGTGGCGGCCTGGTCACCAGCACCATCGAACAGCGCACGAGCTGGGATTTCGAGTACAACAAGAAGCTCGCGCAGACCGCGGAGAACAACGGCTTCGACTACGCGCTGTCCCAGGTCCGCTACACCGCCTCCTACGGCGCGGAGTTCCAGCACGAGTCCACCTCGTTCAGTCTCGCGCTGCTCGGCGCGACCGAGCGGCTGAAGGTGATCGCGGCCGTGCACCCGGGCCTGTGGCATCCCGCGGTGCTGGCCAAGTTCGGCGCGACCGCCGACCACCTGTCCAACGGCCGGTTCGCCATCAATGTGGTGTCGGGCTGGTTCGCCGGGGAGTTCCGGGCGCTGGGCGAGCCGTGGCTCGAACACGACGAGCGCTACCGGCGCAGCGCGGAGTTCCTCGAGGTGATCCGCAAGATCTGGACCGAGGACGAGGTGAACTTCGCCGGTGACTTCTACCGGATCCGGGACTTCACCCTGAAGCCCAAGCCGCTCAACACCCCCGAGCGGCCCAATCCCGAACTGTTCCAAGGCGGTAACTCCTCCGCCGCCCGCCGCAACGGTGGCCACTACGCCGACTGGTACTTCTCCAACGGCAAGGACTTCGACGGCGTCGACGAGCAGCTCCGCGACGTGCGCGCGGCGGCCCGCGAGCGGAACCGCGAGGTCAAGTTCGGGCTCAACGGGTTCATCATCGCCCGCGACACCGAGAAGGAGGCCCACGACACCCTGCGCGAGATCATCGCCAAGGCCGACAAGCCCGCGGTCGAGGGCTTCCGCGACGCGGTGCAGCAGGCCGGTCCGTCCACCCGCGACGGCAAGGGCATGTGGGCCGACTCCTCGTTCGAGGATCTGGTGCAGTACAACGACGGTTTCCGGACCCAGCTGATCGGCACCCCGGAACAGATCGCCGAGCGCATCGTGGCCTACCGCGATCGCGGCGTGGACCTGATCCTGGGCGGTTTCCTGCACTTCCAGGAGGAGATCGAATACTTCGGCGAGCGGGTGTTGCCGCTGGTGCGCGAGCTCGAGGCGCAGCGCGAACCCGTGGCGGCGGTGGCGGGACGATGACCGCCGTCGCGGCGGACCGCATCACCTCCGCCGAGCAGGCCCGCGAAGTGGCCGCCCGGCTGGCGTCGGAGTTCTCCGCCGACGCCGCCGAGCGGGATTCGGGTGCGCCGATTGCCTTTTCGCGAGGTGGAGCGGTTGGCGGCCAGCGGACTGCTGGCCGTCACCGTTCCGGCCGAGTTCGGCGGGGCCGATCTCGCGCCCGGCGCGGTGGCCGAGGTGGTGCGCGTCCTCGCGACCGCCGATCCGAACATCGCCCAGATCCCGCACAGTCACTTCGTGTACCTGAACCTGTTGCGGCTGGCCGGATCTCCCGGCCAGCGGCAGCGGTATTTCCCGCGCGTGCTCGACGGCGCGCGCATCGCCAACGCGCAGTCCGAGCGCGGCGGCGCGACCGTCGCCGAGGTGCGGACCACGCTGACCCCGCTCGGGGACAACCGGTTTCGCGTCGACGGCGAGAAGTTCTATTGCACCGGTTCGCTGTTCGCGGACCTGCTGGCCGTGCTCACCCGCCTCGACGACCAGGACGGCCGTAGCGGACTGCCACCGGGTGAGTACGTCGCCTATCTACCCGCCGACACCCCCGGCGTCGAGATCGTCGACGACTGGAACGCGCTGGGCCAGCGCACCACCGGCAGCGGCACCGTGCGGTTCGACGGGGTGATCGTCTCCGGCGATCAGCTCGTCGAGCGGTCCGGCGCGGTGCGCGCCCCCACCGCCTACGGCTCCTTCGCCCAGCTCCTGCACGCGGCCATCGACGCCGGTATCGCGCGCGGAGCGCTCACCGCCGCAACGGATTTCGTCCGGACCCACAGCCGTCCCTGGTTCGAGGCGGGTGTGGCCCGGGCCGTCGACGATCCCCTGCTGATCCAGCGCTTCGGCGAGCTGTCGGTGTCGGTGACCACCGCCGAGGCCACCCTCGCCGCGGCCGGGCACGCCGTGGACCGGGCCGTGCGCGATCCCGCCCACGTCGCGGCGGCCTCCTTGGCGGTCGCCACCGCCAAAATCGTCGCCGACCGCGCGGCCACCGAGGTGTCCGCCGCCGTGTTCGAGGTGAGCGGAACCCGCAGCGCGGCAGCGGATCTGAATCTCGACCATTTCTGGCGCAACGCGCGCACGCACACCCTGCACGATCCGGTGCGCTGGAAGTTCCAGCACATCGGCCGCGCGGTCCTGCACGGCACGCCGCCGCCGCTGCACGGCGTCATCTGAGATCGGAGTGGAACATGTCCGAGCTGACCGAGATCCCCGCCGACGGCGCCGGTCTGCGCCGCGCGTTCGCGGCGTTCCCCAGCGGCGTGGTCGCGGTGTGCGCCGAAATCGACGGCACCGCACACGGATTGGCGGTGAGCACCTTCGTGCCGGTGTCGCTGGATCCGCCGCTGGTGTCGTTCTGCGTGCAGAACAGCTCGACCACCTGGCCACGCCTGATCGCGGCCAGCCATCTGGGCCTGAGCCTGCTCGGGCTCGACCAGGAGGGCGCGGCCCGATCGCTGAGTTCGCGGGTGGGCGACCGGTTCTCGGGATTGGAGCTGCATCGCGGCAACGGGCACGCCCTGTTCGTGGGCGGTGCGTCGGCCTGGATCGAGGGCAGCGTGGAGACCCAGGTGCCCGCGGGCGATCATCAGGTCGTCATCCTGCGCATCCAGCGCCTGGCCACCCGCGCCGACGTGGACCCCCTGGTCTTCCACGGCAGCCGGTTCCGGCGGCTGCATCCGGAGGGGGCCGTGCATGGAGCGGCGTGAAACACCCTCGGCGCGTGCGGTTCTCGCCGAGGATCTGCGGCGCTGGGCCGAGAACTGGCGCGACTCGGCCGAATCCGGCTCCGGCCGCTGGTCGTGGGTGAACCTGGACTGGATCGGCAGCGTGATCGGCCCGGCCTCGCTCTGACTCACAGCGGATGCGACGGCCGGAAGCACAACCGCCGCCGCCTTCCCGCGCTCGGGCTGGTGTGCTCGACCACCGCCGCGGCCAGCCCGCGCGCCTCGATGTCGTGGCGGCCCATGTCCTGACTGAACCCGTCCAGGTGAATCAGCGTGTGCCGGATCAGCATCGGGGCCACATCGGGCGGTTCGGTGCAGGCCCGGCGATAGTCCGCCGCCGCGCGCGGATCCTCGGTGAGCGCGGCCAGCGCCCCGATCCGCACCCGCTGGGTGAGGCCCGACCAGACGCGGGCCTCCTCGGCGCTGCGGATCCGGCGCCAGCCGCCGCGGTAGTCCAGATCGCGGATGATGTCGTCGGCGGGTTTGCCCAGCCGTGTCTCGCACACCACCGCCCACAGCGCGCACAGCCAACTCAGCGCGCGCAGCGTGTGCAGCGGCTCGCGGCGCGTCCCGAGTTCCTCCTCGGCCTCGTCGTGGGTGTCCAGATTCACCCAGCGGAACACCAGCGACTCGACCTCGATCAGGAAGCCGCCGGGCAGATCCTCGACGTCGGGCCGCCCGATCCGTACCGCGCGGCCCGACACCAGATCCCGCAATTCGACCATGTCCGCATCAGCGGTCCGCACCCATCGGTGCGATTCCCTGGTCATTCGCAGGCCCCCAGGTCGGTACGTCCGGGCGCGATACCGCCCCCACGGATTGAGCCACGAATCCGACCGGCCCGCAAGCGTTCATTTTCAGGGCTGCCCGTTCAGCACGGCCGTGACCGCGTCCGCGAACGGCTGTCCGCCGGTGGCGTACGCCCCCGCGATCGCGCCCACGACCAGCCCGATCGGCCCGGTGATCAGACTGAAGAAGCCCAGTCCCAGAACGGTTCCGAGCAGCCCGCCGAGCACGCCGCCGACGACCAGCCCGACCACGTTGCGATTGATCTGATCGGTGAGCCGCGCCATCGAGTCCACCGGCTGCATCTCGCCGATCTCCTGCGGCGTCGCCCGCGGCTCGAGCCGGAGTTCGTGCCCGTCCTCGGAAACCCGCTGGGCCACATGGACGGTGGTGTTCGACATCCGATAGCTGAGCGGTACCTCGGCGCGCACCGCGCCCGTATCGTCGCGCAGCACGACCCGATCATCGGTGACCTCGAAGCGCCCGCCGCTCACCGTCGTGGTCGACACCCGCGACGCCTCGGTCAGGACGGTATGGTAGGAGATCCCGGATTCGGTTCCGGTGGCGGCGATTTCGCGAGCCGGCGGCTCGGCGTGAACCGTCCCCGCGCAGATTCCGAGTGCGGCGATGGTCGGGATAGTGCTGACGGCGTACGTGCCGAACCTCATCCAGTCGTTCCTTTCGCTCCAGCTGCATCGAGCCCGATGCGCACACACGGTTACCCACCCGGAACGCCGGTTATGCGAGGAGAAAATCAATCCGTTCACAACTCGACTCGGCGGTGCCGGGTGGTGTAAGCATTTCCTCGTTCGGGGAAAGGACGTGGGTGTGGCACGGCGACGGGTTCAGGCCGGTTTGAAGCTGGGCGGTTTCGTCCTCGGCGGCGCGCTGATGCTGGCGGCGCTGGGCGCCGTGGCCCTGTCGATGAGCGGCAAACCCGCTGAGCGCACGGCGAATCCGCGCGCCGCGGCGTCGTTCGCGCCCGTCCCGAGCGCCACCGGCGCGGCGCCGAGCCCGGATGTCACCGAGCCCGCGCCGCCCGCCGCGCCGCTGGTCCTCAACAAGGGCGCCGAGCAGGGCCTCCCGGGTTTGGATGTGGCCGTGGGCGATTGCGTCACGCTCGGTGAGAACACCGTCGAGAAGACCTCGTGCGCAGCGGGTTCCGGGTATCGCGTCGCGGATCGGGCCGCGGGCAACGCCCAGTGCCCGGCCGACGCCGATCGGACGTTCCCGCGCGCGCTGCCCGGCGGCGATCACGACAGCCTGTGCCTGGACGTCAACTGGGTGGTCGGCGGCTGCATGGATCTGACCGGGACCCCGCATCCGGTGGACTGCGCCGCGCCGGGCCGGGTGCGCGTGGTGGGCGTCAAGCAGGGCACCGCGGACGTGAACACCTGCTCGGCGTCGGATCGCGGTGTGGTCTACAGCCAGCGGCGATTCGTGGTCTGCGTGTCCTCGCGCTGAGGCGCGGCCGGAAGTAGTCGCGCGAAGCGGTCGTTGGCCGCGCGCATGACCCGTTCGTAGGGCCACGCCCACTTGCGGGCGAACCAGTACGCGATCCGGATGTCGGGGGAGGTGTGCACCAGGAAGCGGTTGTGCCGGATCCCGGCGAGGATCCGGTCGGCCACCTGTTCCGGCGTCGCCGCCCGGCCCACGAAGGCGTTGCGCAGCTTGGCGATTCGCGGATCGTCCGGCGCGACGCCCACGATCTGCACGGTCTCGACCAGCGGGGTGCGCACCGCGCCCGGCACGACCAGGCTCACCCCGATGTCGTGCCGTTCCAGATCGAAGCGCAGCACCTCCGAGATCCCGCGCAGCCCGAATTTGGCCGCGCTGTAGGCCGCGTGCCATGGCAGTGCGAGCAGGCCCGCCGCCGAGGACACGTTCACCAGATGCCCGCCCCGCCCGGCGCGCACCATCGGCGGCACGAACGCCTCGATGATGTGGATGGGCCCCATCAGATTCACCTCGACCATGGACCGCCAGTGCCGGTGCTCGAGGTTCTCCACCGTGCCCCAGGCGGAGATGCCCGCGATGTTCATGACGACGTCGAGACTGCCGTGCTCGGCGTGCACCCGGTCCGCCCAGGCCGAGACGGCCGCGTGGTCGGTGATGTCCATCGGGTGGGCGTCGAGGACCTCGCCGCCGGAGGCGCGGATCAGCTCGACCGTCTCGGCGAGGCCGTCGGCGGCGATGTCGGTGAGCAGCACGCGCGCGCCCGCCCGCGCGGCGGCCACGGCCGTGGCCCGGCCGATGCCGCTGGCCGCCCCCGTGACGAGGCATTTCCGATCGGTCAGATCCCTCATGAACTCCCCTGGACGATGTGGAACCACACAGTTTTCCACACCCTAGCCATTACGAACATTGTTGTACACAGCGAGCGCTGCCAACAGTTCGACTCACGCTGATCGGGACGGCAGACACCCACCGCGTTCGTCCGTTAATTTCGAATCCACCCATCCAGAGCGGTTGAGAGACCTGGCTCGACGAGACCGCAGCAACCCCCCGGGAGCCGGGTGCGGGTGCTACCGCCAGGACCGATGGAGGATCGCGATTCCCATGACCACAGTGGCCGCTGTCGACTCCGTCCCCGACACCACCGAGGACGCCCTGCCGGTCGCGCGCACGCGACACCCCTGGCGCTGGCTGGTGGGCGCGATCGCGCTGGTGCTGGTCGCCCAGTTCGTGCACGGGCTGATCACCAATCCCGGTTGGGACTGGTCCACGTTCGCCCGCTACTTCACCGCGCCGTCGGTGCTCGCGGCGCTGCGGCTGACCGTGGAGCTCACCTTCTGGGGCACGCTGTTCGGCTTCCTGCTCGGCATCTGGCTGGCCGTGGCGCGGCTGTCGAAAATCCCTGTGCTGCAGGTCATCGCGTGGGTGTACGTGTGGGCGTTCCGTTCCATCCCGCTGATCGTGCAGCTGTTGTTCTGGTTCAACATCGCCTATCTGTACAAGCGGATGTCGATCGGGATCCCGTTCGGCCCGGCGTTCTTCAGCTTCGACGTCAACGGCGTTCTCAGCGGATTCACCGCCGCCGTGATCGGGCTGGCGTTGCACCAGGCGGCCTACTCGGCCGAAATCATCCGCGCCGGAATCATTTCCGTGGATCCGGGCCAGCTGGAGGCGGCCAAATCGCTGGGCCTGCCGTGGCGGCGGCAGTTCTTCACCATCGTCGCCCCGCAGGCCATGCGCGGCATCCTGCCCAACGCGGCCAACGAGGTGATCAGCCTGTTCAAGGGCACCTCGATCGTGTCGGTGATGGCCATCGCGGAGCTGTTCTACCAGGTGCAGGTCGTCTACGGCCGCAACGGCCGGGTGGTGCCGCTGCTGATGGTGGCGACGGTCTGGTACATCGTGCTCACCAGCGTGCTGAGCGTCGCGCAGTACTACATCGAGCGCCACTTCGCCAAGGGCAGCCAACGCGAGCTGCCGCGCACGCCGTGGCAGCGGGTGCGCGCCAAGATCACCGAGATCACGGGGGAACGCCGGTGAGCGAGTACACGGTCGAATTACGCGGCGTGCGTAAGCGTTTCGGCGCCGAGGAGGTGCTGCGCGGGATCGATCTCGCCGTGCGGCCCGGCGAGGTGACGGCGATCCTGGGCCCGTCGGGTTCGGGGAAGTCGACGCTGCTGCGGGTGGTCAATCACCTTGAGAAGGTCGACGCGGGCACGGTGCGGGTGGCCGGGGAGCTGGTCGGCTACCGCCGCAAGGGCGCGAAACTGCACGAGCTGAGCGAGCGCGAGATCCTGCGGCAGCGGGCGCGCATCGGCTTCGTGTTCCAGAACTTCAATCTGTTCCCGCATCTGACGGTGCTGGAAAACGTTGCGCTGGCGCCGGTTTCGACGCAGCGGCGGCGCCGGTCCGAGGTCGAGGCCGAGGCGCTCGAACTGCTCGACCGGGTCGGGCTGGCGGACAAGGCCCGGGAGTATCCGCGGCGGCTGTCCGGCGGCCAGCAGCAGCGCGTGGCCATCGCGCGGGCGCTGGCCCTGCGCCCGCAGGTCGTGCTGTTCGACGAGCCCACCTCGGCGCTGGATCCCGAACTGGTCGGCGAGGTGCTCGACGTCATCCGCGACCTCGCCCGGGACGGGGCCACCCTGGTCATCGTCACCCACGAAATCGGCTTCGCCCGCGAGGTCGCCGACACCGTGGTGCTGATGGACGCGGGCCGGATCGTGGAACAGGGTCCGCCCGCCCAGGTGCTGGACAACCCCACCCACGCCCGCACCCGAGCCTTCCTCGCCCATGTGCTCTAGCGGACCCGCCGAGTTCGAAGGACACCGCGCGTGAAATTCCTGTTGCTGACCCTCATCACCCACCGGCCCGATCCGGTCACCGGCGCGGTCGAGACGCCCGCGCGGCGGCTGGGCCGGGTGGTCGAAAGCGCCCGGCTCGCCGAGGAACTCGGCTACGACGGCTTCGCCGTCGGTGAGCGGCACGAGGATCCGTTCATCTCCTCGTCGCCGCCGGTGGTGCTCAGCCACATCGCGGCGGTCACCTCGTCGCTGGCGCTGTTCACCGGAGTCACCACGCTGAGCCTGCTGGATCCGGTGCGCGCCTTCGAGGACTACTCGACCCTGGACAACCTGTCGGGCGGGCGACTCGAGCTGATCATCGGCAAGGGCAACGGGGCCGCGCAGGCGCAGCTGTTCCACGTCACCACCGAGGATCAGTGGGATCGCAACCGCGAGGGCTACGACCTGTTCCGGCTGCTGTGGGAGAACGACTCGGTCACCTGGAGCGGGCGGTTCCGGCCGTCGCTGACCGCGGCCAAGGCGCTGCCCCGGCCGTTGCAGCCGCGGCTGCGCATCTGGCACGGCAGCGCGACCAGCCGCGAATCGGTGGAATACGCCGCGGCGCACGGTGATCCGGTGTTCTCGGCCAACGTCACCTACCCGATCGAGCCGTACGCCGAACTGATCGACCACTACCGCGAGCGCTGGGCCGCGCACGGTCACGATCCGGCCGCGGCGCTGGTGGGCGCGGGCACCGCCGGATTCCATGTGGCCCGTGACTCGCAGGACGCGGTGCGCGCGTACGAGCCGATCTTCCGGGCGCGGCTCGAGATCGCGCGAAAGCACAACCAGCCCATCGTCTTCGACACCGTCGAGGACTTCGTCGAGCGCAGTTCCGCGCTCATCGGCAGCCCGCAGCAGGTGCTCGACAAGGTCGAGCGCTATCACGAGCGGCTCGGCCACGAGGTGATCCACCTGTCCGCCGACGGCGACGGGTTCACCGACAAACAGCATCGCGAGAGCCTCGAGCTGTTCCAGGCCGAGGTCGCGCCCGAACTGCGCCGCCGCATCCCGAGCCGCCCGCTGGGCGCGCGGCGACATCTCACCGAAGGATCCACCCGATGAAACGACCCCTGGCCCTGTTCGGCGCTCTCGCCGCGACCGTCTCGCTGGCCGCGTGTGGCGCCGACTCCGCCGGAGGCGACGACGCCGGTCCGCCGCGGCCCGGCGGCACCCTGCGCTACGGCCTGTCCCAGGCGCCGACCTGCTCCGATCCCGCGCAGGCGGGCAGCAATCAGACCATCTACGTGGCCCGTCAGATCGTCGACTCGCTGGTCGATCAGGATCCGGCTACCGGCAAGATCGTGCCGTGGCTCGCCGATTCCTGGACCGTGAGCCCCGACGCGCGCGGCTTCACCTTCCATCTGCGCGAGGGCGTCACCTTCAGCGACGGCACCCCGTTGACCGCCGACTCGGTGCGCAAGAACTTCGACGCGATCGTGCGCCTCGGCGGGGTCAAGGCGCCGCTGGGGGCCAGCTATCTGGCCGGATACACCGGCACCACCGTCGTGGACCCGCAGACCGCGCGCGTCGACTTCGCCGCGCCGAACGCCCAGTTCCTGCAGGCGGTCTCGACCCCGCAGCTGGGCATCCTCGCCGACGCCGACACCGCGAAGTCGGCCGACGAACGCTGCCTCGGCACGAATATCGGCAGCGGGCCGTTCACCTACGCCGAATACAAGCAGGGCGCCTCGGCGACCCTGGTGAAGCGGACCGGATACCATTGGGGCTCGGCGGTTTTCGCGAACAAGGGCGAGGCGTACCTGGATCGCATCGTGTTCACCGTCATCCCGGAATCGGGCGTGCGCACCGGCAGCCTGTCCTCGGGACAGCTCGAGGCCGTGAGCGACGCGCTGCCGCAGGACGCCCCGCAGATCGAGGCGGCGGGCGGGAAGGTCCTCACCTTCGCGAATCCGGGCATCCCGTTCGGGTTGCAGCCCAATGTGACTCGCGGGCCGCTGCGCGATCCGGCGGTGCGCGCGGCGCTGCGCACCGCGATCGACCGCAAGGAACTGGTCGACACCGTCCTCGGTCCGCAGTTCAAGCCCGGCACCAGCACCCTCGCCAGCTCCACCCCCGGCTACGCCGACCTGTCCGATCAGCTGCGCCACGACCCCGAGGCCGCGCGCCGCGCCCTCGACGCGGCGGGCTGGGCGCCGGGCCCCGACGGCATTCGCGTCAAGGACGGGCAGCGGCTGTCGTTCGGGGTGCTGTTCAGCGCGGTGTTCGCCGGTAACCAGGCCATTCTCGAACTGGTGCAACAGCAGGTGCGCGCGGTCGGCATCGAGTTGCGGCTGGAACTGGTGTCCGGCAACGAGGCGACCGCCCGCCAGAACAGCGGCGATTTCGACGTCACCTACTACAACACCACCCGCGCCGACGGCGACATCCTGCGCACCACCTTCGGGGTGGACCAGCGAAACCTCAACCGGCGCGGCCCGATTCCGCGACTGGACCAGGTGCTCACCGACGAACTCGCCGCCACCGATCCCGCCGCCCGCGCCCAGCTGATCGGGCAGGCGCAGCGGCTCGTGCTCGACGAGGGGCTGTGGATTCCCACGGTCGAGCTGTCCCAGGCGATCGGCGCCGCGAGCACCGTGGTGGATCTGAAGTTCGAGGCGTCGGGCCGGTTGCAGTTCCACGACGCCTGGTTGCGGGGACGGTGATCCGATGGCCCGCTATCTGATCGTCCGCGTGGCGCAGGCCGTGGCCGTGCTGTGGGCGGCGTTCACCGGCTCGTTCGCGGTGCTGTACCTGCTGCCCGGCGACCCGGTGGAACTGGCGGCCGGAGCCACGCCCGGCACCCCCGTCGATCCGGCCGCGATCGCCGAGATGCGGGCGCGCTACGGGCTGGATCAGCCCCTGTGGCAACAGTATTGGACCGCGCTCACGCACGCGCTGCGCGGTGATCTGGGCCGGTCGCTGACCACCGGCCAGACCGTCACCGGGGCGATCGCGGAGGCGCTGCCGTCCACGCTCGCGCTGGCCGCGCTGACGTTGACCCTGGCGGTGGTGGTCGGCGGCGCGCTCGCCCTCGCCGCCTCCTACACCCGAAGGGCTTGGCTGCGTGGGCTTTTGACGTCGCTGCCGCCGATCGGCGCGGCCGCGCCCACGTTCTGGGTCGGTCTGCTGCTGCTGCAACTGTTCTCGTTCCGGTTGCGGCTGTTCCCGGCCTTCGGCGGGGCGGGGCTGAAGGGCGTCGTGCTGCCCGCGGTGACGCTCGCGATTCCGGTGGGGGCGGTGATCGCGCAGGTGCTCTACAGCGGGCTCGCGCAGACGTGGCGGCAGCCGTTCGTGGAGGTGGCCTTCGCCAAAGGCGCCTCGCGCCGGTGGATCCAGCTGCGGCATGTGCTGCGCCCGGCGGTCGCGCCCGCGCTGACCATCGCCGGGGTGTGGGTCGGCACGGTGCTGGCCGGATCGGTGGTCGTCGAGACCGTGTTCTCGCGCGCGGGCATCGGACGGCTGACCCAGACCGCGGTGCTCAACCAGGACATTCCCGTGGTGCAGGGCATCGTCGTGCTCACGGCGGTGGCCTTCGTGCTGGTGAATCTCGCCGTGGATCTCGTTCTTCCCCTGCTCGATCCGAGGGTCGTGCGGGTCACCGGATCGGAGGCGAACGGATGACGGACGCGGCCGCGGCTTCCCCCGCCGACGTCACCCCGCTCGGCGTCCCCGCGTGGTCGAGCGTCGGAAAGACGGTGCGGGACAACATCTTTCTGGGCTCGGCGGTGCTGCTGTTGATCCTGGTGACCGGCTGGGCGGTGGTGCCGTCGCTGTTCGCCGGACGCGATCCGCTGGTCGGGGTGCCCGCGGAGAAGTTGCGCGGGCCCAGCGCGCGGCACTGGTTCGGCACCGACAACCTCGGCCGCGATCTCTACACCCGGGTCGTGCACGCGGCGGCGCTGTCGCTGACCGCGACCGTGGCCGCGGTGCTGCTGGGTCTGGTGGTGGGATCGCTCATCGGCCTGGTCGCGGGTTCGCTGGGCGGCGTGGTGGATTCGGTGACCATGCGGATCGTCGATGTGCTGCTGTCGATTCCGGAGCTGCTGACCGCGCTGGCCCTGGTGACCGTGCTCGGCTTCGGCACCCGCAATGTCGCCGTCGCGGTGGGGGTCGCGCTGATCGCGCGGTTCGCGCGGGTGATGCGCGCGGAGGTGCTGCGGGTGCGGCGCGCGCCGTACGTGGAGGCGGCCTTCGCCGCGGGCGTGCGCTGGCCGACGGTGCTGACCCGGCACGTCCTGCGCAACGCCTACGCGCCCGTGGCCGCGCTGGCGGCGGTGGAGTTCGGGGTCGCGGTGCTGGCGGTCTCGTCGCTGAGCTTCCTCGGGTACGGGGCGGTGCCGCCGACGCCGGAATGGGGTTCGCTGATCTCCGAGGGCCGCAACTACCTCGCCACCGCGTGGTGGATGACCACATTGCCCGGTCTGGTGATCGTGGCGGTGGTGCTCGCCGCCCAGCGCATCGCCCGCGCCCTCGGACAGGACGGCGCCCGATGACCACGCGGGGCACCGAATCGCTGCTGCGGATCACGGATCTGCGGGTCGAGTATCCCGCCACGGTCGCCGTGCGCGGCGTCTCGCTCGAGGTCGCGCCGGGGGAGACCGTCGCGCTGGTCGGCGAATCCGGTTCGGGCAAGTCCACTCTCGCGCACGCCGTCATCGGACTGCTGCACGGCGGCGCGATCACCGGCGGCCGCGTCGAGTTCGCGGGCGAGCGGCTCGACGACGCCCCCGAACGCGCGCTGCGCCGAATCCGCGGCGCGCGCATCGGTTTCGTGCCGCAGGACCCCGGCACCTCGCTGAATCCGGTGCTGCGCATCGGCGATCAGGTCGGCGAGGCGCTGCGGGTGCACGGCCGCGCCACCCGCCGCACCGCGTGGGCGCAGGCGGTGGCCATCCTGGAGGAGGCCGGGCTGGACCGCCCGGAGCTGCGGGCCCGGCAGTATCCCCAGGACCTGTCCGGCGGACAGCGGCAGCGGGTGCTCATCGGCATCGCCCTCGCCTGCCGTCCCGAGCTGATCATCGCCGACGAGCCGACCAGCGCGCTCGACGTCACCGTGCAGCGCCGCATCCTCGACCATCTGGCCGCCCGCGCCGCCGAGGCCGGAACCGCCGTGCTGCTCATCACCCACGATCTGGGCGTGGCGGCCGATCGCGCCGACCGGATCGTGGTGCTGAAACAGGGCGAGATCGTCGAAACCGGCGACACCGCAACGATTCTCGGCGACCCGCGGCACGCCTACACCCGGCGGCTGCTGGACGCCGCGCCGAGCCTGGACACCGCCTTGCGACCCCCGCGCCCGCCCGCCGACGCCCCGTTGCTGTCGGTGACCGGCCTGCATCGGACCTTCCGGATCGGCCGCCGCGCCACCGTCACCGCCGTCGACGACGTATCCCTGCACGTCGATCGCGGGGAGACGCTGGCGCTGGTCGGTGAATCCGGGTCGGGTAAGACCACCACCGCCCGCATCCTGGCGCGGCTCGAGCGCGCGGACGCGGGCACGATCACCTTCGACGGCCACGATATCGGGCGGCTGCGCGGCGAGCGGCTGCGCGAACTGCGTCGCCGGATCCAGATCGTGTACCAGAACCCTTATGCCGCACTGAATCCCAAGCTCACCGTCGAGCAGATCGTCGCGGAACCGTTGGGCGCGTTCGGCGTCGGCGACCGGGCCGAGCGCCGCGCCCGGGTCGCCGAACTGCTCGACCAGGTCGCGCTGCCCGCGGAGTACGCCCGCCGCCACCCGGCCGAACTCTCGGGCGGGCAGCGCCAGCGCGTCGCCATCGCCCGCGCGCTGGCCCTGCATCCGGATCTGGTGGTGCTCGACGAGCCGGTGTCGGCGCTGGACGTGTCGGTGCAGGCGCAGATCCTCGACCTGCTCGAGCGGCTCCAGACCGAACTGGGGCTGGCCTATCTGTTCATCACCCACGATCTGGCCGTGGTCCGGCGCATCGCGCATCGGGTGGCGGTGATGCACGGCGGCCGCGTCGTCGAGACCGCCACGACCACCGACCTGTTCCACCGGCCCGGCCACGACTACACCCGCGAACTGCTGTCGGCGATCCCGGGGGCCACCCGGACCGCGAACGCCATCGAAAGGACGGCCTGAATGTCGCAGCCGAATCCCCCGCTGCTCGGCATCGAATTGCCCGGCACCGGAACGCATCCCGCGTCCTGGCGGCGCGCCGACTCGCGGGCCGAGGAGTTGTTCACCGCCGAGTACTGGCTCGACGCGATCACCGCGGCCGACGCGGCGGGGCTGGATCTGGTCTTCCTGCCGGATTCGTTCGCATTGCAGGTCGAGGGCGCGGTGGGGCGGCTCGAGGCGGTCGGGATCGCCGCGCGGGCGGCCGCGGCGACGCATCGGATCGGGTTGATTCCCGAGGTACCCGTCACCCACACCGAACCGTTCCACGTGTCCAAGGCCATCGCGAGCCTGGACTTCGCCACCCACGGCCGGGCGGGCTGGGAGGTCGGCGTCTCGGCCGGGCAGGCCGGGCTGTTCGGCCGCAAGGGTGAACAGGACGCGCCGTCGCGGTGGCACGAGGCCGACGAGGCCGTGGAGGTGGTGACCCGGCTGTGGGACAGCTGGGAGGACGACGCGGAGATCCGCGACGAGGCCACCGGGCGGTTCATCGATCGGGACAAGCTGCACTACATCGACTTCGCGGGCGACAACTTCTCGGTGAAGGGACCGTCGATCACGCCGCGCCCGCCGCAGGGGCAGCCGCTGGTGGCGGTGCGCGCCGCGGACGCGCACAGCACCCGGGTCGCGGTCCACCGCGCCGACCTGATCCGCGTCGCCGCGACGGATCTGGACGAGGCCGTGCGCGTCCGCGGGGAACTGCGCGGCGCGATCGCCGCCGCCGGACGCGATCCGAACCTGGTGCGGGTGTTGCTCGACCTCGACGTGCACCTCGCCGAGACGCCGGAGGCGGCCGCCGCCGACCTCGACCGGCTCGAGGCGTGGACGCCCACCGCGTCGAATACGTTGCGGCACATCGGGACTCCCGCGTCCCTGCGGGACCTGCTGGCCGAGGTCCGGACCGAGTGCGCGGGCGACGGCGTGGTGCTGCGGCCGCTGGCCGTGGCCACGTTCGTGACCCGGCTCCCGGCGGTGGCCCCCACCCTGCGCGACCGGCTCGGCCTGCCGCGTCCGATCAACCGCTACGCGCTCACCGCCTGAGGACGGATATGCCGAACGACAAGGTACGCAAGCAGATTCACCTCGCCGCCCACTTCCCGGGCGTCAACAACACCACGGTCTGGAGCGATCCGGACTCGGGCAGTCAGATCGAGTTCGAGTCCTTCGCGCATCTGGCGCGGTCCGCCGAGCGCGGGCTGTTCGACTTCTTCTTCCTCGCCGAGGGGCTGCGGCTGCGCGAACACCGGGGGCGGATCCACGACCTGGACGTGGTGGGGCGGCCCGACACGTTCACGGTGCTCAACGCGCTCGCCGGGGTCACGGATCATCTCGGCCTGGCGGGGACGATCAACACCACCTTCAACGAGCCGTTCGAGCTGGCCAAGCAGTTCGCGACGCTGGATCACCTGTCCGGCGGGCGGGCGGCCTGGAACGCGGTCACCTCCTCGGACGCGTTCACCGGCGAGAACTTCCGGCGCGGCGGCTATCTCGACCACGCCGACCGCTACCGCCGCGCGGCGGAGATCGTCGACGCGACGCGGGCGCTGTGGGACAGCTGGCGGCCGGACGCGCTGGTGGTCGATCGGGAGCGCGGGGTGTTCGCGGCGCCCGCGCCGACGGTCCGGTTCACCAGCTCGCAGTTCGACATCGAGGGCCCGTTCGTGCTGCCGCGCAGCCCGCAGGGCTATCCCGTGCAGATCCAGGCCGGTGATTCCGACGAGGGCCGGGAGTTCGCCGCCGCCAAGGCCGACGCGATCTTCAGCCGCCACGGCGAACTCGAGGACGGGCAGCGTTTCTACACCGATGTGAAGTCCCGGCTCGCGAAATACGGTCGCGCCCGCGACGATCTGAAGATCCTGCCCGCCGCCACCTTCGTGCTCGGCGACAGCCCGGCCGACGCCGAGGAGCGGGCCCGGCACATCCGGTTGCAGCAGGTCGGCCCGCAGACCGCGATCGCCTTCCTCGAACAGGTCTGGGGCCGTGACCTTTCCGGCTACGACCCGGACGGCCCGCTGCCCGAGGTGGATCCGGTCGACAATGTGAACATCACCCGCGGCCGGGTCCGGCACGCCAAGGATCCGCGCGCGGTGGCCGACGCGTGGCGGGCGCGGGCCGAGGCGGAGAAGCTCAGCATCCGCGAACTCATCATCGAGGTGACCGCCCGGCAGCAGTTCGTCGGCACGCCCGCCGCGGTGGCGGCGGAGATCGACCGCTATGTGCAGAGCGACGCGGCCGACGGTTTCGTCCTGGTTCCGCACATCACCCCGCACGGTCTCGACGAATTCGTCGACAAGGTCGTCCCGGAGTTGCAGGAGCTGGGCAGCTTCCGGACCGAGTACACCGGCGCGACCCTGCGCGAACACCTGGGCCTGCGTCACCCCCATCGGAGCAGTGAAGGAGTACGGGCGTCATGACCGCTGTGACCACCGAATTCGAACAGCAGTGGCGGGCCTGGCACGCCGAGCGGGAGGCGTGGGCGCGCGAACCGCTGGGCTGGCTGAGTCTGACCGGACTGCACTGGCTGGGGGAGCGGGACGAGGTGGTGGACGGATTGCCGGGGCGCTGGCGGGGATCCGGGGACACGGTCGTCGTCACCGCGGAGGCCGGGGACGGTCTCGTTCTGGATGGTGAAACATTGTCCGGGACAACGGAACTCACGCCCGGTGAGGGCGCGCCCGGATTGCTCGTGCGGGTGGGGGAGCGGGCGGTGGAGGTGATCCGGCGGACCGGATTGTTCGCGCTGCGGGTGCACGATCCGGCCGCGCCCACGCTGGCGGCGTTCACGGGAATCCCTGCGTACGAACCGGATTCGCGATGGGTGGTGCGGGGGACGTTCGCGCCCTACGATTCCGTGCGCACCGTGACCACGGGAGCCGTGGTGGCGGGGCTGGAACATCATCATCCGGCCGCCGGGACCATCGCCTTCAGCCTCGACGGGGACGAGCATCGGCTCGTCGCCTTCGGTGACCCCGAATCCGGGCTGCGGGTGCTGTTCACCGACGCCACCAGCGGCGTGACCACCTATCCCGGCGCGCGCGTCCTGTCCGTCGGCGTGCCCGACGCCGACGGCGGGGTGCGGTTGGACTTCAACCGCGCCCAGAATCTGCCCTGCGCGTTCACCGCCTTCGCCACCTGCCCCGTCGCACCCGCCGAGAACCGGCTGTCGATCGCGGTGGAAGCCGGTGAGCGCGACCCGCGTTCGGAGGTGACCCGATGACCGTCCCGCTCTCGATTCTGGATCTGTCGCCCGTCAGCGCGGGTTCGACGCCGCAGCAGGCGCTGCGCAATACGATCGATCTGGCCCAGCACGCGGAGGCGTGGGGGTATCGGCGCTTCTGGTTGGCCGAGCATCATTTCGTCCGTGTCGCCAGTTCCGCGACGACGACCCTGATCGGTCTGGTCGCCGCGGCCACGAAGACGATCCGGGTGGGTTCGGCCGCAGTGCAGCTGGGTCAGCACACCTCGGCCTCGGTCGTCGAGGCGTTCGGCACCATCGACGCGCTGTACCCCGGCCGTCTGGACCTCGGCCTCGGCCGCTCCGCCCACCGCCTCGCCCAGTTCCGCGCTGCCGGAACCAAACCGGTCCCGATCCCGCAGCGCCCCACCGAGGTTCGCGACGGCGTCGTCATCCCGCCGCCCTTCTCCCCCGGCCAGGTCCTCGACACCTCCCGCCTCGCCGCCACCTTCGAGGCCCTGCAACTCCCCGGCGCCCAATCCCTCGACTACACCGAACAGGTCGGCCAGATCCGCGACCTCCTCGCGGGCACCTACCGCGGCTCCGACGGCGTCCCCCTGCACGCCGTCCCCGGCGAGGGCGCCGACGTCGAATTGTGGCTGTTCGGCAGCAGCGGCGGCGAAAGCGCCCAACTGGCAGGCCGCCTCGGCCTCCCCTTCGCCGCCAACTACCACGTCTCCCCCGGCACCATCCTGGAAACCGTCGCCGCCTACCGCGACTCCTTCCACCCCACCGACCACCACCCCCACCCCTACCTCGTCGTCTCCGCAGACGTAGTCGTAGCCGAAGACGAATCCAAGGCCAAACACCTCGCCTCCACCTACGGCCACTGGGTCTACAGCATCCGCAGCGGCGCCGGCGCCGCCGACTATTTGGACCCCGACACGGCCCCACCCTTGACCGACCAACAGGAACGCCTGGTCCGAGACCGCACCACGACCCAGTTCGTGGGAACACCCGCCAGCGTGGCGGCTCGGCTGCGTTCTCTCCAACAGCTCACGGGGGCAGACGAATTGGTGATCACCAGTGTTACGTATGACCATGAGGATCGGTTGAATTCGCATCGGCTGTTGGCGCAGGAGTGGGGGTTACAGCACGTTCGGGCAGCCTGACGGCCCCGACCGGCACCTACGTACCGACACCGCCCGAGCCTCGAACGCCCCCTGCTGAACCTCTTCGATCTCGACATAGACCCGATCGCCCACCCGAAGGTCGGAAAGATCCTTCCGATCGACAACGGAAAGGTGAAACCAGGCCAGCATCCCGCCCTCCCTCGCAACCACTCCGGTGCCCTTGCGAACATCCCACCGGTAAACCTCGGCGACCTCCACCCGGCCTCCCCCATACGATTCGGTCGGGCACCATCCTCCCATCCGCTGATGGCTGAGACGCTCGAATGGTTCGGCACAGCAACGACTTCCGTTCCAATATGGAAATTTCGCGAACCCGAGAGCCGAGGCCGCCGAAACCCGCGTAGTGACTGCCGAGATCGATCTACTGTGTGCCCATCCACCGATGAGATGGGCGGCGACTCGAATGGCGATCACGAAGTGGACGGGCGTTGAGGTCAAGACTATCCGTGTGGACGCGCTGCGAGTCACGCAGAGAGAATTGGCCGAGATCTTGGGGGTCTCGGAAGGCGTTGTGCAGAAATGGGAACAGCGCGGGCCTACGATCACGCTGGCGGGTGCGTTCGCGGCGGCTATGGATACGCTTTACGAGCGTTTGACGGACGCGCAGCGTGATCGTGTCGGTCCGGCCATGCGACCCGAAACTCCTCGCGGTGGGAGTGACCAGCTCAGCGATGCCATCGCGGCGCGGATGCCAGTCCTCCGCCAGGTGCTGGATCGTCACGATCTTCCCGAGGACGGTCCGGTCCGGGGGATCGACGAATTGGAGCAGATTGTCGATGCCGTTGTGGAGTACCGGCTCAATTCGGACTATCTTCGCCTTCTCTGTGAACTGCCTTCGGTATTGCCCGAACTGCACCGTGCGCGATCGAGTTTCGGTGGATTCGCTCAGGAGAGGGTGAATGCCCTGCTGGCGCAGGCGTATCGCGCGGCCGATGCGGTCGCCGACAAGTTCGGATACGCCGATTTGTCGTCGCGAATCATCGACATGATGAGGGACGCGGCGAAACGGGCGGGCGACGAGGTGCTGCTTGCCGCATCCGCCTATGTACGTACGGAATTGTTCTTCCGAAGTCGTCAGCACGCCATGGGACGAAAGCTGCTCGAGTTGGCGGCCGATGAAGTCGACCCGAGTCGTTCCGTCGGGGACGCCGCTGCCTTCGGTTCGTTGCACATGCGAGCCGCGGTGGTGGCGGCGCGGGATTTTCGGTCGGTAGAGGCGCGTGCGCATCTGAGCGAAGCCGATCGGGTGGCTTCTCGGGTGCCTGAAAGCGTGTACGCCGGAACGGCTTTCGGCCCCGAGTCAGTGCGGATACATCGCGTCTCGCTCGCCGTGGAATTGGGCGATATCGGAGCCGCGCTCGCCGAGGCTCGGGATTGGCGGCCCTCCCCCGGGCAGGTGCCTGCCGAGCGGTGTTCGCATTTCTATATCGACGTCGCCCGCGCGCACCTGCTGGGTGGTGATCACGAGGGGGCGATGGCGGCGTTGTATTCGGCGCATTCGGTGGCGCCGCAGCATACGCACAGTCATCCGTTCGTGACGGACATGCTGGCTCAGCTCGGGGGTTGGCGCTGAGACGTCAGGAGGTCGGCCAGGTCGGTCAACGAGTCCACTACCCAGTCGGCCAGGTGGTCTCGGCGGACTTGGTCTGCCCACAGGTGTCCCCAGGGGCCGCGACGTACCAGGGCGCAGCGGAGTCCCGCCGCGCGGGCGGGGATGAGGTCGTTGTCGCGGTGGTCGCCTACGTAGAGGATCTGGTGGCGGGGGCCGGGGGCGAATTCGGCTACGCGGTCGAAGAATTCACGGGCGGGTTTGGCTATGCCCCACTCTCCGGAGGTGGCGATGGCGTCGCAGGGGAGGGCCAGTTGACGGAGGAGGTGGGCCGCGCGGGTGGTTTGATTGCCCGCGATGCCGATCCAGAGGCCGCTGGATCGTAGGGCGGACAGGGCTGGGCGGACGTCCGGGTAGAGGTCGGCTTCTGTTATTCGCTCGCCGTGACCGGCGGCTTCTCTGCGGGCACGCTCGCGGTTCAGGTCGAAGCCGGGGCGGAAGTATTGGAAGGTGAGCGCGTTGTCGTGTCCGGCGGCGGTGACCGCGCCGAGGACCGCCGAGAAGGTGTGTCTGGGGACGCCGAGCCAGTCTGCCCAGGCGGCGAATTCGCGGGTGTCGTCCAGGAGGGTCTCGCCGACGTCGAACACGACCGAATGAATCATCGGTGGTCGAGTGTATTGAGCGGCGGTGCGATTAGTTTCGCGGTCGGGCCCGGTCTACCTGTTCACAAGCGCCGAACAGAGGAGACCCACCATGACCACCACCTACACCTTCGACGTCTTCATGAGCCTCGACGGGTTCGGCGCGGCCGGGGGTGACTGGAGCGGGTACTGGGGGAAGCAGGGGCCCGAGTTGCTCCAACATCGGTTGGAGATGTACAGCCAGGAGCAGCGGGTTGTGTTGGGGGCCAATAGTTATCGGTTGTTTTCGCGGATGTTGACCGAGAACTCGCATGCGGGGGACGCTTGGGGTGAGGCGTTTTTCAACCTGCCCGCGACCGTCGTGTCCAGCAGTTTGAGTGGGCCGCTCGAGTGGCCGGATGCCACGCTCGTGAGTGGGGATGCCGTCGATGTGGTCGCCAAGCTCAAGGAGGAGTCCGAGGTGCCGTTGATCTCGCACGGGTGTCTGTCGATGAATCGTGCGCTGATGGCGGCGGGGCTGGTCGATCGGGTGCAGGTGACGGTGTTCCCGGTGATCACGGGGCGGACGGGGGCCGATCCGATCTTCGGCGGGGCGGAGGACTTCGATCTCGAGTTGCTCGAGACCCGGACCCTCGACGGCCGTATCCAGGAACTCGTCTACCGCCCCACCCTGCACACCTCGTGACCGGACCTCACAGCGTCGCGGCCGCCGCCTGTGAATATTTCCGCACTGCCTAGCATCGTCACCACATCTCCCGACCCCCTGAGGACCTGTGGTGAACGACAACCATCTCGACAACTGGAACGCGCGTGAGGCCCTGGCGGAGGCGATGATTCCGATCATCGGGAGGCTGTATCGGGACAAGGGCGTGACCGTGCTGCTGCACAGCCGGTCCCTGGTGAACAAGTCCGTGATCAAGATCCTGCGCACGCATCGGTTCGCGCGGCAGATCGAGGGGGCGGAGCTGTCCATCGATCAGACGATGCCGTTCCTCGAGGCGCTCGCCGACCTGGATCTGGGTCCCTGCAAGGTCGATCTCGGACGGCTGGTGATGGCCTACCGCGCCGACGATCGGGGCCTCACCATTCCCGAGTTCACCGCGGCCGTGCTGGCCGATGTCATCGACGGGAACAAGGCCGAACCGCAGGGGCCGCGCGACGTCGTGCTCTACGGATTCGGCCGCATCGGGCGGCTGGTCGCCCGCCTGCTCATCGAGAAGGTCGGCTCGGGCAACGGGCTCAACCTCCGGGCGGTGGTGGTCCGCAAGGGCGGCGCGGGGGATCTCGCCAAACGCGCGTCGCTGCTGCGCCGGGACTCGGTACACGGCCAGTTCGACGGAACCATCAAGGTCGACCCCGACAACGACACCATCATCGCCAACGGCACCGTCATCCGGTTCATCTACGCCGACGACCCGACGACGATCGACTACACCGAATACGGCATCTCCGACGCCATCCTCATCGACAACACCGGCAAATGGCGTGACCGCCAAGGACTTTCGCAACACCTGCGCCCCGGCATCGCCAAGGTCGTGCTGACCGCACCCGGCAAGGGCGACGTCCCCAATGTCGTGCACGGCGTCAACCACCGCACCCTCGACCTGTCCGAGCGCGTCTACTCCTGCGCCTCGTGCACCACCAACGCCATCGTCCCGCCGCTGAAGGCCATGGAAGACGAGTACGGCATCGTGCGCGGCCACGTCGAGACCGTGCATTCGTTCACCAACGACCAGAACCTGCTCGACAACTTCCACAAGGCCGACCGCCGCGGCCGCAGCGCCCCGTTCAACCTGGTGCTCACCGAGACCGGCGCGGCGTCCGCGGTCGCCAAGGCCATGCCCGAATTCCGGGCCAAGATCACCGGCAACTCGATTCGCGTTCCCACACCGGATGTTTCGGTGGCGATCCTGAACCTCCAGCTGCGCCGCGAGACCACCAAGGCCGAGGTGCTCGACTATCTGCGCCGGGTCTCGCTGTCCGGCCCGCTGAGCCGCAACCTCGACTACACCGCCGCCACCGACGTGGTCTCCAGCGATTTCATCGGCTCCCGCGCGGCCTCCATCGTCGACGCCAACGCCACCATCGTCGACGGCGACACCGCCATCCTGTACCTGTGGTACGACAACGAATTCGGCTACTCGTGCCAGGTCGTGCGCACAGTGCAGTACATCTCGGGCATCGAGTACCCGACCTATCCGGAGGAGATCGTCCCCAGCAGGATCTCCGTCATGAGCGCCGTCCCGTCGGCGAGCACGTTGTGACCGGACTCCACGGCGTGTACCCGCCAGCCGGGGTCGGCGAGTAGACGCTCGTAGGTCGGGGTGAACGGGCTGCCGGGAAAACGCGTGGCGTACACGTAGTCCCGGCGGCGGAATCGGTGCTCGGCCCCGCTGAGCCGCACCCGTTGGACCAGCGAGGCCAGCGGGTGCGGGGTCGCGCGGGCGTCGAAGAACGGGAGCGGTTCGACGCCGAGACCGTCGGCCCCGGCGCCGTCGATGTACCACCGCCGCTGTTCGTCGTTGGTGAGCGACCAGGCGGAGTCCCCGTTCTCCGGGACGAACGCGTCCACGTAGACCAGGGCGTCGATCCGCTCCGGCACCCGGTCCGCGACCGCGCTCACGACCATCCCGGCGTAGCTGTGACCGACCAGGATCACGTCCTCGAGGCGCTCGTGGACGAGCAGCGAGAGCACGTCGTCGATGTGGGTGTCCAGGTTGATCGACCCGCCGATCAGGTGGGAGCGGTCGCCGAGCCCGGTCAGCGTGACCGCGTACGCCTGGTGGCCGTGGTCACGCAATCGCCGGGCCAGCGGCTCGAACCACCAGCCGCCGTGGCACGCGCCGGGAATCAGAACGAAGGTGCTCACCGTCGGCATTCTGCATCATGTGAGCGCCTTGCGGGCGTACGCGCGCACGTCGGCGTCCGAATCGTCCAGCGCCACCGCCAATGCCGCGCGCGCTCCCGCGTCGCCCGGCCAGCCGCTGAGGGTGAGCACGGCGGCCTTGCGGACGTCCGGGTGCGGGTCGTCCAGCGCGGTGCGCAGCGGTTCCGCGGCCGCCGGCGCGCCCGGCCCGGCCAGTCCGCGGGCCGCGCCCTCCCGCACCTGCCAGGCCGAATCCCGCAGCGCCGCACCGAGAATGGGCACGTCGTCGGCGTCACCGAGCGCGGCGAGCGCCGCGAGCGCGGCCGCGCGCACCAGGGGATCGCGGTCGTCCACCAGGGCCCGGACGGTGTCCGCGCCGCCGCGCCCGACGGTGGCCAGACCCTTCGCCGCCGCCACGCGGACCTCGCGGTTCTCGTCGTGGGCCGCCGCGGTGAGCGCGGCCCAGTCGTCCACGGACACCAGCGCGTGCACGCCCGCGATCCGCACCCGATGATCGGGGTCGACGACCGCCTTCCCGAACAACTCCGCGTGCGCCGGATCCCGGTCCGCCGCGCGGGCGCCCAGGGCGCGCAGCAGATCCACCACAGCCGCCCGCACCTGCGGATCCGGCGATTCGGCATACCGCGCCAATTCCCCTGGGCCGGGCAGGATTTCGACCAGTTCCCGCAGCCCCGACACGGCGGCGCCGCGCACCGAGGCGGCGGGATCACCCAGCGCGGTGACGAGCGCGTCGGCGAACCCGTCCGGGGTGCCCTCGGTGATGGTGGCCAGCGCCGTCACCCGCACACGCGGATCGGGATCGTCCAGATACGACCGCAATTGGAGCAGATCGGGCGCGTCCAGCGACAGCAATTGCGCGATGCGCGGTGCGGCCGCGGCGGTGTCGTTCTCGTCCGCGCGCGCCCGCGACCGGGACACGACCGTCGTCGCGCCGCCGGTGCGCGGCGGCCCGGTGACCAGCGCGGGTTCGGCGACCGCGAGCGGTGCGTCCCGCTCGGACGGGATATCGGCGAATTCCGGCACCGGCACGAAATACGGTGCCACGGGCCGTTTCAGGAACTCCATCTCCCCGGCCGCGGTCTTGCGCAGGTTCAGGTGGTAGCGCCAGTCGGCGTCCGCGCGTTCGGGCAGATCGGCGCGGGCGTGGTACAGGCCCCAGCGGGATTCGGTGCGGGTCAACGACGAACGCGCCGCCATCTCCGCGCAGTCGCGGATGAAACTCACCTCCGCGCACCGCATCAGCTCGTGCGGGGTGGCCGCGCCCATGTCCTCGATCTCGCCGCGCATGCGCTCGAAGGTCTCCACCGCCAGCGACAGCTTGGTGGCCGTCTTCGGCGGGGCCACATAGTCGTTGACGAAACGCCGCAGCTTGTACTCGACCTGGGGTTGCGGCGGGCCGCCGGGATTGCGCAACGGACGGTAGATCAGCTCGTGCGCGGCCGCCAGCTGATCCTCCGGAAGCCCTTGCGGCGCGGCCACTTCCGTGAGCGTCGAGGCGGCGTGCGAGCCCGCGAGATCACCGTAGACGAACGCCCCGATCATGTAGTTGTGCGGCACGCACGCCAGATCTCCGGCGGCGTACAGACCGGGCACCGTCGTGCGCGCGTGCTCGTCCACCCACACACCGGACGCGGAATGCCCACTGCACAAACCGATCTCGGAGATGTGCATCTCGATGTCGTGGGTGCGATAGTCGTGCCCGCGGTTGGCGTGGAAGGTGCCGCGGGTGGGGCGCTCGGTGGTGTGCAGGATGCCCTCGAGCGCGTCGAGGGTCTCCTCGGGCAGGTGCGACACCTTCAGATAGATGGGCCCGCGGGCGGATTCGATCTCCCGCTTCACCTCGGCCATCATCTGACCGGACCAGTAGTCCGAGTCCACGAACCGCTCGCCCTGGGCGTTGACCTGGTAGCCGCCGAACGGATTCGCGACGTACGCGCAGGCCGGGCCGTTGTAATCCTTGATGAGCGGATTGATCTGGAAGCATTCGATACCCGACAGCTCGGCCCCGGCGTGATAGGCCATGGCGTAGCCGTCCCCGGCGTTGGTCGGATTCTCGTAGGTGCCGTACAGGTAGCCCGACGCCGGAAGTCCCAGCCGCCCACAGGGTCCGGTCGCGAGGATCACCGCCTTCGCGCCGACCGCCACGAATTCGCCGGTGCGCGTGTGCAATGCGGCCGCGCCGACCGCCCGGCCGCCGTCGGTGAGCACGCGCACGGGCATGAGGCGGTTCTCGATGCGGATGCGTTCGCGCATCTTTCGTTGCCGCAGCACGCGATACAGCGCCTTCTTGACATCCTTGCCCTCCGGCATGGGCAGCACGTACGACCCGGACCGGTGCACGCGGCGCACCGCGTACTCGCCGTAGGCGTCCTTCTCGAACTTCACCCCGTACCGTTCCAGCCGCTGCACCATGGCGAAACCGCGGGTCGCGGTCTGATAGATGGTGCGCTGGTTGACGATTCCGTCGTTGGCGCGGGTGATCTCCGCGACGTAGTCTTCCGGTTCGGCCTTGCCGGGGATCACCGCGTTGTTGACCCCGTCCATCCCCATGGCCAGCGCCCCGGAGTGGCGGACGTGCGCCTTCTCCAGCAACAGCACGTTCGCGCCCTGTTCGGCGGCCGTCAGCGCCGCCATCGTGCCCGCGGTGCCGCCCCCGATCACCAGCACATCGCAATCCATGCGAACGGTGTCGGCGAGTTCCGGTATCAGCATCGGCTCAGACCCCTGCCAGCTCGTCGGTATCGTGCAGTGCCGCAACGATTTCCGCGCGCAGGGCGGTGCGGTCCACGCCCGTCTCCCGCGCCCGCGGCACCTCCAGCAGCGCGCGCAGCGGCCGCCCGGCCCGCCCCAGCACCGCCACCCGGTCCCCGAGCAGCAGCGCCTCGTCCACATCGTGGGTCACGAACACCACCGTCGCCGGATGGGCGCGCAGCGTGTCGACGAGCAGCCGCTGCATGGTGGCGCGGGTGGGGGCGTCGAGCGCGCCGAACGGCTCGTCCATGAGTACCGCCCGTGGCGCACCGGCCAGCCCGCGGGCCAGCTGAACGCGCTGGCGCATACCGCCGGACAGGCTCTTGGGCAGATAATCGCCGAAACCGGTCAGGCCGACCTCCTCGATCCAGCGCACCGCCCGCTCGCGCCGCCCGGCCCGGGGATGACCCCGAAGCTTCAGCGCCAGTTCGATATTCGAGCGCACCGTGCGCCACGGCAGCAGGGCGTTGTCCTGGAAGACCATCGCGCGATCCCGCGACGGACCGGTGATCTCGGCGGTGTCGGCCAGCGCCCGCCCCGCGCGCGGGGCCAGCAGTCCCGCCAGCGCGCGCAGCACGGTCGACTTGCCGCAGCCGGAGGGTCCGGTCAACACCAGGATCTCGCCGGGATGGATGTCCAGCGACAGGTCCGAAACCACCGGCGCCGCACCGTAACCCAGCTCGATCGCGTCCAGGCGCAGCCGCATCGGTTCGCTCATTTCACCGTCTCCTGTGCGCGCGGCAGCCACCGGGTGACCCGCTGTCCGATCAGTTCCACCGCCGCCGAGGTGCCGAAGCCGAGCACGCCGATGGTGATGATGCCGACGAACACGCCCGGATAGTCCACGATCGTGTACGCCTGCCAGGTGCGATAGCCCACGCCGAGGCGGCCGGAGATCATCTCCGCCGACACCACGCAGATCCACGACACCCCGATGCCCACCGACAATCCGCCGAACACGCCGGGCAGGCTGCCCGGCAGCACGACCCGGGTGAGCACGTCCCAGCGGCCGCCGCCCTGGGTGCGGATGGACTCCTCCCAGATGGTCGGCAGCGCGTGCACCGCGTGCCGGGTGCTCACCATGATCGGGAAGTAGGCGGCCAGGAACGTGATGAACACGATGCCCGCCTCGTCGTCGGGGAACAGCAGGATCGCCACCGGCACGATCGCGATGGCCGGGATCGGGCGCGCCAGCTCGGTCAGCGGCCCGAACACGTCGGCGAACAGCCGCGAACGGCCCAGCGCCACACCGGTCGCCACGCCCAGCAGCGCGGCGAGGCCGAAGCCGGTGAGGATGCGGATCAGCGACTGGCCGAGGTCGAGCCAGTAGGTGTCGGTGCCGAGCTGGTGCCGCAGCGCCCGCGCGATCTCGGTCACCGTCGGGAGCGTGTCGAAGCGCACCCACAGCCGAATGTCGTTGGCGGTCAACAACTGCCAGGCCAGCACCGCCGCCAGCACCGACGTCACCCGGATCGCCCGCGAGCGCAGCGCGCGCCCGTGTGACGCGCGGGGTGCGGTCGCGGCCTCCTCGGGCGCGACGACGTCGAGTCGCGCGACGGCCGTACTCATTTCGCCACCTCGCCCACGGCCTGCTCGAACGAGATCTGGTTCGCGCCCGGATGCGCGGCGAGGTATCGCCGCGCCGCCGCGGGCGTGGTGAACGGCAGGTACGCCGCCCCGTCGTGCACCCACAGCGCCTTGTCCGCGAACCAGCGGGTGCCCAGTTCGGCGTCGGAGACGTAGGCCGCGCGCACCTTCTGCCCTGCCGCCCGCGCCGCCTGCACCGCGCGCAGCAGGGCCGTGGGATCGGCGACGGTGCGGGTGCCGTCCTGCCCGTCGAGCCACAGCTCGGCGGTGGCGGGCGCGGGCGCGAAGTTTGACACGGCGGCGTCGTAGTTCGCGCCCCGGTCGGCGAACGCCTTGCGCAGCGCGGTGTCGTCGACGAACTTGTCGATGTCGAAGTCGGCGAAGTCGCCGATCGACTTCAGGTACGGCACATCGGCTTTGAACGCCTGGACGAGCTGCGGCTTCAGCGGCGTGTCGAAGGTGGTGCCGCCCGGACCGTTGTAGAGGTAGACCACCTCGGCGGGCAGCGAGGTCGCGTCGGCGACGATCTTCGCGGCCTCCAGCGGCTTGCCGGTGAGGAATTCGGTGGCGTCCAGCTGGGCCTGGAGGAACGCGTCGAGGACCTCCGGATGCCGGCTCGCGTAGTCGCGGCGGGCGACGACACCGTGGAAGGTCGGCACGTTCAGCTCCGCGCCGTCGTAGAGCAGCCGGGCCTTGTTCTGGAACACCAGCAGGCCGGGCCACGCCACGAACTGCGAAAGTGCCGCCACCTGACCGGATTCCAGCGCCGAGGAGCCGATCTGGGGTTGCTGGTTGAGCACCTCCACGCCCGATTTGGGATCGATTCCGGCGCGGGTCAGCGCCTGGCGCAGCGTGCCGTCGCCCGCCGAGCCGACACTCGCCGAAACCTTCTGCCCCGCAAGGTCGTTCAGCGTTCTGGCGGGCGAATCCGGTGCGACGACGACCATGTTGAGCGCGCCCTTGGGCTGGTAGCCGGTCACCGACACCAGTTCGGTGCGGGAGCGCTCGTTGGCCTGGGTGCGCGAACCGTTGATCAGCAGCGGGTAGTCGCCCATCGAGCCGATATCGATCTTCTCGGCCACCATCTGGGCGGTGATCGGGGCGCCGGTGTCGTAGTCCTGCCACTCCACCTGGTACTTGTGGCCGCCGAGCCGGTTCAGTCGCTGTTCGAGAAAGCCCTTGGCGCGCAACAGGGTTCCCGCGGTGACGGTGTTGATGGTCTTGGACTGGTAGCCGACGACGACGCGCACGGTGTCGCCGGAGGCGGCCGACTCCAGGGAGCAGCCGGACGCGGCCAGGGCCACCAGGGCGGCCGTCGCGAGTATGCGGGCAGGGCGGTACTTCATGGGATTCCTCGGGTGACGACCGCGCCGGGTCAGCGCAGCAGATAGGGCATGTTCACGGTGACGGCGCCGGTGGGGCAGCGGGCCGCGCACGGGCCGCAGTACCAGCATTCGTCGACGTGCATGTAGGCCTTGCCGTTGTCGGGGTTGATCGCCAGCGAGTCGAGCGGGCAGATCTCCACGCACAGGGTGCAGCCCTCGATACACAGGGATTCATCGATGGTCACCGGGACGTCGGCGCGCTGGTTCACCAGGGCCATTCAGATCAGCCTCCAATCGTCGTCCGCGGGCCGGATCAGGTTGCCGCGCATGGTGATCCGGTCGCCGCGCATGCGGATGTACTCGAGGTCCACCGGGCGGTCGTCCTCCAGCCGGGTGAGCCGTTCGAGCAGCAGCAGGGCGCCGCCCTCGGGCATTTGCAGGGTCGCCGCGGAATGGGCGTCGGCGGTGATCGCCTCCAGGACCAGATCCGCCGAACCCAGGGGGCCGCCGCTGATGTCCTCGATGAGCGCGAACACGTCGTTGGTCTCGAGATCGCGGGCGATGACCTGTTCGCCGATGTCGGGGACCAGGTAGGTCATGTCCAGGCTCAGCGGCAGATCGCCGAGGCAGCGCAGGCGTTCGATGTAGACGGCCTGCTCGCCGGGGCGGATGCGCAACCGGCGGGCCACCGCGGGCGGCGCGGCCACGAGGCGGGCGGCGCGCACCTCGTTGCGCACCTCGCCGTGGCCGCGCAGGGTCTCCTTCAGGCCGCGCAGCGCGTCCAGGCCGTGCTCGTATTTGCGCTGGGCCACATGGGTGCCCACCTTCGGGGCGCGCTCGATGAGGCCCTCGTCCTTGAGCAGGGCCAGCGCGTCGCGCACGGTGTTGCGGGAGACGTCGAATTCGGCGGTGAGCGCGGCCTCGGTGGGCAGCGCGTCGGCGAACGCGCCCGCGTGGATCTGCTGGCGCAGCACATCGGCCACCTGCCGGGCGCGGTCGGCGCGCCGGACGCCCGCGGCGCCGCGGATCGGATGCAGCGTCATTCGGGTCTCCCTCCGCCGTTCACCTGCGGTTCGAGACTCTAAGGGGGGTGGGTGAGCGGTCGGGGGGAGTCGCTTCCGGGTGGCAGGGGACGGGGTGGTTATCCGCCGCTCGGCCGTCGCGCGGGCCTGCCGCAACGATGCCGATCGCGGCTATTGCGCCACCCCGCGACCTGCCCGGAAAGTTATATTCACGGCGATCCCAATGGATGCGTACCGCCTGGTCTGGCGTCGAACAGACATGGGATGATAACTTTTGTGCATGTCCTCCAGCCGTCCGAACGCCGCACGGGTCACTTACATGACCGTTGCGCTCGGTGTGCGGCTGCCGCGGCAGCGGGAGCTGTGTTGTTCCCGCCCGCGCAGCTGAGAACCGCCCCTGGCCCTCATCCGGGCTGATCCGGGCCCATTCTCGCTGCCTTGTTGCTGCCCCTTTTCGGACATGTCCCGTGTGATCCTCGGGACGACAGCAAGGATTTCGCACATGACGAGCCCCACCCTCGAGCGATCGTCCAATGCCACCCTCCCCGCCCGGACCGCTCCCGCGCGTCCGGCCGTGCCGCCCGAACTCCGCATCGCCGACAATCCGGCGGCCGCGGTGTTGCGGGCGGCCACTCGCGGGCCGATCTTCCGCGACAATGCCGCCCAGACTACGGGATTGAGCATCGCGACCGTGAATCGCCAAGTGTCCGCGCTGCTTTCGGCCGGGCTGCTGCGGGAACGCGCCGATCTCACCGCCTCCGGCGCCGTCGGGCGGCCGCGGGTGCCCTTCGAGGTCGACACCGATTCCTACACCACCCTCGGCGTGCACATCGGCGCCAATGTGACCCGGATCGTCGCGGCCGATCTGGCCGGGCGCATCCTCGGCGGTCTGGAGATCGCCACCCCGCAGGCGGGGCAGGAGGCCGCGCTGACCATCATCGCGCGCAGCGCCAAGGCGTTCCTGGATCGGCTGCCGCGGCGGCGGCCGCTGTGGACCGGTGTGGCGCTGGCCGGGCGGGTCGATCCGTCCGGCGGCGTGGTCGATCATCCGCGGCTGGACTGGCAGGCCGCGCCGGTGGCCGCGATCTTCGGCGGGGTGCTGGACCTGCCGGTGTCGGTGGCCCCGCACGTCGAGGCGATGGCGGCGGCGGAGCTGCTGCTGAATCCGGCGACCGAGGAACGGCCCGGGTCCAGCCTCTACATCTACGCGCGGGAGACCGCGGGCATCGCGGTCACCCTGCACGATCGGGTGCACACGCCCGCCAACGGCCCCGGTTCGATCGCCCACCTGCCCACCGGCTCCGATATCGAGTGCTCGTGCGGCCGTCGCGGTTGCTTGGAGGTCACGATCGGCGAGGCCCCGCTGCTGGCCCGCGCCGTGCGCGCGGGCATCGTCCCCAAGCGCGAGGCCCCCCGCCGCCCCGTCATCGCCGACCTCTACCGCGCCGCCGAATCCGGCTCCGCCGAGGCCCGCGCCCTCCTCCTCGACCGCGCCGAAATCCTCGGCCGCACAGCCGCTCTCGTCCGCGACATGTTCAACCCCGACCGAGTGATCCTCGGCGGCCAGGCCTTCACCGGCTACCGCCCCGGAATGGACACCGTCGCAAAGGCATTCACCCACTCCACCACCCTCCCCCCAGCCGACCTCCGCATCAGCCGCTTCGGCAGCCGAGTCCAAGAACACGCCGCCGCAGTAACCTCCCTGAGCGTCTTCTACGCCGACCCCCTCTCCGCCATGCGCCGCTCCACCCGCAGCCCGCGGTAACCCTCGCCTCGTTCCTCGGCGAGGGACAGGTGGGTGTTGCTCGCCGAGGGATGAAGTGGGCGCTTAGGTCGCGTGGGCCGCTCGGCGAGGGCCACGTGCGCCGTTCGGCGAGGGATACGTGTGCGGTCGACGAGGGTCATGTTGGCCGCTCGACAAGGGAATACGTGTGGCGCTCGGCAAGGGACCCGTGAGCCGCTCGCCAAGGGTCACTTGTGCCGCTCGGCGAGGGTCACGTGTGCCGATTGGCGAGGGATACGTGTGCGGCCGACGGGGGGCATGTTGGCCGCTCGACAAGGGAATACGTGTGGCGCTCGGCAAGAGACTCTGAGCCGCTCGACCAGGGATACGTGTGGCGGTCGACTAGGGTCATGTGGGCCGCTCGGGTAAGGGACACGTGGGCCGCTCGACAAGGGACACGTGTGGCGCTCGGGCAAGGTCACGTGTGGCGCTCGGCGAGGGTCACGTGGGCCGCTCGGCGAGGGACACGTGTGGCGCTGCGAGGGTTACGTGGGGCGGTCGGCGGGGGATGCGTGGGCCGCTGGGCAACGGTCTCGTGGGGCGTTCGGCGAGGGACACGGGTGCTCGGCGGGGGACAGGTGGGGTGCTCGGCGGGGGACGGGTGAGGTGCTCGGCGAGTGCGCCATATCTACGGCATTCCGTCTTTTGCGCCATATCTGCGGCGTTCCGCCTTTGTTCCCGCGTCGCGAGCGTTAGCGAGCGGCGCGGGATCAGAGGAAGCGGATTGCCTTGTTGCGCAGGGTGATTCCGAGGGTGGTTTTGGGGACCAGGAATTTGGAGGTGAGGGGGAAGGCTCGTTGGCGGGGGGTGACCAGTTTGCGGTGGCGGTGTTCGTAGCGGGTGAGGGCGGTGGGGAGGTGGGGGATGGTGGCGAGTTCTTCGGCGAGGGTGTGGGCGGCGGTGATGGCGAGGGTGGAGCCGTCGCCGAAGAGGGAGAGGCAGGCGGCGGCGTCGCCGAGGAGGGTGATGGGGCCGGTGGTCCAGGTGGGGGTGTGGACTCGGCTGACGGCGTCGAAGTAGAGGTCGGGGGTGGATTTCAGGTGGTCCAGGTGGTCGGTGTAGATGCCCAGGTGGGGGGTGTAGGCGTCGACGACGAGGCGTTTGCGGTCCTCGGTGTCGCGCGGGGTGCGGTCGGTGGGGTGGTGGAAGATGAAGGAGGCCAGGGCTTTTCCGTTCGCGGGGTGGACGGCGAAGGCGTGGCGGGGGGTGTTGAGCATGACGACCTCGTGTTCGTCGTGCAGGGGACGGTCGACGGGGAAGGTGGCGACGTACATGCCCAGGGGGCGGACGTACTCGGATTCGGGACCGAAGGCCAGGCGGCGGACCGCGGAGTGCAGGCCGTCGGCCCCGACGACCAGGTCGAAATGCTCGGCGGCGCCGCGTTCGAACGTCACGTCCACCCCGTCCCCGGCGCGCGTCAGACCGGAAATCGAGTCGCCCCAGCGGATTTCGGCGTGTTCGGCGGCGGCCGAGAGCAGCGTGCCCGCGAGATCCGCGCGCGCCACCTCCACCTCCCGATCCCCGGCCGAGCCCTGGAACGCCCGCATGTCCACCCGGGCCCGCTCCCGCCCCGACGGATCCACGAACACCATCCGCCGCACCTGTGAGGCCGCCTCGCGCAGCCGCGGCAGAACGCCCATCCGCTCGACGATGTCGACGGCCGCGCCCTTGACGTCCACCGGATTCCCACTCGACCGCTGCCCGGCCGCCCGCTCCACGACGGTCACCCGAAAGCCTTGCCGCCCGAGCCAATACGCCGCCGTGGACCCGGCGATCCCGGCCCCGGAGATCAGCACACTCTTGCCCATGATCCAGATCCTCTCCAGAAGTGGACGAATATCGTCCGCTTAAGCCACGGTACGCTATGCGGAAGCTTTTCGTCCACTTATACTCCGGAGGTAGGGATGCGCGCCGACGCCCGCAGCAATCGCGACCAGATCCTGGCGGCCGCCCAGGTCGTGTTCCGGGAGCTGGGCGTGGATGTGCCGATGAAGGTGATCGCCGATCGCGCGGGCGTCGGGGTGGGCACGCTGTATCGCCGCTTCCCCGACCGGGATTCGCTGATCAGCGCCGCCGCTCACGAATATCTTGCGGGTCTGGCCCGGCTGGCCGAGACCGCGTGGCGGGAGGAGGGCGCGGCCTGGCCAGCGCTGTGCCGGTTCCTGCGCGAATGCGCCGAATTGCGGTTGGGCGCACTGGCTTCCGCGCTCGAACCGAATCTGCACGACGAGATCCGATCCGATCCGAACCTCACCGCCGTGCGCGCCCGCGTGGCCGACCTCGTCGAGCGGCTGACCACCCAGGCCCGTGCCGACGGCGACCTGCGCTCCGACGCCACCGCCGAGGACATCGCCCACCTGATGACCGTGCAGGTCTACGCCCATCCCCAGGGGCGGACCTACGGCGAGGCCGTCGCCCGCACGATGGAGATCGTCCTCGACGGCCTGCGGGCCCGCTAGGCGAACAGACCCTCGAGCGCGGTGATGAAGTACGGGAAGTGCCCGGCGAACCGGTGCAGATTCCGATCCCGCTCGAACCCGCCGAACCAGTACAGCCCCGGCTGCCGATCCGCCGACGGATCCAGATCGCGGAACGCGCGGATCCAATTGTCCGCGCGCCCACCGATGATCGTGAACGGCAGCGCCCGGGAGAACACCAGTTCCCGATCGCCCGGCGGAATCCGATCGGGCCGCAGTTCGTCCAGCCCGCGTTGCAACGCCCGCACCCGGCCGACGACCTCACGCCCGGCCGCCGTGCGCACCGGCAGGTAGCGCGGCAGCAGCAGCGCCGCCACACCGCCGAGCGCGATGGCGACGCCGACCAGCGCGTGGCCGCCGGTGATCGCCAGCACGACGGTGGTCGCGACGCCGATCACCACCAGCGCGACGCCCAGCCAGAACGGCACGCCCCGCCGCGTGCGATCGACCAGCACACCGCGGTCGACGGCGGCGCTCACCAGCGCCGCCCGCACCGGCTCGCCGAGGGCCCGGCCGCGCAGTTCGCTCAGCGTCACCGTATCGGTCCCGTCGGGCAGGACCGCGCGATACACCCGCTTCTCGTAGTCGCGCAGTTGGTCGTCGGCCGGATTGAGCCGCGCCACACGCCAATCCGCATCGCTGATCGGCTCGATCCGCACGTAGCGTCGCACGGCCAGGTCCACGACGGTCGCGGCGAGATCGGCGGCGTCGGCGGATCCGTCCAGCAGCACCCCGGCCTCGCCCGGCAGCATACCCTCCGGCGAGGTGAACTCGACGCCATTGTCGTTCTGCCGCAAGGGATCCCACTGCTCGCGGCCGACCAGCGCCGCCGCGTCCTGCCGCCGCGACCACGCCACGAAACCGGCGAGGGCGGCCAGCGCGGCCACCAGCACCCCGAACGCCACCAGGACGGGAACGGTGACGGCGAAGGGCCCGGAGGAACTTCCGTCGCGGATGTCGGCGTTCGGGGGAACGGTGCCCGGTGGAAGTTGCAGGGTCACGTCGAGCACGTCGCCGCGGTGCAGGCCCTCCTGGGTCAGGAACATCACCCCGTCCGGTTCGACCCGGACGTCGTTGCACTTCTTCGCCTGTCCCGGCGGCCCGATCGTGCAGTCGGCGATGCCCATGCGGTAGCTCGGGCTGATGATCGACGCGTCGATGGAGGAGACGTCGGCGTTGAGTACGCCCGTCCATTTGAACAACTGCGTGCCCGGCGCCTCGCTGACCACCCCGTGCACCGTGTACGCGAACGACGATTCGCCGGGCTGCGAGTCGAGGGTGAACCGGTCGCCCTCGGTCTTCGCCGTGCCCTGGCCGGTGGCCGACACATCGGAGACGGTGAAACGTCGTTCGCCGCTGTCCCCCTGCGCGATTCGCAGCGGCAACACCATGTGGAACTGCCCGCCCGGCGGCACCTGAACCGTCTCGGAAACCTGGAGCAATCCGTCGTCGGTGAGTTTCAGATCCGCCGTGATCGCGGCCCCGTCGGCCGTCTGCGCCCGGGCGGGTAATCCCGCGAACATTCCCGCCAGCACGAGCACCAGAGCGCCCAGGGCGCCCCCCCGAAAGATCAGCATGGGGCCTTAGCTTAGACAGCTTGCTATTCTGCGTCAGCGGCTGTCGAGAACCAGAAAGAACCAGGGGGAGCGGGGGAGTGAGTCAACCACCCTACGGATACGGCCCGATTCCGCCCGGCGGTCGGCCGGGTCCGCCGTACGGGCCGCCGCCGGGTCATCGGCCCGCGCCGGGGTATCCGCCGCCGCCGCCGGGTTATCCACCGGCGCAAGGATATCCGCCGGGATATTCCCAGCCGCAGCCCTATCCTGGTTATCCCCAGGGGCCGGGTTATCAACAGCCTCGCGCGCCGTATCCACAGGCTCCCTACGGTCCGCCGGGACCGCCACCGCCGCCGCGCAAGGGTGGGGGCGGTCGTTTCGCCGGGGTGCTGGTGCTCGTCATCCTGATCGTGGTGGTCGGGCTGGTGCGCGTCGGTGTGCGCACGGGCGTGCACGCGGTGACCCACTCCGGGGGCCGGGCGGAGTACACCTACGGGCCGACGACCACCGGAAATGGTTCGGGCGCAACGGGTGTCGCGGAGACCGGCGCCAATCCGCTGCTGGCCGATCCGGGTTCGCCGCTGAGCCCCGCGCGTTGCGCCTACGCGCCGTGGGGGACCCGGGTGGAGGTCGCGCGGGCCTTCTTCGAGAGCGCGGCTACCTGTCTCGAACAGGCGTGGCGGCCGCTGCTCACCGCCGCGAAACTGCCGTTCAGCAAGCCGAATCTGAAGGTCACCGCGAGCACCGCGGGCATCACCACGCCGTGCACGGGCAGCAGCAACAACTTCGCGGCCTTCTACTGCGGCGCGGATCAGACCATATACATGCCGATCAGCCAGCTGCAGACCGAGATGTTCAAGGATCACTGGGAGATCTACCTGTCGGTGTTCTCCCACGAGTACGGACATCACGTGCAGGCGCAGGCGGGCATCCTGGCCGCAGCCAACCGCCAGCGCCGCGACGCGGGCCCGAAGACGACCCAGGGCCTCGAGATCTCGCGGCGAATCGAGTTGCAGGCCAACTGTTTCGACGGCATGTTCCTGTCCTCCTCCGCGACCGGCGGTTCGCTGTCGCCGTCGCAGACCGGCAATGCCCGCGAGGACGCCTACGGCCGCGGCGACGCCCCCGGCGACATGCGCGACCACGGCACCGCCCGGCACATGGGCGACTGGTTCAGCACCGGCTTCGACCAGAACAAGACCGCCCAGTGCAACACCTTCACCGCCCCCGCGACCCAGGTGAGCTGACCCATGACCCAGCCGCCCTATCCGCCGTACGGCCCGGGTCCGGGGTATGGGCCGCCGCCTGGAGAGGGCTCGCCGCCGGGGTATGGGCCACCGCCCGGGCAGGGCTCGCCGCTGGGGCACGGCTCACCGCCCGGGCAAAGCCCGCCGCCGGGGTACGGCTCGGGTCCGGGGTATGGCCCGCCGCCCGGATATGGCCCACACCCGGGTTACGGGCCGCCGCCCGGCCATACCTCTCCTTACGGCCAGCCGTATCACAGTGCGCTGCAAGGCTTTCCACCGCTCCCCCCGGCGGGCTACGGGGCGTATCCGCCGAGGCGGCGGGGTGTGGGTGGGGTGGTCGTGACGATGTTCGCGGTGTTGACGGTGCTCGTGGTGGTGGGGGGACTGGTGGTCTTCGCGGGGGCGCGGACGCATCGGAATCTGGGCGGGGGGTATGTCGCGCCGAGTTTCACCTATACGCCGCCCACCTTCGAGAGCACGGCGGCGTATCCGACGGCGGAGACCACCACGACTCGTGCGGCCCCGACGACGCGTAGTACCGCCGCCCGGCCGACGACCACGAAACCCGCTGGGCCGCAACCGGTCGCGGCGACGGTGGACAATCCGTTGTTCCGGGATCCGGAGTCGGGGCTGATCAATATCTCGTGCGACTATCCGCGGTGGGGGGCGAATGTCGCCGCCGCCAAGGCGTTCTTCGAGGCGGCGCGCGATTGTCTGGATCAGATGTGGCGGCCGGTGTTGAAGGCGGCGAATCTGCCGTTCGCGACGCCGAATCTGAGCGTGACGGCCAGCGCCGCGGGCATCTCGACGCCGTGCACGGGCGACAACGCCAACTGGGCGGCGTTCTACTGCTCGGCGAACCAGACCATCTACATGCCGCTCGATCACGTGTTCATCAACGAGAACCCCAACGATTCGGTGATCTTCCTGGCCGTCTTCGCGCACGAATACGGTCACCACGTGCAGACGGTCGCCGGAATCATGGACAAGGCCCACCGCGACCGGTACGACGCGGGCACGAGAACCCCACGGGGACTGGAACTCTCGCGCCGCACCGAACTCGAGGCGCAGTGCTTCGGCGGCATGTTCATCGGCTCGTCCACCTTCGTCGGCACCATCGATCGCGATCAGATGCGGCGCACCGTCGACGACAACTACGGGCGCGGCGACAAAGCCGGGGACTCCCGCGACCACGGATCCAAACAGAACTACGGCGACTGGTACGCGCACGGCGTGGAGAACAACCGCACCCAGAAGTGCAATACCTGGAACTCCCCGCCGAATTCGGTCTCCTGAGTCAATCGGCCTCGCGCAGACCCACCAGCCAGCGCACGGTCTCGTCGACGGTGGGATCGCCGCCCATGCTGTCGAGCACGGCCCGCCCGACGCACGCGGCGGCGAGCGCCTTGTCGGCGACGGTCTCCGGATCACCCCACGGCAGATCGGGTTTGGCGATCATGAGCGAGACGATGCCGTGCGCGCTCGCCCACATCTGCAACACCACCGGCAGCGGATCGCCCGCCGCCAGCACCCCGGCGTCCATGGCCTCGCGCACGGTCCGCGACATCCGCCGGAACACCGAACTCCCCAGCACCTGATCGACCGCGCGGGGCCGGTTGCGCGTCCCGCCCGCGGTCGCGATGCGGTACTGCCCGGGATGATCCAGCGCGAAGCGCACATACGCCAGGCCCTGCGCCCGCATGCGTTCGATCGGGGAGACGTCGGGATCGGTGGCGGCGGCGATGGCGGCGTCGAGGTTCTCGAAGACCTGCGCCACCACGAGATCGATCAGGGCGTCCTTGTCGGCGAAGTGCCGGTAGATCGAGGGCGCGCTGACCCCGACCCGTCGGCTCACCGCGCGGATGGATACGGCGTCGGCATTGCCGGTGTGCGCCAGCAACTCCCGGGTGGCCGCCAGGATCTCGTCGCGCAGCGCGGCGCCGCTGCCGCGCGCCGACCGGGGGCGGCGCCCGACGGTCATCGCCGTCCCACCGGCTCCGGTTCGGGTACTTCGGCCTCCTCGCTCAGGCCGAACCGTTCGTGCCAGCGGGCCAACGGGGCGGGCGCCCACCAGTTGAACGTGCCGAGCAGCCGCATGAGCGCGGGCACCAGCAGGCCGCGGATGACGGTGGCGTCGGCGAGCACGGTCAGCGTGAGACCCAGGCCGAAGGTCTGGATGAAGCTCACCTTCCCGAAGGCCATGGCGCCCAGCACGATCGCCATCAGCACGGCCGCCGCGGTCACGATGCGCCCGGTGCGCGCGACGCCGACCGCGACGGAACGCTCGTTGTCGGCCGGGGTGCGATCCGAGGCCAGCCACGTCTCCCGGATCCGGGAGAGCAGGAAGACCTCGTAGTCCATCGACATGCCGAAGGCCAGGCAGAACATCAGCACCGGCATGGTGGCCACCAGATAGCCGGTGGGGGTGAAACCGATCAGATCGGCCAGATGGCCGTCCTGGAAGATCCACACCATCATGCCGAACATCGCGGTGAGCGAAAGACAGTTCAGCACCAGGGTTTTCAGCGGGAGGATCACACTGCCGGTGAACAGGAACAGCACCACGAACGTCGCCAGCGCGATCAGCGCCGCCACCAACGGGATTCGCGCGCCGAGGGCGTGCAGGCCGTCGACGTTCATCGCGCCCGCGCCGCCGAACAGTGCGGGCGCCGGGGCCGGGACCGCGCGCAGATGTTCGAGCTGATGTTTGCCGTCCTCCGAGAACGGGTCGAATTTCGTTGCGACCGTGAGGTATTGGCCCGCGTCGGTGAGCATCCCGGGCGGTGCGGGGGCGAGCCGATTCCCGGACGTGTAGACGCCCGCGTTGGACAGCACCGTCGAGACGCCCTCCACCTTGGACAGCGCCGCCGCGTAGGCGCCGGCGTCGTCGCGGTAGCCGGGCAGGACGACCGTGGCCGACATTCCGGCGTTCACGGCCGGGAACTGACCGCGCAGTTCGTCGCCGACCAGGCGGCTGGTGGCGTTCGCGGGCAGCACGCGGTCGTCGGGATAGCCGAATTTGACGCCCAGGAACGGTGATCCGAGCGCGAGCAGGACCGCGGTGATCGCCAGCGCGACCGGCAGCGCGTGCCGCATCACCCAGGTGACCATGCGGTACCAGCCGGTCTGTTCGAGCGGGCCCGGCACCGGTTCCGGGCGGCGCAGCAGTCGGCGCAGCGGCACCCGCAGATTCCAGGCGTTGACCCGGTCGCCCAGCAGCACCAGCGCCGCGGGCAGCACCAGGATCGAGGCGATCGCGGCGGTGGCCACCACCGCGACGCCCGAGTAGGCGAACGACTTCAGGAAGTACAGGTCGAACAGGCTCAGCACGGCCAGCGCGAGGGCCACGGTCAGCGCGGAGAACAGCACCGTGCGGCCCGCGGTCTGCACCGCCCGGATGGTGGCCGCGCGATGGTCGAGGCCGCGTTCGAGTTCCTCGCGGTAGCGGCTGACGATGAACAGGCTGTAGTCGATGGCGAGCGCGAGGCTCAGCGCCGTGGTCATGTTCAGCGCGTAGATCGACACGTCGGTGAACAGCGTGATCAGGCGCAGGATGGCGAGGGTGGTCGCGATGGCGAACAGGCCGACCGCCAGCGGCAGCGCCGCGGCGACCACGCTGCCGAACACCAGGATCAGCACCAGCGCGGTCAGCGGGATGGCGATGCCCTCGGCGACCTGAAGGTCCTTGGTGACCTGGGTGTTCACCTCGTGGTACACGGCGGCCATGCCACCGGCGTACACGCTCACGCCCGGGGTGGCGCCGTCGAGGTCGGCGACGATCTGCCCGGCCGCCTTCTGCGCGGCGTCGTCACCGCCCTTCAGATACGCGACGACGAGCCCCTCCTTGCCGTCGGTGCTGCGCAGGACCGCGCGCACGGTCGGCGGGCTGGTCCAGTACGAGCGGACGCCGACGGCGTCGCCACGCGCTTGGAGCCGGTTGGCGATATCGGCCCCGGCCGCGCGGGCGGCGGGGGCGTCGACGCCCTGGTCCGAGCGGACGAGCAGCACGAAATTGGGTTGGGCGCCGTCGAATTCGTCGGCGAGAATCCTGGTGGCCCGGCTCGATTCGGCGCTGTCGGAGGTGAAGCCGCCGGACTTCAGGTGCGAGGTGGCGGTCGCGCCGAACGCGCCGCACGCCAGTGCCAGCGCCAGGGCCGCCAGCAGGATCGCGCGCGGATACCGGGTCGACAGCTGTGCGATTCGGGTGAGCATCGGCGGCCCCCAGCCGGTCGTCGAACGATAACGGCGTTAGGCTAACGCCGTTATCTCACGGCCCGGCACCTACCGCGGGCGGAGTTCGTCAGTGATCTCGCTCACTCTTGTGCTGATGTTGCCCGAACAGTCCGCGCGGCGCGTGCCCGTGCACGCCCTCCACGTAGGCGGTCTCGGCGTGCAGCGCGAAGTCGATGCCCGCCACCTCGTCCTCGGCGCTGACCCGGAAGCCGAGCACCCGGTCGATGAGCTTGCCCAGCACGAACGACACCGCGAAGGCGTAGGCCGCGACCGTCACCACGCCCACGGCCTGCTTGCCCAGCTGGGCCAGCCCGCCGCCGTAGAACAGCCCGCGCGCGCCGCCGGTCATCACCTCGTTGGCGAGCAATCCGATCAGCAGCGTGCCGATCACCCCGCCCGCGAAGTGCACGCCCACCACGTCGAGCGAATCGTCATAGCCCGCACGGAACTTCCAGCCCACCGCGAACGAGCACAGCACGCCCGCGACGAGGCCCACGATCAGCGCGCCCAGGGTGTTCACCGAACCGCAGGACGGGGTGATCGCGACCAGGCCCGCGACCGCGCCCGAGGCCGCGCCGAAGGTGGTCGGCCGGCCGTCGCGAATCCGTTCCACCGCGAGCCAGCCCAACATGCCCAGGCAGCCCGCGACCAGGGTGTTGAGGAAGACCCCGGCCGCCACCCCGTCGGGCCGCAGCTCCGATCCGGCGTTGAAACCGAACCAGCCGAACCACAGCAGGCCCGCGCCCAGCAGCACGAACGGCAGATTGTGCGGCCGCATCGCGTCGACCTTGAAACCGATCCGCGGCCCGAGCACCAGCGCCAGCGCGAGAGCCGAAGCGCCCGAGACGATCTCGACCACCAGACCGCCCGCGAAGTCCAGCGTCCCGAACGACGACAGCCAGCCGTTCGGGCCCCAAACCCAGTGCGCCACGGGCGAATACACCAGCAGTGCCCACAGCGGGACGAACACCATCCAGGCCGAGAACTTCGCGCGGTCGGCGATGGCCCCGCTCACCAGGGCCGCGGTGAGAATCGCGAAGGTCAGCTGGAAGGTGACATACAGCAGTTCGGGGACACCGTGGTGGATCGTGCCGGGATCGATGCCCGCGAGCGCGGTGTGGGCCAGGTTCCCGATCACGCCCCCGCCCGCGTCCTCGCCGAAGGCGAGCGTGTAGCCGAACAACAGCCAGGCCACGGTCACCAGCGGGATGGCGATGAAGCTCATCATCAGCATGTTCAGCACGCCGGTCGTGCGCACCATGCCGCCGTAGAAGATGGCGAGGCCGGGCGTCATGAGCAGCACCAGCGCGGTACTGGCCAGCACCCAGGCCGTCGCCGCGGGATCGAGGGTCGAGGGCACGGTAACTCCTTCCACGCGTGATCGCGTTGCAGAGAAGTTACCGAATGCTCACCGCTTCGCCTTGCGGGCCAGCGCCCGGAGTCCCCGTGGGCCGGGCACCGGGAGGTCGTCGCGCAGGGCCAGCCACTCGGCGGTCATCAGCCATTGCTGCTGGGCGCGGGCGTCGGCGGTGTCGTTGAACACGCGGCGGCCGCGATCGTCGCGCAGATCGTGGGCGAGCACCGACCAGCGCGGCGGACGGCCGTGTTCGCGCTCGTGGTCGGCGAGGAATTCGGCGATGAGCTTGCCGATCGTATTCACCGGCCGCAACGAGACTCGATTGCCGTATCGGTCCGCATGGAAACGCCTTCCCGCGCACAATGATCGGGGCGTCGCGTCGAATGCGATCCAGCCCGCGCGCTGGGCGCGTTCGATCAGCCACAGATGTTTGATCGCATTCGGGGGGATATCGCCCACGCGTTCGCGAATGAGCGCGCGGATCGGCTCGGCCAGCAGAATGTCGCGTCGCGTCGGGCCGATTCCGTGTTCGGCGCGGTAATCCTGGGTGAGGTTCGCCAGCACTCGCCCGAAATCCTCGATGCCGCGCTGGGCGCGGCGGCCCAGTCGTTCGATGCGCTCGGCCTCCTGGCGCATCTCGTTCTGCACGATGAGCGTGCGGATCGCCGCGAGGGTCGGCACCTGGCCGCGATCGAGGAGTTCGAGGATGGCGGCGGCGGTGGTCGGGTCGGCGGCGGCGGTGACCGGCAGGGAATCGCGATTGAGGGCGTAATCGCCCGGACTGATCGCGCGGCTGAGCAAACCGACGGCGGTGCGGTTTCCGGCGAAATCCGTATGGGCGAGCCAGGCGGCGGCGATGTCGTCACACGACGTCACTGTCGAGTTTCCTCCGGGAAAGTCGCGGGAGGGGCGGTCGGGAAGGTTGTGCCCCGGTCGGGATGAGGGACCGACCGGGGTCACCAACCTGATGAAGGTTTGGCTACCGAAGTTGCCGAGGACCACGGTAGCCAGCGGAATGCGAATTACGCCAACCGGTTGATGGAATCGTTACGTGGGGCAATTTCCCCGCTAACCGGGGAATTGGTCGGGAAAATATGGCCGAGGACGAGACGGGCTCGGTAAACGTCCGAATTTGGTTGTAGCCCGAATTCGAACCACCCCTGCATCGCCGTCCGGTTCGGGACGGGTGGGACTAACGGGCCCGAGGAATGATTGTGACGTGTATCACATGTGGGAGCGGGGGTCGGTGCGGCCAGCGCGTGACGGGCTGTCGGTGCGCGCCGGTACCCTCGGCGCGTGGCTCTGTACCGGAAGTACCGACCGGCAACGTTCGCAGAGGTGGTGGGGCAGGAGCACGTCACCGACCCGTTGAGCACCGCGCTCGACACCGGGCGGATCAGTCATGCCTACCTGTTCTCCGGCCCGCGCGGCTGCGGTAAGACCTCCTCCGCGCGCATCCTCGCGCGCTCGCTCAACTGCGAGCAGGGGCCGACCTCGCGGCCGTGCGGGTTGTGCTCCTCGTGTGTGGCGCTGGCGCCCGGCGGGCCGGGCAATCTCGACGTCATCGAACTGGACGCCGCGAGCCACGGCGGCGTGGACGACACCCGCGAACTGCGCGACCGGGCCTTCTATGCCCCGGCCGAATCGCGCTACCGCGTGTTCATCGTCGACGAGGCGCACATGGTCACCACGGCCGGGTTCAACGCGCTGCTCAAGATCGTCGAGGAGCCGCCCGCCCATTTGATCTTCGTCTTCGCCACCACCGAGCCGGACAAGGTGCTGCCGACCATCCGCTCGCGCACCCATCACTACCCGTTCCGGCTGCTGCCCCCGGCCACCATGCGCGGGCTGCTCGGCACGATCTGCGAGCAGGAGCACGTCCAGGTCGAGGAGGCGGTGTACCCCTTGGTGATTCGCGCGGGCGGCGGTTCCCCGCGCGATAGCCTCAGCGTGCTGGACCAGCTGCTGGCGGGCGCGGGGCCGGAGGGGGTCACCTATCAGCGGGCGCTGGCCCTGCTGGGCGTCACCGATATCGCGCTGATCGACGACGCGGTCGAGGCGCTGGCCGCCGACGACGGCGCGGCGCTGTTCGGCACGGTCGATCGGGTCGTCGAGGCCGGGCACGATCCCCGTCGCTTCGCCACCGATCTGCTCGAGCGCGTCCGCGACCTCATCCTGCTGCGCGCGGTCCCCGACGCCGTCGAGCGCAATCTGGTCACCGGGCCCGGCGACGTCCTCGACCGGATGCACGATCAGGCCCAGCGCATCGGCCCCGCGGCCCTGGCCCGCTACGCCGAACTCCTGCACGAGGGCCTCGGCGAGATGCGCGGCGCCACGGCCCCCCGCCTGCTGCTCGAGGTCGTCTGCGCCCGCATGCTCCTGCCCGCCGTCTCCGATGCCGAATCGGCCACGCTGCAACGGCTCGAGCGGCTGGAACGCCGGATGGAAGGGGGAGTTCCGCCCGCGCCCGCCGCCCCACAGGCCGCGCCCGCGCCCGCCGCTCCGGCCCAGCAGCCGGGTGGGTCCCGCCGCCGTGGCGCGGAGGCCCTGGCCGCCATCCGGGAGCATCGGGGCGGAAAGCCCGACGCGGCAACGACTTCCGACGAACCGGCTCCGGAGGCCCGGCCCGCCGGGGCGACGGCCGTGGGGCGGCAGCCGTCCACGGCGGGACAGGCGGCCGAGGCCGACCCGAATTCCGGTGCGCCCGAGGCGGTTTCGGATGCGAATGCCGCTCCCGCCACGGCGGACGAGCGGCCCGCCGCCGCGCCTTCGGAACCGAACGACCCGACGCCGCAAACGGTGTCGGACACTCCGGCCGACGCGGACGCGCGACCGGAGGCTCCGGTGCTGGGGGAGCAGCGGCCGCATCCGGCGCAGCGCGCTCAGGGCTTGGCCGGGGGTGGGTCGAGCGCTGACGAACCCGCGGAAAGCGCCGCGCCGCAACCTGATTCGGCGGAAACGGAAGACGAGCCCGAGCGGCCGGACGCCCCCGAGGTCGTCGAGGCCGACGCCCTGACGGTCGTGGCCGCGGGCGGCGACGACGCGCTGCTGCGGGAGATCGAGGCGAAGTGGGGGGAGATCCGGGCCAAGGTGCGCGAGTTCGGGGCCGCGGTGCACGCGCTGCTGTCCGGGGCCTCGGTGGCCCGGGTCGAGGGCGAGGTCATCGTGTTCGCGCATCAGCACGCGCCGCTGGCGCAGCGATTGTCGAACCCGAAGTACGTGGAGGCCGTGCAGGCGGCGATCCACGCGGTCGTCGGCCGGGAGCACGGCGTGCGCTGGGAGGCTGCGGGTGCGTCGCCCGCGCGCGGGCAGGCGGCCCCCGGGTCGCAACAGCGCACCCCTAGCGCGCCCGCGCGCGGCGGGCAGGAGGCGCCCAAGAACGCGGCCCGCTTCACCCGCCCGAGCCAGGCCCGGTCCGCGTCGCCCGAGGCCCAGCCCGCGCGCGCGGCCGAAACGGGCGCGGCCGAATCGGATTCGGGCACGCGGCAGGCGCCCCCGGACGACGACATCCCGCTCCCGGACGGACCGGACCTCCCGGACGACCCTGGACCCGAGGGCTACTCGCCGGTAGGTTATGTAGGTGTCCCACCCGCGTCGACGCCGGAGGAGGAGCGGGAGATGCTCGCGGAGTCGGCCCGTCCGGTTCCGGCGGGCGATCGCCGCGACCCCGATGAAATGGCGTTGGAGCTACTTCGAACTGAGCTGGGCGCCACAGCGCTCGACGGTTGACAGCCACCTGCCCGACCACGTTAAGTTAACCAGAGTTCGCATACGGCGGTACACTACGGGTGCATCGGGCCGATGCCTGCCGCTTTTTGTACAGCGTTATGCGGTGCGAGCGACGGGCGAGGGCCGCCAACTGAACACGGACGGTCGGACTCCCACGAGCCGGTCGGCGAGGTTACCCGCGGCGGTACCGCACCCCACGGTGTCGGCGCACCCCAAGGAAGGAAAACTCCGATATGACCACAGAGGCCTACATTTACGAGGCCATCCGCACCCCGCGCGGCCGCAACAAGAAGGGCACGCTGCACTCGGTCAAGCCGATCGACCTGACCACCGGTCTGGTTCGGGAGCTGCGCAACCGCTTCCCCGATCTGGACGAGGAGCGCATTTCGGACGTCATCCTGGGTGTCGTGTCGCCGGTCGGTGACCAGGGCGCCGACATCGCCCGCACCACCGTGCTGACCTCGGGCCTGCCCGAGACCGTCGGCGGTACCCAGATCAACCGCTTCTGCGCGTCCGGCCTCGAGGCCGTCAACCTCGCCGCCCAGAAGGTCCGCTCCGGCTTCGAGGACCTGGTCATCGCCGGTGGCGTGGAGTCCATGTCGCGCGTGCCGATGGGTTCCGACGGCGGCGCGATGTTCGCCGACCCGTGGACCAACTACGAGAACTACATTGTGCCGCAGGGCATTTCGGCCGACCTGATCGCGACCATCGAGGGCTTCACCCGCGAGGACGTCGACGCCTACGCCGTGCGGTCGCAGGAGCGCGCGGCCGCGGCCTGGACCGGCGGCTACTTCACCAAGTCCGTGGTGCCCGTCAAGGACATCAACGGCCTGACCATCCTCGACCGGGACGAGCACATGCGCCCGGGCACCACCCTCGAGGATCTGGCCAAGCTGAACCCCTCGTTCGCCGGCATCGGCGAGATGGGCGGCTTCGACGCGGTGGCGCTGCAGAAGTACCATTTCGTCGAGAAGATCAACCACGTCCACCACGGCGGCAACAGCTCCGGCATCGTCGACGGCGCGGCGCTGGTCCTGGTCGGCAACGAGGAGGCCGGTAAGGCGTCCGGCCTGACCCCGCGCGCCCGCATCGTCGCGACCGGCATCAGCGGCGCCGACGCCACCATCATGCTCACCGGCCCGACCCCGGCCGCGCACAAGGCCCTGGCCAAGGCGGGTCTGTCGGTGGACGACATCGACCTGTTCGAGATCAACGAGGCGTTCGCGTCGGTCGTCCTGAAGTTCCAGAAGGACCTGAACATCCCGGACGAGAAGCTCAACGTCAACGGCGGCGCGATCGCCATGGGCCACCCGCTCGGCGCCACCGGCGCGATGATCACCGGCACCATGGTCGACGAGCTGGAGCGCCGCAATGCCCGCTACGCCCTGGTGACCCTGTGCATCGGCGGCGGCATGGGCGTGGCCACCATCATCGAGCGCGTCTGACGCCTGGCATCGGAATTCAGGAGAACCCAAAGACTATGACCGACAACATGATTGCCTGGGAGAAGGACGCCGACGGCATCGTCGTCCTGACCATGGACGACCCGAATCAGGGCGCCAACACCATGAACGAGCTCTACAAGAGCTCGATGCAGGCCACCGTGGAGCGCCTCGAGGCCGAGAAGGACGACATCACCGGTGTCGTCATCACCTCGGCCAAGAAGACCTTCTTCGCGGGCGGCGACCTGAAGAACATGATGAAGACCGGCCCCGAGGACGCCGCGGCCATCTTCGAGGAGCTGACCGTCATCAAGTCCGCGCTGCGCCGCCTGGAGCAGCTGGGCAAGCCGGTCGTCTCGGCGATCAACGGCGCGGCGCTCGGCGGCGGCTTGGAGATCACCCTGGCCACCCACCACCGCATCGCGGCCGACGTCAAGGGCCTCAAGATCGGCCTGCCCGAGGTGAAGCTGGGCCTGCTGCCCGCCGGCGGCGGCGTCACCCGCACCGTGCGCATGTTCGGCATCCAGAACGCCCTCATGCAGATCCTGTTGCAGGGCAACGAGTTCGACGCCAACAAGGCCAAGAGCATCGGCCTGGTCGACGAGGTCGTCGGTTCGGTCGAGGAGCTCGTCCCCGCGGCCAAGGCGTGGATCAAGGCCAACCCCGACAAGGGCGTGCAGCCCTGGGACGTCAAGGGCTACAAGATCCCCGGCGGCACCCCGTCCACCCCGGCGCTGGCCGCCAACCTCCCGGCCTTCCCGGCCAACCTGCGCAAGCAGCTCAAGGGCGCCAACATGCCCGCGCCGAAGAACATCATGGCCGCCGCGGTCGAGGGCGCCCAGGTCGACTTCGACAACGCGTCGCTGATCGAGTCCCGCTACTTCGTCAACCTGCTGACCGGCCCGGTCGCGAAGAACATGATCCAGGCGTTCTTCTTCGACCTGCAGTCGATCAACAACGGCGGGTCGCGGCCCAAGGACATCGCCAAGCGGGAGATCAAGAAGGTCGGCGTGCTGGGCGCGGGCATGATGGGCGCGGGTATCGCCTACGTCACCGCCAAGGCGGGCATCGAGGTCGTGCTCAAGGACGTCACCATCGAGGCGGCCGAGCGCGGCAAGGACTACTCGGTCAAGCTCGAGGAGAAGGCGCTCTCGCGCGGCAAGACCACCGAGGAGAAGTCCAAGGCGCTGCTGGACCGCATCCACCCGACCGCGGATCCGGCCGACTTCAAGGGCGTCGACTTCGTCATCGAGGCCGTGTTCGAGAACCCGGAGCTCAAGGGCAAGGTCTTCCAGGAGATCGAGGACATCGTCGACGCCGACGCGCTGCTCGGCTCGAACACCTCGACCCTGCCGATCACCCTGCTCGCGAACAACGTGAAGCGGTCCGAGGACTTCATCGGCATCCACTTCTTCTCCCCGGTCGACAAGATGCCGCTGGTGGAGATCATCCGCGGCGAGAAGACCTCGGACGAGGCGCTGGCCCGGGTGTACGACTACACCCTCGCGATCCGCAAGACCCCGATCGTGGTCAACGACAGCCGCGGCTTCTACACCTCGCGCGTCATCGGCAAGTTCATCAACGAGGCCATCTCGATGCTCGCCGAGGGCATCGACCCGCAGACCATCGAGCAGGCCGGTCTGCAGGCGGGCTACCCGGCGGCGCCGCTGAAGCTGTCGGACGAGCTGAACTTCACCACCATGCAGAAGATCTACAAGGAGACCGCCGAGGCCCTGAAGGCGGCGGGCGCGGAGTCGCAGATCGACGCCGCCTCGCAGGCGACCGCCGAGATCCTCGACCGGATGGTGGGCGAGTTCGACCGCAAGGGCAAGCTGGGCGGCGCGGGCTTCTACGACTACGTGGACGGCAAGACCGCGGGCATCTGGTCCGAGCTGCGTTCGATCTTCAAGACCTCGACGGAGCTGCCCGAGGGCGTCACCTTCCAGGATCTGAAGGACCGCATGCTGTTCGCCGAGGCGATCGAGACCCAGAAGTGCTTCGACGAGGGTGTGCTGACCACCACCGCCGACGCCAACATCGGCTCGATCTTCGGCATCGGCTTCCCGGCCTGGACCGGTGGCACGCATCAGTTCATCGTGGGCTACCCCGGCGGCCAGGCGGGCTTCGTGGCCCGGGCCGACGAGCTGGCCGCGAAGTTCGGTCCGCGCTTCCAGGTGCCGGAGTCGCTGCGCAAGTAAGGTTCCCCGGCCCGGCCCGGACCAGGAAGTCGCTGGTCCGGGCCGTGCTGTGTCCGAAGGCGTTTCGGACCCGCGACGCGGGTACGCCACGCCTGGAAATGGAATTTCGGACGCGTGCGTCCGGACCGCGCTACGTTGGAGTCAGCGCGGAACGTTCGAGGTGGTGCCATGAACCCACATACGGGCAAGGTCCGCGGCACCGAGACACACACCGACTCGAACACCCAGCGTCATCTGCCCCTCGGTATCGCCGACGAGCTCGAGGCGATGGGACTGTTCGATGCGGAGGAGATCGGACGCGGCGGCTTCGGGGTCGTCTATCGCTGTGCCCAGCGCGCCCTGGATCGCGTTGTCGCCGTGAAGGTCCTGTCCTCGGCGATCGACGAGGAGAGCCGCGAGCGATTCCTGCGCGAGGAACACGCCATGGGCCGGTTGTCCGGCCACCCCAATATCGTCGACATCCTGCAGGTCGACGTGACCGCGAGCGGGCTGCCGTTCATCGTCATGCCGTACGCCGCGCACGGGTCGCTGGAACGGCTCATCCGCGACCACGGCCCGTTGAGCTGGGCCGAGACTCTGCGGGTCGGGGTGAAACTCGCCGGGGCGATCGAGAGCGCGCACCGGGTGCACGTGCTGCATCGGGATGTGAAACCGGCCAACGTCCTGCTCAGTCGGTACGGCGAACCGCAGCTCACCGACTTCGGCATCGCCCGGATCCCGGGCGGGTTCCGCACCACCACCAGCATGATCACCGGATCGCCCGCGTTCACCGCGCCGGAGGTGCTGCGCGGCGAGGAGCCGACCCGGCGCTCGGATGTGTACGGGCTCGGCGCGACGCTGTTCGCGCTGCTCACCGGTCATGCCGCGTTCGAGCGGCGGTCGGGGGAGAAGGTCGTGGCGCAGTTCCTGCGCATCGCCACCCAGCCGGTTCCGGATCTACGCGAGCAGGACATTCCCGCCGATGTCGCCGAGGTCATCGAACGCGCCATGGCCCCGGAGCCGCGCGATCGCCCGGCCTCGGCCTTCGAACTCGGCGAGTCGCTGCGCGCGGTGCAGCGGGCGCACGATCAGATGCCCGACGAGATGGCGTTGCCGGATCCGCGGCTCGACGTCGACACCGACGATTCGGGTTCGCCCGCGCCGCAAGGCAATTCGTCGGGACGGACCGGCTCGATGGTGGGCGGTCCGCGCTACACGGCGGCGCTGCGCCCGCCCGGGGAGGTCACGCCGTCGGGGCACAGCCTGCCGCCGACCCCGACCACCAAGTTCCGCCCGCCGACGCCGAGCCGCGAACCGGTGCCGCGGCCGCGCCTGCTGGAGGTGTTGCGCGCGGGCGGGCGGAGGCGGCTCACGGTCGTGCACGGGCCGGCCGGATTCGGCAAGAGCACCGTGGCGACGCAGTGGCGCAACGAGTTGACCGAACGTGGAATCGCGGTGGCGTGGATCGGCATCGACCACGACGACGACAACGAGGTGTGGTTCCTCGCGCATCTGGTGCAGGCCATCCGGCGGGTGCGGCCCGAGATCGGTGCCGGGCTCGAACAGGTGCTGGAGGAGCGTCCGCCGGAGGCGGTCTCGTACGCGATCTCCACGCTCATCGACGAGATCCACGCGAGCGGGCGGCCGGTGGTCGTGGTGGTGGAGAACTGGGATCGGGTCACCGACGCGGGCGCGCACCGGGCCATGGACGCGTTGCTGGACAACGGATGTCACCATCTGCGGTTCGTGGTGACCACCCGCGAGCAGGGCGGGTTGCCGCTGAGCCGGATGCGGGTGCGCGACGAACTGGTCGAAATCGATTGCGAGGCATTGCGTCTCACGCCGCCGGAGACGCGCGAGATCCTGGTGGAGCACAACGGGTTCGAGCTCACCGACGCGCAGATCGAGCGGATCCACACCGCCGCCGACGGGTGGCCCGCGGCCATTCAATTGGTGAGTCTGTCGCTGCGGCGCGGGGCCGATCCGGATCGGCTGATCGAGCAGCTGGCCGGGGGGAATCAGGCGATCCGGGAGTATCTGTCGGAGAACGTGTTCGACGCGCTCGAGCCGGGACTGCTGGATTTCCTGATGGCCATCTCGGTGACCGAGCAGGTGAACGGGTCATTGGCGGCGGCGTTGAGCGGGGAGTCCGATGCCGAGGCGCTGCTGGAGCAGGCCGAGCAGCGGGAGTTGTTCATCAGCCGGGTGGCCGACGATCCGGAGTGGTTCCGCATCCAGCCGCTGTTCGCCGAGCAGCTGCGCACCCGGCTCGAGCGGGTGCGGCCCGGGGCGCTGAAGGCGCAGCACCGCAAGGCCGCTCGCTGGTACGCCGAACATCAGCTGTTGCGCAAATCCGTCGATCACGCGTTGCTGGCGACCGATATGAAGCTGGCGCTGGATCTGGTCGAGAGCGGCGGCATGGACCTGATCGACACCTCGAAGCTGGCGACCCTGCTGGGCACGGTGTCGAAACTGCCGGTGCAGCACGTGACCTCGCGGTCGAAGCTGCTGATGGCGTTGGCGCGGGCCAATATCACGCTGCAACAGTCCGGGGCGGCGCGGACCGCGCTGGGACGGTTGACGAATATGCTGGCGCGCGGGGAGTCCAGCGATGCGGACGTGGTGCGACAGCGGTGTCAGGCGGCGGTGCTGGGCGCGGCCGATCAGGTGGCGCGCGACCGCACCGACGGTGTGCTGGAACGGGTTTCGGACTGTCTGGAGCTGGCCGACGAACTGCCCGCGTGGACGGTGTCGACGGCGGCGAATCTGGTGTCGTTCGTGCGGTTGTGCGATTTCGATTTCGAGGGCGCCCGCGGGATGCAGCGGTGGGCCGCGCCCTATCACGCGCGGTCCAAGGATCCGCTGGGCATGGTGCTCGGGCTGCTCGGCGAGGGCGCGGCGGCCTACGAACAACTCGAGATCGATACGGCCACGGACTGTTTCGAGCGGGCGTGGCAGACCGCGCGGGAACGTTCGGGTCCGCGCTCGCACGCCGTGCGGGTGGCGGCGGCCATGCTCGGCGAGCTGACCTATCGTCGCGGTGATCTGGACGTCGCCGAACGCCTGCTGGACCAGAGCCATCAGCTGGTGGCGCGGGTCGGCCCCGTCGACTTCCTGATCACCACGTTCGTGATCGGCGCGCGCGTCAAGGCCGTGCGCGGCGACCTCCCCACCGCCGCCGCCCGCCTCGACGAGGGCGCCCGCATCGCCGCCGACCGCCGCCTCCCGCGCCTGGCCGCCCACCTCCGCGCCGAACGGCTGCGCCTGCACCTGCCCAGCGAATTCCCTTCCGCCCCAGCCGATCCCGCCCCCCGCCCGGTCCGCCACGTGACCGGCCCCGCCGCCCTCACCGCCGAGGCCGAGGAACTCGCCACCATCCGAGCCCTCCTGTCCCGCCCCCGGTACGGCTACGACCCCGCCGACGCCCCCCTCGGCACCGCCGACTCCGCCGTCAAGCGAGCCCGCGCCCTGCACACCCGCATGACCGAACAACACCGCCCCCGAGCCGAACTCGACACCGCCCTCCTGCTCGCCGAATCCCTCTCCGCCGCGGGCTGGACCGGCGAAGCCATCGCCACCCTCACCCCCACCGTCCTCCACTGCGCCGAACTGTCCTGGCCCAGACCCCTTCTCGACGCGGGCCCCGGCGTCCTGGCCATCCTCCGCACCCTGCGCGACGAATTACCTTTCGGCACAGGCCAACCCGACGGCCCACAGATCCCGAGGAACTTCCTGGTGAACCTGCTGGCGTAGTGGCCGGGTGGATCAGGCGCGCCACCAAGGCCGCAGTGGGACCGTCCACTCCTCCTTCGGGCCCAGTTTCATGCCCAGGACCTGGTGGAGTTGGACGACGTTGCGGTCGAAGCCGAGGCGGCTGCCGGCCATGTAGAGGCCCCAGACCTTGGCGGTGCCCTCGCCTGCTTCGGTGACGCAGGCGTCCCAGTTGGCGACGAGGTTCTTGCACCATTCGGCGAGGGTGAGGGCGTAGTGGGGGCGGAGGTTCTCCTCGTGGAAGACCTCGAGGCCGACGTTCTGGATCTCGGAGATGATGCGGCCGGAGCCGATGAGTTCGCCGTCGGGGAAGACGTAGCGGTCGATGAAGTCGCCCGCGCGGGTGGTGCGGGTGTTGTCGGGGCGGGTGATGCAGTGGTTCAGGAACAGGCCGCCGTCGCGGAGCTTGTTCTTGATGAAGGTGAAGTAGGCGGGGTAGTTGGCCACGCCGATGTGTTCGGTGAGGCCGATGGAGGACAGGGCGTCGAAGCCGGACTCGGGGACGTCGCGGTAGTCGGAGTGGCGGACCTCGGCGAGGTCGGACAGGCCCTCCTCGGCGATCTTGGCCTGGGCCCACTCGGCCTGTTCCTTGGACAGGGTGGCGCCGATGACCTTCACCCCGCGCTTGGCGGCGTAGCGCACCATTCCGCCCCAGCCGCAACCGATGTCGAGCAGGCGGTCGCCCGCCTTCAGGTTCAGCTTGTCGAAGACCAGGCGGTACTTGTTCTCCTGGGCCTGCTCGAGGGTCCAGCTCTCGTCCTCGTAGCACGCGCAGGTGTAGGTCATCGAGGGGCCGAGGACGTGCTCGTAGAAGGTGTTGGAGACGTCGTAGTGGTGGTGGATCGCGCCGGCGTCGCGGGCCTTGGAGTGCCGCAGGCCCTCCAGCGCGATGCGCCGCCAGCGCGGCAGCGTCTCCTGCGGCGGCGGGGCGATCGGCTTGAGCGCCTCCCAGCCGAGCGACCGCGCGATGGTCACCAGCGCGAGCGCCGACGGACGCCGGAACCTCAAATCGCTCATGGCGCGCAGGAATTCGTAGGGGTCGCCCGGATGGGTGCCCTCGGCGATCATGTCACCGGAGATGTAGGCCCGGGCCATGCCCAGGTCGCCGGGAGCGGTCGCGATGTAGTTGATGCCGCGCGGGGTCCGGATGTCCAGCCGGAACTTCGAATCGGCCGGGCCGGTGCTCGAACCGTCGTAGGCGGTGAACCGGATCGGCACCTCGCCCTCGACGAGCGTCTCGAAGATCTCCGCGATGCTGAGTTTGGTGCCCAACTCCGCGAGTACGTCGGAGCGGTCCTTGAACGTGGTCATTTGCGTTGCACCGCCTTCGAATACAAATCCAGCAAACGATGATCGGGGTCGTATCGTTTCTTCAGGTCGGGATAGACGTCGCCGCCGTAGAGCCGGTCGAACTCATCCTTGTCGTAGTACGCGTCGGAGTACAGCGACTTGTGCCCGTCGAGCTCGCTGACCTCGCGCTCGATGGCCCGGTTGGCCGCGCCCTCGGGCTGTCCGGGCACCGTCGGCACCGCCGACCAGAAACCGACGTTGACGTAGTCGCGGCCGGGTTCGAGCGGGTACAGCGGCCACGGCCGCGCCACGCTCTCGTCGCGCAATCGCAAGGGGCACAGCCACACCGGCTCGATCGGGATCTCGGTCAGGAACCATTCCAGGAAGTCCGCGGTGCGCTCGATCGGCACCTCGATGTCCTGCACCACGCGCTCGCGCGGCGGATTCCCCTTGCGGGCCTCGAGCCGGTCCGCGATGTCGTACTTGTGATCCAGCGCCACGAGCTTCCAGTAGAAGCTGGACCGCCGATACCGGCGCGGCCAGAACCGGCGGATCGACGGGTTCTGGGTGCCGAAGGCGCGCGAGCACCAGAACCAGTCGGTGTCCCAGCGCCACAGATAGTCGTGGATGGTGAGCCGATCGCGCTTGGGCCGCGCGGAATCGTGCTGAATGGACCGGTAATAGACGTCCATCCCGGTGTAGTCGCTGACCGGGCCCGGCTCGTCGGTCTGGCGGCCCAGCACCAGATAGCTCTCGTCGGCGCTGAACACGACCCCGTCGAGATAGTCGACCCGCTCGCCGTCCCAGGCGCGCTCGGCAATGATCCGGCCCATCACGGCCTCGAGTTCGCGCAGGTCGTGGAAGCGCACGTGGCGCAGCGCCACATAGGGCGGCACGGGTTCCAGCTCGATCTTCAATCGTGTCGAATAACCCAGCGTCCCATAGGAATTGGGGAAACCGCGGAACAGGTCGGCGTGCTCGCCGTCGGGCGTCGCGGTGACGATCTCGCCCGCGCCGGTGAGCACGTCGATCTCGAGCACCGACTCGTGCGGCAGGCCGTTGCGGAACGAGGTCGACTCGATGCCCAGGCCGGTGACCGCGCCGCCGAGGGTGATGGTCTTCAGCTGCGGGACCACCAGCGGGGCCAGGCCGTAGGGCAGGGTCGCGGCGACCAGATCCTCGTAGGTGGTCATGCCCGCGACGTCGGCGGTGCGCGCGTCGGGGTCGACGGCGATGACCCGGGTCAGACCCGAGACGTCCAGGCCGGGGGCGGTGTTCTTGGCCCGGGCGCGGAACAGGTTCGAGGTCTTCTTGGCCAGTCGGACATTCGCGTCGCGCGGAATCGCGCGATAACTCGCCAGCAGCCGATCCACCCCCGCCCGGTGCGCGGCGAATCCCGATTCGCGTGCGGCCGGTCCGCGTCCGGCCTTCCCCAACAGAGTGACTGCCACCCCCTGACGCTATATCGCACCGATTCGGGGGGCCACTGTGAGGGTACCTACGCGTCGGATTCTTCACCCATATGTTGCATAGCGTTCCGTTAGCTGGGACAGGCTTGCCGAGGTATGGGAAGACCCTGGTCAAGCGGTCGCGTCGGCGGCGTAGCATGGCCCGGCGGCAGGGTATGTGGACACAGCCGAGTCGATCAAGGAGTTCACAGTGGGACAGGTCAACGCCTCCAGTTCGATCGTCGTTGCGGCGGATTCGCAGCGGACGCTCGAGGCGATCGCCGATTACGAGACCGTGCGGCCGCGCATTCTCACCGCGCACTATCGCGACTACAAGGTGCTCGAGGGCGGTAAGGGGGCGGGCACGGTGGCGGAGTGGACGTTGCAGGCCACCCAGAAGCGGTCGCGCAACGTGCACGCGGTCGTGTCGGTATCGGATTCGATGGTGACCGAACGGGATTCGAACTCGACCATGGTGACCACCTGGACGGTCACCCCGTCCGGCGCCGGGTCGCTGGTCACGGTCCGCACCAGCTGGAAGGGCGCCGGCGGCGTGGCCGGATTCTTCGAGGGCATCTTCGCGCCGTTGGGGCTGAAGAAGATTCAGGCCGAGGTGCTGGAGAACCTGAAGCGCGAACTGGCCTAGGCGCTGTCAGCCCTGCGCGACGTCGAAGAGGTTGCCCTCCGGATCGGCCAGCGTCGTCCAGCGCACGCCGTACTCGTCGAAGTCGCCGATGTGCCGGGCGCCCGACGAGATCGCGCGGCGCACGGCCTCGTCCCGGTCCGGGGCGGTGAGGTCGAGGTGGACGACGTTCTTGCCCGGCGTCTTGTCGGGCACCCGCAGGAACATCAGCGTGGGCGTCTCGGCGGCGCGGTCGATGGTGGCGAAGAACTCGTTGGCGTCCGCGTCGACCTTCCGGTCGAGCAGGTTCGCCCAGAATCCGGCGAGCGCGGCGGCGTCGGCACAGTCGAAGACGATATTGGCGAGGGTGAGGGACATGGGGTGCCTTTCTCTGGTCACGGCCGGCCGATGGGCCAGCACACTTCGGTGAGGTAGGAGTTCTCCGTCGCGGTGTCGCCGGGGCCGACCAGGTAGATCTCCCGGATCGGTTCGTCCAGTGACGAATCGTGTTCGGCCACATGGCTACCCAGCGCGCCGTAGGTCCGGTCGAAGTCGACGAACGGGCCCGCGTGCACGGCGACGGCGAAGCGGCGGGCGGGCAGCTCGACCACCGCCGCGGGATCGAGGGCGGTCCGATCGGCCGCGGCGATCGGCACGAAGGCGCGCACCTCGCCGATCTCGTTCTCGAAGAACGCCGTCGAGTAGGTGGCCCCCGCGGGTCCGGCCGGTGCGACGCCGCGGGCCGCGAGGGTGCCGTACAGCGCCGGGAACGTCTCGCCGCACCAGCGGCCGCAGTCCGCGCGCGCCACCTGATCGCCGCGGGAGAGCGCGAAAAACGCCGCCGCGGAACGATATTCGACCTCGATGGGCGCGGCGGGCAGCAGCAGCGCCCGCAGCGAGGCGACCACGTCGCGGGTGCGCAGCAGCTGTTCCTCCATGCGGGTCAAGTGGGCGCGCAGCGCGGCGTCGCGGGCCGCCTGGTCGGGGGCGGCGAGCACCGCGCGGATCTCGGGCAGCGGCATGTCCAGTTCGCGCAGCCGCCGGATCAGATGCGCCTGCGCCACCTGGTCCGTCGAGTACCGCCGATACCCCGACGCGGGGTCGATCGCCGCCGGGGTCAGCAGCTCGACCTCGTGGTAGTAGCGCAGGGTCTTCACGCTCAGGTACGTGAGCCGCGCGAACTCGCCGATGGAGACTGTCGCCGTCATGTCCTTCAGCGAACACCCTCCAGCGAGGGGAGGGTCAAGGGGCTCAATGCGTGAGCACGAACGTCAGCAGCAGCGTGTTCTGGAAATAGCCGCGCCACCACGAGTATCCGAACCACACGCCCGGCGCGATCTCGCGGACCTCGTCCCAGATCTGCGGGGTGATCGAGGGGGCGTAGTCGAAGGCCCAGACCGGCTGGCCGTCGAGTTTGGAGGGCGCGACGTACACGTTCGCCGGGAAGCCCTCGATACCGGCGGGGGTGATGCGGTTCATCAGGCGACCGCCGTCGGGACCGGTGTAGAAGTTCTTGCCGATCCAGAAGGGCGGGGCCACGGCCTGCATCACCGGCGGGCGGGTCACCCAGCCGTTGGTCGTGCCCGTGGGCACCGCGCCGGGCGCGGCGTCGCGGAAGATCTGGTCCTGCTGCTCGGGGGAGCAGCGGCTGCCCAGCGCCGCGACGGTGGCGGCCGGATTCGCGTCGTACACGACACAGCCGCCGCCGTAGTCGGAGTCGGCCCGGGCCGTCGCGGGGGCCAGGGTCAACGCCGCCGCCACCCCGGCGGGCGCCAGCACGTATACGAGGGATTCGCGAACAAGGTCACGGTATGTCTGCATCGCTGCCTCCACCGATCTCCCGACCCTCTGCCATGGTATTTCGCTATTGCCGGGTCGATAGGGTCCTAAACCCAACCGTGACTACGCTGGTACACAACCACTTCCCGAGGAGAGGACAGGCCGTGCAGCCAGGTGGAGAGTTCGATATGGGGGCGCTGCTCCAACAGGCCCAGCAGATGCAGCAGGCGGTGCTCGAGGCGCAGGAGGAGATCGCGGCCGCGGAGGTGCCGGGCGAGGCGGGCGGCGGTCTGGTGCGGGTGACCATCCGGGCCACCGGCGAGGTGCTCTCGCTGCGGATCGACCCCAAGGTCGTCGACCCCGAGGACGTGGACACGCTGCAGGATCTGGTGGTCGGCGCGCTCAACGACGCGATGAGCCGCGCCCAGCAGCTGGCCGCGGAGAAGTTCGGCCCGCTCGCGGGCGGCGGCGGCATCCCGGGCCTGCCGGGACTCGGATAGAGGCGGGAGCATTTGTACGAGGGTCCGGTTCAGGATCTGATCGACGAACTGGGCAAGTTGCCCGGCGTCGGTCCGAAGAGCGCCCAGCGCATCGCCTTTCATCTGCTGTCGGTGGAGCCGCCGGAGATCGACCGGCTCCAGGCCGCCCTGCAGAAGGTGCGCGACGGGGTGCGGTTCTGCGCGGTCTGCGGCACGGTCTCCGACGGTGAACTGTGCCGGATCTGCGCCGACCCCCGGCGCGACCGCACCATGATCTGCGTGGTGGAGGAGCCCAAGGACGTCCAGGCCATCGAGCGCACCCGCGAGTTCCGCGGCCGCTATCACGTGCTCGGCGGCGCGCTCGATCCGCTGTCCGGCGTCGGACCCGATCAGCTGCGCATCCGAGATCTGTTGGCGCGCATCGGAAATCAGGACGACGGCGTGGACGTCACCGAGGTGATCATCGCGACCGACCCGAACACCGAGGGCGAGGCGACGGCCACCTATCTGGTCCGGATGCTGCGCGACTTCCCCGGCTTGAGCGTGACCCGGCTCGCCTCCGGCCTGCCGATGGGCGGCGACCTGGAATTCGCCGACGAGCTCACCCTCGGCCGGGCGTTGTCCGGGCGACGCGCGCTCTGAGCGGTTCACGCTCCGGACGACGGAACACCGATCACAGCTCGACGGGTTGCCAGTCGAGCGTGTCGAAGCGGGTGCGGTCCGCGCGGGCCCAGTCCCAGACGAGGTCGGCGACCAGGGCGGGGTCGGGGGTGCGGGTGCCGAAGTGCCGGTCCGGGGAGCCGTCGCGGTATTCGAGGGTGTATTCGCCGGAGCCGTCGCGGTAGGTCTGGATGTAGTGCTGGGGGCCGCGTTCGGCGATGAGGTAGGGCGCGGGTGCGTCGAGGGCGGGGAGCCACAGGTCGAGCAGGGCGCGGGTGAGATAGGGGAATTCGCCCGCGCCGCCGTGGGTGACCGCGAGCGGGATGTGTCCGGCCGGATCGATGAGCCAGGCCAGCTGTGGATCGTAGAGCGCGTAGTCGCGCGGGGTGGCGAGTTCGAACAGCAGGGCGCGCAGGTGACCGATGGCGTCGTATTCGCTCGAAACATACAGGGCCGCACCGGTTTCCGCGCCACCCGCCGGAGGGTCGGCGAGGAAGGCGTCCCGGTCGGGCAGGGCCGCGTTGCGGCGGTTCAGCTCGGCGGCGATCGCGGCGACCGGCTCCGCCTCCGGGCGGCCCTGCTGACCGGTCAGGTAGGCGTCGACCTCCTCGAGGGTGGTGGCGACGCCGGAGGGCAGCAGGACCTGGTCGTAACTCACCCGGCCAGGCTACGCGGATCCCGCGTCGGCTCCGTGACCGAGCAGCGGCAGCCGCCCGCCAGGTCGAAGCAGTCGACGACGAAGGCGTGCCGGGTGTGGTCGTGGTCGGAACAGTCCGGCTCGGTGCATTCCACCGAGCGGTCGGAGTGCACGATCAGCGTGCCGTGGCAGTGATCGAGCGCGGCGTCGCAGGACAGACAGAGCCGAGCGGGCATGACACCTCCTGGGAGAACGTCCGCATTCGGTCTTACCATCACCGTCCGACAGGCCGGCGACGCGCGCCGCGTGTCGCCGAGCGTGTCGGGATCGTACGACCCGGAAATGGTCGAGGCCCCGAAATGGAAGCATCGTGGCGAGGACTCGAAAACCGCCCGGTGCGCGTTGTCCGGTCCCGGGGCCGCTCGTAGGGTCGGGCCAGGGGTGGAATCACCGAAGTTCGCAATGTCCCGTTGGGGGGCCGAAACGCTTGGGAGACAGGATGATTGCCTACAGCTGGAAGGTCACGCGCATCGGGTCCGCCGGCGGGGAGCGGATCCTGGAGTCGGGGGAGGGGATGTTCGGCGTCGCCGAGCCCACCACCGGGCGGACCTGCCAGGACTACATCGAGGTCGGCACGGCCGTATTCGACCGTGTCTGTGGCGAACTCGTCGAGGAGCAGCACGCGGCGGTGCTCGACGCCCGGATCGAGGGCTGTCCCGATCCGGAACCGGAGGTGCGCCGGGCGGTCATCGTGGTGCACGACGCCACGGGCGCCGAGCGCATGACCGCGGCCGCCGAGCTGTGCTACCGGGAGGTGGGCGACAAGGAAGTGGAGGAGTATCGAAAGGACTTGGCGCTGTGGGAGAAACGCGAGCGGCAACGCAACGAACGCTGCCTGCGCGCCATCGCCGCCGCCGGTCGCCGGATGCCGAAGGAGGGCGAGCTGCCCTACCTCGAGGTCGCCGATCCGCGCCTGCGCGGCCTGGTGCTGGCCCTGCGGGTCGAGGCCGACACCGTGCGCCACGAGGTGCCCGATCTCGACCACTGCCGCGAACAGCTCATGCTCGCCGAGAACACGGTCGCCGCGGCCCGATCCGCCGAACGCGTGGCACGGGCGAAGGGCGATCCGGCCGAGGCCGTGCACGCCCGCGCCTGTGCCGCCCGCTGGAGCCCGCGCGTCGCCCGCTGGGCCAGCTTCCTCGAACTCACCACCGAGGCCTACGCCGACGCCGCGTCGGTCGACGCCCTCGCCGACCGGTTGAGCCTGGTGACCCCGTCTCAGGAGGACTGCGGCTGATCAGGCCGAGGATGCGCGGCGCAGGTCGTAGTTCCGGCGCGCCGCGTCCACCCGACTGAGGTTGGGCGACCATTCGGCGAGGGCGGCGAACAGCGGGCCGAGGCTGCGGCCGAGGTCGGTGATCTCGTAGACGACGCGGGGCGGGACCTCGGCGTGGTAGGTGCGCTCGACCAGGCCGTCGCGCTCGAGCTGGCGCAGGCGCTCGGTGAGGACCTTCGGGGTGATCGAGGCGATGCGGCGCTGGAGTTCGACGAAGCGCTGCGGGCCGTACTCGTTGAGCGTCCACAGGATCGGCGTGGTCCAGCGGCTGAACACCACATCGACCACGGGGGCGATGGGGCAGGCGGTCTCGGGTGTCGTGTCGCTGCTCACAATCCCATTACTTTCCTCTAGGTACCTACTACCTCCACGATAGTAACGTTTCTCCTGTTCGAAAGATCCACTCGGAGAGGGAAAGACATGATCGTGGTGACCGGAGCGACGGGCAATGTGGGGCGCGCGCTGGTGGGGGAGCTGAGCGCGGCGGGACACCGGGTGACGGCCGTGTCCCGGTCGGTGACCGCCGCCGATGTGCCGGACGGGGTCGTCCCGGTGCGGGGCGACCTCACCCGGCCCGACGACCTCGTGCCCGCCCTGGCCGGGGCCGAGGCGCTGTTCCTGCTGACCTCGGGCGAATTCCTGGGCAGCGGGGCCGGACTCGACGGGGTGCTGAAACTGGCGCGGGACAACGGGATTCGCCGGATCGTGCTGTTGTCGTCGCAGGGCGTCGGGACCGGGCGGCATCCGGCGGGATTGGAGGACGCGGTGCGGCGGTCCGGGCCGGAGTGGACGATCCTGCGCGCGGGCGGATTCATGTCCAACGCGCTGCAATGGGCGGAAAGCGTTCGCGCGCAACGGATCATCGCGGCGCCGTTCGCGGATGTCGCGCTGCCGCTGATCGATCCGGCCGATATCGCCGCCGCGGCCGCGACGACCCTCGTCGACGACGGGCACGCCGGGCGGGTGTACACCCTCACCGGGCCCGCGCCGATCTCGCCGCGCGAGCAGGCCGCCGCCATCGGTGCGGCGATCGGGGAGCCGGTGCGCCTGGTCGAGCTGACCCGCGCGGACGCCGCCGCGGCCATGCGCGGGTACCTGCCGGAGCCCGTGGTCGAGGGCACGCTCGACATCCTCGGCGACCCGACCCCCGAGGAGCGGCTCGCGGATCCGGCGGTGGCCGAACTGCTCGGCCGTCCCGCGGGTGGTTTCGCCGCGTGGGCGGCCCGGTACGCCGACGCGTTCCGGTAGGGCGTTCGCCCTGGATGTGTAGGCTTCGAACCCGGACATCCAGGTCGGAGGAGGTGCGCATGACCACGAGCGAGACCGGCACCGCGGTCGACATCAATCGCTACGATCCCGTCCACCGGCAGTGGCTGGCCCGGGCCGTCGCCAAGGTTCGCGCGGACGCGCGCCGCTCCTCGGACACCCATCTGCTGCGCGTGCCGATCCCGGCGGTGCCGGGGGTGGACCTGTATCTGAAGGACGAGTCCACCCATCCCACTGGATCGCTCAAGCATCGGCTGGCCCGGTCGCTGTTCCTGCACGCGCTGTGCAGCGGCTGGATCCGGCCGGACCGCCCGGTGATCGAGGCGTCCAGCGGATCGACCGCGGTGTCGGAGGCGTACTTCGCCCGGCTGATCGGGGTGCCGTTCATCGCGGTGATGGCCCGCGGCACCAGCCGGGAGAAGGTGCGGCTGATCGAATTCCAGGGTGGCCGTTGCCATTTCGTGGACAATGCCAACGAGGTGTACGACGTGGCCGCGCGGCTGGCGCGCGAGACCGGCGGCCACTACATGGACCAGTTCACCTTCGCCGAACGCGCCACCGACTGGCGGGGCAACAACAATATCGCCGAGTCGATCTTCGACCAGCTCGCCGAGGAACCCCATCCGGAACCGGCCTGGGTGGTGGCGACCGCGGGCACCGGCGGCACATCGGCGACCATCGCCCGCTACATCCGCTACACCGGCCGCGCCACCGGACTGTGCGTCGCCGATCCGGACAACTCGGCGTTCTTCCCGGGGTGGCGCGACGACGATCCGGAGCTCACCACCGAAATCTGTTCGCGCATCGAGGGAATCGGCCGCCAGCGCGTCGAGCCGAGCTTCGTCTCCGCGGCCATCGACCGGATGATCCACGTGCCCGACGCCGCCGCCATCGCGGCCGTACACGTGCTCGAGGAGCTCATCGGCCGCAAGGCGGGCGCCTCCACCGGCACCGGGCTGTGGGCGGCGTTCCACATCATGTCCGAGATGGCCCTGCTGGGCAGCACGGGCAGCATCGTCGCGCTGCTGTGCGACCCGGGCGACCGATACATCGACAAGTACTACTCCGGCGACTGGCTGGCCGCCCAGGGGCTCGACGTCGAGCCCTATCGAATCCGGTTGCGCGCCTTCCTCGAGACCGGGCGGCTCTAACCGGCCAGCAGCCGCACCACCGCGACCACGCCGACCACCACGATCACCGCGCGTAAGGCGTTGGGCGGCAGGCGACGTCCCACGGTCGCGCCCAGCTGGCCACCGATGATCGAACCCACCGCGATGAGCGCGGCCGCCCGCCACGACACGTCCGCGACACAGATGAAGATCAGCGCCGACACGGTGTTGGCGAGCAGGGCGAGATAGTTCTTCACCCCGTTGAGCCGCTGGATGTCCTCGTGCACGAACACCCCCAGCAACCCCATCAGCAGCACCCCCTGGGCCGCGCCGAAGTAGCCGCCGTACACACCCGTCCCCAGGACCGCCAGCCACAGCAGCAGCCCGCCGTGCTCGGGCGCCGCGCCCCCGGACTCACGGCGCCGCTTGACCCACGCCGACAGGCGCGGCTGCGCGACCACCAGCACCAGCGCGAGGATGATCAGCACCGGCACGATCGCCTTGAACGCACCCGGCGGCAGCGTCAGCAGCGCCACCGCCCCCGCGATCGCGCCCAGCAGCGTCGCCGAGCCCAGCCGCAGCAATCGCGAGCGCTGCCCCGCCAGCTCGCGCCGATAGCCCAGCACGCCGCTGAGCCCGCCCGGCACCAGGCCGATGGTGTTCGAGACATTGGCCGTGACCGGCGGGAAACCCAGGGCGAGCAGCACCGGGAAGGTGATCAGCGTGCCCGAGCCCACGACCGTGTTGATGCCGCCGGCGGCGATGCCCGCGGCGAAGACCGCGAGCTGTTCAGTCAAGGTCATGGGTCCACCTCACGTCCCCGCCCGGTTCCGGCGCCAGAGGTGGGACGAATCTCACGCTCGTCGACCTGCCTTTCCGTCCTCGATTTCGGAGCGGTAAACTCGCGACCATCATGCAGCGGGCACTTCTTCTCGGCCGCCGCGACGGGGTCTGATCCGACCGGCTCCCGTCGCGGGGTTCAGCCGCGCCGGTCGATCCATCCTTGGCAGACCCACCAGCCCACATCACGGAGAAACGTATGTCACCCGCTGACGCATTCGTATCCGCCACCCGGACCATCAGCGCGCCCGCCAAGCCGGCGCCCGCGGACCAGCCCGCGTGGAACAAGCAGAAGAACTCCTCCATGCCGACCTTCCGGTATCGCCCGTTCGCGGAGGAGGTCGAGCCGATCACCCTGCCCGACCGCACCTGGCCGAACACGGTCATCGATCGCGCGCCGGGCTGGTGCGCGGTGGATCTGCGCGACGGCAACCAGGCCCTGATCGATCCGATGAGCCCCGCCCGCAAGCGCCGCATGTTCGACCTGCTGGTGCGGATGGGCTACAAGGAGATCGAGGTCGGCTTCCCCTCGGCCAGCCAGACCGACTTCGACTTCGTCCGCGAGATCATCGAGGACGGCGCGATCCCCGACGACGTCACCATCCAGGTGCTGACCCAGTGCCGTCCCGAGCTGATCGAGCGGACCTTCGAGGCGTGCCGCGGCGCCGGGAACGTCATCGTGCACTTCTACAACTCGACCTCGATCCTGCAACGGCGGGTGGTGTTCCGCGCGGATCGCGAGGCGGTCAAGAAGATCGCCACCGACGCGGCGACGCTGTGCCTCGAGATCGAGCGGCGCTATCCGGACACCAACTGGCGCTACGAGTACAGCCCCGAGTCCTACACCGGCACCGAACTGGAGTACGCCCGCGAGGTGTGCGACGCGGTCACCGAGATCATCGCGCCGACCCCCGACAAGCCGATGATCATCAACCTGCCCGCGACCGTCGAGATGGCCACGCCCAACGTGTACGCCGACTCGATCGAGTGGATGAGTCGCAATCTGGCGCGGCGGGATTCGATCGTGCTGTCGCTGCACCCGCACAACGACCGCGGAACCGCCGTCGCCGCAGCCGAATTGGGCTATCAGGCCGGGGCCGACCGCATCGAGGGCTGCCTGTTCGGCAACGGCGAGCGCACCGGCAATGTGTGCCTGGTGACCCTGGGGATGAATCTGTTCTCCCGCGGCGTGGATCCGCAGATCGACTTCTCCAACATCGACGAGATCCGCCGGACCGTCGAGTACTGCAACCAACTGCCCGTGCACGAGCGGCATCCCTACGGCGGCGATCTGGTCTACACCGCGTTCTCCGGCAGCCACCAGGACGCCATCAACAAGGGTCTGGACGCGATGAAAGCCGCTGCGGACGCGGCGGATTCGGATGTCGACGACATCACCTGGGAGGTGCCCTACCTGCCGATCGACCCCAAGGACGTGGGCCGCACCTACGAGGCGGTCATCCGGGTCAACTCGCAGTCGGGCAAGGGCGGCGTCGCCTACATCATGAAGACCGATCACGGGCTGGCGTTGCCGCGCCGGTTGCAGATCGAGTTCTCCCAGGCGATCCAGCGCATCACCGACGGCGAGGGCGGCGAGGTCACGCCGAAGGAGATGTGGGACGTCTTCGCCGACGAGTACCTGAATCCGATTCTGCCGCTGGAACGGATGCGGCAGAAGGTCACCGCGTCGGAGACCGACGGCGGCACCGACCGGATCGACGTGGTGGTCAAGGTCGACGGCGTCGAGCAGGAGATCACCGGCACCGGCAACGGCCCGCTCGCCTCGTTCGTGGACGCGCTGTCGACCATCGGCTACGACGTGCGGGTGCTGGACTACTCCGAACACGCCATGTCCTCCGGCGACGACGCGCAGGCCGCGGCCTACGTGGAATGCGCGATCGGGGACAAGGTGACCTGGGGCGTGGGCATCGCCACCTCCATCACGACGGCCTCGCTGCGCGCGGTCGTCTCGGCGGTCAATCGCGCCCAGCGCGCGCACTGAACTCGGTCCGCCGCCCGGTCCGCGCCGGGCGGCGGCCCTGTGGATCACATGTGGATAACTCCGCGCGGCAACGGGTATGGACTCGCTCGGCCGGAGCACGGGTAATCGGACAGCGTGCTAGCTTGGAGCTGCATTAGCGCCGAGCTCTCTGCTCGAACTCCGAGCAGATGGGGGAAACGTGACGACTGACGACAACTCGACCCAACCGCCCTGGTTGCAGAACCACGGAGTGGACGTGGCAGCCGAGCAGGACGATTCGAAACCGGCGCACGAGGATCCGGCCGAGGACGCCGCGGCGGAGGCCGCCGCGGGCGAGGAGACCGCCGAATCGGAACCGCCCGAGGGCGGTGAGCCGGCGGCGTCCGGAGTGTTCCCGCCCGTGCCGGATTCGCTCGGGCAGGAGCCGTTCGGATCGTTCGCGCCGAGCGGATTCGCCGGTCCGGGTGTCCCGTCGAACTCCGGCAGCTTCCCGATTCCCGAGCAGTACGGGCAGCCGGGCGATCCGAATCCGTTCGTGCCGAGCGGTCCCGGCGACCCGAATCAGTTCGCGCCGCCGCAGTTCGGCGCCCCCGGCGATCCGAGTCAGTTCGCTCCCGGTGGTCCAGCGCAGTACGCGCCCGGTCCCGGTGATCCGAATCAATTCGCGCCCGGGCAGTTCGCGCCCGGTCCGGGTGATCCGAATCAGTTCGCGCCCGGGCAGTTCCCGCCCGATCAGAATCAGTTCCCGGGCGATCCGAACGCCTACGGTGCCCCGAACGCGTTCGCGCCCGGCCCATCCGGTGATCCCAACGCGTTCCCCGGCTACGGCGAGGCGCGGCAGGAGACGCCGTACGGCGAGATCCGGCAGGAGATCGGCCCGGACGGCATGGTGCGCCGCGTCTTTCCCGAGGACGGCGGCCAGCAGGGGCCGCCGCCGGAACCGATGGGCGGCAATCAGGAGCAGTACAGCTGGGCCCCGCCCCCGCTGCCGCCCGCCCCGCCCCCGCAGCAGCTGTACTCCCAGCCGCCGCTGCCGCCCGGTCCGCCGGGCTGGCCGGGCGGCGGACCGGCGAATCCGCCGCAGCCGCAACAGTATTCGGGCTTCCAGCCGCAGCACATGGCCCAGCCCGGCCAGCCCGCGCACTCGCTCAACGATCTGAACCTGCTCAAGCGCGCCCGCAAGGCCCCGCGCAGCGGCTGGCGGCGAGCGGTGCACAAGATGACCGGCGGCACGGTCAATCCCGGCGAGTCCCCGGCCGACGTCGTCCACCGCGAACTCGTCGAACGGGTGAATCAGCCGGTGCGCGGCGACTACCGGATCGCGATCCTCTCGCTCAAGGGCGGCGTCGGCAAGACCACGACCACGGTCGGGCTCGGTTCGACGTTCTCCTCGCTGCGCGGTGACCGGGTCATCGCCATCGACGCCAATCCGGACCTCGGGACGCTGGCGCACCGGGTGCCGCGCCAGACCCGCTCCACGGTGCGAAACCTGTTGGAGGACAAGCACATCGGCCGCTACTCGGACGTGCGGGCGCACACCTCGCAGGCGCCGAGCCGGTTGGAAGTGCTTGCCAGCGAACAGGATCCGGCGGTGTCGGAGGCGTTCAGCGAGGAGGACTACCGCCGCGCGATCGCCATCCTCCAGCAGTTCTACAACATCATTCTCACCGATTGCGGTACGGGACTGATGCATTCGGCCATGAAGGGCGTGCTGGACATGGCCAGCTCGCTCATCCTGGTGACCTCCCCGGCCATCGACGGCGCCCGCAGCGCCTCGGCCACGCTGGACTGGCTCGAGCATCACGGCTACGGCAAGCTGGTGGAGCGAACCGTGGTGGTGGTCAACGCCTCTCGCCGCGGCGCCTCCACGGTCGATCTCGATCAGCTGCGCAAGCTGTTCCTGGACCGCACCCGCGCGGTGCAGGTCGTCCCGTTCGACGATCATCTGGCCGAGGGCGCGGAGATCGATCTGGAACTGGTCGGCAAGCCCACCCGGCGGGCGCTGCTGGAACTGGCCGCGATGGTCGCCGACGACTTCGGCTATCACGTGCCGCAGCCGCCGTTCCCGAGTCCGCAGACCAACTATCCGGGCGGCCCGCAGGGCTATCCGCAGGGGCCGTACCCGGGGCAGTGACCCGGATGCCTTGCGCGCGGCCGGATTTCGCGGTCGGTCAGCGCGGTCTGCCCGTGGCGGCCACGTCGCGGGCGGCCGTCTCGAAGGCGGCGAGGACGGCGGCGATGGCGGGCCGGGCGGCGGCGTCGGGGCGGGCGGCGAGTTCGTAGAGCCGGGCGGCCCGGACCCCGGCCAGCCGCAGCACCACCAGTTCGGGGTGCCGGACCGCGTAGCGGGGCATGAGCGCGACCCCGTAGCCGGAGGCCACCAGCTCCTCGATCACGCCGAAGTCGTTGAGCCGCTGGGCGATTCGGGGCTGCACGCCGGTGACGGTCGCGATCGAGCGGAGCACGTCGTCGACCGGGAAGCCGCCGCGCACGCTGAGCCAGGTCTCGTCGGCGAGTTCGGCGGGCACCACCGCGCCCTGCCGGGCCAGCCGGTGGCCGGGGGCGACGACCACATCGATCGGCTCGCGCATGAGCACCCGCGCGGTGACCCGGGGACCGGTCAGCGCGGGCGCGCGTTCGTCGCGGTGGGTGAGCACGACGTCGTAGTCGGCGAGCAGGCGCGACACCTCGGTCGGGGGCACGTCCTCGTCGCGGGCCACCACCTCGACGCCGCTGCCGTCGAGCGCGGCCAGCACCCGCGCGAGCAGCAGCACGGCCCCGGACGGGAACAGCGCGACCCGTACCTGACCGCGCGGGGAGCCGCGATACAGCGCCATCTCCGCGGCGGCGCGCTGCATGGCGGCCAGCACCTCGTCGGCGCGGACCACCAGCGCGCGCCCGGCGTCGGTGAGCCGCACCCGCCGCCCGTCCGGTTCCAGCAACGCCACCCCGGCCTCGCGGGTGAGCACCTTGAGCTGCTGGGAGACCGCCGACGGGGTCATCGACAGCGCCTCGGCCACCGCGGCGACCGTGCCGCGGTCGGCGAGTTCGCGCAGTACCCGGAGACGTTCGACCGCCATGAATCCCGCTGTGTCCACTCTTCAGTTGTACTACATCGACATTCCATAATTATTCGATGGTGCTTACCTGTCCGGTGCTTCGATGATGGGCGGCGTGAGTAACCGTGATCGTCTGCTCGGCCTGGCCGTCGTCCTGCTGTGGGGGCTGAACTTCCTGGCGTTGCATGTGGGCCTGGAGCACTTCCCGCCGTTCTTCTTCGCCGGGCTGCGCTTCGCGGTCCTCGCGATTCCCGTGGTGCTGCTGGTGCCGCGGCCGCGGGTGCCGGTGCGCTGGCTGGTGTTGTACGGGGCGGGATTCGGGATCGCGCAGTTCGCCTTCCTGTTCACCGCGATGCGGGCGGGCATGCCGACCGGGCTGGCGTCGCTGGTGTTGCAGAGTTCCGCGCCGTTCACCGTGGTGCTCGGCGCGATACTGCTGCGAGAACGCTTGCGGCCCAGTCAGTTCGCGGGTCTGGGGGTGGCCGTGCTCGGCATGGCGGTGATCGGCTGGGATCGGGCCCAGCACGCCACCGTGGTGCCGGTGCTGCTGACGCTCGCGGCCGGATTGGGCTGGGCGTTCGGCAATATCGGCTCGCGGCTGGCCGCGGCGAGCGATGCCGGGCACCGGGTGGATCCGCTGCACCTCACCCTGTGGATGGCCGTGGTGCCGCCGGTGCCGATGTTCGCGCTCTCGGCGGCGGTGGAGGGTCCGGCGACCGGCTGGCGCGCATTGGCCGACGCGTTCACTCCCGCCGGGTGGCCCGCGCTGGCGGCCCTCGCCTACACCGCCGTGCTGGCCACCCTCGTGGGTTCGGGCCTGTGGACGTATCTGATGGGCCGTTACCCCGCGGGCGCGGTCGCGCCGTTGTCGCTGCTCGTGCCCGTGGTCGGCATCGGCACCGCCTGGCTGTTCCTGGGCGAACGACCGTCCGCCCCGGCGCTGGCGGGTGCGGTCGTGGTGATCGCCGGAGCGTTCGCGGCCACCTCCCCCCGGTCGGGGTTGTGGTTTTTCACACCCCATCCGGCGCGTCGGCGGGTTCCACCGCTTAGAGTTGGCCGCGGCGTGGAGGTCTCGACAGATGGCAGATCGGCAATCGACCGTGTCGCGGCGGCGGGTGCTGCGCGGGATGGTGGCCGCGGGCGTGGTGACCGCGGGTGGATCGCTGCTGCGCCCGGGTCGGGCGGCGGCGGATCCGGGACGGAGCGTGGCGATCTTCGGCGGCGGGGTGGCCGGGCTGACCGCGGCGCACGAACTGGCCGAGCGGGGTTTCGCGGTGACCGTCCACGAGCGGCGCGCGCTCGGCGGTAAGGCCCGCAGCATCCCCGTCGCGGGGTCCGGCCGCGACGGGCGACCGGATCTGCCGGGCGAACACGGGTTCCGCTTCTTCCCGGGGTTCTACAAGCACATTCCGGACACCATGCGGCGAATCCCGTTCCGGGACAACCCGAACGGCGTGTGGGACAACCTCGTCCCCGCCGTCGAGGCGCGCTTCTCCCGCGCCGGGACCGACGACGTGCTGCTGCCCATGGGCCAGGTCGCGAAGCCCTGGTCGACTCCCGACGACTTCCGGCAGACCGTGGGTTCGGTCATCGCGACCTCCACCCGGATGCCGATGACCGACGCGCTGTACTTCGCGAACCGGCTGCTGGTCTTCAACACCAGCTGCGACGAACGCCGCCTGGGCCAGTGGGAGAACACGGCCTGGCGCGATTTCGTCGGCGCGCGCGGTCGATCGGCGGAGTTCCGCGTGCTCATGTCGCGCACGCTCACCACGCTGCTGGTGGCCGCCAAGGACGATCACGCCAGCACCCGCACCATCGGCAGCATGGGCGAACAGTTCCTCGGCAATCCGCTCGAGACCGGCAACGACGGCCCGCTGGACCGGCTGCTGAACGGGCCGACGACCGAGGTGTGGATCGATCCGTGGGTGAATCGCCTGCGGCAGTTGGGCGTTCGGTTCGAGACCGCCGAACTGCGCGGACTCGACGCGGCCGGCGGCCGGATCACGGGCGCGCGGATCGCCGACGCCGCGGGCGCGACGCGCACGGTGACCGCGGACCACTACCTGCTGGCCGTGCCGATGGAGGTCGCGCGCGGGCTGTGGACCCCCGAAATCCTCACGGCGCGACCGGAACTGGCCGCCATGAGCGATCTGGTCACGAACTGGATGAGCGGCATCCAGTTCTATCTGCGCCGCCCCACCGAGATCGCCCGCGGCCACACCGCCTACGTCGACTCGCCGTGGTCGCTGACCTCCATCGCGCAGAACCAGTTCTGGTCGCGCACACCGATTTCCGGCTACGGCGACGGCACCGTGCGGGACTGCCTGTCGGTCGACATCTCCGACTGGAACACCCCCGGCATCGTCTACGGCAAACCGGCCGTCGAATGCACCCACGAGGAGATCGCGCACGAGGTGTGGGCCCAGCTCCAGGCCCATCTGGACGGCGCGGCGACCCTGCGCGACGAGGACCTGTGCTCCTGGTTCCTGGACACCGGCGTCGCGTGGGACGCGGCGCGCGGGCGCAACACCAACGCCGACCCGCTGCTGATCAACACCGCCGGATCCTGGGCGGCCCGCCCGCAGGCCCACGGCGGCCTCGAAAACCTGTATCTCGCAGGCGATTACGTGCGGACCAACGTCGATCTGGCGACCATGGAGGGCGCGGCCGAATCGGCGCGCTCGGCGGTGAACGCGCTGCTCGACGTCGCCGGTTCGGACGCGCCGCGCTGCGCGCTGTACACCCTGTACCGAGCGCCCGAGCTGGAACCGCTGCGGCGGCTCGACGCCGGCCGCTACGCCGCCGGACAGCCCAATATGTTCGACGGTCCCGCCTAGCGAGAGCGCGGCGGCGACAACACATAAACTCACGTCGTGGCAGACATCTCGGTACGTGGGCGGCTGGCGCTGCGGGCGGCGGCGGGCGCCTCGTGGGCGTCGCAGAAGGCGGGGCGGGGCAAGGGGTCGATGATCGGCGGCCTGATCGCGCTGCGGATCGATCCGTCGATCATGACGCAGCTCGGCCGTGGTCGCCGCACCGTGCTGGTGACCGGGACCAACGGCAAATCCACCACCACCCGCATGACCACCGCCGCGCTCGGCGCGCTCGGACCGGTGGCCACCCAGGCCGACGGCGCGAACATGGACGCGGGCATCGTCGCGGCGCTCACCGCGCATCGCACGGCCCCGCTGGCCGCGATCGAGGTGGACGAACTGCATCTGCCGCACGTGGCCGACGCCCTCGACCCCGCCGCGGTGGTGCTGCTCAATCTGAGCCGCGATCAGCTCGACCGGGTCGGCGAGATCAACATGATCGAACGCAAGCTGCGCGCGGGCATGGCCCGCCACCCCGACACCGTGCTCATCGCCAACTGCGACGACGTGCTGGTCACCTCGATCGCCTACGACCACCCGAACGTGGTCTGGGTGGCCGCCGGGAGCGGCTGGTCGGTGGACGCCACCAGCTGCCCGCGCAGCGGCGAGCCGATCGTGTGGGAGGGCGCGCACTGGCGCAGCACGGGCGCGGACTTCCGGCGTCCCGAACCCGATTGGTGGGTGGACGAGGAGTTCCTGTACGGCCCCGACGGCCTGAAACTGCCGCTGCACCTGGCACTTCCGGGCCGGGCCAACCGCGGCAACGCGGCCCAGGCGGTCGCCGCCGCGGTGGCCCTGGGCGTCGAGGCGGAGAAGGCGGCCGTCGCCACCGCGACCGTGCGCGAGATCGCGGGCCGCTACCGCACCGCGCGGGTCGGCGAGCACACCGCGCGGCTGCTGCTGGCGAAGAATCCGGCGGGCTGGCAGGAGGCGCTGTCGATGATCGATCCGGAGGCCACCGGCCTGGTGATCGCGGTCAACGGGCAGGTGCCCGACGGCGAGGACCTGTCCTGGCTGTGGGATGTGCGCTTCGAGCACTTCGAGGGCACCCAGGTGGTCGCGGCCGGGGAACGCGCCACCGATCTGGCCGTGCGCCTGACCTACGCGGGCGTCGAGCACACCACGGTCGCCGATCCGCTGCGGGCCATCGCGTCGTGTCCGCCGGGACGGGTCGAGGTGCTCGCCAACTACACCGCGTTCCGCGACCTCAACCGGGATCTGGAGGCGGCCCGATGACCGACTCGACCGTGCGCATCGGCCTGGTGCTCCCGGACGTCATGGGCACCTACGGCGACGGCGGCAACGCGCTGGTGCTGCGGCAGCGGCTGCGCATGCGCGGCCACGCCGCCGAGATCGTCGAGATCACGCTCACCGATCCGGTCCCCGAATCGCTGGACATCTACACCCTCGGCGGGGCCGAGGACTCCGCGCAGCGGCTCGCCACCCGGCACCTGCAGCGCTACCCCGGTTTGCAGCGCGCGGCCGCGAAAGGCGTTCCGGTGCTGGCGATCTGCGCGGCCATCCAGGTGCTCGGCAACTGGTACGAGACCTCCTCCGGCGAGCGGGTCGACGGGGTCGGGCTGTTCGACGTGACCACCTCCCCGCAGGCGAAGCGGGCCATCGGCGAGGTCGCCTCGACGCCGCTCCTGCCGGGGCTGAGCGCCGCCCTCACCGGCTTCGAGAACCACAGGGGCGGAACGGCTCTGGGCCCCGACGCGACCGGGCTGGCGCGGGTCACCCGCGGCGTCGGCAACGGCGTGGGCGACGGGCTCGAGGGCGTGGTCCAAGGGTCGGTGATCGGCACCTACATGCACGGCCCCGCGCTGGCCCGCAATCCCGAACTGGCCGACCATCTGCTGCGGCGCGCGCTCGGGGTGGACGAACTCGAACCGCTGACCCTGCCCGAGGTCGATCAGCTCCGCCGAGAACGCCTGCGCGCGTGAGGGGTTGTGACATGTGCGAAGACTCGAAGATCGCGTTGTACGGTGACCGCCGACGCGGTACTCTCGCGCGGCCAGGCGTGGACTAGGGAGGTCACAGCGTGCGCAGACGCGCCTTTCTGAAGGCGGCCGGAGCGGCAGCGCTGCTCGGCGCGGCGGGGGCGGGGTTCCGCCCGGGATCGGCCGCGGCCGATCCGGTCTGGAACGACCTGTTCCGGCAGTGGGTGCCCGAGATCTTCGCCCCGCTGCCCGATCCGCCGGAACACACCGAGGCCGTCGTCGTCGGCTCCGGGTTCGGCGCGGCGGTGGCGGCGCTGCGGCTGGCCGAGGCGGGGGTGAGCACCTCGGTGCTCGAGCGCGGCTCGCGCTGGCCCAACGATCCGTGGCGGGAGATCTTCACCGGCGACGATCTGCCCGACGGGCGCGGGTTCTGGCATCGCACCAGCTTCACCGGGGTCACCAAGGTGCCCATGCAGGTCGCCGACTTCGGCGGGGTGCTCGACGTGACCTCCTACGACGGCATCGACGTCTGGCGCGCGGCGGCGGTGGGCGGCGGTTCGATCGTGTTCACCGGGGCCATGATCGCCCCCGAACGCCGGTTCTTCGACGAGATCTTCGGCGGCACGGTCGCTTTCGACGAGATGGACCGCGTCTACTACCCGCGCGTGCGACAGATGCTGCGGCTGAGCACCATGCCCGCCGACATCTACGCCTCCGCCCCGTTCACGCATTCGCGGATGTGGGACGAGCAGGTGCGCAAGGCCGGATATCAGCCCGTGCCCAACGAGTCGATCTACAAGTGGGATGTCGTGCGCGGCGAATTGACCGGCGCCACACGGCCTTCCGCGACCGCCGGACGCAGCAACCTGGGCAACTCCAACGGCGCGAAGTACGACCTGAACCAGAACTATCTGAAGGCCGCCGAGGACACCGGCCGCTCCCGCATCTATCCGGGCCACCGGGTCGACAGCATCGCCCAGGACGGCAACGGCCGCTACGTCCTCACCGTCACCAAACTCGATCCGACCGGCGCGGTGCTCGCCACCCGCACGCTCACCTGCGACCGGCTGTTCCTCGGCGCGGGCTCGGTCGGCACCACCGATCTGCTGGTGAGTGCGCAGGCCACCGGCGGCCTGCCGCATCTCAACGAGCACATCGGCGCGGGCTGGGGCACCAACGGCGACGCCGTGCTCGGCCGCGGCGAGAGCGCGCTCGCCGGGCTGGGTCAGGGCGTCGCGAGCGCCAGCCGCGTCTTCGACGACTCCGGGATGCCGCTGACCCTCGAAAGCTGGTATCTCCCGGGCTTTCCCATGGAGACCGGGGCGCTGGCCTCGCTCGGCATGGCGTTCGACCCGACCCGCGCCCGCTTCACCTACGATCCGGCGCGCCGGGCCGCCACGGTCAGCTGGCCGCGCAAGGCGCAGGACGACGTGGTGGCGGCGTGCCGCGCGGTCGATCGGCGCATCGCCGAACGGGCCGGGGCGCTGTTCGACTACGGGCCGATCGGCTACGACGCCAACGCCATCTTCACCGCCCATCCGCTCGGCGGGGCGGTGGTCGGCAAGGCCACCGACAACTACGGTCGCGTCATCGGGCATCCGGGGCTGTACGTGGTCGACGGCGCGGCCGTGCCGGGCAGCACCGGGACGGTCAACCCGTCGCTCACCATCGCCGCGCTGGCCGAACGCAATGTCGAGGCCGTCATCCGCGCCGGGCGTTGATTACGCTCGCGACGATGGACGTCGAGGAGTATCCGCGCAAACCGCCCGCGCTGTGGACCGAGTTCGTGATGCTGGCGCTGGCCGTGGCGTCGGTGGCGCTGCTGGTGTGGATCACGTTCTTCCCCGTGCCCGCCGGGGCCGAGCACTGGATCGTGGCCGCCGACTACGCGATCTGCGCGGTGTTCGCCATCGAGTTCGCGTGGCGGTGGCGGCGCGCGGACTGGTCGTGGACGTTCCCGTTCGTCTACTGGTACGAGGTGCTGGGCATGATCCCGGTCACCAGCCCGTTCTTCCGCGGCTTCCGGCTGCTGCGCGTGGTGGTGATCGCGGTCCGGCTGGCCCGCGCGGCCGATCGCGTGTTCGGTGACCGGGTGACCGCGGCGCTGGTGAACCGGTTCGTGGGCACGATCGTCGAGGCCGTCAAGCGGCCGGTGACGATGGCGGTGCTCGAGGAGGTCGCGCAGGTGCTGCGCACCGGCCAGTACACCCGCAACATCGCGCTCGCGCTGGAGGAGAACCGCGACGAACTCGACGCCATGATCGTCGAACTGATCAAGAACGATCCGCAGATCGGCCGGGTGCGCTACCTGCCCTTCCACGAGGACGTCATCCGCGGCATCGCCAACACCAGCTTCCGCATCCTGTTCCAGGCCCTCGGCGATCCGCGCATCGACGAACTCATCGGAGATGTGTTGCGGGAGAACGTGAATCAGATGCGGGTCGCCGTACGCGAAGGTCTCGAGGTGCCGGAGACGGTGGACCACAAGGCGATTCGCTGAGCTCGGTGCCCCGTGCTCAGTGCTCGGTGCCGTGCCGGATCTCCGCGCGCGGTTCGGCGTAGCGCACGACCTCCCACGCGATGAGCGCCGCGAGCACCCCGAACAGCACCGCGAGCGCGGCCATCGCGGGCAGATGCGCGGCGAGCGGCACCAGCGCGATCAGCACGACGGCGGTGAGCGCCCGCGGCCACAGCACCACCCCGGTGGCGTAGTGCCGGAAGCCGATCAGCGCGATCAGGTACAGCACCACGCCGCCGTACAGCGCGAACAGCGGTATGCCGGTGAGCCGATCGCGCAGGGTGTGCTCGGCCGCGCCGCCGAGGTAGCTCTCCACCTTCTTCAGGCCGAGCGAGAGCGCGATGATGCCGACCACCATCGGGAAGTGCCAGTAGGTGTAGCAGTTGCGCGCGATGCGCACGCGCCGCTCGCCGTGCGCCTGTTCCATCGCGTGCTCCACCACGGCCGCGCCGACATCGAAGTACGCCCACCACAGCAGCGCCGAAACACCAAGGGCCAGAAGCGATCCCACCGTGATGGGCCAGGAGATCGGCAGTCCGGCCACGCCCACGCCGATCGAGACGATGGATTCGCCCAGCGCGACGATCACGATGAGGCCGTGCCGCTCGGCGAAATGGGCGACGGAGTTGACCCGCCATTCGTTGCCCGCGAACATCGTCCAGAGCATGTCGCCCGCGATGGCCGCGAGCCACCACCAGATCTGCGCGCTGCCGTGGTTCACGGCCGCGACGATCAGCAGCACCGTCCCGATCGTGATCGAGCCGATCGACCAGCGCGTGACCTGGCGGCGCAGTTGCTCGTCATGGCTACTGGCACACCAGAACACGTACAGGTGCACCAGCCGGATCACCAGGTAGCCGATCGCGAACACCAGCGGCGCGTACCACCCGCCCGGAAAGTCGTGGAACGCTTCGGGAATCGCGAGCGCCATGATCAGCGCCGCGCCCATGGCCGCGAACATCGCCACCCGCGCGATGCCCTCGTCGGCCTTGATCACATTGCCCAGCCAGGCGTAGGCGATCCACACCCACCACATGACCGCCAGGACCAGCAGGGCCCGCAGCATGTTCGGCGCGGTGGTCTCGTGCGCGGCGAGATCGGTCACCTGCGTGAAGGCGAACACCAGCACGAGATCGAAGAACAGCTCGAGTTGGGTCACCGAGGAGTTCTCGGTGACGGCCTGCATGCGGCCCCGTCGGACACCCGTCATGGGGACATCGTGGCAGGCGCTCAGCTCACTTCGTAGTTCTCGAAGCGAAATTTCTCGATGAACTCGATGAGGTTCTGCACGGCCTCGTCGTTGACCCGGTTGAGCGTCCGCTTCATCAGCAGGCCCGGCACCGGGATCGGCAACTGCACCTCGGTGTGGTACCAGACCTCGGTGCCCTCGGCCACTTCCTCGATCTCGAACCAGCCCCTACCGCCGCCGCCGATGCCGCTCTCGACCACCTCCCAGGCGATCCGGTCCTCGGCGCAGTCGTATTCGATGACCTGGCGGTCGTGGTTGTTCATCGGTGTCACCGTCGCGTAGACCCGCTTGGGCCGGCCGAACTCGTCGCGCGTCGCCACCCGCACGTCGTTGTGCCACGGTGACCATTCCGGAATCCGCTCCACCGCGAGCAATGCCTCCAGCACCTGCTCCGGATGGACCTCGACGAGAAATCGGTGGTCGGTCTTCGTGCGCATTGCCTGTGCCCTCCACCCCCCGTACTGGTACGGCCCGATTGTCTCCGTGGTCACAGCCGCACGTCAACCATGTGGTCTGTTTCACACGTGTCGCTCACAGGGTTCCGGCGCGGGTTTTGTGTGCGCTGCCAGGGCCTTGACACCACTTCAGTCGTAGTACTACATTCTGATCACTACATACGGAGTACAACGGTCAAGGCGGTAACTACATGCGAAAACTCGTCTACTACGTGGGTGTCTCGCTGGACGGATACATCGCCGGGCCCGCGGGCGAATTCGACTTCTTCCCGGTGGCGGATGACGTGACCGCGTGGATCGCGACCGACTACCCCGAAACGATTCCCGCGCACCTGCGCCCGCATCTGGGGATGGCTGTGGACACTCCGAACACGCGGTGGGACACGCTGATCATGGGTCGCGGCACCTACGAGCCGGGACTCGCGATCGGGGTGGCCAGCCCGTATCCGCATCTGAAGCAGTACGTCGTGTCGAGCACGCTGCCCGAGGCCGAGGATCCGGCGGTCGAGATCGTCCGCGAGAATCCGGTCGCGCTGGTGCGGCGACTCAAAGCCGAAGAGGGCCGCGATATCTGGCTGTGCGGCGGCGGAACGCTCGCCGGGGTGCTCGCCGACGAGATCGACGAGCTGATCCTCAAGACCTACCCCGTGGTCGCCGGTACGGGTGTGCCCGTCCTTGCGGGCGCGTTCCGCCCGACGCGGTTCACCCCGACGGCGAGGCGCGAATTCGCCAGTGGCGCACAGGTGAGCTGGTACACCCGCGCCTGAGCGTCAGCCCGCGAGGAACGACAACCGGACCTCGCGGACCGGGTTGTCCACATTGAGGTCGACCATCGCCACCGATTGCCAGGTGCCCAGGGCCATTTCGCCGCGCAGCACCGGCACGGTGGCGTAGGGCGCGATCAGCGCGGGCATGACGTGGCTGCGCCCGTGTCCGCGCGAGCCGTGCGCGTGCCGCCAGCGATCGTCGGCGGGCAGCAGATCCCGCAACGCCGCCAGCAGATCGTCGTCGCTGCCCGCGCCCAGTTCGATCAGCGCCACCCCGGCGGTCGCGTGCGGCACGAACACGTGCAGCAGGCCGTCCCGCCCCGCGGCCACCTCCCCGAGGAAGCGCGCGCACTCGCCCGTCAGGTCGCGCACGACCTCGTCCCGGCCGGTCTTCACCTCGACAACGGTGCTCTCCATATCCGAGTCCTTCCCGAATCACGCGCCCGTACGCAGCAGCGCCGCCACCCGCTGCGATGTCTCGTGCAGGCGATCGAAGACGTCCAGGATCAATTCCAGCTGCTCGACCGTGTAGTCGCCCAGCAGTTTCCCGAACTCGCGGGCCAGCGGCTCGTAGTGCGCGCCGATCTCGGCGACCCGATCCTCGGCGAGGGTCACGATGACGCGGCGGCGGTCCGCGTGGTCGTGTTCGCGGCGGACGAAGCCCGCGGCCAGCAGCCGGTCGATCATCCGCGTCACCGCGCCCGTGGTCAGGCCGGTGCGGGCGGCCAGCTCGCCGGGGGTGGCGGAACCGTTGAGCCGCAACAGATTCAGACAGCGCAGGTCGGTCACGTGCAGGCCCAGTTTGTCGGCCACGGCCTGATGCATCATCACCGCGTCCGTCGCGTTGCGCTGCGCCGCCACCGTGAGCCGCGCGCCCAGTTCCGCCTTCGTCGTCATGCTTGACAGCATAGCCGCTTTCGCTCAGTATCTTACTCAATCAAATATTTCTCGACGCAGTTGATGTGTCGATCAGAGAAAGGCCCACCCATGACCACCCAGCAGCTCGCCGACGAAACCGCGATCCGCACCCTGTTCGACGACCTGAATCGCGCCTGGGCCGACGGCGACGCGGCCGCGTTCGCGGCCTGCTTCACCGCCGACGCCGACTACGTGACCTTCTTCGGCCCGCACTACCGCGGCCGCGCCGATATCGAGGAGATGCACCGCCCGGTGTTCGAGAAATGGCAGAAGGGCTCGCGGCTGGACGGGGAGATCACCTCGCTGCGCTTCGTGACCCCGGATGTCGCGCTCGTGCACGGCAAGGGCGCGGTGGTGAAGGGACGCGGGCGGCGCAACCGGTTCAACACCAAGGTGAACCTCTTCGTGGCCGTGCGCGAGGACGGGGAATGGCGGTTCACGGCCTTCCACAACACCAAGCAGAACTGGTTGCTCACCGCGCTGACCACCCGTCATGCCCCCGCGCCGGTTTCTTGAGCCCGGTCACAGTCGGAGGTGGGCCGGAAACGGGTAGACATCGATCGGTACCCTTAGTTGCTGGTAACAGCCAGCTCGTCGATCTTGGAGGACCCTGTCGTGGCTCTCGTCGTTCAGAAGTACGGAGGATCCTCGCTCGAATCCGCCGAGCGAATCCGTCGCGTCGCTGAACGGATCGTGGAGACGAAGAAGCAGGGGCACGACGTCGTCGTCGTGTGCTCCGCCATGGGTGACACCACCGACGAACTGCTGGATCTCGCCCAGCAGGTGGCGCCCGCCCCGCCCGCCCGGGAACTGGACATGCTGCTCACCGCGGGCGAGCGCATCTCGAACTCGTTGGTGGCCATGGCCATTCACTCGCTCGGCGCGGAGGCCCGGTCGTTCACCGGCTCGCAGGCCGGGGTGATCACGACCGAGGCGCACGGCAACGCGCGCATCATCGACGTCACCCCCTCGCGGGTGCGGCAGGCCCTCGACCAGGGCACGGTCGTGCTCGTCGCCGGTTTCCAGGGCGTCTCGCAGGACAGCAAGAACGTGACCACGCTGGGCCGCGGCGGTTCCGACACCACCGCGGTCGCGCTGGCCGCGGCGCTCGAGGCCGACGTCTGCGAGATCTACACCGACGTGGACGGCGTCTTCACCGCCGACCCGCGGATCGTCCCGGACGCGCAGAAGCTCGACCAGGTCTCCTTCGAGGAGATGCTGGAGATGGCGGCCTGCGGGTCCAAGGTGCTCATGCTGCGTTGTGTGGAGTACGCCCGCCGCTACAACGTGCCCGTGCATGTGCGCTCCTCGTACACCGACAAACAGGGCACCTATGTCTACGGATCGATGGAGGACATCCCCTTGGAGAAAGCAATCCTCACCGGCGTCGCACACGACCGCAGCGAGGCCAAGGTGACCGTGGTGGGCCTGCCGGACGAGCCGGGCTACGCCGCCAAGGTGTTCCGGGCCATCGCCGATGCCGAGATCAATATCGACATGGTGCTGCAGAACATCTCCAAGGTGGAGACCGGCAAGACCGACATCACCTTCACCCTGCCCAAGACCGACGGTCCCAAGGCGGTGGAGTTCCTCACCAAGCGGCAGACCGAGATCGGCTTCTCCCAGGTGCTGTTCGACGACCACATCGGCAAGGTGTCGCTGGTGGGCGCGGGCATGAAGAGCCATCCCGGCGTCACCGCCACCTTCTGTGAGGCGCTGGCCGAGGCCGGGGTCAACATCGATCTCATCTCCACCTCCGAGATCCGAATCTCCGTGCTGGTCAAGGACACCGAACTGGACGAGGCGGTGCAGGTGCTGCACAAGGCGTTCGATCTGGGCGGCGACGAGGTGGCGGTCGTGCACGCCGGAACGGGGCGTTGATCATGGGTGTGCGTGTGGGAGTCGTCGGGGCGACCGGGCAGGTCGGCGCCGTCATGCGAAAACTGTTGGCGGAGCGGGACTTTCCCGCCGACGAGGTGCGTTTCTTCGCCTCGGCGCGTTCGGCGGGCAAGACGCTGCCGTGGCGCGGCGGGGAGGTCGTGGTCGAGGACGCCGAGACCGCCGATCCCAGCGGGCTGGATATCGCGCTGTTCTCGGCCGGGGCCACCATGTCCCGGGTGCAGGCGCCGCGGTTCGCCGCCGCCGGGGTCACCGTGATCGACAACTCCTCGGCGTTCCGCAAGGATCCCGAGGTGCCGCTGATCGTCTCCGAGGTGAATCCGGAGCAGGCGCGGAATCTGCCCAAGGGCATCATCGCCAATCCGAACTGCACCACCATGGCCGCCATGCCGGTGCTCAAGCCGCTGCACGACGAGGCCGGGCTGCACCGCCTGATCGTGTCCAGCTACCAAGCGGTTTCGGGCAGCGGCCTGGCCGGTGTCGAGGAGCTCGCGGGCCAGATCCGCGCGGTCGCCCCCGAGATGGAGAAGCTGACCCACGACGGTTCCGCGGTCGAGTTCCCGGCCCCGAACAAGTACGTGGCCCCGATCGCCTTCAACGTGCTGCCGCTGGCCGGTTCGCTGGTCGACGACGGCTCCGGCGAGACCGACGAGGACCAGAAGCTCCGCAACGAGAGCCGCAAGATCCTCGGCCTGCCCGACCTGCTGGTGAGCGGAACCTGCGTGCGCGTCCCGGTCTTCACCGGTCACTCGCTGTCGATCAACGCCGAATTCTCCCGGCCGCTGTCGGTCGAGCGCGCCCGCGCGATCCTCGCCGACGCTCCCGGCGTGAAACTCACCGACGTGCCCACCCCGCTGGCCGCCGCCGGTATCGACGAATCCCTCGTCGGCCGCATCCGCCACGACCCGGGCGTCCCCGACGGCCGCGGCCTGGCCCTGTTCGTCTCCGGCGACAACCTGCGCAAGGGCGCGGCGCTCAACACCATTCAGATCGCAGAGGTGCTGCTCCGCCGGAGCTGAGGCTCAACGCGGGCGCATGCCGTCGAAGACGATGGCGAACGTGTGGCGGCGTTCGTCATCGGTGATCTCCGGGGAATGGGTGGCGAGGAAGACGCCCCGGATGATGCGCTTGAGATCGGTCGGGCGCAGGTCCGCGCGGATCGCGCCGTCGTCCTGGGCGCGGCGCAGCAGGCCGTCGATCTCGTCCCACAATTGCTGCGTGGGAGCGGAACATTCGACGGTGTCGTGGCTGCCCAAGGCCTCGGCGAGGTCGCGTTTGAGGCCGCCCTCGGCGACCATGCGCTCCAGGAAGGCGAAGAAGGCCGGGCCGGGTTCGTCGGCGCGCGCCGCCTCCCGGGCGAAGTCGATCATGCGCTCGAGATTGTCCACGATCGCCGCGTGGAACAGCGCCTCCTTCGTCGGGAAGTGCCGATAGACCGTGCCGGGGCCGACCCCGGCCCGGCGCGCGATCTCGTCCAGCGGAACCGAAATGCCCTCGGCCGCAAAGGCTTCCCGCGCCGCGTTCAACACCCGCTCGCGATTGCGGCGGGCGTCGGCGCGCAGGGGACGTGTCTCGGTCACGGCGCGAGTCTACCGAGTCGGGCCATTGACAAGCGGGGCGATCGTTCCGGAAGATAAGCGGGGCGTTAATTCCGTTTACTGTCGAAACGAGGTTGCCATGACCGAGACCCCGCGCGAACTGGTCGAGAAGCTGCTCCGGGAACTGCCCGCCCGCGACGCCGACGCCTTCGCCGCGCTGTTCGCGCCGGACGCGGTGTTCGAGATCCCCTTCACCGTCCCCGGTCCGCCCGAACGGCTCGCGGGCCGCGAGGCCGTCCGCGACCATCTGCGGCGGCGGTGGGCGGGCACGAGCGGAATCGAGGTGCACGGCATCGACTTTCAGCTGCACGAGTGCGCCGACCCGGAACTGTTCGTCACCGAGGTCGATGTGGACATGACCCGTCCGGGCGCCGAGCGGGCGCGAATTCGTACCTCCGTCAACGTGATCCGGATTCGCGACGGCGCGATCGTGCTGTTCCGCGACTACATGAACACCGCCCTGCTGGCCGGACTCGACGCCTGACTCAGCGAATGCCCGGCGTGCGCGGATCGGGCCCCAGGCACACCACGACGAAACATCCGGGCGGCGCGTCGGTGAAGGGCGCGGCGAGCGGAGTCTGCAAGCAGGACAACACATTACAGCCCGGGTAGGCGGCCGGTCCGAACCCGAACACCGACGCGGCGATATCGGGATCGATGTAGTCGCCCGGATTCAGCTCGATCGCCTGCTCCACGTACGGCCCGGGATCGGGGACCGGCGGCCGTCGCATGGCGGCCACCAGTCGACGGAAGAACTCCCAGGACAATTCGTCGGTGGTCTGCAACACCCCGGACACACCCCGGCCCGTGCGATTGCCGAACACGCCCGTCCACACCACGGTCAGATCCCACTCCGGCACCACGAACACGTTCTGCAACCCCAGTCCCGACATGAGATACGTGTCGCGCGGCAGGAACGCGGGCATCTCCACGCATCCGGCGCCGACCCAGAACAGATAGCCGTAACAGGGATTGGCCGCCGAGGGCCGCCGCGCCGCGCGCAGGAACTCGCTCGACACCACCCGCCGATCACCCCAGCGCCCGTCGTCGGTCACCAGCAGGCCCAGCCGCGCCAGATCGTTCGGCGGGATCAGCAGGTGGGCGTAGCCGTAGGTGTGCCCGGAACGGTCGCGGGCCCAGTAGTAGTCGCCGCGCGCGATGCCCAGCGGATCGAACAACTCGCGCTGCGCGAAGCGCTGGAACGGCTCGCCGACCGCGAGTTCGATCACATAGGTCAACAGGTCCACATTGCGCTGGCTGTAGGTGAATTCGGTGCCGGGCGGATTGTCGAACGGCGTGCCCAGCGCCTGCACCGCGCTGTTGGGATCGATCGGGACGACCGCGGTCAGCCCCTCGGTCAGCGCGCCGATCCGCAGTCCGGAGGTCTCGGTGAGCAGGTTCTCCACCGTGATCGCGCGGTGGGCGGCGTCGCCGAGGCCGGGCGGCAGGTACCGATCGATCGGGGTGTCCAGGTCGAGCAGCCCACGGTCCCAGGCGATTCCGGCGACGAGCGCGACGACGCTCTTGGTCACGCTCCACACGTTCCAGGCGGTGTCGCCGGTGGCGGCGTTGCTCGGGCCCTCGCCCACCAGGCAGTTGTGCCGGAACACTTGCACATTGAGCCGATTGCGCTCGCCGGTGAACGCCAGCGCGGCGGCCAGCCGGTCGGCGTCGAAGCCGGCGGCCTCCGGTGTCGCGCGGGCGAACTGCCGTCCGGCCGGGACCGCGCACCGGGTCTCGTCGCCGGACTCGGCCGATCCGGGGGCGGCCACGAAAACGCCCGCCAGCAGTGCGGCGACGACCATGCCCGAAATCCACGCGCGGATGCGGCCCATGCCGGGAGGCTAACGCGCCGGGCGACACGCGGTGGCCAACACGCCAGTGTCGCAATGGAATCGAGAGCGTCCCCGCCGATCAGAGAAACATAACTATCGGTCTTTTCTTGTCTTGTTCCAGAAAAGCTGGACACTGGAGTCATGCACACCGACCCCTTCGATCCGCGTACGCGCCTGCGCGAGGCCGGGCTGCGCGTCACCGCGCCGCGCGTCGCGGTCCTGGATGCCGTGGTGGCCCAGCCGCATTCCGACGCCGATCGGGTGGCGGCCGCGGTCCGCGAGCGCCTCGGCACGGTGTCCACCCAGGCCGTCTACGACGTGTTGCGCGCCTGTGTGCACGCCGGTCTGCTGCGGCGGATCGAACCCGCCGGATCCGCCGCGCTCTACGAGGCGCGCACCGGCGACAATCACCACCACCTGGTGTGCCGGCAATGCGGCACCGTCGTGGACGTCGACTGCGCCGTGGGTCACGCCCCCTGCCTCGATCCGTCGGACGCGCACGGGTTCGTGATCGACGAGGCCGAGGTCGTCTATTGGGGTCTGTGCGCGAACTGCCGTCGCGTCGACCGACCCTAGGAGCCGGGCGCCAGCGTGGCCGCCAGCCGCGCCGCCGTTGCCGCGTCCAAAGGGGCGTGCCCGAGCAGGAACCGATACCAGAACACGCCGTAGACCTGGTCGACCACCAAGTCCACATCGGTGTCCGATGCCAGTTCGCCCCGCTCCACCCCGCGAATCACGATGCGCCGCAACGCCGCTCGCCGGGTCAGGGCGAACTGCCGCAGCAACTCGGCGGTGTGCGGATCGTCCGCCGCCTCGCGCATCAGGGTCCGCAGCGCCGAGGCGGTCGAATTCTCTTGCGCCCCAGCGAAACTCGCCGCGATCATGGCCGTGAGATCGCCGCGCAGCGAACCGGTGTCCGGTCGCGGGACCGATTCGTCGGCGCGTTCGAGCATGGCCGCCAGCAGGACCGCGCCCTTGGAGGGCCACCACCGGTAGATCGTCTGCTTGCCGACCCCGGCCGCGCGCGCGATGGCGTCGATGGTGATCGGGGCCCCGTCGGCGGCGGCGAGCAGTTCCACGGCGGCGCTCAGAATCGCCTGCCGCACCGCCTCGTTGCGGCGGCGCCCCGTGTGCGGGCGCGGCGGGCGGCTCGGGGATGCCATGGGAATACCGTACCGCCGTCTCCGGTTGTCGAGACTGTCAGTCTTGACAACAGATCTCGAGCAGAAGAGAGCAGCAGATGAACGCTCCGCACGTCGTCGTCATGGGTGGTAGTTCCGGGATCGGCGAGGCGACGGCCGCGGCCTTCGCCGCCGACGGGGCCGAGGTCACGGTCACCGGACGCGACCAGGCCAAGCTCGACGCAGCCGTCGCCCGGATCGGCGGCGCGACCACCGGCTTCCGGATGGACGCGAGCGACCGGGCCGACATCGACCGGTTCTTCGCCGCGTGCGGCCCGATCGATCACCTCGTCGTCGCGGTCAGCGGCGCGGCGGGCAGCGGTCCGTTCGCGGAGCTGGATCTCGACGACCTCGCCGCGGGTTTCGAGGCCAAGTTCTGGGCGCAGGTGCGGGTGGTGAAAGCCGCACTGCCGCATCTGGTTCCGGCCGGTTCGATCACCCTGGTGACCGCGGCCTCGGCGCACGCGGCGTTCCCGGGCACGGCCGGGCTGGCCGCGATCAACGGCGCGCTGCACGCGCTGGTGCCGCCGCTCGCGGTGGAACTCGCGCCGCTGCGGGTGAACGCGGTCGCGCCCGGCGTCATCGATACGCCGTGGTGGGACCGGGTGCCCGCGGAGCGGCGGGAGGCGCTGTTCGACGGGTTGGCCGCCACCACACCCGTCGGCCGGGTCGGCCGCCCCGAGGAGGTCGCGAGCGCGATCCGCGCGCTGGCCGGGAACGGATTCGTCACCGGGGTGGTGCTCGACGTCACCGGGGGAGCGAACCTGCCGACCGGCCGCTGAGCGATCTCGGCGAGCGCCGGCACTCGGTCGGGATGCTCGGGATCGATGTCGTTGCGCCACTTGCTCATCCGGGCAGGCGGCGCAGCTCCAGGGCGTCGAGGACGATGCCGAGTTCGGTGTCGAAGTGGGCGTCGCGGGTGCGGGCCGGATCGGCGTCGTGGTGGTCGGTGTAGCGGCGGTGGATGCGGGGGTACGGGCTCGAGGCCGCGCGGGCGGCGGAACGCAAGCGCCGCAACCACTCCGGTTCGCCCAGGCCACTGCGGGCGAGGGTGGTGAGCATGGCGGCCTCGGTGGAGGTCGCGCCGATGACGTAGCCGAGCAGGACGTTCGCCCCGCGATCGGCGGACTCCTCGTCGAAGCCCGCCGACTCCAGGATCGTCAACAGGGCTTCCGACAGGCGCATCATATTGGGGCCCAGGTGACTCAGGCCCGCGGTGCTCAGCACGCCGGTGATCCACGGGTGGCGCAGCAGCACGGCCCGGATGTCGCGGCCGAGCCGCAGCAGCGCGGGCCGCCAGCGCTGCGGGGGTGTGGCGGGAAGCCGGATCTCGCCGAAGGTTTCGTCGACGACGAGTTCGAGCAGTTCGTCCTTGTTCGCGACGTGGGTGTAGAGGGAGGTGGCCCCGGCGTTGAGTTTGGTGCCGAGGCGACGCATGCTCAACGCCTCGAAACCCTCCGTGTCCAGGAGTTCGATCGCCTCGGCCACGATCTGTTCGCGGCTCAGCACGGGTGTATCACGGCGGGGGCGCTGCGGGCGGGTCCAGACCGATGGGATCCCTCGCGCGTTCGCGGCCATGGCGGTCTCTCCTCTCCTGTCCGAGCCAGCATAGTGGCATTCGCACATATGTTCGCCCGCACGGATTCGCGTGCGGGACCGGAGAGGTTAGGCCGCTTTCAGAGCATGCCCCACCAGTACAACAGGCAGGCCAATACGAAGACGACCACGGTTTCCATCGTCGCTCCCAATCTCCTTGGCGCACTTGTCCACCATCATTCCTCGAGATGGCACGAAACGCCCAGGACCATGATCACAACGTGGCAACGGACAACGGTCCGGACGTGCCCGCCACCCCTCGCGAACGGGCACATCCGTACGAGAGCACGATGCCGCCCGGGGCTTGGTTCGGGCTTAAGAAGCGCTTGCAGTCGCGCCGCGTCGCCTACTCGACGATGACCACCACGAGGTGGCGCGGGCCCTGCCCGGCCGCGGCGATCGAGACCAACTCGTCCTCGTCGGGCGCCGCCGCGGGTCCGCGGAACCAGGTGATCGGGCGGCGGGAGTCGAGTTTGTCGAGGACGTCGGGCAGCGCGGGTTCGATCTGATCGGCCCGCACCACGCAGATGTGACAGCCGGGGGCCAGCAGCGACGCGCGGCCCTGACCCGGCCCGCCGTCCAGCACGATGGTCGCGGGCTCGACGACCGCGCCCGCGCAGCCGGTCACCACGGCGTCGGGCGTCTCGGTCGACACGAGCGGGTGGTCGGGCACGACCCGGTGGCCGTCGGTGTCCGCCCACACGGTGAGCCACTCCAGCGGCAGGCCCTCGGGGGCGACGACCGAACCGATGTCGTGCGTGGTGAGCGCCTCGGTCACAGCGTCGGCGATCTCGCTGTCGGAGATCCGAACCACTTGCGCGCCATCGTTTTTCACGCGTTCGGCGAACATGTCGACGAGTTCGGCGCGGGCGGCCGGATCCAGATCGGGCGCGTGGCGGCGGTGGCGGCCCAGGGTGACCGTGCGCTCGTCGTCGGGCAGGGCCTTGAGGGCGTCGGCGACCCGGCGCAGCATCTGCTCCCGATCGGTCATTTTCGCTTCTCGCCCGGAATGCCCGAGGTTTCGTCCCACCGGCGAGAACTTCGACTCGATTGCACCGGCAGCCTCACGAAAACCTCCAGATCCAGCCGGGTCGGCCTGGTCCCTTGTGCCGATCCCCGGTCCAGGGTAACGGGAGGAACCGGGCGGGCACGAGATCACCTTCCGGCGGTGCGGATGTTGTGCAGGAATTCGGCGTTGGTCTGGGTGCCGCGCAGTCCGGTCAGCAGGAGTTCGGCGGCCTGGCGGGGTTCGCGGCCCGCGAGGGTGCGGCGCATGGACTCGACGGCCGCCAGTTCGGCGGGGTCGAGCAGCAGTTCGTCGCGGCGGGTGCTGGAGCGGTTGACGTCGACGGCCGGGAAGACGCGCGCGTCGGCGATCTGGCGGTCGAGTTTGAGTTCGGCGTTGCCGGTGCCCTTGTACTCCTCGAAGATCACCGAGTCGGCGAGCGAGCCGGTCTCCACCAGGGCGGTGGCGATGATGGTGAGCGAGCCGCCGCCCTCGATGTTGCGGGCCGCGCCGAGGAACTTCTTAGGCGGGGCCAGCGCGGCCGCGTCGACGCCGCCGGAGAGGACGCGGCCCGAGGCGGGGGCGGCGAGGTTGTAGGCGCGGGCCAGGCGGGTCAGCGAGTCGAGCAGGACGACCACGTCGCGGCCCATCTCGACCAGGCGCTTGGCGTGTTCGATGGCCAGTTCGGCGACCGCGACGTGTTCGCGCGGCGGGCGGTCGAAGGTGGCGGCGGCGATGTCGGCGGGCACGGCTCGCGACAGGTCGGTGACCTCCTCGGGGCGCTCGCCGATGAGGACCATCATGAGCTGGCATTCGGGGTGGTTCTTGGCCACGCCGTGCGCGACCGATTGCAGCACCGAGGTCTTGCCCGCCTTGGGCGGGGCGACGACCAGGGCGCGCTGGCCCTTGCCGATCGGCATCGTGAGATCGATTGCGCGCGTGTTCAACTCGTGCGGTTCGGTCTCCAGGCGGAGCCGGTCGCAGGGATGGATGGGGACCAGCTCGGCGAATCGCGGTCGCTTGCGGGCCTGTTCGGGCGCGAGCCCGTTGACGGTGTCGACGCGCACCAGCGGATCGAATTTCGCGCCCGCCCGCCGGGTTCCGACGGCGCCGGTGACGGAATCGCCGGGGCGCAAACCGTTCTCGCGGATCAGGCGGGTGGATACGTGGACGTCGTGCTCGCCGGGCAGATAGCCCTCGGTGCGTAGCGACGCGTGGTTGTCGGAGATGTCGAGGATGCCGGTGACGGTCGTCGCCGGCACCGCATCCTGAATGTCGTTGTGTGTCATGATGTTTCCCCCTCCGGGAAATGTCGCGTGGGTACGGCGAACGGCCGTGACCGCGGCCTGGTGCCGCGAATGAGAACTCCGGCGGAACCGGAATGAAGACCTTGCGGGGCGGGATCAGATCAACCTGCGTCCACAAGAAGAACGATGCCTACGTTAGCGGCACCCACGACAACACGCAATCCCTTCGGATTGTTCCCGGCCCGAAAAGCAGGGCCGGGAACAGGAAGGGAGAGACCCCGGCGCAGGAGAGCCGCGGCCGCCCGGAGGGGCGGGGCGGCCGACCGGTATCAGGAGGCGCTGATCAGCTCCGCGGCCTTCTCGCCGATCATGTAGCACGGCGCGTTGGTGTTGCCGCCGGTGATGCTGGGCATGATGGAGGCGTCGGCGACGCGGAGGCCCTCGATGCCGAGGACGCGCAGCTGCGGGTCGACGACCGCGCGTTCGTCGACGCCCATGCGGCAGGTGCCGACCGGGTGGTAGACGGAGTGGACGCGGTTGGGGAGTTCGCGGCGCAGGGCGGTCTCGTCCCGGTAGGCGGGGCCGGGGGAGAACTCCTCGGTGACGTCGCCCGCGACGGCCTTGTTCGCCATGATGTCGCGGATGATTTTGATGCCCTCGACGAGGAATTCGGTGTCGGTCGGATCGGACAGGTAGCCCGGGTCGATCAGCGGGGAGGCCAGCGGATCGGTGGAGGCCAGCCGCAGCTCGCCGCGGCTCTTGGGGTAGATGAGCGTGGGGAAGATGGTCAGCCCGGCGCGCCGGTCGACCATGTGCAGCTTGTCCTCGTCCTGGTTGGGCACCGGATAGCTCCACGGCAGGGTGTGGATCTGCATATCCGGAATGTCTTGCGCGAACGAGGTTTTCACGAAGCCGACGACCTCGAACACGGTGCGGCCGAACCACGAGCTGCCGGGCCGGACCAGCTCGCGCATCAGGCCCGCGGCGAAATGCGAGGGGATGCCGCGGTGGATGGCCTTCTTCGAGATGAAGGTCATCGGCACGAACAGGTGGTCGTGCAGGTTCTGGCCCACGGGCAGATCGGCGTGCACGTCGATGCCGAGTTCGCGCAGCTGACCCGCCGGGCCGATGCCCGAGAGCATGAGGATCTGCGGCGAGCCCATGACGCCCGAGGACACCACGACCTCGCGGGCCGCGCGGATGATCCGCGTCCCGGACTTCTCGATCACCTCGACGCCGGTGGCCCGGCCCTTCTCGATGACCACGCGCGCGACGTGCGCGTTGGTCAGCACCTTCAGGCCCGAGTTCGGCCGATTGGTGATGAATCCGCGAGAGGAGCTGTAGCGCAACCCGTCTCGCACGCTCTGCTGGAAAACGCTGATGCCCTCCTGGGATTCGCCGTTGTAGTCGGCGATCCGCGGCACCCCGAGGGTGTCGGTGGCGGCCTCCATGAACTGCTGGGCGATCGGGGTCAGCTCGCGCTGGCGGGTCACCTCGATGGGTCCGCCCGCGCCGCGCAGTTCGCTCGCGCCGCCCTCCCAGTTCTCCAGCCGCTTGTAGGCGGGCAGCACGTCGGCGTAGCTCCAGCCGGTGCAGCCCTCGGCGGCCCAGGAGTCGAAGTTGGCCTTGTTGCCGCGCACGAACAGCATGCCGTTGACCGAACTCGAACCGCCCAGCACCTTGCCGCGGGTCATCGGGATCTCGCGGTCGTTGGCGTGCTTCTGCGGAACCGAGTTCTGCTTCCAGGTCACGCGCTTCTTGAGCTGGGGGACCGTGTGCACCATCGTGATCATGCCGGGGGTCGTCACCAGGCGGGTGTCGTCCTTGCGTCCGGCCTCGATCAGGATGACGCTCGCGCCGGTTTCGACGAGCCGGCCGGCCACGGTCGCGCCGGCGCTGCCCGCGCCCACGACGATGTAATCGGCCTCGCTGGTATCCGCGCTGCGGTCGGTCATATTCGCATACCTCATCCTCGAAGTGGCTCCGGACACACTGTAGAACAAGTTCTAATCCGAGAGAAGATCCGGGCCACGCCGGGATCGCCCTCGAGGCACTCGGACATGTGGTAGATCATCTCCCGGAAACCCCGGTGGGACGGGGTGGAGCGGCGTCTCCATCGAGGTAGAACTCGTTTCAGTTGTCCTTGTGCGGGCGACCCATGGGGAGCCGCGGGATCGAGCAGCGGCCGGTCGCGGTTCGTAAGATCGGATTGTGAGCATTCGTGACATTCCCGTCCGCACCTTGTCCGACGAACCCACCACCCTCGCCGACCTCGCCGGGGATCGGGCCCTGCTGGTGGTGAACGTGGCCTCCAAATGCGGCCTCACCCCGCAGTACACCGGCCTGGTGGAACTCCAGAAGACCTACGGCCCACGCGGTTTCAGCGTGATCGGCGTGCCGTGCAACCAGTTCATGGGTCAGGAACCCGGCACCGCCGAGGAGATCCAGGAATTCTGTTCGGCCACTTACGGAGTCGACTTCCCGCTGCTGGAGAAGGTCGAGGTGAACGGCGAGGACCGGCATCCGCTGTATCGGGAACTCGTGGAGACCCCCGACGCCGAGGGCACGGCGGGCGATATCCAATGGAACTTCGAGAAGTTCCTGGTGAATCGCGACGGCGACGTCGTGGCCCGCTTCCGCCCGCGCACCGAACCGAGCGACCCGGCCGTGGTCACCGCGATCGAATCGGTCCTCTGATCCGAGGGATTCAGCCCCGCAGCACCCGTAACGCCGATTTCTCCAGACGGTCCGCGATCTGCGCGTACGAGGCGTATCCGACGCCCGCGCGCACGAGCGCGCCCGCGTAGAGCAATTCCAGGGTCTCGACGATATCCGGATCGGCGTCGGGACCGAGCGCCTCGATCAGGCGGCGGCGGATCTCGGCGCCGATGCGCAGGCGCAGATGCGCCACATCGGGATCGGTGCCCAGCAGCGCGCTGGTGACCGCGCCCGCGAGCGCGGGTTCGTCGGCGACCAGCATGGCGGTCTGGCGCAGCACGGCCAGAACCCGCTCGGTGCGGTCGGGGGAGTCGACGATCGGCGCGGCGGTGGCGGCCAGGCGCCGCCAGAAGACCTCGGCGACCAGGTGCTCCTTGGAGGAGAAGTAGGTGTAGGCGGTGGCCGTGCCGACGCCCGCGGCGGCGGCGACCATGCGCACGGTGAGCCCGGCGAACCCCTCGCGCGCGAGCACCTCCAACGCGGCCCGCGTCAACCGGTCGACGGTGTCGGCCTGCTTCTCGGTGAGACGGCGGCGCGTGGCCTCCATATTCACCGCGGGCGGCTCGCTGGAAAGGGGATCAGACACGTGTCCGGATGCTACTATCTCAAAGCTTCGAGGGCAACTGGACACGCCTGACGGGGGCGGACGGAAAGGTATTCATCGTGACTCGTGCCGATTCGGCGATCTCTGAGGATACGGCCCGATTGTTCGAAATCGCCGAGGCGACAACGGGTTTCATGCCGCCCGACGAGGGTCGCGCGCTGTATGAGGCGGCGCTGCGCTACGGCGGTTCCGGAACGATCGTGGAAATCGGCACCTACTGCGGCAAGTCGTCGATCTATCTCGGCGCGGCCGCCCGGCGGACCGGGGCGACGGTCTACACCCTCGACCACCATCGCGGCTCGGAGGAGCATCAGCCCGGCTGGGAGTATCACGACACCTCGCTGGTCGATCCCGAGACCGGCGTCTTCGACACGGTCGCCACGTTCCGGCGCTCGATGGTGAAGGCCGGGCTCACCGACACCGTGGTCGGGGTGGTGGGGGCCTCGGCCACCGTCGCGCGGATCTGGCGCGAACCGATCCGGTTGCTGTTCATCGACGGCGGGCACACCGAGGAGGCCGCCCAGCGCGATTACGACAACTGGGCGCACTGGGTGGCCGCCGGGGGCGCGCTGGCCATCCACGACGTGTTCCCGGATCCGCGCGACGGCGGCCAAGCGCCCTATCACATCTATCGGAAAGCTCTGGACGGCAACGGTTTCCGCGAGGTGTCGGTGACCGGTTCGCTGCGGATCCTGGAGCGGTCCGCGGGCTGCGGCGGCGCGGCCTGAGCCGGGCTCAGGACAGCGTCGACACGCAGTCGCAGGCGAAGCCGGTGCTCATATCGGCGGTGGCGGCGAGTTCCCGGAACACGCCGTTGCCGCCGGAGGTGCGCGTCAACGCGTCGGCGGCCAGGATCATCGCGGCCCCGGTCCAGGTGGTGCGCTCCTCGGGCCAGTGCTTGCCGTCGGCGAAAACCAGTCCGGTCCAATAGGATCCGTCCTCGGCGCGCAGATGCTGCATCGCGGCCAGCAGATCGCGGGCGCGGTCGCGATCGCCCACGGTGTCCAGCGCGAGGGCCAGCTCGCAGGTCTCCGCCCCGGTCACCCACGGCCGGTCGCCGACGCAGCGGATGCCGATGTCGCCCACCACGAAATCGTCCCAGCGCGCGGCGATCCGGGCCTCGGCGGCGGCGCCGCGAAAGGCGCCGCACAGCACCGGGTAATACCAGTCCATCGAGTACCGGTCCTTGAGCGCGAACGCCTCCGGATGGTGCCGGATCGCGTGCCCCAGCCGCAGCGCCGCGACCTCCCACTCGGGCTGGTCGATGTCGAGGAACTCCGCCAGCGCCAGCGCGCACCGGATGCTGTGGAACATGCTGGAGCTGCCGGTCAGCAGGGCCTCCGGCAGGATCTCGGAATCGGTTCGCAGCCAATAGATCTCGCCACGTGGACCCTGGAGGGTGAGCACATGGTCGATGGCGGCGCGCACGGTCGGCCACAGCCGGGCCGCGAAGTCCCGATCGCCGGTGCAGCGCACGTAGTGCCACACACCCGTGGCGATGTAGGCGCAGAAGTTGGTGTCGGCGTCGGCGATCTCGATCGCGCCGCACCGGAACTGACTGGGCCAGGACCCGTCCGGGCGCTGGGTGCGGGCCGACCACTCGTAGGCCGCGCGCGCCTCGGTCAGCAGCCCCGCGACGGTGAGGGCCATGGCCGATTCGACGTGATCCCACGGATCGGTGTGCCCGCCCGGGAACCAGGGGATGGCGCCGTCGGATTCCTGTGCGGCCGCGATGGATTCGGCCGTGGCCAGAGTTTGCGCGCCCGTGAGGACGCCGGGTACCGCCGGGAGCTCAGCACCCGGCACGGCGCACCGCCGGTTTCGTGAAGTACAGGGCCACGCTCTTGCCGATGAGCGGGTTGAGCAGGTCCTCGGCGAGCCGGGTGACGCGGGGCGCCTTCATCATGTCCCACACCAGCAACCGGTGATAGGCGCGCACGGCCGGATGGTCGTTCGCCTCGACGCCGACCAGACACTTCAGCCACCAGTACGGCGCGTGCAGGGCGTGCGCGTGTTCGGTGCGCACGAAACGCAGTTCGCGGGCGGTGATCTTGGTGCGCAGTTCGTCGGCGCGGTAGATCCGCACGTGCCCGCCCTCGTTGGCGTGGTACTGGTCGGAGAGCAGCCAGCAGATCCGCTCCGGCAGCCAGCGCGGCACCGTGACGGCAAGGGCCCCACCGGGTTTGAGGACCCGGACCAGTTCGGCGATGGCCCGGTCGTCGTCCGGGATGTGCTCGAGGATCTCCGAGGCGATCACCACGTCGAATTCGCCGTCCTCGAACGGCAGCGCGAGCGCGTCGCCCTGCACGGTCTCCGCGCGGGCGTGCGCGGGCACCTCCCCGGCCTCGGCCATGGCCCCGAACATGACCTTCACGTCGGCGAGGTCGGCGGCGTTCTGATCGAAGGCGACGATGTCGGCGCCGCGGCGGTACGCCTCGAAGGAGTGGCGGCCCTGGCCGCAGCCCACATCGATGACGCGGGTGCCGGGCCGGATGCCCAGCCGGTCGAAATCGACGGTCAGCATGCGTTCGCCTCCTCGTAGTGATCACCGGACGAGCGGGCGATGGCCCGCTCGTAGACCGAGACCGTCTGCGCGGCGACGGCCTCCCAGCTGTACACCGCCAGCGCGCGGGCGCGCCCGGCGGTGCTCAACGCGGCCCGTCGCGTCGGCGAGTCCAGCAGACCGCCGACGGCCGCGGTCAATTCGTCGACATTGCCCGGCTCGACCAGTTCGGCGCAGTCGCCGACCACCTCCGGCAACGCTCCCGCGCGGCTGGCCACCAGGGGTGTGCCGCTCGCCAGCGCCTCGACGGCGGGCAGCGAGAAACCCTCGTACATCGAAGGGATGCAGGCCAATTCGGCCGAGGCCAGCAGTTCGGCGAGCTCCTGATCGGACAGTCCGCCCGCCACCCGCACGATATCGGAGAGCCCGAGTTCGGCGATCAGCTTCTCGGTGGGTCCGTTGGGTTCCAGCCGCGCCACCAGCCGCAGCTCCACCTCGTGCGTGGCGCGCAGCCGGGCCAGCGCGTGCAACAGCACCCCGATGCCCTTGAGCGGTTTGTCGGCGCTGGCGACCGCGACGACGCGGCCGGGCACCCGGCGTCCGCGCGGGCGGAACAGTTCGGTGTCCACGCCCAGCGGCACGACCCGCAATTGTTCGGGCGCGACGCCGAAGTCGCTCGCGATATCGGTGGCCGAGGACGACGAGACGGTGATCAGGTCCGGGATCTCGCGCGCCACCCGCCGCTGCATGCCGAGGAATCCGTACCAGCGCCGGACCAGCGGCGTGCGCCACCACTTCGCGGCGGCCAGATCCACCTCGCGGTCGCGGGTGATCGGGTGGTGGATGGTCGCGACCAGCGGCAGGTGCCGCGCGATGTCGAGCAGGCCGGAGCCGAGGCACTGATTGTCGTGCACCACATCGAATTCCGCGGCGCGCTCGCGCAGCAGGCGGGCCGCGCGCAGGCTGAAGGTGCGCGGCTCGGGGAATCCGGCCGTCCACATGGTGGCCACCTCGAGCAGATCGATGCGATCGCGGATCTCGCTCGGGCGCGGCGTGCGGAACGGGTCGGGCTCACGGTAGAGATCCAGGCTGGGCACCTCGGTCAGGCGCACCCGCGGGTCGAGCAGTTCCGGGTACGGCTGCCCCGACAGCACCTCGACCTCGTGGCCCAGTTCGGCCAGGCCGCGGCTCAGGTGCCGCACGTAGACCCCCTGTCCGCCACAGTGGGTCTTGCTGCGGTAGGACAGCAGGGCGATTCGCACGTTCTCGGCTCACTCTCCGATAGGCGACACAAGAAAGATCAGGATATTTCAGATCAGGCCGAGCTTCGCGGCGAGTCGATCCAGATAGCCCAGAACCTCGGCCTCGGTCCGATCCGGCAGGCCGTAGACCGCGTCGGTGACGCCGTGCTCGTCCCATTCGGCGAGTCGCGCCGGGTCGGGCTTGCCGTCCAGGGCCACCACGCGCGGCGCGCCGGACCGGCCCTCGTCCCGCCAGATCCCGTGCAGCAGGGCGAGCCGCTTCACCAGCAGATCGGGTTCGTAGGGAGTGGTGATCCAGCCGTCGGTGTGCCGGGCGACCCAGCGGAAACCCTGTTCGGTTCCGGCGGTTCCGATGAGCACCGGCAGCGCGGCCTGCGCGGGTTTGGGCCAGGCCCAGCTCGGGCCGAAGTTCACGAACCGCCCGTCGTAGCTCGCCTCGTCCTGGGTCCACAGGGCGCGCATGGCCTCGAGGTACTCGCGCAGCGCGGTGCGGCGCTTGTCGCCGGGGATGCCGTGGTCGGCGAGTTCGTCGGTGTTCCAACCGAATCCGGCCCCGAGGGTGACCCGGCCGCCGGACAGGTGGTCGAGGCTCGCGATGGTCTTGGCGAGGGTGATCGGATCGTGTTCGGTGGGCAGGGCGACGGCGGTGGCCAGTTCGATGCGCTCGGTGACCGCGGCCGCGGTGCCCAGCGCCACCCACGGATCGAGGGTCCGCAGATAGCGGTCGTCGGGCAGGCTGGCGTCGCCGGTGACCGGATGCGCCGCTTCGCGTTTCACCGGGATGTGGGTGTGCTCGGGCACGAAGAACGAGGCGAAGCCCCGATCCTCGGCGGCGCGGGCGGCCGCGGCGGGGGTGATGCCGCGGTCGCTGGTGAACAGGACGATGCCGAAACGCATTGGGCCGCCTACCTTCTCAGTTCGTCGCGGCGGCGCGCCCGGCCCGCCTGCCGTAGAAGCTGCCGTCGCCGAGCGACGACCCGCTGGCGTATCCGCCCGCACAGATGCCCGAGGTGCAGCGGCCCGCGGCGTACAGGCCCGCGATCGGCTCGCCGGACACGTGCAGCACGCGCGAATCCAGATCGGTCTTCAAGCCGCCCAGGGTGAATCCGGCGGTGAAGTTGCGCATGTCGAAACCCGCCAGCGGCGTGCCGATCGGCCTGACCCATTCGGGCTTCTTGCCCAGCACCGGGTCCTCGCCCGCGGCGGCGTGCCGGTTGTACACCTCGACGGTGGCCTGTAGCGCGCCCGCGGGCAGGCCCATATCGCTCTCGAGTTCCTCGACCGTTTCCGCGGCCCAGGTGGGCGGCTGCCGGAAGTACGGGCTCGACGTCTCGGTGGCCATGCCCTCCTCGAGCGCGGCCTCGTCGATGATCAGGAACGCCTGATTGTCCTGCTGGATGAGGGTGGCCTGGCCGATGCGCCCGGGGTAGGTGTCCTCGGGGATGTAGCGCTGGCCGCGGCCGTTGACCAGGATGCCGCGCACCAGCAGCTGCGGATCGCCGAAGAAGGCGACCTCGGTCGCGTCCATGTGGGCCAGTTCCGCGCCGAGCGCCTGGGCCACCCGGATGCCGATGCCGTCGTGCTGTTCGATGGCCGCGGCCGGGCGGCCGATCAGCCGGGGCGCGTAGTTCTCGACCATCTTCTGTTCGTAGGCGAAGCTGCCGGTGGCCAGCACCACGCCGCGGCGCGCGCGGACGTGCACGAGGTCGCCGTAGCGCTTGGCGACCACGCCGACCACCCGATCGTCGTCGTCGACGATCAGCCGTTGCAGCCGGATGTCGTATTCGGCTGTGACGCCGAGACTTTCGGCGGTGTCGGTGAGCGGCTTCATGAGCATGTAGCCGCCGCCCCGCTCGCCCAGTCGCTTGTCGGTCATCTGCGGGAGATGTCCGCGCGGCGCGGGGGGTACGAGGGTGTTGAACGGCGCGGCGTTCTCGCCGCCGGAGTACATCAGGCCCTCGTCGTGCGGCGGCTCCCAGCCGGGCTGGCCCCAGAACTCCTCCTTGAACGGGACGCCCTGATCGACCAGCCAGGTGTAGTGCTCGACGCTGCCCTGGCAGTAGTCGTGGATCTTGGCCTCGTCCACACCCGGACCCAGCGCGGCGAGCAGGAACCTCTCCATGTTCTCCGGGGTGTCCTCGAAGCCGAGGGCCTTCTGCAACGGCGTGCCGCCGCCGAGGTAGATGAAGCCGCCCGACTGCGAGGCCGCCCCGCCCCAGCCGCCGGTGCGTTCCAGGACCAGCACCTCGGCCCCGGCGCGGGCGGCCTCGATGGCGGCCGCGGCCCCGGCGATCCCGTAGCCGACGATCACCACGTCGGCCTCGAAGTCCCAGTGGGTGACGGCGTTCGCCCGCAGCGGTCGCACCGTGGCGGTCTCGGTCATGATCGGTTGCTCCTCGGCGCGCGGCGGTGTCTGGACACGTGTACGGACTATATGGTCGGGGGCGCGGGCGATGCAAGAACTTGTTTCAATTCTGCCGCCCTCTCGTGCGCCCGGCCCGCGCTTCCCGCTCATCGGGATCGGTGCCGGAAAGTGGCGACGACCTCGCGAGAACGTGTTCTACTTGGGCGGAGGAACGCCCGGGAGGTTCGATGACCGAGACAGCACTGGTGACGGGCGCGGCCAGCGGTATGGGCCGCATCGTCGCGCGCCGACTGGCGGCGGCCGGATACCGCGTCGCCGCCGTGGATCTGAACGAGGCCGGGCTCGCCGAGACCGCCCGGCTCGCGCCGGGCACGCGCACCCACGTCTGCGACGTCTCCGACGCGGCCGCGCTGCGGACGGTCGTCGACGAGGTGCGCGCCGAACTCGGCCCGCTCGCGCGCGTGGTGCACGCCGCCGGATTCGCCCGCGTGGGCGGCGCTCTGACACAGGATGTTTCGGATATCCGGCGGCTGATCGAGGTGAACTACCTCGGCACGGTGAATCTGTGCCAGGCGGTGATCCCGGCCATGAGAGCGGCCGGGACGGGCACGGTGGTGCTGTTCGCGTCGATGGCGGGCTGGCTGTCGTCGCCCGGCCTGTCGGCCTACGCGGCCTCGAAGTTCGCCGTGATCGGCTACGTCGACGCGCTGTACCAGGAGCTGCACGGCAGCGGGGTGCGGCTGCTGTGCGTCTGCCCGCCACACGTGGAAACGCCCTTCCTGGAAGGGGTTCGGGCCGTCGATCCGGCGGTGCTCGCCGGTCAGCGCGGCATGTCGCCCGAACGGGTGGTCGACGACATGGAGAAGGCGCTGGCCGGGCGGCGGACGCCGCTGTACATCTTCCCCGGCCAGGCGCACGCGCTGGTGCTGGCCCGCCGCTTCGCCCCGAATCTGCTGCGGCGGCAGATCGTCCGCATGGTCAAACCGACGGTGTGAAAACCTCAGCGCCCCTTGAACTCCGGCTTGCGCTTCTCGGCGAAGGCGCGCGGACCCTCCTTGGCGTCCGCGCTGCGGAACACCTCGAGGCCCAGTTCGGCGTCGATCTTGAACGCCTCGTTCTCGGGCAGGCCCTCGGTGTCGCGGATGGTCTTCAGGATGGCCCGCACGGCGAGCGGGCCGTTGGCGTTGATCTGCTCGGCGAGTTCGAGGGCCTTGTCCAGCGCGGTGCCGTCCGGCACGACGTGTCCGATCAGCCCGATCTCCTTGGCCTCGGTCGCGGTGAGGTGGCGGCCGGTCAGCAGGATCTCGGCGGCGATGGTGTAGGGCACCTGTCGCACCAGCCGCACGGCCGAGCCGCCGATCGGGAACAGGCTCCAACGCGCCTCGGACACACCGAATTTCGCGCTCTGCCCCGCGACCCGGATATCGGTGCCCTGGAGGATCTCGGTGCCGCCCGCGATGGCCGCGCCCTCGACGGCGGCGATCAGCGGTTTGGTCAGGCGACGGCCCTTGAGCAGGCCGGGCATGTAGGTGGGATCCCAGCCGCCGCCCTCGCTCATGTTGTCGGCCGGGCTCTGCCGATTCATGTTCTTCAGGTCGGCGCCCGCGCAGAACGCCCCGCCCGCGCCGGTGAGGACGCACGAGCGGATCTCGGGATCGTTGTCGACGGTGTCCCAGGCCGACACCATGATGTCGAGCATCTCGGCGGAGAGCGCGTTGCGCACGGCCGGGCGGTTCATGGTGACGACGAGCGTGGCGCCGCGGCGCTCGACCAGGGCGTGCGGTTCTGTCATGGGGACGAAGTTACCCGGCGACATTGTCGGAAACAATAACGTGTTCTAGTTTGGATCCTGGGTGACCGCTGGGACGGGCGGCGAGTGGACGGAGAGATCGGCGATGGAGACAACCACGCAGGGCGGCGCGACCACGCTGCCGCCGCGGATCACGCAGGCGCTCATCGATCGACTGACCGCGATCGTGGTCGCGGGAACGGGCGGGGAGACGCGCGAACCCTACCCGCTGACCGAGGTCTACACCGGCGACGTGGTCGGCGCGCTGCCGCAGTCCACGCCCGGTGACGTCGCCGAGGCGGCCGCCGAAGCCCGTGCGGCGCAACGGGATTGGGCCGCGCGCCCGCTGCGGGAACGGCTGGCGGTGTTCGCGCGGGCGCACGAGCTGCTGCTGGCCGAGCACGAGACGATCGCCGAACTCATCCAGCTCGGCAACGGCAAGACCCGGCGCATGGCGGTCGAGGAGTCCTGCGACGTCCCGATGGTCATCAGCCACTACCTCAAGGTCGCGAAACGGGTGCTGAAACCCGTGCGGCGCGGCGGTCCGATGCCGTTGATCACCACCTCCACCGAACAGCATCGGCCCAAGGGCGTGGTGGCGGTCATCTCGCCGTGGAACTTCCCCTTCGCCATCTCGTTGTCGGATACGGTTCCCGCGCTCATCGCGGGCAACGGGGTCGTGCTCAAGCCGGACAACAAGACCGCGCTGTGCGTGCTCTACGGGGTCGAGCTGCTGTACCGGGCCGGGCTGCCGCGCGGGCTGTTGCGGGTGGTCTGCGGCGGCGGCCCGGATGTGGGTCCGGCCATCATCGACAACGCCGACTTCGTCATGTTCACCGGATCGACCGCGACCGGGCGGGTCATCGGAGAGTTGGCCGGGCGCAACCTGATCGGGTGCAGCCTCGAGCTCGGCGGCAAGAATCCGCTCATCGTGCTCGACGACGCGAAGCTCGACGACGTCATCCCGGGCGCGCTGTTCGCGGTGTTCGGCAACTCCGGGCAGGCGTGCATGCACATCGAGCGGATCTATGTGGCGGACAAGCTCTATGACGAGTTCCTGCGCCGCTTCGTCGCGGCCGCCGAGGAGTTGGCCGCGAAGGCGGGCGCGAGTTACGACTACGGTCCGGAGTTCGGTTCGCTGGCCTCGGTCGAGCACATGGAGAAGGTGGCCGCGCACGTCGAGGACGCGCGGGCCAAGGGCGCGACGGTGCTCACCGGCGGGGTGCCGATGCCTGATGTGGGTCCGGCGTTCTACGCGCCGACCGTGCTCACCGATGTCACCCCGGACATGCTGCACGCCACCCAGGAGACGTTCGGGCCCGTGGTCACGGTCTACCGCTTCACCGACGAGGAGGACGCGATCCGGCGGGCCAACGCCACCACCTACGGCCTCAACGCCAGCGTGTGGAGCGCGGATCTCGCCCGTGCGCGGCGGGTCGCGGATCGGCTGGAGGCGGGCAATATCAATGTCAACGACGGGTTCGTGACCACCTACTCGGCCAAGGGCACACCCTCGGGCGGGGTGAAGCAGTCCGGCGTGGGCGTACGGCACGGCGACGCCGGACTGCTCAAGTACACCGACATCGTCAATGTCGGCGTGCAGAAGGTGCAGGTCATGGCGGCCCGCGCCAAGCAGCCGTTCGACAAGCAGCTGCGGCAGACGATGGTCACGCTGCGGCTGATGCGCCGACTGCGCGTCCGCTGAGGCGTCAGCGCACGCCGATCGGCTTGCCGAAGAACGACGCGAAGGTCTCCCCGAACGTCGCGGTGAGCAGCTGGAAACCGTTGGGGTCCAAGGCGAGCCAGCCCGCGTCGGTGGTCGTGCACCCGGTCGGCGCGGGCACGCCGTCGAGCCGGTCGCGCAGCCACAGCATCGCCGGGCCCGCGCCGGAGACCTCGCTGGCGATGTGCTCGCCGAAGTGCTCGCGGGTGTAGGCGACCGACGCGCCGTTGCGGCAGTAGGTGTCGACGAGGGTGTTCACCTGGCCGACCGGGATGATCTCGTCGGGGTTGGCGTTCCAGATGTACATCGGCATATCGGGGACGCGGGCGCCCATCCGGGTGCGGTCGAGCACGTCGGCCACGACGGGATCGCGCATCGGATCGCCCGGAACTCGAAGCAGCCCTTTGAGATTCAGGAACGGCAGCAGCATCGAGACGTACTGCACGCACAGCCCGCTCTGCACGGTGGTGACGGCCCGGCCGAGCGGGTCCAGGTTGTCGGCCATGAACCGCGCGAACTCCGGATACTCGTGGGCGAGTCCCATGACCGCGGCCAGGACCAGACCCGAGGTGAGCTGGCCGTTGGCCACATCGAGCACCCGGCCCAGATCGGCGGGAACGCCGCCCTCCGCGACGCCGACCACGTTCAGTTCCGGCGCGTAGGAGCCCTTCAACTCGGCCGCGTGCCCGGTGGCGATCGCGCCGCCGGAATAGCCGTAGAGACCGACGCGGGCGTCCGGGGTGACGCGCATGGGCGCGAAATCCCGTGCGGCGCGGATGCCGTCGAGCACGATGCGCCCGGCCAGCGGACCGGCGGCGTAGGCGTTGTTCGGGCCCTGGTGATCGGGGATCACCACGCCCCAGCCCTGTTGCAGCGCGCCCTGGGCGATGACGAATTCGGCGGGGGCCACGATCTGGCCGAGCAGCGGACCGGCCGAAAGATGTTGGATCGCATACGACGGCGCGCAGTACCCGGCGAGCGAGTCCTCGGCGATCTGCATCGACACCAGTTTGTCCGGGGCGGAACCGCGCGGTTTCAGAACCGTCGCCACGGCCGCGATGGGCGCGTCGTGGCTGTCGGTGGAGCGGTAGGACAGCTGCCAGGCGTCCACATTGACCGGGATCAGGCCCAGATTGGCGACCGTGACCTGCCGGGCGGCGAGGATCTCGCCGGGCGCGGCGGCGGCCACCGTCTCGGCCGGGGGATGGTAGAAGCCCGGATCCAGTTCCGGCGGAAGGGGAATCGCGGCGGCGGGGGCCACCGGCGGATCCTCCGGTGCGGCGGTGGCGACGGCGGTCCACGGCGTGGCCAGGGCCACCGCGGCGGCCAGCACCAGCGCGAGACGATGGGTGCGGCGGGCTCTCGACTCGGTCAACTCGGGCTCCTTCGACTATGTGAGACCACCTCGTCTCACATAGTCGGGAACTATGACACGCGGTGATCCGGATCGCAAGAGCGCCGGCCGGTCGTGGCCCCGTACGGTGGAGGCGTGACGATCGTGGAACGGCAGTACGGTGGACGCGCCGTCACCGAGCGCAAGGCCGAGCGGCGGGACCGGTTCCTGCGCGCGGCGACGCGGATCTTCGCCGAGCGCGGCTACGCGAACTGTTCGCTCGCGGACGTGTGCGCGGCGGCCGGGCTGTCGAAGCGACAGTTCTACGAGGAGTTCTCCACCCGCGAGGACGTGCTCATCGCCGCCTACGACCGCATTCAGGACGAGGCGGCCGCGGCGGTGACCCGGGCGATGGCCGAGGTCGGCGCGGACGTCGATCCGCGCACGGCGATCACGGTGATGTTCGGGGCCTATCTGGAATCCATTGCGGCCGAACCACATCGGGCCAAACTCGCGTTCCTCGAGGTGGTCGGGGTGAGCGAGCGGATGGAACGGCACCGCCGCGAGCGCCGCCACATGTGGGCCCAGGTGATCGAACGCGTGGTGATGCCGCTCGCCGCATCGACGGGCCGTCTACGCGGCGGCCCCGGCATGGCCACCAGCGCCCTCATCGGCGCGGTCAACGGCGTCGCCCACGAATGGCTGCTCACCGATCCTCGCCCGCCGGTCACGGAACTGACCGATCTCCTGGTTCCGGTGGCGCTGGCCCTGATCGAGAGCTAGGCGGTCGGGCGCTCCCGGGCGCGGTCGTGAGCGGGGGGACCAACGAATTGGGGTCCGGCGTGTTCGGCGGCGCCGGGCTAGGCTTCGGAAGATGAACCGCGGCAGGCGAATTCGCCGGAGATTTCCGATCGCGGCGCCCGTGCCGGTGCTGTGGGCGGCGTTCGGTATCGGGGTTCACGCGGTCGATCATCTAATTGTGCCGTTGGTCCCGCCGTCCGGGTGGAATGTGGGTACGGTCTATCACCTGGTCAGCGCGCCGGTGTACGCGGCGATGATCCTGCCGGTGCTGGCCGGTCGGCGGTGGGCCCGGGTGGTGATGACGGTGTTGCTGGGTGGTCAGTTCGCCGGGCGGTTCGTAGTGTGGGTGTTGTTTCCCGAGACCGGGGCGCGGCTGGCGCTGCTGGCCGGGTGGGCGGTGTCCATCGCCGTGCTGGTGTTGCTGTGGGCGCCCGGCTCGGCGCGGCGGTATTTCTCCCGACGCCCGACCGAAAGACCGTGAGGGCGTTGAGGTTTCGGGCCGACAAAGAGTAAGGTCCCTGACCGGCGATGCCGGTCAGGGACCCTGTCGTGTCTCCACACACGAGTCGGGGTGACAGGATTTGAACCTGCGACCTCCTCGTCCCGAACGAGGCGCGCTACCAAGCTGCGCCACACCCCGTGGTCGAGCCTGTCGTAGCTTACAGCAGGGGCGGGGTCGACGTTAAATCGGCTGGTCATCGGACCGGGAGCGGGCGGATGCTGGCGAGGATCCGCTTGGCCGTCTCCTTGTCCACGGATTTGGCCACGCCCTGGTCGGCGGCGATGGTCATGACGAAATTGCTGTTCTCGCCGGGGAAGGCGAAGGTGAAGACCGAGAACGCCTTGGCGCAGCCGGGGGCGGGGGTGGCGCCGCCGCCGGTGGTCTCGACGAAGGCGCCGTGCAGCTGGCCGTCCAGCGATGTGAGTGGTTCGGCCGCATTGGAATTGGCGCCGGTGGCGGCGGGCCAGCCGACCTTGATCATGCGCATGCCGACCTCCTTGGCCGCGGCCGCCGGATCGGACTGGCCGGACAGGGTGAGGAAGGCGCTGGTGCGCACCGAGCGGGGACAGTAGTTCTCGCCGTCGGTGGTGCGGCCCGCGATCTCCACGGTGTCGGGTGGATTGCCGAGCGTGGTGGTGGCGAGGGGGTCGATCTTCCAGTCCGCGGGCACGTCGTAGACCGCGCCGCGATCGGGGATCAGAACGGTCTGGTAGCCCGGGATCACCGGTTCGGCGGCCACGGCCGCGGCGGCCGCCGCGGTGGTCGTGGGCCGGGTGGTCGACGGGCGTGTCGTACTCGGCGCGGCGGCGCGTCCGGTGGTCAACGCGCTCACCATGGACGGGGACGGTGCCGCGTCGGTCGCGGGGGCGTCGGTGTGGTGCCGGGTGGAGACCAGGGCGACGGCCCCGGCGACAGCCGCCACGACCACCACCGCGGCCCCGGCGAGCAGCCAGCCCTTGCGACCGCGCCCGGTCGGGGGTTCGTCCGAACCGCCCGCCGCGGGGACGCCGACCATGGTCTCGGGATATCGCGAATCCCCTTGTGCGGCAGCGGAAGTGCGGCGAGGCTTTGCGGAACCGCCCGCCGGGTTCGCGCTGACCGTCGTCTCCGGGTAGCGCGAATCCGGCCGTCCCGCGGCGGGAGTGCGGCGGGGTGGTTCGGCACCGGTCGTCGGGTTCGCGCTGACGGTTGTTTCCGGGTACCGCGAATTCGCCTGTGCCGGGTTCGCGCCGACCGTTGTGTCCGGGTACTGCGAATCCCGCCGTGCCGCAGGGGGAGTGCGGCGGGTCGGCTCGGAGCCGGTCGCCGGGTTCGCGCTGACGTTGGTCTCCGGATAGCGCGGGTTCCCCTGCGCCGCAGGGGAAATCCGGCGGGTCGTTTCCGAGGCGGATGGCTCCGGGTATCGCGGGTCGGTTGGCCCGGCGGGTGGGGTCCGGCGGGCCGGGTCTTGCGGTGGCCCGGCCGGAAACCGTTGTGCGGGAGGCGGATTCTGGGGGCGGCGCGGTGGCGCGGCGGCATCCTGGGCGGGCGGGACCTCGGTGATCGGGCGGGTGGGGTCCTCCGGTGGGGTGGCCGAGCGGCCGGTGGCTCCGGCCAGCGACTGGAGGGCGCGGGTGGCGGCGTCGTGGTCGAGGCCGGGGCGTGATTCGCGCGGCGGCGCCGGGGCGGGGCGGTTACCGCCGCGCGGCATCACCTCGGTGTGGTCGGCCGGTTCGCGGGCGGCCCAGTCCTGCCAGTTCGGGCGGGGGAGGGGTGGTTCGGGCTGGGCGAACATCTCGGTCTTGGCCGTGTCCGCCGGCGATTGCACGCGGCGGATGGCTCTGGTCACCGCGGCGTCCTCGTCCTCGGGCCGCTTGTCGAACCCACTGCTCACCCTCGTCCCCTACCTGACGTTCCGGCTCGGCGCGCAAGACTAGCGCGCGACGGCCTCCGATGCCGAGACTCCGTGCCCGGTATCGGCCGCCGGGCGGCGCGGGGGCGCGGCCACGAGCGTGAGCAAGGTGGCCTCCGGACGGCAACAGAACCGGTAGGGGGCCCACGGGGAGGTGCCCAGCCCGGCGGAGACGTGCAGCAGGGTGTGCGAACCCCAGCGTGAGGGGCCCTTGACGCGGGAGCGGTCGATGCCGCAATTGGTGACCAGCGCGCCGTAGCCCGGCAGGCACAGCTGGCCGCCGTGGGTGTGCCCGGCGAGCACCAGGTCGTAGCCGTCGGTCGCGAACCGGTCCAGCACCCGGGGCTCGGGGGAGTGGGTGAGCCCGATGCTCAAGTCCGCCAACGGATTCGGCGCGCCCGCGACGGTCTCGTAGCGGTCGCGGCGCAGGTGCGGATCGTCCACGCCCGCGGTCGCGATCTTGATTCCGGCGACCTCGAGGTCGCGGCGCACGTGGGTCAGATCCAGCCAGCCGCGTTCGGTGAAGGCGGCGCGCAGATCCTGCCAGGGCAGCGGGGCGCCGTGGACGCGCTTGTGGTTCTTCTTGAAATACTTCAGCGGGTTCTTCGGCACCGGGGCGAAGTAGTCGTTGCTGCCGAAGACGAACAGCCCGGGGCGCGCGAGCAAGCCGGACAGGGCCTGCACGACGGCCGGGACCGCGCGCGGGTGGGCCAGGTTGTCGCCGGTGTTGACGACCAGATCCGGTTCCAGCCGTTCCAGTTCCCGGACCCATGCCTGTTTCAGCTTCTGGCCCGGGGTCATGTGCAGATCGCTCAGATGCAGCACCCGCAGGCTCGACGAGCCCGGATGCAGCACCGGCAGGGTGGCCTCGCGCAGGACGAAGGCGTTGCGTTCGATGAGCGAGGCGTAGCCGATTCCTGCTGCTGCCGCCCCGGCGGCGCCCAGCGCGGCTCGTCGGAGTACGGAAGACGAGAGTTCGGGCATTCGCTCAGAATAGGCGACGGCCGCCGACCGCGCCGAGTGCTGTTCCGCACAGGCACATCCGCGACCGGATACCGTGAGGCCATGACGGAACTCAAAGCCACGCTGCGCGCCGATCTCACCGCCGCCATGAAGAGCAAGGACGCGTTGCGCACCGGCACGTTGCGCATGCTGCTGGCCGCCGTCCAGACCGCCGAGGTCGCCGGTTCGCAGGCCCGGGAACTCTCCGACGCCGAGGTGATCGCGGTCCTCGCCAAGGAGGCCAAGAAGCGCAACGAGGCGGCGGTGGTCTACGAGCAGGCGGGCCGCGGCGAACTCGCCGCCAACGAGCGCGCCGAGGAGGAGATCATCGCCGAATACCTCCCCACCCCGCTCACCGAGGCGGAGATCGCCGACATAGCCGACACCGCCATCGCCGAGGTCGCCGAACAACTCGGCGAACGCCCCGGCATGAAACAAATGGGCCAGGTCATGAAAACCGCCACCCGCCTCGCCGCCGGCCGAGCCGACGGCTCCCGCCTCTCCGCCGCCGTCAAATCCCGCCTCTGACCCCAGCCATACGAACCCAGCCGCACCCCTTATCCGAATCCGCACCCCTTACAGGGCCCTACAACGGGTGCGGATCCGAATAAAGGGTGCGGCTGTGTTCGTAGACCTGGGGGTGGTCCTTCCGCTCGTGGTCCCTCCTCTGAGGGCCGGTCCCTCTACGCTGGTGGCTTTCCCCTGAGGGACTGTCCCTCTCGGTTCCTGGTCATTTCCCTGAGGGACAACCCCTCTCGGTTCCTGGTCTTTTCCCTGAGGGACGACCCGTCTCTGTTCCTGGTCTTTCGGCCCCCAGGGCCGAAAGACCAGGATTACCAACTGTTATCGAGGAACCGGGATGGGGATCGGGATCGGGGGGAGCCTCGGGGGAGGCGGGAGGCCCGGCAGGCCCGGGGGAAGCGGGGCGGGGCCCGGTGGGGGTGCTTCGCGTTGGGTGCCGTCGCTGACGTTGACCGTGATGACCGAGCCGGGGATGGCCGAGCCGTTCGGGGTGGTGTTGATGACCGTGCCCTTGGCGGGGGAGCCGGGGACGGTGACCATCGTGACCTGGAAGCCCGCGCCGATCAGGGCCGAGCGGGCCTCGGCCTCGGACATGCCGGTGACGTCGGGGATCTGGGAGTTGTTGGCGCCGCGGACGTACTTGTCGTCCAGCGGGGGGAAGGCGGGCGGGGGGAAGTGGTCGAGGACCGGTTTGATGCCCTGGAACCAGCTGCGCGCGGGTTCGTTACCGCCGTAGAGGTTTCCGTCGCCGCAGCTGCGGAGCGGGAACGAGCAGATCTCGCCGGGGGTGGGCGAGTCGCCGTAGATGTAGGCCGCGCCCGCGAGCGAGTTGCTGAAGCCCAGGAACGCCGAGGAGCGGTGCGATTCGGTGGTACCGGTCTTGGCCGACAGCGGCGCGTTCCAGCCCGCGGCGCGCGCCGAACCGGCCGCGGTACCGCTGACCGCGTCCTGTCCCAGCGCGTTCGCGAGCGTGTTGGCCAGGCCGGGCTCGACGACCTGCTCGCACGCCTGCTGGGTGAGCGGGACCTGATGGCCCTCGCGGTCGACGACCTCCTTGATCGGATTCGGCGGGCACCACTTGCCGCCCGAGGCCAGCGTCGCGGCCACGTTCGACAACTCCAGCGGGTTGATCGCGAACGGGCCGAGGGTGAACGAACCCAGATTCTGCTGCTTGACCATGTCGGCGAGGCTCTGGTTGCCGTGCCCGGAGGTCCCGGCCTGGGCGTAGGAGCGCATGCCCAGCCGAATCGCCATATCGACCGTCGGCGTCACCCCGACGTCCTGGATCAGCTTGACGAACGCGGTGTTCGGCGACTGGGCCAGCGCCTCGGTCACCGACATCGGCGACTTGTAGTTGCCCGCGTTCTTGACGCAGTACGCCTCGGCCGGACAGCCCGGCGTACCGCTGTTGCCCATGCCCTTGGCGACGAGGAAGCCGGGCACGTCCAGTTGGGCGTTGATGCCCAGGCCCTTCTCCATGGCCGCGGCGGTGGTGAAGATCTTGAAGATCGAGCCCGCGCCGTCGCCGACCATCGAATACGGTTGCGGCTGAACGGTTTGGTGCAGGTTCTGATCGAGGCCGTAATCGCGGCTGGACACCATGCCCAGCAGCGGATGCGAATCCTGTCCGGCGCCGATGATGCTCATGACCTCGGCGATGTCCTCGAGATGCGGATTGGTCACCGAGTCGACCGACGCCTTGATCGAATTCTGCACGCCCGGATCGAGAGTCGTGCGGATCAGATAACCCCCCTTATCGATCTGATCCTTGCTGATGCCCGCGTTCTGCAGGTACTGCAACGCGTAGTCGCAGAAGAAACCGCGGTCCGCCGCCGCGATGCAGCCGCGCGGCAGGCCCTTCGGCTCGGGCAGGACGCCCAGCGGGGTGGCCTTGGCGGCGCGGAACTCCTCGGCGCGGCTGGGGATGTTCTGGATCATCGTGTCCAGCACGGTGTTCCGGCGGTCCAGCACGCCCTTCGGGTTGGTGTAGGGGTTCAGCTTGGAGCTGGACTGGACCATGCCCGCCAGCATCGCGGCCTGCGAGACGCTCAGATCCTTGGCGTCCAGACCGAAATACGTCTGCGCGGCGTCCTGCACACCGTAGGACCCGTTACCGAACGGCACCAGGTTCAGATAGCGGGTGAGGATCTCGTCCTTGGTGAGTTCCTTCTCCAGCGTCAGCGCCATCCGGATCTCGCGCAGTTTGCGCGCGGGGGTGGTCTCGATGGCGGCGCGGCGCTCGGCGTCGGTCTTGGCCACGACGAGCAGCTGGAAGTTCTTCACGTACTGCTGGTCGATGGTCGAACCGCCCTGCTGCACCTCGCCGCTGGACTGGTTGCGCAGGAACGCGCGCAGCGTGCCCTGCCAGTCCACGCCGCCGTGCTCGGCGAAGCGCTTGTCCTCGATCGACACGATCGCCAGCTTCATGTCGTTGGAGATCCGGTCGCTGGGCACCTCGAAGCGCCGCTGCTCGTAGAGCCAGGCGAAGGGCGTTCCGGACGCGTCGACCATGGTGGACACCGCGGGAACGGTGCCCTCCACGAGTTCCGCGGAGACGTTGTCGACGGCGTCGGCGGCCCGGTTCGACACGAACCCGAAGCCACCGGCGAGCGGGAACAGCAGCCCGGCGAGCAGCACGGCCGCCAGGACGCACGCACCGGCCAGCCTCGCGAGCGTTTGTGAGATCGGCACGTACCCAAGCCTAAAGGCACGCCCGCCCAACGCGCGGTGGGCCGCCGCCGTTCGGCCCCGTCGCCGCTTCCGGGCAATCGTCCAGTCATCCCCTACGGACCGTTCCGGCGCGTCGCGGCCACTGCTCACGGGCGTGTCGTCCGCTTGATGGGCGACTGTCCGGTTCAGTTCGGGATTTGCAGGGACGGCCGTACCAAAAATTCCAAGGACGGTCTTGCGCAGGCGCCATACCTTTACCTAGATTGAGAACCCAGTGTGATAGAGCTAACACTCAAAGTGGAATGTGGTGCAGGACGCAGCGGGGTTGGGTGGCTGCGCGATGCACGCGATTCTGGAGCGCCGTTGACCCGGTGTTCGGACTGCAAAGGGGCACACCAAATGCACATGACTACCCCCATCGCTCGATTGGACGTGGAGCAGGCCGAAGCGAGAATCGCCTGGGTGTCCCAGGCCCGATGCAAGGAAGTGGATCCCGACCAGTTGTTCGTGCGCGGCGCGGCGCAGCGCAAGGCGGCCACGATCTGCCGGCACTGCCCGGTGCTGATGGAGTGCGGGGCCGACGCCCTCGACAACCGGGTGGAGTTCGGCGTGTGGGGTGGCATGACCGAGCGGCAGCGGCGTGCGCTGCTGAAACAGCATCCCGAGGTGACGTCCTGGGCGGACTTCTTCCGCGCCCAGCGCCAGCAGAAGGTTGCGATGTAGCCGATCGCAGCCCAGCGATGGTCCGAGCCCGCGATTGCGGGCTCGGGCCGTTTTCAGGGCCGACGCGGGCCGACCAGTTGGTCGCCGACCGCGCGCAGCGCCTCGAGGTCGGAGACCTCGAACGGCAGCGCGGTCACCGCCACGAGCGGCACCCGGGGGTGGGCGCCGGTGAACCGGTGCAGCAGATGCTGTTCGCGCTTGGCGGTGCGCGCCCGCTGGGCGTGGATGCGCAGGACGTCGGCGGTCAGCTCGGCCGCTGAATCCTCGGCACCCTCGGCACCGTCGGCGGCGAGCCGATCGGCCGCGGCGAGGGCGTGCTCGGGGGAGAGCGCGCACAGCACCGGATGGGTGCGGTTGAGCACCAGCCCGGCCAGCGGCATGCCGTCGGAGGACAGCCGGTCCACGAAGAACGACGCCTCCCGCAGCGCGTCCGGCTCCGCCGCGGCGACCACGAGGAAATGCGTGCCCGGCCGCGAGAGCATGGCGTAGGTGCGCTCGGCCCGGTCCTGGAAGCCGCCGAACATCGATTCCAGCGATTGCAGGAACAGCGAGGCGTCCTTGAGCATCTGCCCGCCCACGACCGTCGAGACCCCGCGCACGGCGAGGCTCATCGCCCCCGTCACGAACCGGCCCACGCCCCGGCCGGGCGCCATGATCACGCGAATCATCCGGCCGTTGAGGAAGTTTCCGAGCCGCTTGGGCGCGTCGAGGAAGTCCAGCGCGTTGCGCGAGGGCGGGGTGTCGACGACGATCAGATCCCATTCCCGCCGCCCGGCCAGCTGCCCGAGCTTCTCCATCGCCATGTACTCCTGCGTTCCGCCGAAGGAGGAGGCGACCGTCTGATAGAAGGGGTTCGAGAAGATCTGCTCGGCCTTCTCCGGGCTGGTGTGCTCGAGCACCATCTCGTCGAAGGTGCGCCGCATGTTCAGCATCATGGCGTGCAGTTCGCCCTTGGCGTCCGGACCCAGCTGGACCCGCTGCGGCTTGTTGCCGAGATCGCTCACCCCCAGCGACTGCGCGAGCCGCCGGGCCGGATCGATGGTCAGCACCACGACCTTGCGACCCTGTTCGGCCGCGCGCAGCGCGAGCGCCGCGGCGGTGGTGGTCTTGCCGACGCCGCCGGATCCGCAGCAGACCACGACCCGCGCGGCGGGATCGGCGAGGATACGCGAGATGTCCAGCGGCGCAAGGGGTGCGGGCGGTAGCGAACTCGTCATCAGCGGACCCCCTGCGCGCTCAGCTGTTCGGCCAGCTCGTACAGCCCGCCCAGATCCATGCCGTCGGCCAGCGTGGGCAGATACAGGCGGCTGACGTCGACCTTGGCCAGCTCGGCCGAACTGTCGTCCTGCGCCCGCAGCGTGGCCGAATGCTCCACGGCCTCCTGCACCAGGCCACGGAAGTCCTTGTCCGACAACGAGATTCCGGCCTTGTCCAGTCCGGCGCGCAGGGCGTCGGTGTCCAGCTCACCGGAGGCCACGCGGGCGCGCGAGCCGGCGGGCAGATAGCCCTGTGCGGCCCGGTTGACGATCAGCGTGCCGATCCGGAAATCGGCCTCGGTCAGTTCCGCGATGGCGTCCGCGGTCTCCTGCACCGGCAGCGCCTCGAGCAGGGTGACCAGGTGGACGACGGTCTGATCGGAATGCAGCAGCCGGGACACCCCGTCGGCCTGCGAGGCGATCGGGCCGCCCTTGGCGACCTCGGCCATGGCCTTGGTGACGTCGAGGAAGCTCGCGATCCGGCCGGTCGGCGGCGCGTCCACCACGACCTCGTCGTAGACGGGGGAGCCCGATTTGTCGACGCGCACCGCGCATTCCTTGATCTTGCCGGTGAGGATCACATCGCGCAGGCCCGGGGCGATCGTGGTGACGAACTCGATCGCGCCCATCCGCCGCATGGCCCGGCCCGCGAAGCCGAGGTTGTAGAACATGTCGAGGTATTCCAGGAAGGCGTGCTCGATGTCGAGCGCGAGCGCCACCACCTCGCCGCCGCCGTCGGCGGTCGCGATCTTGGTCTCGGTGGGCGGCAGCGGCGGCAGATCGAACAGCTGGGCGATCGACTGCCTGCCCTCCACCTCCACCAGCAGCACGCGCCGCCCCCCGGCCGCGAGTGCGAGCGCCAGGGCGGCCGACACCGTGGACTTCCCGGTGCCGCCCTTGCCGGACACGTAGTGCAGGCGGGCCCGGTCCGCGCGTTCCGGCCACCCTCGTTTCAGCCCGGGTTCCTCCGAAACGGGCACTGCTGTCGGTACTCCCACGATCGCGAGCCTATAACCCGTTATGAAAGCGTGGCTATGGACTGGCCGCACGGGCGCCCCACTACGCTTCTGGCTCATGAGTGATCGGACCCAGTGGGAATACGCGACCGTGCCGTTGCTGACACATGCGACCAAGCAGATTCTGGATCAGTGGGGTGAGGACGGCTGGGAGCTGGTGACCGTGCTGCCCGGCCCGACCGGTGAGCAGCACGTCGCCTACCTGAAGCGGAACAAGCGCTGATGGCCGCGTCGTGGCGGGAGAATCTGGAACGGCTGGGCCTGGAACTGCCGCCGGTGGCCGCCCCGGCGGGCGCGTACATCCCCGCGCTGCGCTCGGGCGCGCTGGTCTACACCTCCGGGCAGCTGCCCTTCGTCGGCGGTGAGTTGACGGCGACCGGCAAGGTCGGGGCCGAGGTCTCGCTCGACCAGGGCCGCGAGGCCGCCAAGTACTGCGCGCTCAACGCGCTGGCCGCCGTCGGGTCCGTCGTCGATCTCGACGAGGTCGTGCGGATCGTCAAGGTGGTCGGATTCGTGGCCTCCGCACCCGGTTTCAACGATCAGCCGCTGGTGATCAACGGCGCGTCCGAACTGCTCGGCGAGGTCTTCGGCGCGGCCGGGGTGCACGCGCGCTCGGCCGTCGGGGTGTTCGAGTTGCCGAGGAACACCCCCGTCGAGGTGGAGCTCATCGCCGAAGTGCGGTAAGCAGGGCTGACGGAAGTTCGTTGCGGCACTGTGCGTTAGGAGCGTCATGAGCCTCACCCATCCCGCGTACGGGCAGGTCCGCCCGGTCACTCCGACCGCCTCGGTGCTGCTGGCGAACAATCCGAATCAGATGACCCTGCAGGGCACCAACACCTGGCTGCTGCGCGCCCCGGATCGGTCCGACTATGTCGTGATCGATCCGGGCCCGAAGGACAAGGCGCACGTCGAGGCCATCGCGCGGGCCACCGACGGCCGGATCTCGCTGACCCTGATCACCCATCACCACCACGATCACACCGGCGGCATCGACCGGCTGGTGAAACTGACCGGGGCCCAGGTCCGTTCGCACGATCCGAAATTCCTGCACGGCTCGGCGGAGACCCTGACCGACGGTGAGGTGGTCGAGGCCGCCGGGCTGCGGATCCGGGTGCTGGCCACCCCGGGCCACACCACCGACTCGCTCAGTTTCGTCCTCGACGACGCGGTGCTCACCGGTGACACGGTGCTGGGCAGCGGCACGACGGTGCTGGAATCGCGCGACGGCGCGCTCGGCGACTATCTGTCGTCGCTGGACCGGCTTTCCGAGGTGGCGTCCGGCCGGGCGCTGCTCCCGGCCCACGGTCCCGATCATCCCGAGGCGAAACCGGTGATCGACTACTACATCCGGCACCGGCAGGAGCGGCTCGATCAGGTCCGCGAGGCGCTGCGCGAACTCGGGCCGAACGCGCGCCCGCTGCAGATCGTCGCCAAGGTCTACGCCGATGTCGACAAGAAGCTCTGGCCCGCCGCGCGCAGTTCGGTCAAGGCGCAGCTGGCCTATCTGCGCGGCCGGGACCGATCCTGACGCCGGGCGCGATCGCCCGGCGTCACTCCCCGTTGGAGGCCGCGTCGGAATCGGGTCGGAATCGTTTCGGACTCAGCGGGCCCGGCGGGCCAACCGCTCCGAATCGGTGATCAGCACGCTCTTCCCCTCGAGCCGCAGCCAGCCGCGATGCGCGAAATCCGCCAGGGCCTTGTTGACCGTCTCGCGCGAGGCGCCCACGAGCTGGGCGATCTCCTCCTGGGTGAGGTCGTGGGTGACCCGCAGCGCGCCCGCCTCCTGCGTGCCGAACCGCTGTGCCAGCTGCAACAGCGCCTTGGCCACGCGGCCGGGCACGTCGGTGAAGATCAGATCGGCGAGGTTGTTGTTGGTGCGGCGCAGGCGGCGGGCGAGCACGCGGAGCAATTGCTCAGCGATCTCCGGCCGCTGATCGATCCACGACTTGAGCGCCTCGCGGTTCATGGTGACGGCGCGGACCTCGGTCACGGTGGTGGCGGTGGAGGTGCGCGGGCCCGGGTCGAAGATCGACAGCTCGCCGAACATATCCGACGGGCCCATGATCGTCAGCAGATTCTCCCGGCCGTCGGGTGAGCGCCGACCGATCTTCACCTTGCCCGATGTGATGATGTACAGCCGATCGCCGGGCTCGCCCTCGTTGAAGATGACGTGGCCGCGCGGAAAGTCCACGGGCTCGAGCTGTTTGGCGAGAGCCGCCACCGCGGTGGGCTCGACGCCTTGGAAGATGCCTGCTCTGGCGAGGGCCTCGTCCACGAATGTGCTCCTTATCGGAATTGAGTCTGTCGAAGACCGACGCGATTCGGCCGACAGTGCAGTCTACTTGGCACACGAGCAGCGTAGTGACAGACACCACGCACCGCGCGGTTTGTGGAACGCGCGCGGTGCCGAATCGGTTCCCGAGGGCGGAGCGGATCAGCTGGCGGCGGCCACATCCAGTTCGTCACCGCTGGAGCGACGGCGGCGATTGCGGGCGGCGTGCGCGGGGACCCCGATCTTGGCCAACTCGTCGACCTCGGGGTTGGTGGCCTGGTCCAGATACTGCTGGACCTCTTCCTCCGGTTCGAGCAGCTTGCGTAGCCGATTTTCCACCCGTTCCATGAACAGCGCGAACAGCATCAGCACCACCGGGAAGAGCACCACAGCGAGTCCTTGCATACGGGTGAGTAAACACGGAGAAGGTCTCAGAAGGAACACGGGCCTCGGTCAACGGCTGCGCCCGCGTCGGGGTGGTTCCGTATGGTGGACGCGTGCGTGAAACCGGATCCGCCGCCGCGAACGGGCACGAATCGCCCGCCGACCTCGAAGCCACCGACGGCACCGCCGCGCCCGCCCGGCGTCGGCGCGCGACCCCTGCCCCGAAGAACAAATTCGCGGGGGAGACGCGGCTCGGACGCGTGCGCCGGGCCCGGCGCATGTATCGCGCACTGACCGAGGCGTTTCCGAACGCGCACTGCGAACTCGATTTCACCACCCCGCTCGAATTGGCCGTGGCGACAATCCTTTCCGCGCAGTGCACCGACGTCCGGGTGAACATGACCACCCCCGCGTTGTTCGCCCGCTATCGCGACGCCCGCGCCTACGCCGAGGCCGACCGCACCGAACTCGAGGAGTACATCCGCCCGACCGGTTTCTACCGCAACAAGACCACCGCGCTCATCGGTCTGGGCCGGGCGCTGCTGGAACGCCATGACGGGGTGCTGCCGCACACCCTCGAGGAGCTGGTGAAGCTGCCGGGCATCGGCCGCAAGACCGCGAACGTCATCCTGGGCAACGCCTTCGATGTGCCGGGAATCACGGTCGACACCCATTTCGCGCGGCTGGTCCGGCGCTGGCAGTGGACCGCCGAGGAGGATCCGGCCAAGATCGAGCACGCGGTCGGCGAGCTGATCGAGCGCAAGGACTGGACGATGCTCTCGCATCGGGTGATCTTCCACGGCCGCCGGGTGTGCCACGCGCGCAAACCGGCGTGTGGCGCGTGCGTGCTCGCCAAGGACTGCCCCTCCTTCGGCGCCGGTCCCACCGATCCGGCCGCCGCGGCCGCGCTGATCAAGGGTCCGGAGGCCGAGCATCTGCTCGAGCTGGTGGGCCGGTGAAATCGGTTCCCGTCGCCTGGCGGTGGACGCTCGCGGCGCTGATCGCCGTCGTCGCGCTCGCCGTCGCGATCTGGCCGCGCTCGGCGCGCGAAACCGCCCCGGCCGCCACGGCTTCCGAGCGTCCCGCGGCGACCGCGGCCGCGGCGGACCGCGCGGCGGCGGGGCTGGCCGCCTGCCCGCGTCCCGCACCCGGCGCCGTCGCGGCCGGGCCGCTGGCCGGGATCACCCTGGACTGCCTGGCCGACGGCGCTCCGGTCGATCTGGCCGCCGCCCTCGCGGGCCGTCCGGCGCTGCTGAACCTGTGGACCTACTGGTGCCCGCCCTGCGCGGAGGAGCTGCCCGCCCTACAGCGCTACGCCGCCCGACCCGGCGCGGTGCCCGTGCTGACCGTGCACTCCGATCCGGACGAGGCCAAGGCGCTGGCCCGGCTGACCGATCTGGGCGTCCGGCTGCCCGGCGTGCAGGACGCCGCCGCCCGTGTCCGCGTGGCCGCGAAAGCCCCTGCGGTGCAACCTGTTTCGGTGTTGGTGCGGCCCGACGGCTCGATCGCGAAGGTGGTCGTGCGCCCGTTCCGCGACGCCGACGACATCGCCGCGACCGTCGCCGCCGAACTGGGGGTTCCGGCGTGAGCGGGGACGATTCGGTGCCCCGCGATACGCCCCGGGACGCGGGCGACGATGATCGCATCATGAGCAGTGGGAGCACGGGCCGGATGTGCGCGGGCGCACGCCCTCGTCCCCGCGACGGCGCAGGAGGCAGCGTGGACGAGCGCGAAGGCCGCGAGAAGGCCGGTGCCGCACCGAGATTGGTCACCGACAACATCCCGGAGTGGTTACGCGGCGTGGCCGAGCACGAGCTCGCCGACCCGACCGGCACCAATCAGGTGCTGGGCCGCAGGCCGCTGCGCAAACTCGCGGCCGCGGCGCTACGCCCCCGGCAGGCGGCGGTGCTGGTGCTGTTCGCGGGCTCGCCGGAACCGGATCCCGCTGCGCCGGGCGGACTTCCGGCCGACGCGGACGTGCTGCTCACCCAGCGCGCGACCACCCTGCGCCAGCATCGCGGTCAGGTCGCCTTCCCCGGCGGCGGGGTGGAACCCGGCGACGCGGGGCCGATCGACACCGCGCTGCGCGAGGCGTGGGAGGAGACCGGGCTCGACCGCGCCGGGGTGGAGCCGATCGCGGTGCTGCCCGAGATCTTCGTGCCCCCTTCGCGGTTCGACGTGACCCCCGTCGTCGCGTACTGGCGCGAACCGGGGGAGGTGCGGGTGGTCAGCGAGGCCGAGGCCACTCGGGTGGTGCGGGTGCCGATAGCCGATCTGATCGATCCGGCCAATCGGTTCGTGGTGCGTCACCCGCTGGGGTACATGGGCCCGGCGTTCGCGGTGCACGGCATGCTCGTCTGGGGTTTCACGGCCGGTGTGCTCGCCGGTCTGCTGGCGGTTTCGGGATGGGAGCGGGAATGGGATCACCACGACGTGCGTGATCTGCAGGCCTCGCTCGCGGCAGTGGGGATGACGTTATGAGTTCGTCGGCCTGGCTCGACCTCGCGGTCGTGATCATCGCGCTGCTCGCCGCCTCCTCGGGGTGGCGGCAGGGCGCGGTCGCCTCGGCGCTGGCCTTCCTGGGTGTGGTGCTGGGCGCGGTCGCGGGCATCCTGATCGCGCCGCACATCCTGATCCACATCACCGAGGGCCGCAAACGCGTCCTGGTGGGCGTGGTGCTGATCGTCGCGCTGGTGATCATCGGTGAGGTGGCGGGCATGGTGCTCGGCCGCGCGGCCCGCAGCGGCATGCGGCATCCGTTCACCCGCAGCGTGGACAGCGTGGTGGGCGCGGCCCTGCAATGCGTGGCCGTGCTGGTGACGGCGTGGCTGCTCGCGCTGCCGCTGGCGTCGTCCTCGCAGCCGTCGATCGCCGCCGCCGTCAACGGTTCTCGCGTGTTGACCGATGTGAATCAGGTCGCCCCCGACTGGTTGCGGCGGGTGCCAAACGAATTCTCGCGGCTGCTCAACACCTCGGGGCTGCCGGACGTCATCGGCCCGTTCGGCCGCGCGCCGATCGCGGCGGTGGAGCCACCCGACGCCGGGGTGCTGAATTCGCCCGTGGCGCTGAACCTTCAGTACAGCGTGCTGCGGATCCGGGGGGTGGCCCCGAGTTGCCAACGGCAACTGGAGGGTTCGGGCTTCGTCGTGGCGCACGAACGCATCATGACCAACGCGCACGTGGTCGCCGGAACCACGACCGTGCAGGTCGACACCGCTCGCGGCGCGCTCGACGCCACCGTGGTGCTGTTCGACCCGAACAAGGACGTGGCCATCCTGGCGGTCCCGGGCCTCCAGGCCGACCCCATCCCGCTGGCCCCCGACGCCGCCAAATCCAGCGACAGCGCCATCGTGCTCGGCTACCCCGGCGGCGGGAAGTACACCGCCAGCGCGGCGCGCGTGCGCGAGACGCTGGATCTGAGCGGCCCCAACATCTACAAGACCGGCACGGTCACCCGCGAGGTGTACACCGTGCGCGGTCAGGTGCGGGCGGGCAATTCCGGTGGACCGCTGGTGGATACGGCCGGTGAGGTGCTGGGCGTGGTGTTCGGCGCGGCGGTGACCGACGAGGACACCGGATACGTGCTGACCCTGAAGGAGGTCCAGCCCGACCTGAACGCCGCCACGGGTTCGACCGCGGCCGTGCCCACCGGGGAGTGCGTGCTGAGCTGATCCCGGCTAGTCCCGCTCGACCGGCAGCAGCCCGCGCTCGCCGAACACCTTCTTCGCCACGAAGGTCGCGTTCAGCGCGCGCGGGAAGCCGCAGTATCCGGCCGCGTGCAGGAACACCTCGGTGATCTCGGCCGGGGTCAGCCCGACATTGAGCGCGGCGTTGATGTGCACCTCGAGCTGCGGTTCGGCGCCGCCGAGCGCGGTGAGCACGCCGAGGGTGATCAGTTGCCGATCCCGCGGCGGCAGCTGCTCGCGCGCGTAGATCTCGCCGAAGCCCCAGGCCACGATCTGGTGACCGAGTTCGGGGGAGATGTCGGCGAGCGAATCGATCACCCGCTGCCCGACGTCGCCGTTGATCCCCCGCAGGACCTCGAGCCCCCGGTCGAAGTTCGCCTGCCGAATGTCGTTGTCGCTCATGGTCGATCCTTCCGTGGGTCATCGCTACGCACAGAACCGTAGAAGCTGGAGCGCACTCCACGTCAACCGCAGGTGAGCGACTTCGCGAGTTCGGCGGTGACGGCCTCGGGATTCTCCTGATGCGCGTAGTGCCCGGCGTCGGCGATCGCGACCATCCGGCGGTTCGGGCTGAGTTCGTGGTTGCGCCGCACGGTCGAGTCGAGGATGTAGGCGTCGTCCTCGCCGCGCAGGATCAGCACCGGGATGCGCACGGGATCGCGCATGGCCGTCATGAAGCGGTGTCCGTCCGGCCGCCACTGGCTGCGGAACGCCCAGCGCTGGTACTCCAGCGCGCAGTGTGCCACGCCGGGGATGCGGATGGCCGAGCGCAATCGCGTTGCGGTGTCGACGAATTCGGCGGTCCGGGCCCACCGGACGCCCGCGCGCCCGCGCAGGAGCCGTTCGATCTCGAAGCCGTCGAGCGTGGTCAGCAGGTGTTCGCCGTAGCGCGGCGGCTGGTAGCGCAGGAAATTCGGCAGCCAGGCCGCGCGCTGGCGGCCGTCGCGCAGCACGGCCGCCTTCAGCGCCACCGGATGCGGCGAGGACACCAGCGCGATCGAGCGGACCAGCCGCGGATGCAGCACCGCGGTGGTCCAGCAGACCAGCCCGCCCTCCGCGTGTCCGACCAGGGCCGCCTCGGTGTGCCCGAGCGCGCGGATCAGTCCGGCGACGTCACCGGCGAGGGTCCAGCCGTCGTAGCCGCGCGGCGGTTTGTCGGTGTCGCCGTAGCCGCGCAGGTCGACCGAGATCGTGCGGTAGCCGAGGTCGGCCAGATCGCGCAGTTGATGCCGCCACGACCACCAGAAGTCGCCGAAGCCGTGCAACAGCACCACGAGCGGGGCCTCGGCGGCGGGCACACCGGCCGGGGCCGCCTCCACCACATGGAAGCGAATGCCGTTGGCGTGCACGTCCCGATGGGTCCACGGACCGTCGTAGCGGACGCTGGACGGGTCGGGAATCGGATTCGACGACACGACCGGAAGCGTAATGGCAGGCTCAGGCGTCCGGCTTGCCGACGTGCGGGAGCACCGTGCGGGTTTCCTTGAGCGATTCGATCGTCTTCTGCGGCGCCCGCAATTTGCGGACCTTGCGGTAGCCCAGGAATCCGAGCACCGCGACCGCGACGATCATCAGCGCGAACACGATAAGGAACGCCGCCCAGCGGGCCAGCCACACATCCAGCAGTTCGGCGAGGAAGAAGAAAAAGAAGAAGCTGGAGAACAGCAGCACGGTCAGCGCGAGAATGAAATAGACGCTGCCCTGCAGGCCCTTCTTGATCTCGCCGGTGACCTCGGTCTTGGCCAGCTCCACCTCGGCGCGCACCAGGGTCGACACCTGCTCGGCCGCGTCGCGCACGAGATCGCCGATGCTCGCCCCGGCCAAGGTGTCCACTTCGGACAGCGGAATCGAGGATATGGTCCGGCCCCGGCCCGTGTCCTGCCCGTTACCGCCCTGTGTGAAGCTCAATTGCTCGACCCTTCTCCATTCCCGGTACTGCCCGGCCTTCACTCGTCTCCGGCGGCGGCGCACGCGTTCTGCCGTGCCCGGTGCGCGCGGCCTCGTCGCAACAGTAGCCCCGAACCCAGCACCGACGCCGTCATTGATGTCGCCAACACGGCCGCCTTCGCCAGTTCCTCGGCCGCGACGTCGTCCGCGAACGCCAGTTCCGCCACCAAGAGGCTAACGGTGAACCCGATCGCACCCAGTACCGACAGGGCGAACATGTCGCGTGCGCCCAGTCCGGCGGGACGTCGCGCGAGGCCGGTCCGCACGGCGAGCCAGCCCGAGCCGAAGATACCAAGGGTCTTCCCGGCGAGCAGTCCGACGCCGATCGCCAGCGCCAGCCGGTCGGTGACGAGTTCGCCGAAGACCGTGCGCGACACCGGAATTCCCGCCGCGAACAGCGCGAACAGCGGCACGCACACACCCGCCGAGACGGGCTGGAAGAGGTGTTCGAGCCGGGCGGCGGGGGCGAGGTCCTCGTCGGGATCGGGCCGTACCCGGGTCAGCAGCCCGCACGCCACCCCCGCCAGCGTGGGGTGAATTCCCGCCTGGTGCAACGCGAACCACGCGCCCAGCGCCAACGGCACGTACAGCAGCGGCGTCCGGATCCGAAACCGTTGCGCCACCGCCCATCCCGCGAGGCAGGCCGCCGCGAGCAGCAGCCAGCCGACCAGTACCGTCCCGGTGAACAGCACGGCGATCAGCACGATCGCGATCAGATCGTCGACCACCGCCAGGCTCAGCAGGAAGACCCGCGCGGTGGCGGGAATCCGCGCCCCCGACACCGCGAGCACGGCCAGCGCGAAGGCGATATCGGTCGCGACCGGAACCGCCCAGCCCCGATCCATTCCCGGGAACCCGTACCCGATTCCCCACGCGAGCAGCGCGGGCACGACCACCCCGCCGACGGCCGCCACCACCGGCAGGATCGCCCGCCGCCGATCCGCGAGTTCCCCCACCATCAACTCGCGCTTCAGCTCGAGCCCCGCGACGAAGAAGAAGACCGCCAGCAACCCGTCCTGGGTCCACTCGGCGACGGTCAGCTCCAACCCGGGGACACCGAGCCGAGTGTCCGCGATCGTCGAATACGCCGCGCCCCAAGGCGAATTCACCCAGACCAACGCGACCGCCGCCGCGAGCAGCAGCAGGGTGCCGCCGACGGTCTCGGTGCGGAGGATTCGGGCGATCTCGGAGCGCAGCGCGACGATCACGGGAGCCTTTCGGTCGAGCGGTCGTTCGGTTCACGCCGACCAGACTTCCCGGCTCTCCTTACGCGATCTTAACGCCTACCAATTGGTCTTCTTCTCCCGGATCGCCTCGAACACGTTCGGGTCCACCAGCGTCGACGTGTCGCCCAGCTCCCGCCCCTCGGCCACATCCCGCAGCAGCCGCCGCATGATCTTGCCCGATCGGGTCTTGGGCAGTTCCGGCACGATGTGGATCTCGCGGGGCCGCGCGATGGGACTGATCTCGCGCGACACCTCGGCCTTCAGCTCGTCGACCAGATCCTGGCCCGAGTTCTTGGCCTCGCCGGTGAGGATGACGAACGCGACGATGCCCTGCCCGGTCGTGGCGTCACTGGCCCCGACCACCGCGGCCTCGGCGACGCCGTAGTGCCCGACGAGCGCGGATTCGACCTCGGCCGTGGAGATTCGGTGGCCCGACACGTTCATGACGTCGTCGACGCGGCCCAGCACCCACAGGTCGCCGTCTTTGTCGAGCTTGGCCCCGTCCCCGGCGAAGTACCAGCCCTGCGCGGCGTAGCGCTCCCAGTAGGTCGCCTTGTACCGCTCGGGATCGCCCCAGATGCCGCGCAGCATGGACGGCCACGGCTGATCGAGCACCAGATACCCGTTGGCCTCGGTCTCGCCGAGCGGAACGGGATTGCCCTCCTCGTCGACCACCTGCGCGGAGATGCCGGGCAGCGGCGTCATGGCCGCGCCCGGCTTGGCCGCGGTCACCCCGGGCAGCGGGGAGATCATGATCGCGCCGGTCTCGGTCTGCCACCAGGTGTCCACGATCGGGGTCCGGCCCGCGCCGATGACCTCCCGATACCAGCGCCACGCCTCCGGATTGATCGGCTCACCGACCGATCCCAGCACCCGCAGGCTGGACAGATCGTGCGCCCCGGGGATCTCGCGGCCCCACTTCATGAAGGTGCGGATCAGCGTCGGCGCGGTGTAATAGATTGTGACACCGTACTTTTCGATGATCTGGAAGTGCCGGTGCTCATCGGGCGAATTCGGCGTCCCCTCGTAGACCACCTGCGTGGCCCGGTTCGACAGCGGCCCGTACACGATGTAGCTGTGCCCGGTCACCCAGCCGATGTCGGCGGTGCACCAGTACACGTCCTCGCCCGGCTTGTGGTCGAACACGTAGTGGTGCGTGTAGGACGCCTGGGTGAGATACCCGCCGGAGGTGTGCAGGATGCCCTTCGGCTTCCCGGTCGTGCCCGAGGTGTAGAGGATGAACAGCGGATGCTCGGCGTCGAACGGCTGCGCCTCGTGCTCGGCCGAGGCCCGCTCGACCGTCTCGTGCCACCACAGATCCCGGCCCTCGGCCCACGGCACCTCGATTCCGGTGCGCCGCACCACGAGTACGTGTTCCACGCTGTGCTCGCTGCCGTACAGCGCCTCGTCCACGGCCTCCTTCAGCGGCGCGGCCTTCCCACGGCGCCACTGCCCGTCGGTGGTCACCACCAGACGCGCCTCGGCGTCGTCGACCCGCTGCCGCAACGCGGTGGGGGAGAACCCGGCGAACACCACCGAATGGGTCAGTCCCAGCCGCGCGCACGCCAGCATGGCCACGATGGCCTCCGGGACCATCGGCATATAGATGGCAACCCGATCCCCGGCCACCAGGCCGAGTTCGGTGAAGTAGTTGGCGGCCCGGCTGACCTCCGCCAGCAACTGGGCGTAGGTGAGGTCGCGGGAATCGCCCGGCTCGCCCTCCCAGTGGATGGCCACGGTGTCGCCGTACCCGTCGGCGACATGACGGTCCACGCAGTTGTAGGCCACGTTCAGGGTGCCGTCGACGAACCAGCGCGCGAACGGGGCGTCGTCCCAATCCAATACCCGCGTCCACGGCCGATGCCAGTGCAATCGGCTGGCCTGTTCGGCCCAGAAGGTCTCGCGGTCGGCGGCGGCACGATCGTAGAGAGACGCACCGGCGTGGGCCGCGGCCGCGAACTCCGCGGTCGGCGGGTAGGCATCCTGGTGATCAGCGGGTGTTTCGGTCATCTCGTCTCTTCTTTCGGAGGCGCTTCGACCGCGGGTGACCGCGGCCACGTTCGACCCTAACCCACCCATGACCTGCGTCGCGCCGGAGTCCGGACGCTCGATGGGTCGAGCGGCGCTGCTATCCGGATTGCCCAACCCGTCCCCGGAACCGCGGGCAATGAGTCGGCAATGTTGCTGTATTGCTAACAACCGGAACAAAGACGGGCCGATCCGCTGACAACCCGGGTGGCGGTGGCTACTGTCCGACTCACCACCTGGATCGTCGGTGCCCGCGGGCGGATCCCTGCGCGCTCCGGCGCTCCTGTTGCTTTCCTGGAACCGGGAGAATGCGTTGAGACTCAAGGTGATCACCGCGCTGGGCGCGGCAACCCTGTTGGCCACGAGCCTGGCCCTGACCGGATGTTCCTCCTCCGGCGGCGGCACCGATGTCGTCACGGTGAACGGGGGCGAACCGCAGAACCCGTTGGTGCCCACCAATACCAACGAGAACATGGGCGGACGCGTCGTCGACCGCCTGTTCGCGGGCCTGAAGTACTACGACGCGGAGGGCAAGGCGCACAACGAGGTCGCCCAATCGATCGAGAGCACCGATCGACAGCACTACAAGATCACCATCAAGGACTGGAAGTTCACCGACGGCACCCCGGTGACGGCGAAATCCTTCGTCGACGCCTGGAACTACGGCGCGCTCGGCACCAACGCCCAGTTGCAGAACTGGGTGTTCGAGCAGATCGCCGGGTACGACGACGTGTCCGCGAATCCGCCCAAGGCGCAGACCATGTCGGGCCTGAAGGTGGTCGACGACAAGACCTTCACCGTCGATCTGAAGCAGCCCTCGATCGACTTCGAGCTGGAGATGGGCTTCGCGCCGTTCTATCCGCTGCCCGAATCGGCGTACAAGGATATGAAGGCGTTCGGCGAGAAGCCGATCGGCAACGGCCCCTACAAGTTCGACTCCTGGGACCACAACGTCAAGATCGAGATGACGCCGAATCCGGACTATCACGGTGGCCGCCCCGCCAAGAACAAGGGCCTGCGCTTCGTGATGTACCAGTCCTACGACACCGCCTACGCCGATCTGCTCGCGGGCAACCTCGACGCACTCGACGTCATCCCCGACAGCGCGCTCTCGTCGTACCAGAAGGATCTCGGCGATCGCGCCATGACCAAGCCGATCGCGTACGCCCAGCACATCGGCGTGCAGCCGAGCGTCCCGCACTTCGGCGGGCCCGAGGGCGTGCTGCGCCGCAAGGCCATCTCGATGGCGATCAATCGAGAACAGATCGCGCAGAACATCTTTCACGGCACCCGGGTGCCCGCCCAGGACTTCACCGCGTTCACCCTGCCCGGCTTCCGCAAGGATCTGCCCGGGTCGGAGGTGTTGAAGTACAACCCCGACGAGGCCAAGAAGTTGTGGGCCCAGGCCGACGCCATCGCGCCGTGGTCGGGCCGCTACGAGATCGCCTACAACTCCGACGGCGGTCATCAGGCGTGGATCGAGGCGGTCGCCAACAGCGTCAAGAACACCCTCGGCATCGAGGCGGTCGGCGTGCCGTATCCGACGTTCAAGAACATTCGCGACGCCATCAACGACAAGTCCATCGGCAAGGCGTTCCGCTACGGCTGGCAGGGCGACTACCCGTCGATGTTCGAATTCCTGACCTCGCAGTACCTGACCGGTTCGGCCACCAACAATGTCGGCTACGCCAATCCGGAGTTCGTCCGGTTGCTCGACGCCGCGCAGGCCGCGCCCACCCCGGAACAGGCGTACGACATCCTGGCCCAGGCCCAGCAGATCCTGTTCCAGGACATGGCCGACATCCCGGTCTTCGACTACAACGTGGCCGCAGGCCGCTCGGATCGGGTGACCAAGGCCGAGGTCACCTGGTCGGGTCTGTTCGATTTCGAGAACATCGAGAAGTAGCCGCCGTTCTCCCGGGAGTTGAACCATGACTTGGTATGTCGTGCGGCGGCTGCTCCAGATGATCCCGGTCTTCCTGGGTGCGACGCTGCTCATCTACGCGATGGTGTTCCTGCTGCCCGGCGACCCGATCCGGGCGCTGGCGGGTGATCGGCCCATGTCGCCCGCGGTGGAGGCCGGGCTGCGGGCGCGCTACCACCTGGATCAGCCGTTCATCGTGCAGTACCTGGAGTACCTGAAGGGCATTCTCACGCTGGACTTCGGCACCTCGTTCTCGGGTCGGCCGGTGCGCGAGGAACTCGCCCGCGCGTTCCCGATCACGTTCCGGCTGGCCATCCTGGCGGTGGCCTTCGAGGGCGTGTTCGGGGTGCTGTTCGGCCTGATCGCCGGGCTGCGCAAGGGGCGGCTGTTCGATTCCACGATGCTGGTGCTCAGCCTCGTCATCATCGCGGTGCCGATTTTCGTGGTCGGGTTCCTGGCGCAGTTCCTGCTGGGGATCAAATGGGGGATCGCGCCGGTGACCGTCGGCGGCAAGGCCGAGTGGGGCGATCTGATCGTGCCCGCGATCGTGCTCGGCTCGCTCTCGTTCGCCTACGTGCTGCGCCTGACGCGAAACTCGGTGGCGGAGAACATGAGTGCCGACTACGTCCGCACCGCCACCGCCAAGGGGCTGAGCCGTCGGCGCGTCATCGTGGTGCACATCCTGCGCAACTCGATGATCCCGGTGATCACCTTCCTCGGCGCCGATCTCGGCAGCCTGATGGGCGGGGCGATCGTGACCGAGGGCATCTTCAACATTCCCGGCGTCGGCGGCACGCTCTACCAGGCCATCACCCGCGGCGAACCGCCGACGGTGGTGGCGTTCGTGACGGTGCTGATCATGGTGTTCCTGATCTCGAATCTGATCGTCGACCTGCTCTACGCCGCGCTCGACCCGAGGATTCGCTATGCCTGAGCCGTCGACCCGCGAAACCCGGCCCGGCCAGGAACATTTTGTGGCCCCGCCGGACGAGGTGGAGGTGCTGGCGACCGACCGGCTCGACGAGACGGCCGCGCCGACGAGCGTGTGGCGCGACGCCTGGCGGCAGTTGCGGCGCAATCCGATCTTCCTCGTCGCCGCGGTCCTGATCGCGTTCGTGCTGCTGGTGGTCGCGTGGCCGGGCCTGTTCACCGACCTCGATCCCCGGTATTGCAGCGGCGATTTCAGCATGCGCCCGCCCGGCGGTGGCCATCCGTTCGGCTTCGACAAACAGGGCTGCGACATCTACGCGCGCACGATCTACGGCGCGCGGGCGTCGGTGGCGACGGGCGTCGGCGCGACGCTGCTGTTCGTGCTGATCGGCGGCACGCTCGGCGCGTTCGCCGGATACTATGGCGGACTGCTGGATTCGATCGTGTCGCGGGTCGCGGAGATCTTCTACGCGCTGCCGCTCATGCTCGCCGCCATCGTGGTCATGCAGCTGCTGGAGTCGCGCACGATCTTCACGGTCATGCTGACGCTGGCCTCGTTCAGCTGGCCGCAGGCCGCCCGCATCGCCCGCGCGGCGGTCATCCAGGCCAAGAACAGCGAATACGTCACGGCGGCAAAGGCATTGGGCGTGTCCCGGTTCCGGACGCTGATCCGGCACGTACTGCCCAACTCGGCCGGCCCGCTGATCGTGGTCAGCACGATCTCACTGGGCGTGTTCATCGTGACCGAGGCGACGCTGTCGTATCTGGGTGTCGGCCTGTCCCGCACGATCGTGTCGTGGGGGGCCGATATCGCCGCGGATCAGAAGGAGATCCGCACCTCCGGCATCCTGTTCTATCCCGCGACGGCGTTGGCGCTCACCGTGCTCAGCTTCATCCTGCTGGGCGACGCGGTGCGCGACGCGCTGGATCCCAAGGCACGCAAGAGGTGAGCACGATGGACCGTCCGCTGCTCGAGGTGCGCGATCTCGAGGTCGGCTTCACCGCCGAGGGCCGCACCATCCCGGCCGTGCGCGGGGTGAACCTGTCGGTGTATCCGGGCCAGACCGTCGCGATCGTCGGCGAGTCCGGGTCCGGCAAGTCCACGACCGCGCACGCGATCATCGATCTGCTGCCCGGCACCGGCCGGATCACCGGCGGGTCGATCGTGTTCGACGGCAAGGATCTGACCGCGGCGTCCGCGCGCGAGGTCGTCGCCGTGCGCGGCCGCGGCATCGGCTTCGTACCGCAGGACCCGATGTCGAATCTGAACCCGGTGTGGAAGGTCGGCTTCCAGATCCGGGAGACGTTGGTGGCCAACGACATCGCCACGGGCGCGGCGGCGAAACGCCGGGTACCCGAGCTGCTCGCCGAGGCCGGTATGTCGGACGCCGAGCGACGGGTCAACCAGTATCCGCACGAGTTCTCCGGCGGGATGCGCCAGCGCGCGCTGATCGCCATGGGCCTGTCGTGCCGCCCGAAGCTGCTCATCGCCGACGAGCCGACCTCCGCGCTCGACGTCACCGTGCAACGCCAGATCCTCGACCATCTCGACGGTCTCACCAGCGAACTGGGCACCGCGGTCCTGCTGATCACCCACGATCTGGGGCTGGCCGCGGAGCGCGCCGAACATCTGGTGGTCATGTACCGGGGCCGGGTGGTGGAATCCGGTCCGGCACTGGACATTCTGCGCGAGCCGCGACATCTGTACACCAAGAAGCTGGTCGATTCGGCGCCGTCGCTGGCCTCGCAACGGCTGTCGTCGGTGCGCCAGCGGGCCGAGGTGCGCGAGCAGGCCATCGAGGCCGCCGAGCAGCTCGCCGCGACCGACGGCGAATTCGCCGCCGCCCCCGACGATGTCGTGGTCGTGGAGAATCTGACCAAGGTGTTCAAGATCCGCGGCGGAGTGCCGTGGAAATCGAGCGAGCTGGTCGCCGTGGACGATGTGTCGTTCCGCGTGCGGCGCGGCACCACGACCGCCATCGTCGGCGAATCGGGATCCGGGAAATCGACTGTGGCGCAGATGGTTCTGGGCCTGCTGCCGCCCACGAAGGGGCGGGTCACCTTCGACGGCCGCGAGGTCGCCATGCTGAACCGCAAGGCGGCCTTGGCATTCCGCCGCCGGGTGCAGCCGGTGTTCCAGGACCCCTACGGTTCCCTGGATCCGATGTACTCCATCTACCGCACGATCGAGGAGCCGCTGCGCACCCACGGCATCGGCACCCCGAAGGAACGCGAGGCCACCGTCCGCGATCTGCTGGACAAGGTCTCCCTCCCGGCGTCGGTCATGCGCCGCTACCCCAACGAGCTCTCCGGCGGCCAGCGCCAGCGCGTCGCCATCGCCCGCGCCCTGGCCCTGTCGCCCGAGGTGGTGGTCTGCGACGAGGCGGTCTCCGCCCTCGACGTCCTCGTCCAAGCCCAGATCCTGACCCTGCTCAACACCCTGCAGGCCGAGTTGGGCCTGTCCTACCTGTTCATCACCCACGACCTGGCCGTGGTCCGCCAGATAGCCGACGACGTCGTCGTCATGCAGAACGGCCGGATAGTCGAATCCGCCTCGACCACAGCCGTTTTCGACAACCCACGCTCCGACTACACCCGCCGCCTCCTCGACGCCATCCCCGGCCGCGACCTGCTGCGCTCGGCCTAACCGTGCGGTGCGGTCATGTCCGAGGACGAGTGAGCGAGAGCGGCGCGGCGTTCGGGGACGAGTGAGTGAGGGCGGCCCGGGGCTCGGGGGCTGGTCATGGGGGCTGGACTAGCGTGGGCGTCGTGACTGACGTGCTGCAACCCCTCGTGGAGCTGCCCGGTGTGCGCGAGGCCGCCGACCGGGCCCGGGACGCGCTGGCCGAGGTGCACCGGCACAAGGTCAATCGGCGCGGCTGGCCCGGGACGGCGGCCGAGGCGGCGGTGCGGGCGGCGCGGTCGTCGTCGGCCATCGACGGTGGCGGCACCGAACTGCCGCCCGAAGGGGAGCCGGCGGATCCGATCCTCGCGGGGGCGCTGCGGGTCGGACAGGCCCTCGACGGGGAGGCGCTGCGCAATCTGGTCGCCGTCTGGCAACGCGCGCCGCTCCAGGCCCTGGCCCGGCTGCACCTGCTCGCCGCCGCCGATCTGGTGACCGATCCGGAGCGGCTCGGCCGCCCGCGCAGCGCCTCCGGCGTCGCCGAACGACTGGACCTGCTCGCGCAGACCGTACTCACCTCGAGCGCCCCCGCGCCCGTCCTCGCGGCCGTCGTCCACGGAGAGTTGTTGGCGCTGCGGCCCTTCGGCAGCGCCGACGGTCTCGTCGCCCGCGCGGCCTCCCGTTTGGTGTCGGTGTCCACGGGGCTCGACCCGCACAGCCTCGGCGTGCCGGAGGTCTTCTGGATGCGCCGCCGTCAGGCGTATCTGGACGCGGCCGAGGGCTTCGGCGCGGGCACCACCGACGGGGTGGGCGGCTGGGTGATCCTGTGCTGCGGCGCGCTGGAAGACGGTGCGCGCGAAGCCCGTTCGATCGCCGACGCCCGCGGCTGAACCGACCCGGACACATCGAAGCGGGCGGCGTGGTCGTCACCGACATCGCCGCCCGCCTAGCACGGACCACCCGGTTACCATGCGTGCTGGTCGGGTTGTGTTCTGCGGCCTCGGCGGTGCGCCGATCCGGACGGTTGATCCCCGCAACTCGTGCGAGGCGTTCGCCGTCGCGGCCCGGTACTCGCAGGCCCACAACGCTGTTGCCCTTGTCGCGGCGCGCTCCGCGTGGGTACCTGGCGTCCGTGCTGGGAAGGACCGGTCGGGAGATCGAACCTTCTCTTCCGGCTGCGACCTTGGCCTTCCGTCCTTCCGTGCGTCCATTGTTACTCTGTGAGCGGCCTCACAGCAAGGGGTGAGAAGGATTCGATTTTTCGGCGTGTTATCCGGCGAGTCGCGTTATTTTTGATAGCTGTTCGCAATAATTCTCAGCGGCGTCGGCGCAGCAGCCGGTAGCTGAGCGCCCCCGCCAGCAGCGCGCTCGCGCCGACCACCGCCGTGGCCGCCACGGTCGTCGACGACGGCGCCGGGAAGCGGGCCCACAGCGAGACCGGATTGGAGAACTCGAGCACCGGCCAGCTGCGAGAAACGGCCTCCCGCCGCAGATTTCGATCGGGATTGACGGCCGTCGGATGTCCCACCGCGGACAGCATCGGCAGATCGGTGATCGAGTCCGAATAGGCGTAGCACCGCGACAGGTCGTAGCCCTCGCTCGCGGCCAGCCGGTTCATCGCCTCGACCTTGTTCGGGCCGTAGCAGTAGAACTCGACTTCGCCTGTGTACTTACCGTTTCCGACCACCATGCGGGTCGCGGCGGTGTGCGTCGCGCCGAGACCGGCCGCGATCGGACCCACGATCTCCTCCCCGGAGGCCGAGACGATCACCACGTCGTGGCCGCGAATCTTGTGGTCGGCGATCAGATCCGCCGCCTCGGCGTAGATCAGCGGGTCGACCAACTCGTGCAGGGTCTCGGCGACGATGGCCTGCACCTGGCTCACGTCCCAGCCCGCGCACATCTTGGTCAGATGCTCACGCATGCGCTCCATCTGATCGTGGTCGGCGCCCGAGAGCAGGAACAGGAAGTGCGCGTAGCTGCTCTCCAGCACGGTTCGCCGATCGATCAGGCCCTGGGCGAGGAACGGCCTGCTGAACACGAACACGCTCGACTTGGCGATGACCGTCTTGTCCAGATCGAAGAAGGCGGCGATGCGTTCGGGGCGCGTACTCGTCACGCGTCCAGGATAGGTATCGGTGGCGCAAAGACGCCCGGCCGGTGGACTTGCGTTTCGGGCGGGGCGTGGGTGTAGTATTGCTGGCACCTGGACATGGTCCAGGCGCGTTCAGCCCGACCCCCCGGGGCTGAACCCCGACGGCCCCAGCCTCCTCCCCCCCCGGCTGGGGTCGTCCTCTATTTCCAGCACTTTTCGAAGTTGCCCACACCCCCGTAGTTATCCACATTCGTGGTTCACCCCCTGTCGCCCGCTCCCGGCTCGAGCCACGCTGGCCTGCATGAATCCCCTTGCAGCGCTTCCCACTTCGGCCCTGGTCCTCATCACCGATCACCGTCTGCGCGACGAGGTCCGGCGCATCGCCGCCGCGGCCGATCGCCGCTTGGACGAACGGCTGCCACCCATCGCCCGGCACGCGTGGCTCGCCGCGGGTTCGGTGATCCTCGACGCGGCCAACGCCCGCGCCTGCGCCGAATCCGGCTGTCCCCGACGCGCGGGCACCATCGTCGTCACCGCGGGCGAACCCGGCCTCGCCGACTGGCAGGCCGCGGCCGCCGTCGGCAGCGATCGCGTGCTCCCCCTGCCCGCCGCGGCCGACGGCCTCATCGCATCCCTCGCCGACCACGTCCAGCGCGGTTCGGGCGATGGCGTCGCGGTCGCCGTCGTCGGGGCGGGCGGCGGGGCCGGGGCCTCGGTCCTCGCCGCCGCCGTCGCCCTCACGGCCGCCGCCGAGCGCTTCCGCGACGACACCTTGCTCGTCGACGGCGACCCCCTCGGCGGCGGCCTGGACCTGCTGCTCGGCCTCGAAACGACCGCCGGCCTGCGCTGGCCCGACCTGGTGGTCGAGGACGGCCGCGTCGCCGCCCACGCCCTGCACGACGCCCTGCCCGCGGTCGCGCCCCGGCTGAGCCTGTTGTCCTGCGGTCGCGTCGACGACGGCCCACCCGATCAGATCGGTCCCGGCGCGGTTCGCGCGGTCGTCGCGGCGGGCCGCGCGGCCGGGGACCTGGTCGTCTGCGACGTGTCCACCGCCCGCGGCCCGCACACCGACCAGATGCTCGACGCCGCCGACCTGGTGGTCCTGGTCGTCCCCGCCCGCCTCCGCGCGGTAGCCGCCGCCCGAGCCGTCGTCTCCTACCTCCGTCCTCGAAATCCCAATCAGGCCTTGGTGGTTCGCGGCCCCGCCCCCGGCGGCCTCCGCGGCGCCGATGTGGCCCAGGCCCTCTCCCTGCCCCTCCTGTCTGCCTTCCGCCCCCAGCCGGGCCTCCCGTACCGCCTGGAACGCACCGGCCTGACCCACCCCCGCGGCCCGCTCCGCACCGCCGCCGAATCCATCCTCGACGCCCTCCCGGAGGTTTCCCGATGACCGGCCCCACCGCCCGCCTCCGCTACCTCCTCCGAGCGCTGCCCGCCACCACCGCGGTCAACGGCTGGCTCATGTCCGCCCGAACCCGTTGCCCGGCAGCGATTTCCGAGATCCTCGATTCGGCGCTGTCCCGAATCGTGGGAGCCGCACGTCCGAAACCCGAGCCTTCGCCGAGTTCGGCACCCGACCTTGCCGACGCCTCGGACGACCTCGACGAATCCGCCTCACCCGCTGTGCATCTCCACGACGACGCGCCAAGCAGTGAGTCGTGCGCATCGGCGAGCACCACCGAGTCAACCTCTCGCGCAGCCGTTTTCGTGGGCGATGCTTCCGACGATGTATCGACGCCGGGACCGGACGGTGAGGTTCCCGACACGACCGCTTCGACGAACGGGTCGGACCGTGCTTCCGAGGAAGGGGCCGATGCCCCGCTCGTATCCGAAGATGACCAGGACTCGGAGGCGGGGCGATGAGCGGCTGGGGTCTTCCGGCTCACGGGCGCAGCATGATTCGGTATCAGCAGTGGGATGTGGTCGCCCGGAGGGAGGAGTGCCCGCGTTGTGCGTCCGGTCCCACCTGGCGTGGGGCGGATCGATGGCGGCGTCCGGATTCGGCTGAGGGAGCCGAGGAATGAGCGGCCTGGTGACGGGGGAGCTGCTGGATCGGGTGCGGGAGCGATTGGTCGCCGAGGCGGCGGATCCGGATCCCGCGCGGGTGGCCGCCGCGATCCGCGCCGAGGCGGGCGGCGTGCTCGGGGATACGGATCTGCTCCGGGCGCTGCGGCTGTTGCAGACCGAGATGACCGGCGTCGGTGTGCTCGAACCGCTGCTGCACGATCCGCGCGTCTCCGACGTCCTGGTGACCGCGCCCGACGCGGTCTGGGTCGATCGCGGGCAGGGACTGCGGCGGACGCGGGTCACCTTCGCCGACGAGGCCGCCGTCCGGCGTCTGGCGCAACGACTCGCCCTGGCCGCCGGCCGCCGCCTCGACGACGCGCAACCGTGGGTCGACGGCCGTCTCCCGGAAATCGAAGGCGTGGTGGGCGATTCGTTCGGCGTCCGCCTGCACGCCGTCCTCGCACCCATCGCCCACGGTGGGACCTGCCTGTCCCTGCGGGTCCTCCGCCCCGCCACCCAGGACCTCGACGCGCTGGCCGCGGGCGGTGCGGTCACCGCCGAGGCGAAACAGCTGCTGGACCGGATCGTCCGGGCCCGGCTGGCCTTCCTCGTCGTCGGCGGAACGGGCGCGGGAAAGACGACACTGTTGTCGGGCCTGCTCGCCAAGGTCGACCCGAGCGAACGCATCGTATGCGTCGAGGACGCCGCCGAACTCGCACCACCGCACCCGCATGTGGTCCGGCTGGTCGCGCGGACCGCGAATGTCGAGGGCGTCGGCGCGGTCACCGTCCGGGACCTGGTCCGCCAGGCGCTGCGTATGCGGCCCGACCGCATTGTCATCGGTGAGGTGCGCGGGGCGGAGGTCGTGGATCTCCTCACCGCGCTCAACACCGGTCACGACGGCGGCGCGGGCACCGTGCACGCCAACTCTCCCCGGGAGGTGCCCGCCCGCCTGGAGGCCCTCGCCGCCCTCGGCGGAATGTCGCGTCCCGCCTTGCACAGTCAGCTCGCCGCCGCCGTTCAGATCGTTCTGCACATGCACCGGCGCGCGACCGGCGACCGCGGCCTCCAGGAGATCGGCCTGGTGACCCGCACCCCCGAGAACCACATCCACATCACCCCCGCATGGCATGCCGACACCGTGCCCACCCCCGCGGCCCCCGCGCTCGAGCGCCTCCTCGACGAAAGGCTCCGCCGATGAACCGCCACTCGCGCAATGCCTTCCGATACGTGCGGGCCGACAACCGGCACCCGACCGCGGAGGTCTCATGATCGCCCCGCTGCTCGTCCTCGCGCTCGCGCTCGTGGCCCTGCCGTCGGGAGCGGGCAGGCGACGCTTCTCGGCCCTGTTCGCTCCACCGAGAACGGCCCGAAAGATGCCCTCTGCCTGGGTCTTTCGCGCCTTGTTGGGCTGTGTCCTGGCCGCGACGGCGGCCGTCGGTGCCGGTCCGCTCATAGCCGCCGCCCTGATCACAGCCACCGTCGCCGTGCGTCTGCGCCGCGGCAGAGCCGACCGCGATCGAGTCGCGCAATGCCGCGCCCTGGCCGACGGTCTGGAGGTCGTGATCGGCGAACTCCGCGTCGGCGCCCACCCGGGCGCGGCGGCCGCCGCGGCCGCCGAGGAGAGCGCGGGCACGGCGGCCCGAGCCTTCGCGGCGTGCGCGGCGCGCAGCCGCCTCGGCGGCAATGCCGCCGACGGCCTCCGAGATCCGCGGGCGCCCATAGCCGCGGACCTGAGCCGGGTCGCCGACGCCTGGCAACTCGCCGAGCGATACGGCCTGGCCCTGGCCGAACTCCTCACCGCCACCCGGCAAGACCTGCTGTCCCGCACCCGTTTCCGCGACCGCACCACCGCCGCGCTGGCGGGCCCCCGCGCCACCGCCGCGGTCCTGGCCGCACTACCGCTCATCGGCATAACCCTCGGCCAACTCATGGGCGCGAGCCCGCTGTCCGTCCTGCTCCGCCCTGGGGCCGGAACCGTCCTGTTGCCGCTCGGCGCGACTCTCGGCTGCCTCGGCATCCTCTGGACCGACTCACTCACCCGGAAGGCGTTGATATGAGCCCGAACTCGCTCGCCTCGACTCGGAAGGGGCACAGCCGCAACCTGTTCGGAGCCGAATCTGTTACTCGTGGACACGGCGACGATCCCGCATCACGCGAGCAATACGTGCCCCAGGGCCGATGGCCCCGAATTGACTCCGAGCGTCGATACCGGAGGCACTCGGTTCGAAAGTCGCCGCGACTCGGGCGAGTACGCGTCCCAGCCGGGCAGCGTCCGACCCGACCGCGCGGGGAACGACCATGACCACAGCCCCGATCGCCCTGGTTCTCCTCGGGGTGGCGCTGCTCGTGGTGCCCGGCCCGCGCTCCTCGCTCGCCCGGATGCGCGCCATGTCCGGCGCACCCCACCGGTCCACCGGACAGCCCGCCACCCCGACCCTCGACCCCCTCGCCAACGCCTCCGCCTTCGACCTCCTCGCCGCCTGTCTCCGCGCGGGCCTGCCCGTGGCGATCGCCGCCCGCGCGGTCTCCACCGCGGCCGCCGAACCGCTTCGCACCGCGTTGCGCCACGCCGCCGAACTGCTCGCCCTCGGCGCCGACCCGGCGACCGCGTGGCAGCGGGCCGCCGCCGACATCGGTTCCGGTGACCTGGCCGCTCTCGCCCGTCTGGTCCGCCGCTCCGCCCGCTCCGGCAGCGCACTGGCGGGCGCTGTCGCCGAACTGGCCGAGCACTGCCGCGCCCAGGTCGAGGACGCCGCCGCGGCGCGAGCCGAACGCGCCGGAGTGCTGATCGGCGGCCCGCTCGGACTGTGCTTCCTGCCCGCGTTCCTGTGCCTGGGCATCGTGCCCGTGGTGATCGGCCTCGCCGGCCGCCTGCTGGGCGGAGGGCTGCTGTGACCACATCCGGACTCCGGTGCGGAGCGGCCGCACCGGATCGACAGAAGGGAGAGATCCATGCGAGCGACAGTGCGATCGACACTGTGGAAGCTGCGCTTCCGGCTCATCCGCGCACTGGTCGACGACGAGGGCATGAGCACGGTCGAATACGCCATCGGGACGGTCGCGGCCGCCGCCTTCGGTGCGGTCCTGTACACCGTGGTCACCGGCGACTCGATCGTCAACGCCCTCACCAAGATCATCGACAAGGCCCTGAACACGAAGGTCTGACCGAACCGCACCGCGACAGCGGCGCGGTGACCGTCGAGGCCGCCATCGCCCTCGGCACGATCATCGCCGTCGTCGTGCTGTGCCTGGCGGCCCTCCTGGCGGCGTCGGCGCAGGTCCGCTGCGTCGACGCCGCCCGCGAGGCCGCCCGCCTGAGCGCCCGAGGCGCCGACACCGCCGCCCTGCCCGCCGCCCGCCGGGTCGCCCCACCCGGCGCGACCATCGCGCTCCACGACGACAACGACAATGTCGTCGCATCCGTCACCACCCGCGTGCCCCTGCTCCCACTCCTGGTCCTCCGGGCCGAGGCCGTGGCCGTGCGAGAACCGGGGGTGCGCGAATGAGCGCCCGCGCACGGACCGCACCCGGGCGGGCTCGGGACGAGGGCGGCGCCACCGTCCTCGCCTGCGTGGCCGTCGCCGCCCTGCTCGCGCTCACCCTGCTGACCGGCCAGGTCGGTGCCGTCATAGCCGCGCGGCACCGCGCCCAATCGGTCGCCGACCTGGGGGCGCTGGCCGCGGCGGGCGCGCTGGACTCGGGGACGGGGTGTGAGCGCGCGGAGGAGATCGCGCGGCGCATGCGCGCCAGGGTGCTCGAATGTGACGTCGCAGGTTGGGACGTCACGGTACGAGTGGAGGCGAGCGTGGTGGCGGGACCGCTCGCCGCCCGGCCCGTGCGTGCCGCCGCCCGCGCGGGTCCGGTCGATACGAATGAATCGTGAATACGATCGGTCGGCGGCAGGCGGCATTTGGTGACTGCCGACACATGCTGGACGGTCTTGTTGTTCGGCGGAAGTCCGAAACTCGCTACCGGGAATTGCCGTGCCGCCAATTCCTGAATTGATTGATGAAGCGTCATTCGAATTGCGGCCGCCGCGCGCGGTTAATCAGGGGGCAATGGACCAGTTATTATGAATTTGTTCCTCTTTAATCGTTCCGCCTGGCAGTGACCCATGACCCTCGGCGGTCGCGGCGGGCGCGGCCGAGTTCCGCTTCGACCTGGACCGCGCCCGTTCGCGCCGAATAGCGAATCGATCTCACCGAGATGTCCGCTTCGTCACGGTTCGGATTCGCTCTCGTCATCCCCCGGCTCCTCGGGCAACTCGGCCAGCAGCACCCGCAGCAGGGCGGCCGCCCCGGCCTTGTCCAGCGGGGTATTGCCGTTTCCGCACTTCGGCGACTGCACGCAGGACGGGCAGCCCGCCGGGCACTCGCAGGACTCGATGACCGACAGCGTGGCCGTGAGCCAGGTGCCCAGCCGGGCGAATCCGCGCTCGGCGAAGCCCGCCCCGCCGGGGTGCCCGTCGTAGACGAAGACCGTGGGCAGGCCGGTGTCGGGATGTTCGGCGGTCGACACCCCGCCGATGTCCCAGCGATCGCAGCTCGCCACCAGCGGCAACATGCCGATCGCCGCGTGCTCGGCGGCGTGCAGCGCGCCGGGCACCCGCTTGGGGTCCAGCCCGGCGCGGGCCAGCAGCCGGGGCGTCAATGTGTAGAGGACTGCCCGGGTGGGCAGCGTCTGCTCCGGCAGATCCAGCTCGATCAGATCCAGCACCTCACCCGTGGGCAGCGTGCGCAGATAGCCGACGACCTGCCGCGACACGCGCACCCGCGCGAGGCCGACGGTGACGTCCCCGTGCGCGTGTTCGGTGGTCATCTCGTCCAGCGCGATCGAGGTGACCGTGCGCGCGCTGGTCGTCCACCCGGGCTGCTCGGCGTGCACGAAGGCCACACCGCCGTCGAGGTCCAGCTCGTCCACCACGAACGTCTCGCCCTGATGCAGGTGGACAGCGCCCTCGTGCAGCGTCGCCGGGGCGCGGCCCGCGTCGGCCGTGCCCAGCAGCCGTCCGCTCTCCTCGTCGACGATGGCCACGGGCGTGCCGATGCCGCCGCGCACGTCGACGGCGTCGTGGGGTTGGGTGGCCGCGGTGACATACCAGCGGCCGGGCCCGGAGCCGTGGCGTCGCCTGCGGATCAGGCCCTCCTCGGCCAGTTCGGCGAGCAGTTCACCGGCCTCGAACTCGGCCGCCTCGGCGTCGGTCAGCGGATGTTCCAGGGCCGCGCAGAGCAGATGCGGTCCCAGGACATAGGGGTTGTGCGGATCGGTGATCGTCGCCTCGACCGGCCGGCCCAGCAGGGCGTGCGGGTGGTGGACCAGGTAGTTGTCCAGCGGATCGTCGCGGGCGACCAGCGTGACGAGCGACCCCTGGGTGCGTCGTCCGGCCCGCCCGGCCTGCTGCCAGAACGAGGCGACCGTCCCCGGAAAGCCCGCGATCACCACGGCGTCCAACCCCGCGATGTCCACGCCCAGTTCGAGGGCCGTCGTCGTCGCCGCGCCGACCAGCGAACCGTCGGCCAGGCCCGCCTCCAACTCGCGCCGGTCCTCGGCCAGATACCCCGACCGATACGCGGCGACCCGCTCGGCCAACAGCGGATCCACCTCGGCCAGCAGCCGCCGGGCCTCCATCGCCACGGTCTCCGCGCCCCGTCGCGACCGCACGAACGTCAACGTGCGGGCGCCCTCGGCGATCAGCTCGCTCATGATCCGGGCGGCCTCCGCGGTGGCCGGGCGGCGTACCGGCGCGCCGTTCTCCCCGGTCGCGGCCAGCAGCGCGGGTTCCCACAGGGCGACGGTCCGCGCGCCCCGCGGGGATCCGTCCTCGGTCACCGCCACGCAGGGCGCGCCGATCAGCCGGGACGCCGCCTCGGCCGGGTCCGCGGTGGTGGCCGAACACAGCACGAACACCGGATCGGCCCCGTAGCGCTGGGCCAGCCGTCGCAGCCGGCGCAGCACCAGCGCCACATGCGAGCCGAAAACCCCGCGGTAGGCGTGGCATTCGTCGACCACGACGTAGCGCAGCCGCCGCAGCACCCGGGCCCAGCGCTGATGCGAGCGCAGCAGGCCGAGATGCAGCATGTCCGGATTGGTGAAGATCCACCGCGCGTTCGCGCGCACCCACTGCCGGATCTCGGCGGGGGTGTCGCCGTCGTAGGTCGCGGGATGGACGTCGCGCAAGGGCCCCTCGTGCGTGAGGGCGGCCGTCGCGCGCAGCTGATCCGCGCCCAGCGCCTTGGTCGGCGATATGTACAGCGCCGTCGCGCGCGGATCCGCGCGCAGCGCGGTCAGCACCGGCAGCTGATAGCCCAGCGACTTTCCCGACGCGGTCCCCGTGCACAGCACCACATGCCGCCCGCTCGCGGCCAGATCGGCCGTGCGGGACTGATGCGACCACGGCGCGTCGATACCGCACCCCTGAAACGCGGCGACCACATCCGGCGATACCCAGGAAGGCCAGGAGGTGACCCGGGCCGGGCGGGCCGGAAGGTCGCTGACGTGGGTCAGGCGGAGGTCGCCATCCGGATGCTCGGTGAGGACACGATTGAGCAACGATCGGCCATAGCTCGACTCCGCGCGCGGTCTCGTCCGCAGCGTCTGCTCGCCCGGATTCATCCGACCGGACCCGGGGCGGCCAGGGATTGTGTGAACGGTGTGTGTTGCAAGAGGTCTACCTGCCATTTCACTACCGAGTAGCGACCTGTGTCACAGCGTGTTTCCCTGACGGTCGATGGGTTATCCGGAAGCAAACCTACTCCAAGTACGGATAACAGCATTGTGCGCCTCACCTGCGCATTCGCAAGATCATCTTTTTTGCAAATTGTCGGTAACTCGACTGTTGAATTGCCCGGAGACATGGTTAAGTGGTTCCTGGTCGCAAGCTTCTGTGTTCGAGGGAACGGATCCAAAGTCCAAACCATCAGCAGGATCGGTGTTGCGAACGGTGTGCTTGATGCTTCCTGCAGGGGGAACAGAGTACAGCGGTCGGAACGGACCCGGTGGACGAACCAAAGTTGTCCGCCGTTCCGGTATGGAAAGAGAAGGAACAGAATGGCACAGGGAACTGTGAAGTGGTTCAACGCGGAGAAGGGGTTCGGCTTCATCGCGCCCGAGGACGGCTCCGCTGACGTCTTCGTCCACTACTCCGAGATCCAGGGGTCGGGCTTCCGCACCCTCGAGGAGAACCAGAAGGTCGAGTTCGAGGTCGGCCAGGGCACCAAGGGCCCGCAGGCCACCGGAGTTCGCGCCATCAGCTGAGCGCGTAAGTTCGATCCGCTCGTCCCTCACCGCCCACCTGCGGTGGGGGACGAGCTGTATCCGGGGGCAGTACACTCGACCGGAAACGGGGCATTCCAACACGCCGTAGACCAGCTGCGGTCGTACAACCAGGTATAAACGTCTCTGGTGGGAGACATCTGTCTCCGCCACATGCCCCAGCCGCGCGCTGCGCGCCACGCGCCCGCGCGGGTCGACAGGAAAGGTGTGTTCGCCGGTGGCAACACGAGACCGCGGTGCGGCGCCGAAATCCCAGGCAGCGCCCGACCAGGGCCGCGCCCTGCGTCGTCTCGTGATCGTGGAGTCCCCGACGAAGGCCAAGAAGATCGCCCCCTACCTGGGCCGCGGCTATGTCGTCGAGGCCTCGGTCGGCCACATCCGCGACCTGCCGCGCGGCGCCGCCGACGTGCCCGCCAAATACAAGGGGCAGTCGTGGGCCCGCCTCGGCGTCGACGTCGACAACGACTTCGAGCCGATCTATGTCGTGAGCCCCGATAAGAAGGGCAAAGTCTCCGAGCTGAAGAACCTGCTCAAGGACGCCGACGAGCTCTACCTGGCCACCGACCCCGACCGCGAGGGCGAGGCCATCGCCTGGCACCTGCTGGAGACCCTCAAGCCCAAGATCCCCGTGCGCCGCATGGTGTTCCACGAGATCACCGAGCCCGCCATCCGCGCGGCCGCGGCCGACACCCGGGATCTGGACAACGACCTGGTCGACGCGCAGGAGACCCGCCGCATCCTGGACCGGCTCTACGGCTACGAGGTCAGCCCCGTGCTGTGGAAGAAGGTCATGCCGCGCCTGTCGGCGGGCCGCGTGCAGTCGGTGGCGACCCGCATCGTCGTGCAGCGCGAGCGCGAGCGCATGGCGTTCCGCTCGGCCGAATACTGGGATATCGCAGCCAAATTCGACGCCGGGGGCGGCGCGAGCGACGCGGCCAACCCGCGCACCTTCGGCGCCCGCCTGGTCACGGTGGACGGCAATCGCGTCGCGGGCGGACGGGACTTCGGCTCCGACGGCCAGCTGAAGACCAGCGGTGTCACCGTCCTCGACGAGGGCCACGCCCGGCGGCTCGCGGAAGCCTTGGGCGACAGCGACTTCCGGGTCAGCTCGGTCGAGTCCAAGCCCTACACCCGGCGCCCGTACGCGCCGTTCATGACCTCGACATTGCAGCAGGAGGCCGCCCGCAAACTGCGGTTCGGCTCCGAGCGCACGATGCGGGTCGCGCAGCGGCTGTACGAGAACGGCTACATCACCTATATGCGTACCGACTCCACGACCCTGTCGGAGTCGGCGATCGCGGCCGCCCGCGCCCAGGCGACCCAGCTCTACGGTCCGCAGTTCGTGCACCCGACCCCGCGGCAGTACACCCGCAAGGTCAAGAACGCGCAGGAGGCGCACGAGGCCATCCGCCCCGCGGGCGACACCTTCGCCACGCCGGGTGAACTGGCGTCGCGCCTGGATCAGGACGAGTTCCGGCTCTACGAGCTGATCTGGCAGCGCACGGTCGCCTCGCAGATGGCCGACGCGCGCGGCACCACGCTCACCGTGCGCATCACGGGTGTGGCGGGCACCGGCGAGGAGTGCGTGTTCTCCGCGTCCGGCCGCACGATCACCTTCCCCGGCTTCCTCAAGGCGTACGTCGAGAGCGTCGACGAGGACAGCGGCAGCCAGTCCGACGACGCCGAATCGCGACTGCCCGCGCTCGACGAGGGCCAGGGCGTCACCGCGACCGAACTCACCCCGGACGGGCATACGACCAATCCGCCGCCGCGCTACAACGAGGCGTCGCTGATCAAGGCGCTCGAGGAACTGGGCATCGGCCGCCCGTCCACCTACGCCTCGATCATCAAGACCATCCTCGATCGCGGCTACGTCTACAAACGCGGCAACGCGCTGGTGCCCTCGTGGGTCGCGTTCGCGGTGGTCGGACTGCTCGAGGTGTACTTCGGGCGGCTGGTGGACTTCGACTTCACCGCGGCCATGGAGGACGATCTCGACGCCATCGCCGGCGGTCGCGAACGACGCGGAAACTGGTTGTCCAGCTTCTATTTCGGCGGCGACCACGGCGCCGAGGGTTCGGTCGCGCGCTCGGGCGGGCTGAAGCGGATGGTCGGCGAGCGGCTCGACGACATCGATGCCCGCGAGATCAACTCGATCAAGATGTTCACCGACGACGAGGGCCGCGATGTGGTGGTCCGCGTCGGGCGGTTCGGTCCCTATCTCGAGCGGATGGTCGTCAACCCCGACGATCCCGACGGCGACCCGATCTCGCAGCGCGCCAACCTGCCCGACGATCTGCCGCCCGACGAGCTGACCCCCGAGGTCGCCGAGAAGCTGTTCTCGACGCCGCAGGAGGGCCGCGAACTCGGTGTCGATCCGGAGACCGGGCATCGAATCGTGGCCAAGGAGGGCCGATTCGGGCCCTACGTCACCGAGGTCCTGCCCGAGCCGGAGGCCGACGCCGAGGCCAAGAAGGGCACGAAGAAGGCCGCCGCGCCGAAACCGCGGACCGGTTCGCTGTTCAAGTCGATGGATCTGGCCACGATCACCCTCGACGACGCGCTGAAGTTGCTGTCGCTGCCGCGGGTGGTCGGCGTCGATCCGGCCAGCGGCGAGGAGATCACCGCGCAGAACGGCCGCTACGGGCCGTATCTGAAGAAGGGCACCGATTCCCGCTCGCTGACCGGCGAGGACCAGATCTTCACCGTCACGCTGGACGAGGCGCTCAAGATCTACGCCGAACCCAAGCGCCGCGGTCGTCAGGCCGCCAGCGCCGCGCCGCTGCGCGAACTGGGCGCCGATCCGGCCACCGGGAAGCCGATGGTGATCAAGGACGGTCGCTTCGGCCCGTATGTCACCGACGGCGAGACCAATGCCAGCCTGCGCAAGGGCGACGAGGTCGAGTCGATCACCGACGAGCGGGCGGCCGAACTGCTCGCCGATCGCCGCGCGAAGGCGCCGGTGAAGAAGACGGCCAAGAAGGCGGCGAAGAAGACCACCGCCAAGAAGGCGACGACGGCCAAGAAGACCACCAAGTCGGCGGAGAAGGCCCCCGCGAAGAAGGCGGCGGCCAAGAAGACGACCGCGGCGAAAGCGAGATAGCGGGAATCGGCCGTTGTCCGTTTTCTGTCGGTGCCCTGCCGTAGCGTGACGAGCCATCCGAGCACGTCCAGCGGAAGGACATTCGATGACCGTCCCCTCGATCGCCCAGGAGCGCGACGATCTGATCGCGATGCTCGACGATCAGCGCGAGCTGTTCTGGATCACCTTGCGCGGCATCGACGACCAGCAGGCCCGGCAACGCACGACCGTGAGCGAACTGACGCTCGGCGGCCTGCTGCATCATCTGGTCAGTTGTGAGCGGCACTGGTACACGGTGCTGGTCGAGCGCGACGAGAACGCGAAAGTCGATGTGTCGCAGTTCGATTCGGAGTACCGGCTGGGCCCCGAGGAGACCATCGAGGGCCTGCTGAAGGAGTGGGAGACCGTCGCGGCCGACACCGCCGAACTCATCCGCTCCGTCGACAGCCTCGACACCTCCATCCCCAAGCCGACCGCCCCGTGGGCGCCCGAAAGGACTTGGCAGACAGTGCGTTTCACGCTGTTGCACATTCTGCGGGAGATCGCGCACCACAGCGGCCACGCCGACATCATCCGCGAGGCGCTCGACGGCGCGAACAGCACCTATCAGCGGGGTTCCTGACCTTGGCTAGGGTGTAGCGCGTGGCTGGAGTCTTCGATCGGCTGGTGGGTCAGGATGCGGTCGAGTCCGAGCTGACGGCCGCGGCGGTGGCGGCGCGCAGCGGGGAGCCGTCCTCGGCGATGACGCATTCGTGGTTGTTCACCGGGCCGCCCGGTTCGGGACGGTCCGTCGCGGCACTGTGTTTCGCGGCGGCGTTGCAGTGCACCGATCCGGGCACGCCCGGTTGTGGTCACTGTCACGCCTGCACGACCACGATGGCCGGCACGCACGGCGATGTCCGCCGCGTCGTGCCCGAGGGGCTGAGCATCGGCACCAAGGAGATGCGCGAGATCGTTCAGGTCGCGGCCCGGCGCCCCAGCACCGGCCGCTGGCAGGTCGTCGTCGTGGAGGACGCGGACCGGTTGACCGAGGCGGCGGGGAACGTGCTGCTGAAGGTGGTCGAGGAGCCGCCGGAACGCACGGTCTTCCTGCTCTGCGCGCCCTCGGTCGACCCCGAGGACATCTCCATCACCCTGCGTTCGCGCTGCCGCCATGTCCACCTGGTCACCCCGTCGGTCCCCGCGATCGCCCAGGTGCTGCGCGAACGCGACGGCCTCGACGCCGACACCGCCGCGTGGGCCGCCTCGATCAGCGGCGGCCACGTCGGCCGCGCTCGCCGCCTGGCCACCGACGAGGAGGCCCGCACCCGCCGCAAACGCGCCCTCGCCCTCGTCGCCGCCACCGCCCGTCCCGCCGCGGCCTACGCCGCCGCCGACGAACTGGTGAAGGCCGCCGAGGAGGAGGCCAAACAGGTCAGCGCCGCCCGCGACGAACGCGAACGCGAGGAACTCGCCACCGCCCTCGGCGCGGGCGGCACCGGCAAAGGCACCGCGTCGGCCACCCGAGGCTCCGCGGGCGCCCTCAAAGACCTCGAACGCCGCCAGAAATCCCGCGCCACCCGCACCGGCCGCGACTCCCTCGACCGCGCCCTCATCGACGTAGCCGGCCTCTACCGAGACGCCCTGGCCGTCAAATTCGGCGCCGCCCGCCCCGACCCCACCACCCCCATCCCCCTCACCCACCCCGACCTCCCCGACCAGATCCGCGACCTGGCCGCCGAGGTCCCCCCCGAAAACCTCCTCCGCGCCATCGAGGCCGTCCTCTCCTGCCGAGAGGCCCTAGACCTCAACGTCAAACCCCGCTTCGCCGTAGCCGCCATGGTCGCCACCCTCATCACCGCCCGCACCCCCTGACCCCCGCCGATTTCCCCCCGACCCCCCCGCTCCGATAGACTCACCACGCCGCAAGGCACGCCGCCTTAGCTCAGTCGGTAGAGCGCTTCACTCGTAATGAAAAGGTCGGGGGTTCGATTCCCCCAGGCGGCTCGGTAGAGAAGGGCCCCCGACATGCGGGAGACGTATGCGGGGGTCTTCTGGTATCCGAACGCAGATCGGATATGTGTATCGGCGTCGCCGAAGGGGGGTGTTCGAGGGTTGTGTCCAGCAGGATGGTGTACGACCGGACGCCAGCGAAGTGGTGGCGTGTCGTAGCCGAGTAGAGGGTGGTCACCGCGTGATCCTTCAAAA